>NZ_JABXYK010000006.1 GCF_013378445.1 Mycoplana rhizolycopersici
AGATCTTCGCTTCCTTGAACTTTTCGGCGAACTCGGCGTCGAAGACCTCCTGGAAGATGTCCTTGAAGCGGCCGTCATAGACCTTGAGGATGGTGTTCTTGGTCGAGAGATAGACCGGCACCTTGCGTTGCAGGCCGTAGTTGAACGAGGCGCGGGCGAATTCGGTGATCGAATCGTCGAGGTTGTACATGCCCATGGCGACACCGGCAGACGGCGCGTCGAAGACGTCGTATTCGATTTCCTTGCCGTCCTCGCCGACGAACTTCATCGTAAGCTTGCCCTTGCCGGGGAACTTGAAGTCGGTGGCGCGGTACTGGTCGCCGAAGGCGTGGCGGCCGACGATGATCGGCTTGGTCCAGCCGGGCACGAGGCGCGGAACGTTCTTGCAGATGATCGGCTCGCGGAAGATGACGCCGCCGAGGATGTTGCGGATCGTGCCGTTCGGCGACTTCCACATCTTCTTCAGCTTGAACTCCTCGACGCGGCCTTCGTCCGGGGTGATCGTCGCGCACTTGACGCCGACGCCGTACTGCTTGATGGCGTTGGCAGCGTCGACGGTTATCTGATCGTCCGTCGCATCCCGGTTCTCGACGCTGAGGTCGTAATACTTCAGGTCGATGTCGAGGTAGGGGTGGATCAGCTTTTCCTTGATGAACTGCCAGATGATGCGGGTCATCTCGTCGCCGTCGAGCTCGACGACCGGATTTGCGACCTTGATCTTAGCCATGAAATTCCTCGCTGCCTGATGGGGGCGGACTGCCCCGTTTCGTGAAAGGACGGATCGTGTGCGCCTATAGCATCGCGCGTGCGCAAGGCAAAGGCAGCGCGGCCCGCGCAGGGATTATTTTCCATTTCGCCATGGCTTCGACTATGGTCCGCGCCGCCTCATGCCGGCTGCGTCGCGAATTGATTCGCGTTGCCGGAATTTGTCCCAATTGACGCTGTTAGGCTTGGCGCGTGACGAACACGATAGGGCCTACCGGCCCGATAGCCGACCTGCTCGGGAGACGACCATGATACGAATGAGCCTTGCTGCCGCCCTTTTCGCCCTGCCGTCGTTGGCCGTCGCGGCCGACGCAACCGCGCCGGTGCGCGAAATCATGGACGTGGCGACGAAAAACTGGGCCGACGTGGCCGACGACAACGCGACGCCGCCTGATTATGTCGATTACTTCGACGACACCTTCCTTTCGCGGCTTTACAGCAAGGATTTTGTTACGAAATATCGGGACGCCGCCAAATACCCGGTCTTCGAGGACAGCGGCTCGCCGTTCGACTACGACGTCATCGCGATGGGGCAGGACGGCTGCTCCTTCAAGGATCTGAAGATCGAGGCGCAGCCGCCCGTCAACGGCATGACCGTGGTCAAGACGACGTTCGACAACACCTACTGCTTCGGCGAACGTGAACCGGACTGGAAGCCGTCGGAAGTCGATTTCAACGTCATCGATGAAGACGGCCGCGCGGTGATCGACGATATTCTTCGTCCGCAGGATGGCGATCCGGGCTCGCTGAAGGCGGAGATGCAGGAGATCAGCACCGAAGGGGCCTCCATGCCGCAGGATGGCGGCGGTGAGGAAGGTGCCGGCCCGAACGGCGCAACGCAGGATGGTCAGTAGGCTTCTGCGAGGAAGGTGGCAGCGATGCCGTTGCACTGCACACCTTCTCATTTCGCGCCATTTGTGCCAGTGAGGCCTTAAACCGGCACGAAGGATTGAAGACGGCATGGCGGGTACGAACAGCGAGCGGCAACTGATTGCGGAGGGACCGGCGATCATCCTGGTCCACCCGCAACTCGGCGAAAACATCGGCATGGTGGCGCGCGCCATGGCCAATTTCGGCCTTGCCGAACTGCGGCTCGTCAATCCGCGCGACGGCTGGCCCAGCGAGAAGGCGATCTCGGCGGCGAGCAAGGCCGACCATGTGATCGCGGCGACGAAGGTGTTTTCCTCGCTGGAGGCGGCGGTCGCCGACCTCAACTTCGTCTATGCGACGACGGCACGCGACCGCTACGGCTACAAGGAAGTGCGCTCGCCGGTGGTGGCTGCCGAGACGCTGAGGACGCGGTTCCGGGCCGGGGAGGCGACCGGCATTCTGTTCGGACGCGAACGCACCGGGCTGACCAACGAGGAAATCGCGCTTGCCGACGAACTCGTCACCTTTCCCGTCAATCCCGCCTTCGCCTCGCTCAATCTGGCGCAGGCCGTGCTCCTGATGAGCTACGAATGGATGAAGACGGGTATGGGCTCGCTCGAGGAAACCGCCTTTTCCGCCCTGCCGCAACGGCCGGCGCAGAAGGACGAACTGCAGGGCCTGTTCGACCATGTGGAGGAGGCGCTGGATGCGCGCGGCTACTTCCGCCCCGCCGCCAAAAAGCCGAAATTGATAGAAAACCTGCGTTCCGCTCTTACCCGTCCCTCTTTCACCGGTTCGGAAATCCAGGTCTTGCGCGGCATCATCTCCTGTCTCGATCGTTTCACACGGGACGCCCCGCGCGGCACCCCATCGCCAAACCGCACCCGCAACAGAAGGCCGAAGGCCGCGCGTGACGACGAATAGCCCCAAGCCCATACTGGTCTTCGACAGCGGCATCGGCGGGCTGACGGTGCTGCGCGAGGCGCGCGTGATGATGCCGGAGCGCCACTTCACCTATGTCGCCGACGACGCCGGTTTTCCCTATGGCGGCTGGGAGGAGGAGGCGCTGAAGAAGCGGGTCGTCTCGCTGTTCGACAAGCTTCTTGCGCAGCACGACCCGGAAGTCTGCATCATCGCCTGCAACACCGCCTTCACGCTGGCCGGCGCGGATCTGCGCGCGGCCTTTCCGCAGATGCGCTTCGTCGGCACGGTGCCTGCGATCAAGCCGGCGGCTGAACGCACCCGCTCTGGCCTCGTTTCCGTGCTTGCGACCCCCGGGACGGTCAGGCGCGCCTATACGCGCGACCTGATCCAGTCCTTCGCCAGCCAGTGTCATGTGCGGCTGGTGGGCTCGGAGAACCTCGCGCGCATGGCCGAAGCCTATATTCGCGGCGAAACGCTTTCGGACGAGGCGGTCCTTTCCGAGATCGCGCAGTGCTTTATCGAGCAGGACGGCCGCAAGACCGACATCGTCGTGCTTGCCTGCACGCATTATCCGTTCATGGCCAACCTTTTTCGCAGGCTGGCGCCGTGGCCGGTGGACTGGCTGGATCCCGCCGAGGCGATCGCCCGCCAGGCGCGGCGGCTGGTGCCGGCGCTCGAAGCCATTGCGCCCGGCGAGGATGTTGCCGTGTTCACCTCCGGCAATCCCGATTTTTCGACGCGGCGGCTGATGCAGGGCTTCGGGCTGCGGGTGTAGTTTCGCGCCGCTGGCCAAACCTTCCTGTGGGTTTTGTATTTTGGGGTCCCCGCAGGCGCAGTCTTTCATGCTAGGTCTTCGCCGTTTTTCCCGGCCACGCGCGCCGGACGAATCGTTTGGTTGGGCACGAGGGTCGCATGAAGGTCGGCATCGACATGGGAACGGCGCAGGGCGGCGCGCCGGCCGCGCTCGATATCGAGGAGTTGCTTGCGACCCGTCTTCTCGTCCAGGGCAATTCCGGCTCGGGCAAGTCGCACCTGTTGCGGCGACTGCTGGAGCAGTCGGCGCCGTGGGTGCAGCAGTGCATCATCGATCCCGAGGGTGATTTCGTCACGCTGGCCGACAAGTTCGGCCACATCGTCGTAGAGGGCGAGCGCACCGATGCCGAACTGGTCGGCATCGCCACCCGTATCCGCCAGCACCGCGTCTCCTGCGTCCTGTCGCTGGAGGGGCTGGAGGTGGAGCAGCAGATGCGCACCGCCGGCATCTTCCTCAACGCTATGTTCGACGCCGACCGCGACTACTGGTATCCCGTGCTCGTCGTGGTCGACGAGGCGCAGATGTTCGCGCCCTCGGTTGCCGGCGACGTCGGCGAGGAGGCGCGCAAGCTTTCGCTCGGCGCCATGACCAACCTGATGTGCCGCGGGCGAAAGCGAGGCCTTGCCGGCGTGATCGCCACCCAGCGCCTTGCGAAGCTCGCCAAGAATGTCGCCGCCGAAGCCTCCAACTTCCTGATGGGGCGCACCTTTCTTGACATCGACATGGCACGCGCGGCCGACCTGCTGGGCATGGACCGCCGGCAGGCGGAGATGTTCCGCGACCTGAAGCGCGGCTCCTTCGTCGCACTCGGCCCGGCCCTGTCGCGCCGGCCGCTTGCAGTGACGATCGGTGCGGTCGAGACCTCGGCCCGCTCGACCAGCCCGAAACTGATGCCGCTGCCGGAAGCGCCGGAGGATGTCGCCGACCTGATCTTCACGCCGGATCCGGAGGAATTCACGCGTCCGATCTTGCGCCGCGCCCCGCCGCAGCCGCGGCCGACGACCGACATCCTCGCCGAATTGTCACGCGCGCGGCCCGAACCCGTCGCGGTCGAGACCGCCCGGCCCGCGGTCCCCGAAATGCCTGCCGAAGAGCGCGAGGCGATGCTCGATCATGTGCTGGCCGAGATCCTCGACAATCCGGGAGCTGCCTTCCGGGCGGATGCCGAACTGTTCCAGGACTTCCTCGTGCGCTGCCGCATTCGTCGCGTGCCTGGCGCGCCGTTGTCGCTTCCTGCATTCCGTCGCAAGATGGCGGTGGCCCGCTCCGGCGTCGATGCCGAGACGGCGGCCACCGAGGTCTGGCAGACCGCGCTCGACCTCTCCCGCCAGGTGAGCGAGGACCTGCAGGGCGTATTCCTGCTGGTCGCGCAATCGGCGGTACGCGGGCTTGCCTGCCCGTCGGATGCGATGATCGCGCGCGCTTACGGCACGCATTCGGCCCGTCGCGCGCGCCGGCTGCTCGGCTATTTCGAGGAGCAGGGGCTCGTCGTCGTCCACAGCGATATCGCGGGGCACCGCATCGTCGCCTTCCCGGATCTCGCCTGCGAAACGGCGCCGGGCGATCCGAACGCGTCGGACCCCGGCGCCGATTCCCGCGACGCCGCCGAGTAGGGTTTAGGCGTCTTCCGTCAGCGGCTTTGCCTCCTCGTTGCGGGTGGCCCAAAGCGAGCCGACGATGCCGGCGGCAAGGATCGCGACGGTGACCCCAAGGGAGATCATCGGCGGGATCTTCGCAAGACCCAGCATGTCGGCGACGAAGATCTTCGAGCCGATGAAGATCAGTACGGTCGCCAGCGCATATTTCAGATAGGCGAAGCGGTGGATCAGGGCGGAGAGCGCGAAGTAGAGCGCACGCAGTCCGAGGATCGCGAAGATATTCGACGTATAGACGATGAACGGATCGGTGGTGATTGCGAAGATTGCCGGGATCGAATCGACGGCGAAAACGAGGTCGGCGAACTCGACCAGCACCAATGCCAGCAGGAGCGGTGTGACGAAGGTGCGCAGACGGCCTGTTTTCTCGTCGACCTGGCGGACGAGGAAGCGATCGCCGTGCAGCCGGTCGGTAACGGGAAGGCGGCGGCGCAGCAACTTCAGCAGCGGGTTGTTGGCGACGTCATAGGCCTCCTCGGACGAGAAGAGCATCTTGATGCCGGTGAAGACGAGGAAGGCGGCGAAAAGGTAAAGCACCCAGCCGTAGTTCTCGACGACGGCCGCACCCGCTCCGATCATGATGCCGCGCAGCACGATGACGCCGAGGATGCCGTAGAGCAGCACGCGGTGCTGGTAGTGCCTCGGAATGGCGAAATAGCCGAAGATCATCGCGATGACGAAGATGTTGTCCATCGCGAGGCTCTTTTCGACCACGAAGCCGGTCAGATACTCGATGCCGGCCTGCTGGCCGGATTGGAGCCAGACGAAACCGCCGAAGGCGAGGCCGAGCGCGATGTAGAAGGCGGAGAGAAGAAGGCTCTCACGTATGCCGATCTCCTTGTTTTCCTTGTGGAGAACCCCGAGATCGAGAGCGAGGAGGGCAAGGACAATCGCCAGGAAGGAGAGCCACATCCAAACGGCGGTCCCCTGGAAGTCGTGCATAAGAAAATCCATGAAAGGGTTTCCTACGCCGGATATGTTGATGTTTGCAGCTCCGACATCA
This sequence comes from Mycoplana rhizolycopersici, assembly GCF_013378445.1. Lineage (GTDB taxonomy): Bacteria > Pseudomonadota > Alphaproteobacteria > Rhizobiales > Rhizobiaceae > Mycoplana > Mycoplana rhizolycopersici. Next base: position 6,032 of record NZ_JABXYK010000006.1, read on the forward strand.
CGGGTCATCCGGCTTCACACGTCAGAGGGGCCCGGTGCTGCGTGAGCCGGCAGATAGGGGCGGGGGTTTCGGTCCGCAAGATGCGTTGACATTCTTGTGAAAACGTCCTACAGACCCGCCCAACGCCGGGCAGCGATGCCCGGTGTTTCATTTGACATGTCCCGTGGTTTTTCCGGTCGCGTATCGTGAGGAACCTGTCAGAAAGCCGAAAACGGCATTCAGAGGAGGGCGTGTTTCCTTGATCCGGATTGGTAACGATCCGGTGTAACACTATGAAAGGAAATGCGATGAGCAAGCGCGCTTCATCCAAGTACAAAATTGACCGCCGTATGGGCGAAAATATCTGGGGTCGTCCGAAGTCCCCGGTCAACCGCCGCGAATACGGCCCGGGCCAGCACGGCCAGCGCCGCAAGTCCAAGCTTTCCGACTTCGGCGTGCAGCTGCGCGCCAAGCAGAAGCTGAAGGGCTACTACGGCGACCTGCGCGAAAAGCAGTTCCGCGCCACCTACGAGGAAGCCAACCGCCGCAAGGGCGACACCGGCGAGAACCTGATCGGCCTGCTCGAGTCGCGTCTGGACGCGATCGTCTACCGCGCCAAGTTCGTTCCGACGGTCTTCGCTGCCCGCCAGTTCGTCAACCACGGCCACGTCAAGGTCAACGGCGTCCGCGTCAACATCGGTTCCTACCGCTGCAAGGCCGGCGATGTCATCGAAGTCCGCGAGAAGTCCAAGCAGCTCGTTACGGTTCTGGAATCGGTCGGCCTCGCCGAGCGTGACGTTCCGGACTACATCGAAGTCGACCACAACAAGATGGTTGCGACCTTCGCACGCGTTCCGGGCCTCTCTGACGTACCGTACCCGGTCGTCATGGAACCGAACCTGGTCGTCGAATTCTATTCGCGCTAATTTCGGCCAAAAGCCTGTCGAATGCGAAAGCCGCCCCGAAACGGGCGGCTTTTTTGTCATACGGAATCTGAATTCGGAGGATTGCCGCATGCCGGACCTGCAGACGATCGTCGGCGAAATACATCGCGAGCTGTCGCCGCGCTTCGGCGAAGGGCGCGTGGCGGATTACATTCCGCAACTGGCAAGGGTCCGGTCGGACCGGTTCGGAATTGCGGTGCAGACGGTCGACGGCGACGTCCATCTTGCGGGCGACGCGGACGTTTCCTTCTCCATCCAGAGCATCTCGAAGGTGTTCACGCTGACGATCGCGCTCGGCAAGCTCGGCGACGCGATCTGGAAGCGGGTGGGGCGGGAGCCTTCCGGCACTGCCTTCAATTCGATCGTGCAGCTGGAGCGTGAGGCGGGCATTCCGCGCAATCCCTTCATCAATGCCGGTGCGCTTGCCATCACCGATCTTCTGCTTGCCGGCCATCCGCCGAAGGAGGCCATCGGCGAGATCCTGCGGTTCGTGCGCTATCTCGCCGACGACGAGGACATCGTCATCGATCACGAGGTGGCCAGGTCGGAGGCGGCGACGGGATACCGTAACGCCGCGCTTGCGAATTTCATGCGCTCGTTCGACCGGCTGAACCATCCCGTCGAGCATGTGCTCGGCGTCTATTTCCACCAGTGCGCCATCGCCATGAGCTGCCGGCAGCTTGCGCGCGCCGGTCTTTATCTCGCCGCCGGCGGCAGCAATCCGCTGACCGGTTATCGCGTAGTCTCGCGCCTGCGCGCGCGCCGCATCAACGCACTGATGCTGACCTGCGGCCATTACGACGGATCTGGCGATTTCGCCTATCACGTTGGCCTTCCGGGCAAGAGCGGTGTGGGCGGGGGCATCCTTGCCATCGCGCCCGGCAAGGCCTCCATTGCGGTCTGGTCGCCGGGATTGAACGAGGTCGGCAACTCCGCGCTTGGCACGGTCGCGCTGGAGATGCTGGCGGCGCGCACAGGCTGGTCGGTTTTTGGCGCTTGATTGTCGCGCCCGTTCGGGGCATTCCAACCCGGACGACTTAACGACGGAAGCTTTGATGACGCTCGCGCTCAGGACCGAGGAAGACGCCGACGATGGCGGCCCGCGCCACCCGCTGTTTTCCGATGCGCCCTCGTCGGTCTCCTTCAACAAGCTGCGCAAAAGGCTCCTGCGGCAGGTGCGGCAGGCGATCGACGACTTTGACATGCTGAAGGGGCAGAAGCGCTGGCTAATCGGCGTCTCCGGCGGCAAGGACAGCTACAGCCTTTTGGCTTTGCTGATGGATCTGAAATGGCGGGGGCTCCTGCCGGTGGAGCTGATCGCCTGCAATCTCGACCAGGGCCAGCCGAATTTTCCAAAGCACGTGCTGCCGGACTATCTTTCCTCGATCGGGGTCGAACACCGGATTGAGTATCGCGACACCTATTCGATCGTGAAGGAAAAAGTGCCGCAGGGGGCGACCTACTGCTCGCTCTGCTCGCGGCTCAGGCGCGGCAATCTCTATCGCATCGCCCGCGAGGAGGGCTGCGACGCGCTGGTGCTCGGCCATCACCGGGAGGACATCCTCGAGACCTTCTTCATGAATTTCTTCCATGGCGGCCGACTGGCCGCGATGCCAGCGAAGCTTCTCAACGACGACGGCGACCTGATGGTGCTCCGTCCGCTTGCCTATGCGGCAGAGGACGACCTTGCCAAGTTCGCCGCCGCCATGCGCTTTCCGATCATTCCCTGCGACCTGTGCGGCTCCCAGGACGGGCTGCAGCGCAATGCGATGAAGGCCATGCTGGCCGACATCGAGGCGCGTATGCCGGGGCGCAAGGACACCATGCTGCGGGCGCTGTCGCACGTGAACCCCTCGCATCTGCTCGATCCCAAGCTTTTCGATTTTTCCTCCCTTGCAACGGTAACTTCAAATGACGATCAACTTTGACATCAATGCGCTTGCGTTCCTGCTGAGTTCGGCAGCGGAAGCCGAGATCCGCCCGCGTTTCCGGGCGCTCGGAAAGGACGACATACGCGAAAAGACGAGTGCCATCGATCTTGTTACGGAGGCTGACGTTGCGGCGGAGCGCTTCATCAAGGCCGGCATGGATGCGGTGCTGCCGGGAGCGCTGTTCGTGGGCGAGGAGAGCGTGGCGGCCGATCCCTCGCTGTTGCGGAAACTTGCCGAGGCGGATCTTGCCGTCGTCGTGGACCCGATCGACGGGACCTTCAACTTCGCAGCGGGCGTACCGCTCTTCGGCGTCATGGCGTCGGTCGTCTCCGGCGGCGAGACGATCGCGGGCGTCATCTACGATCCGATGGGCGACGACTTCGTGCTGGCCGAAAAGGGAGCTGGCGCGTGGCAGACGGGCGGCCATCGTCCGGCCAGCCGGCTTAAGGCCGCCGCTGCGGTTCCGCTCGCCGAAATGACCGGCATGGCATCGACCGGGTTCCTGCCGGCGGACAAGCGCGCCGGGATCATGGCCAACCTCGCCAAGGTGGCATTCGCCTCGAACTACCGCTGCGCCGCGCACGAATACCGTACCTTTGCCGCAGGTCACGTCCATTATCTGATGTACAACAAGCTGATGCCCTGGGATCACCTGGGCGGCACGCTCATCAGTCAGGAAGCCGGCGCCTATGCCGCGCGCTTCGACGGCTCGCGCTACCTGCCGAGGCATGTCGAGGGCGGCCTTCTGATCGCGCCCGACAAGGACAGCTGGGAAATGATGCGCCGGGAAGTCTTCGTTCTCGATTGATCGACCTCACGCTTAACGCAAAAGGCCCGGACGAGCGATCGTCCGGGCCTTTTGCTATTGTCAGTTCGGCCGTCCTCAGGCCGCCTTGTTGTGCGGCTGGAACAGCTTGCCATGCTCGGCGATCAGAACGAATGCCAGGCCGATGACCGATAGCGTAAAGAAGCCCGTCACAAGCGGCAGGGCGGTGCCATTGTAGGCCTGGCCGATGATGCCGCCGATGACCGCGCCGCCGGCGGTGCCCATGAAGCCGAGGACGGAGGAGGCGGTGCCGGCGACGTGGCCCAGCGGCTCCATCGCCAGCGAATTGAAGTTCGAGCCGATCCAGCCGAACTGGAACATCGACAGCGCAAACAGCGTGATGAAGATCGGGAACGGCACGAGGTGGTTTGTCCAGGTCAGCGTCAGGACCAGCCACAACGCGTTGATGGCAAGGAAGCCCAGCAGCGCGCCGTGTGACAGCCGCCGCATGCCGAACTGGCCGACCAGCCTCGCATTGACGAAGGAGGAGAACGCCATGAAGGCCGCGACGCCCGCAAAGGCGACGGGAAACCAGACGCCCAGCTCATAGATGCCGACATAGATCTGCTGCGCCGAGTTGATGAAGCCGAACAGCGCGCCGAAGATGAAGGTGCTGGCAAGCGTGTAACAGAGTGCCACGCGATTGGTCAGCACGATGCGGAAGCCTTCGATGACCGAGGCCGGCGTGAACGGGCGCACGTCTTCCGGCGCCAGCGTCTCGGGCAGGCGCAGGTACATCCACGCGCCCACGACGGCCGCAATGACGCCCATGAAGATGAAGATCAGGTGCCAGTCGCCGAACAGCATGACGACCTGCCCCGTGCCGGGAGCCAGCACCGGCACGACCATGAAGACCATCATGATCAGCGACATTACCTCGGCCATGGCGCGACCGCCGAAAATGTCGCGGACGATCGAGATCGTGATGACGCGCATGGCGGCCGATCCGATCCCCTGGACGAAGCGCAGCGCCAGCAGCGCAGCGAAGGAGGGGACGACGACGGCGGCGAGCGCGGAAACGATGTAGATCGCCAACCCTACGAACATCGGCGTCCGACGTCCGAAGCGATCCGAAATCGGGCCGTAAAGAAGCTGGGCGAAGGCGAAGCCGATGAGATAGGCCGAGATGACGTACTGGCGATGGTTCTCGTTGGCAACGCCGAGGCTCGCGCCGATTTCCTGCAGGCCGGGCAGCATGATGTCGATCGCGAGCGCGTTCAGCGCCATCAGCATCGCCATCAGCGCGATGAATTCCCCCTTTCCCATGCCGTTCAGGCGCTGGGACGCTTCGGGTGAGATTGCTGTCATGATGAAAATCCAAAAATGAGAGAAGGCGCCGTCGGTAACGGCGCCTTGTAACAGTCTGATGATGTCATGCGGTTGACGCTCAGGCGGCGCCCTTCACCGCAATACCTTGTCCCTGAAGATGTGTTTGCAATTCGCCCGACTGGAACATCTCGCGGACGATATCACAGCCGCCGACGAATTCGCCCTTGACGTAGAGCTGCGGAATCGTCGGCCAGTTGGAATAGTCCTTGATGCCCTGGCGCAGATCGGCATCCGCCAGCACGTTGATGCCTTTGTAGTCGACGCCGACATAGTCGAGAATCTGCACGACCTGACCGGAGAAACCGCATTGCGGGAACTGCGGGGTGCCCTTCATGAAGAGCACGACGTCGTTGTTCTTGACTTCGTTGTCGATGAAATCGTGGATGCCACTCATAGTCCGAATCCTTTCCTGCCCGGATTCAAGGTCCGGACCGCGTTTGCCCTTAGATAACATGTGCGAGGCGATTTTCCATCACCCGCACGGAATTGATTCATCAATTGTGATGATGACGGGATCAGCCCCGGCTGCGCTGCTTGCTGCGGGCAGCCGCCGTTCTCCGCCGGCTGACCTGCTTTCGCGCGGGCTTGCTGCGAGCCGACTTGCTGGGCGTGGACCGGGGCTTTAGCGCCGCTTCGACGATGTCCGCGATCAGGCCGCCAGGCTTCGGCTTGGCGGCGCGCCGCCGCGTGCGCCGGGTGGTTTTCCTGACGCCGGTTTTCTTCAGCACTTCCTTCAAGGCACTGCTGACGACACCGGATACGAAATCCTCGATGACACCGGCCATGTGGATCGCCTACTCCGGCGCGGACGTCTGCAGGGCGAGGGCGTGCAGGACGCCCCCCATGTTTCCCTTGAGGGCGTTGTAGACCATCTGGTGCTGCTGAACGCGGGTCTTGCCGCGGAAGGCTTCCGCGACGACCTCTGCGGCATAGTGATCCCCATCGCCTGCCAGATCGCGGATCGTGACCTTGGCTCCGGGAATCCCGGCCTTGATCATGTCTTCGATTTCACCTGGTGCCATGGGCATAATGCGTGCTCCCTTTTGTTTTATTTGGCGGCAGCGGCTGCGTTGGAGCTGCCATCCATGAAGTCAGGGAACCACGATTCATGGGTGTCGCGCAATTGCTCAATCGACACCGCCAGAAGATCGTCGATGACGAGTTCACTGCCGCCGACCTTGCCCAGGCGGCGGAACGGGACGCCCGCACCTTCCGCATTGGCGCAGAGGAAGTTCGCCATGTCCGCGGGCATGGCGACGACGTAGCGTGCCTGGTCTTCGCCGAACAGCAGGGCATGCGCCGGGCCGTTGCAGTCCTTCAGGTTGACCTGCATGCCCTTGCCGGAGGCGATCGCCATTTCGGCAAGCGCAACTGCAAGGCCGCCCGAGGAAATGTCGTGGCAGGCGGAGAACTGGCCGTTGCGGATCGCCGAGCGGACGAAATCGCCGTTGCGGCGTTCCACCACGAGGTCGACTTCAGGCGCCGGGCCGTCGACGATGCCGAGAACGTCGCGCAGGTAGACCGACTGGCCGAGATGGCTGCCGTCGATGCCGATCAGCACGATCTCGTCGCCGTCCCTGGCGCCGCCGACCTTGGCCATCTTGGACCAGTCAGGCAGCAGGCCGACGCCGGCGATGGTCGGGGTGGGCAGGATCGCCACGCCGTTGGTTTCGTTGTAGAGCGAGACGTTGCCGGAAACGATCGGGAAATCGAGCGCACGGCAGGCTTCACCGATGCCTTTGATGGCCATGACGAACTGGCCCATGATGTCGGGCTTTTCGGGGTTGCCGAAGTTCAGGTTGTCGGTGGCCGCCAGCGGCTCGGCGCCGGTGGCGGTAATGTTGCGCCAGCATTCGGCAACCGCCTGCTTGCCGCCCTCGAAGGGGTCGGCCTCGACGTAGCGCGGGGTGACGTCGGAGGAGAAGGCGAGCGCCTTGCTCGGATGGCCCTCGACGCGCACGACACCGGCGTCGCCGCCCGGGATCTGCAGCGAGTTGCCCTGGATCAGCGTGTCGTACTGCTCGTAGACCCAGCGTCGGCTCGACTGGTTCGGCGAGCCGACGAGCTTCAGCAGAGCCAGGCCGTAATCGTTGGGCTCGGCGACCATGGACGCGGGCAGGGGGGACGGCTTGCCCGGCTCGCGCCAGGGGCGGTCGTATTCCGGTGCTTCGTCGCCAAGCTGCTTGATCGGCAGGTTTGCGACCTCTTCGCCCTGGTGCAGGATGCGGAAACGCAGGTCATCTGTGGTGTAGCCGACGATGGCGAAGTCGAGGCCCCACTTGACGAAGATCGCCTTGGCGACCTCTTCCTTCTCGGGCTCCAGAACCATGAGCATGCGCTCCTGGCTTTCCGAAAGCATCATCTCATAGGCCGTCATGTGGTCCTCGCGGACCGGCACGAGATCGAGGTTCAGCTCGATGCCGAGGTCGCCCTTTGCGCCCATTTCGACGGCCGAGCAGGTCAGGCCGGCCGCACCCATGTCCTGGATCGCGATGACGGCACCGGTCTGCATCAGTTCGAGGCAGGCTTCCAGCAGGCATTTTTCGGTGAAGGGGTCGCCGACCTGCACGGTCGGGCGCTTCTCTTCAATCGATTCGTCGAATTCGGCCGATGCCATCGTCGCGCCGCCCACGCCGTCGCGGCCGGTCTTGGCGCCGAGATAGACGACCGGCAGGCCCACGCCCTTGGCTTCGGAAAGGAAGATCGCGTCGGACTTTGCAAGGCCGGCGGCAAAGGCGTTGACGAGGATGTTGCCGTTGTAGCGCTCGTCGAATTCGACTTCGCCACCAACAGTCGGCACGCCGAAGGAATTGCCGTAGCCGCCGACGCCGGCAACGACGCCGGAGACGAGGTGGCGGGTCTTGGGATGATCCGGCGCGCCGAAGCGCAGCGCGTTCATGGCCGCGACCGGACGTGCGCCCATGGTGAAGACGTCGCGCAGGATGCCGCCGACGCCGGTGGCAGCACCCTGGTAGGGCTCGATGTAGGAGGGGTGGTTGTGGCTCTCCATCTTGAAGACGACGCAGTCGCCATCGTCGATGTCCACGACGCCGGCATTTTCGCCGGGACCCTGGATGACGCGCGGGCCCTTGGTCGGCAGCGTGCGCAGCCAGCGCTTGGATGACTTGTAAGAGCAGTGCTCGTTCCACATCGCCGAAAAGATACCAAGCTCGGTGAAGGTCGGCTCGCGACCGATCAGCGACAGAATGCGCTCATATTCATCCGGTTTCAGACCATGGGCGGCAATGAGCTCCGGGGTGATCGGGCGGCTGTTGGAGATGGTCATCGTCTCTCGTCTTGTCCGTGAATGGGGGCTTTGCGGTCTCTTTAGCGCATGAGCACGGACGGCGCGACAGGAAAATGCCCCCCGCCAACAACCTGCGATCCAAAGGAGGTCAGAGGATCTCGTCGACCCGCTCCACGGGACGGCACAGCCGTGCCCCCTTTGCGGATATGACGATGGGCCGTTCGATCAGGCTCGGATTGTCCAGCATGGCATCCATGATTTCTCGATCGGTGCGGGCGGGGTCAAGCAATGCGAGTTGTTTGGCCAGCGGTTCTTTCGTCCGCAGGATATCGCGGGGCTCGGCGCCCATCGAAACGAGGATGCCCAGAAGTTCCTCGCGGGTCGGCGGGTGTTTCAGATATTCGATGATTTCCGGCTCGGCGCCGGTGTCGCGAATTCTGGCCAGCGTGTTTCGGGAAGTGGAACAGCGGGGATTATGAAGGATCTGTATGGTCATGGTGGCCAGAAACGACGCCACCGCCGAAAGGTTCCGGCACGGCGATTTTTTCTTGAGATTATATGAACTTGTAGAAAGCGTGTCAGCTGCAGCCGGTTGCGCCAGCGGCCCAGCGCTTGACGTCGCTGGCAATGCGGGCCGAAACCGGTTCGTCCATCAGCGGGCCGAAGGCACTGAGCCGTGCCGGGTTTCCTTCCGCCTGGACGACGAGGAGGGGGCGCGATTCCGGCGAGCGCCGCGGGACGACCAGGATGCGCGGCTTACCCGAGAAGGAGTTCAGCTCGGGGGCGAGGCGATAGGTCTTGAAGGCTGCGTCGCCCGATTTGAACCAACAACCGTTGGCCCCCAGGGCGATGCGTTCCATCGTCGGCAAGGCTGCGGTATTTGCCTTCGGCGCCGGCGGCGTGGACTGGCAGGCGGCGAGGGATGCAGCGGCTGCGAGCGCAGCCGCGCAGGCGGCCTTTGAGAGGGCATGAGGGCGCATGAAGGGCCTTTCAGACGGGAACACGCGCCCCTGAATAGAGGCTTATGGTTAAGCGGCGATTACGTCGAGCGCGGAAGCGAAAAGGCCGCGTCCGTCCGAGCCGCCATGGGCCGCCTCGATGAGGTTTTCCGGGTGCGGCATCATGCCGAGCACGTTGCCCCGCTCGTTGATCACACCGGCGATGTCGTTCAGCGAGCCGTTCGGGTTCGTGCCCTCGGCGTAGCGGAACACCACCTGGCCGTTTCCTTCGATCCTCGCTGCCGTCTCCGCATCGGCGAAGAAATTCCCGTCGTGGTGGGCGACGGGGCAACGCAGGATCTGGCCCTTCTCATAGGCGCGGGTGAAATCCGTCTCGGCATTGGTCACTTCGAGCCGGATTTCCTTGCAGACGAACTTCAGCGAGGCATTGCGCATGAGCGCGCCCGGCAGCATTCCCGCTTCGAGGAGGATCTGGAAGCCGTTGCAGACGCCCAGCACCTTCACGCCGGCCTCTGCCTTCGCCTTGATCGCCTGCATGACCGGCATGCGCGCGGCAATCGCGCCGCAGCGCAGGTAGTCGCCGTAGGAGAAGCCACCGGGGATCACGATCAGGTCGACGTCGGCCGGGATCTCGGTCTCCGTCTGCCAGACGGTGACGGGCGCCTTGCCGCCGATCTTGGTGAGGGCCGCGATCATGTCGCGGTCACGGTTGAGGCCGGGGAGCTGGACGACTGCTGATTTCATGGGTGTGGCTCAAACTTTGCCTGGGCCTCGGCAAGCTCGCGCAATTCGAGGCGGTTTTCGATACGGTCGAGGCGGGTTTCGTGGCGGCCGAGCACGCCGTAGATGTTGTGAATGTCTTGCTGCATCGAAATCATCGTACCCCGCAGCGCACCCAGTTCCGCCTTTATTTCGGACTGTCCCTGCTTCAGGTTGTTGGTGTCAGCCTGAATCTTCTTCAGCAACTCAAACATCAACTCATTCGTGATCTCGGCCACCGCTGCCTCCTTCAACCATTAGGCGAGGGCGATAGTATAATTCTCGATAACCGTGTTTGCCAGAAGCTTCTCGCACATGTCCTTGAGCTCGGCTTCCGCCTTCGCCTTGTCGGCGGTCTGCAGTTCGAGATCGAAGACCTTGCCCTGACGGACGTGGCCGACGCCGTCGAAACCGAGGCTGCTGAGCGCGCCTTCGATCGCCTTGCCCTGCGGGTCGAGAACGCCGTTCTTCAGCGTCACCGTTACGCGTGCCTTGATCATGTGTTCCTCTTCAGTCGCTTTCCTATATGGCCACACGGGCCCGGCGGGAAAAGTCCCGCCCTTGATTACTTTACCAGAACCGGGCCAGTGCCCCGGATCGGCTCGTTCTCGTTGATGATGCCGAGACGGCGCGCCACTTCCTGGTAGGCCTCCAGCAGTCCGCCCATATCGCGGCGGAAGCGGTCCTTGTCCATCTTTTCCTGGGTGTTGACGTCCCACAGGCGGCAGCTGTCCGGCGAGATCTCGTCGGCGATGATGATGCGCATCATGTCGCCTTCGTAGAGGCGGCCGCATTCGATCTTGAAGTCGACGAGCTGGATGCCGACGCCGAGGAAGAGGCCGGAGAGGAAGTCGTTGACGCGGATGGCGAGCGCCATGATGTCGTCGAGTTCCTGGGGGCTTGCCCAGCCGAAGGCGGTGATGTGCTCTTCGGAAACGAGCGGATCCTCGAGGTTGTCGGCCTTGAAATAGAACTCGATGATCGAGCGCGGCAGAACGGTGCCTTCCTCGATGCCGAGGCGCTTGGACAGGGAGCCCGCGGCGACGTTGCGCACGACGACTTCCAGCGGAATGATCTCGACTTCCTTGATCAGCTGCTCACGCATGTTGAGGCGGCGGATAAAATGGGTCGGGATGCCCATCTTGTTGAGATGGGTGAAAAGATACTCGGAAATGCGGTTGTTCAGCACGCCCTTGCCGTCGATGACGTCATGCTTCTTCTTGTTGAAGGCGGTGGCGTCGTCCTTGAAGAACTGGATCAGCGTGCCCGGCTCAGGACCCTCGTAGAGAATCTTGGCCTTGCCTTCGTAGATACGGCGGCGACGGTTCATGGATTTTTCTCTGTAGTTGGCGCCCTTGGGTAGCGCATATATCAATTCTTCCCGGGTCCATAAACGAATTGTACCAGTTTAACAATCGGTCCGTCGATCGATCCCCTTATTTCCGGGCTTTCACGCAATCGGCATCGTGCGCCTGAAAACTTCACATTGCACTTTTGACAGGCTTTTGATTTATGGATCGTAGTCCCAACCGGAACAGATCCAAATATACGGGAGTCGAGACATGACCGCCATGCAAGATCGCGAAAAGGCCTTCGAAGCGAAATTCGCCAAGGACGAGGAGCTTCGCTTCAGGGCTGAGGCGCGGCGCAACAAGCTTCTGGGGCTTTGGGCCGCTCAGCTGCTCGGAAAGAGCGATGCCGAGGCCTATGCGAAGGAAGTCGTGGCGGCCGATTTCGAGGAAGCTGGTCACGAGGACGTCGTGCGCAAGGTCAAGGCCGACTTCGATGCGGCCGGTGTCGCCAAGAGCGAGGACGATATCCGTCTGCAGATGGTCGAGCTTCTCGGCGTCGCCATCGACCAGCTCCAGAAAGACTGACGGTCGACCGCATTTCGAAACGCCAGACAGAAAGGGCGCAGCCATGGCTGCGCCCTTTCTCATGCGATGCATACAATCGGACTTGCCGGATCAGGCCTCGCCGAAGACGCGCTTGAAGATCGTATCCACATGCTTGGTGTGGTAGCCAAGGTCGAACTTTTCGCGGATCTGCTCTTCGGAGAGGGCGGCCCGCACCTCCTGATCGGCCAGCAGCTCTTCAAGGAAGTCCTTGCCCTGTTCCCACACCTTCATGGCGTTGCGCTGGACGAGGCGGTAGCTGTCTTCGCGGGAAACGCCGGCCTGGGTAAGCGCGAGAAGCACGCGCTGCGAGTGAACAAGTCCGCGGAACTTGTTGAGATTCTTCTCCATATTCTCGGGATATACCACGAGCTTCTCGATGACGCCGGTGAGCCGGTTCAAGGCGAAGTCGAGGGTGACCGTCGTGTCCGGGCCGATGGCGCGCTCGACGCTCGAATGGCTGATGTCGCGCTCGTGCCAAAGGGCGACGTTCTCCATGGCCGGAACGACGGACATGCGAACGAGGCGGGCGAGACCTGTGAGGTTCTCGGTCAGCACGGGGTTGCGCTTGTGCGGCATGGCGGACGAGCCCTTCTGGCCGGGCGAGAAGAACTCCTCGGCTTCCAGAACCTCCGTGCGCTGCATGTGGCGGATCTCGATGGCGACGTTTTCGATCGAGGAGGCGATGACGCCGAGCGTTGCGAAGAACATCGCGTGGCGGTCGCGCGGGATGACCTGCGTGGAGACGGGCTCGGGCACGAGGCCGAGGGCGGCGCAGACATGCTCCTCGACGCGCGGGTCGATGTTGGCGAAGGTGCCGACGGCACCGGAAATCGCACCGGTTGCGATTTCAGAACGGGCTGCGACGAGGCGGGCGCGGTTGCGGTCCATCTCGGCATAGAAGCGGGCGAGCGTAAGGCCCATCGTCGTCGGTTCGGCGTGGATGCCGTGGCTGCGGCCGATGCGAACCGTGTCCTTGTGTTCGAATGCCCGGGCCTTGAGCGCGGCGAGAACACGGTCGAGGCCTGCCAGCAGGATGTCGGAGGCGCGCACGAGCTGGATGTTCAAGGTGGTGTCGAGCACGTCCGACGACGTCATGCCCTGGTGGACGAAGCGGGCGTCCGGACCGACGATCTCCGCCAGATGGGTGAGGAAGGCGATGACATCGTGCTTGGTGACGGCCTCGATCTCGTCGATGCGGGCCACGTCGAAGACGGCCTTGCCGCCCTTGTCCCAGATCGTCTTTGCCGCTTCCTTCGGGATGACGCCGAGTTCAGCCAGCGCATCGCAGGCATGCGCCTCGATCTCGAACCAGATGCGGAACTTCGTTTCGGGCGACCAGATGGCGACCATTTCCGGACGGGAATAGCGGGGGATCATAGGCTTTCTGCTTTCGTTGGAAGGGGCGTTGGCGCCCCTCTACCAAGAATGGCCGAAAAGCTCAACGCATCGCTTTGGCCAGCCACAGGCTCGCGCCGGCAAGGATGGGCAGGCCAACCGGCAGATAAAGCCGCATACCGAGAACGGCGAACTGATAGGAGGCTGACACGGTCGTACCGAAAAGCTGCTTCACACCGATCCTCGAAAGGATCGGCTCGTGCCATTCCGAATAGAAGACGCGGTAGTCCATCGCAAAGAGCAGTGCGGTCACGCCAATCGTGCCGAGGGCCAGCAGCACGAAGCAGGCGGCAAACCTGGTTTCCACTGCCGCGTTTCTTGCGACGAGACCTGCTGCGAGCACAACGAACGGCCAGGCCAGTGCTCCGCCCAGAAAGAAAAGCGTCACCAGTTCCGCCAGATGGAGCGTCTCGAAACCGTTGCGGAAGTAGAGCGAGATCGACGCCGATAGTGCCATGAGGGCGCCCCATGCGAGCGCGCCCGCGACAAGGCGAGTGATGCGGGAGGGGAGCGATACCGAAAGCTTGCTTCCCTGGCCGGCATTCTGGAGGCGGAAGGGCCGGGGCTGCGCGTCCATGGTCAGGGCTTCAGGGGAACGGCGAGCCAGCGGCCGTCCAGCCCCTCGAAACCTAGCCGCAGCACCATCACGAGCGCCATGTGGATGGTCTGCGGCGCGCCGTCATAGGTTACGACACCGGCAATGCGGTAGCCGGTCGGGCAGCCGCGGCTCTGCGGCGTCCGGTCTTCCGAATAGACGGACTGATTGGCAGGCTTTCCGGATTTCTCGGTGAACTCGAGCTGGAAACCGGCGCCCTTCTCGATCAGGCCGCTGCAGATCTCCGGCACCGGCGCAGGCGTTTCGGTGAGCTTCAGAGTGTAGGGCTCGCCGACACGCGGCTCGGCGGGAAAGGCGTAGTATCGAAGCGTGTCGCCGACGGGGCCGACTTCGCTGTAGGGATTGAGGGCCACAAGCTGGCCGGGGTGCTCGTTCAGACTGTAATGCGCAACCGCGGGGCTGGCTTTTGCCGCAGCTTCTGCCCGGACACGGCGCAGGCCGGAATCGTTCTCAGGCGCCTGCACGCGGATCGGAGAACCCGGCAGATACTCGTCCTTGGCGGTGTCGATGAAGTAGATATTGGAGTAGGCGGAGCCGGAACCATCCTGGATCCCGAACTCCTCATAGGCGAAAATCCCGCCATCCGCGGAAAATCCGATCGGCCGAACCTGCGCGAAATCGCCTGCCCAAGCTGTCGCCGGCGCCAGCATCATGCAGGCGGCAATGGCGACAAATACTCCGGTTTTCCTCAATCGCGAGCCCTTTCCGCGTTCGCGCGCAGAGTGTCGATTGTTTTTCGATAGGCGTCAACATGGCCGCCACCGAAGATGGCCGAGCCGGCGACAAAGACGTTGGCGCCGGCTGCGGCGGGACGTGCGATTGTGTCGATGGTGATGCCACCGTCCACCTGAAGCTCGATCGGACGGTCGCCGATCATCTTGCGCACCCGGGCGATCTTCTCCTCCATCGCCGGGATGAACTTCTGCCCGCCGAAACCGGGGTTGACGGTCATGATCAGGATGAGGTCGAGCTTGTCCAGAAGATAATCCAGCACCGCTTCGGGGGTGGCGGGGTTGAGCGAGACGCCCGCCTTCTTGCCGAGGGCCTTGATGGCCTGGATGGATCGGTCGAGGTGGGGACCGGCCTCGGCATGGACGGTAATGCTGTCGCACCCCGCCTTGGCGAAGGCTTCGAGATAGGGATCGGCGGGCGCGATCATCAGGTGGCAGTCGAAGAAGGCGTCCGTATGCGGACGCAACGCCTTGATGACATCGGGTCCGAAGGAGATGTTCGGAACGAAATGCCCGTCCATGATGTCGAGGTGGATCCAGTCGGCGCCGGCTGCGACGACGTCGCGCACTTCCTGGCCCAGCTTGGCATAGTCGGCGGCGAGGATGGAGGGGGCGATCCGGATGGGCGGCGTCATGTTCTGCTCCAGGCGTCAAGGCGTGATGGGTCAGGCGTGCCAATAGCACCGGCGGCAGCGGCGGACAACGCCGGATCGCCGTTCACGGTGTCGCGTCCCGCCATGCCGGCACCAAATCGCCGGCAGAAGGCGTTGCCGCATGGACGCCGCGTGCGATGGCGCGCGCCATCGTCGAGGCCGCGGTGGCGCACAGCGGCACGAAATCCTCCAGCGTCATGGCCTTGCCGCTTCGGCCCGTAGCGATTGCGAAGACGAGGTCGCCGTCGAGCGGGGTGTGCGCCGGCCAGAGCGCGCGCGCAAAGCCGTCATGGGCGGAAACGGCCATCCGCTTCGCCTCGGCCTTGGTGAGGACGGCGTCCGTGGCGATCACGGCGATGGTGGTGTTGTGCAGCCCGGATGCCGGGGTGTTCAGTTTCGTCCGGATCTGCCGGGCATCGTCCGAAAGCGCGGCCGGGAGACCGAGGCCGCCAAATTCGCTGTCTTCCTCCAGTGGCGCCGCCCAGAAATGCTGACCGGTGCCGACAGTTGCCGAGCCGAGCGCATTGACGGCGACGAGGGCACCGACGCTGACGCCGTTTCCGAGCACGGTCGAGGCCGAGCCGAGGCCACCCTTGAATGTGGCAGTCGTGGCTCCCGCGCCGGCGCCCGCCGTTCCGATCGTGAAATCTTCGGCGGCAGCCAGCGTGGCCGCATAACCGAGTTCTCGATAGGGTGGATAGCGACCCCAGTCCTTGTCGCCGCCGTTCGTCAGGTCGAAGAGGATGGCTGCGGGGACGATCGGGATGCGGAACGCGCCGACGGCGAAGCCGCGCCCCTGTTCGCGCAGGGCCGCCTGCACGCCGGAGGCAGCATCCAGCCCGAAGGCGGAGCCGCCGGACAGGCAGATGGCATCGATCGTCTGCACGGTGTTGTGGACGTCGAGCAGATCCGTCTCGCGCGTTCCCGGCGCTCCACCCAGCACCTGTACCGCGGCGACGGAGGGCTGCTCGCAGACGATCACCGTGACGCCGGATTTCAGTTTTTCGTCCGTGGCGTTGCCGACGGTGAGGCCCTTCACGTCGGTGATCAGGTTGCGCGGACCGGGTCGCATCTCAGTTGCTCTCCATGACCGGCACGAAATGGCTGCCCTTCCATTCCATCAGAAGATAGGGGTTCGTCCGCAGCTCATGGTCGGCGCCGAAACCGATCGTGCCGAGCACTGTGGGGAAGGTCTCGCTGGAAAGCGTCTCCATCAGCGGCACACCCGATCTTTCGGACGCTGTGGTGGCTTCCATGAGCAGCGTGACGGCCGCATGCGCAGGCAGGACGTAGCCTTCCGCGGCGATGTCGTCCGCCTTCATCTCGTCTGCAAGGGCTGCGGCTGCCTGCGTGGCGCCGTCGAGCGGCAGGACAATGGCCTGCGCACCCTCCTGCAAGGGCACCGGTCCCTCAGCCGCCATCATCGCTTCGCCGCCAAGGAAGGTGAGGGGCAGCTTCTCGGCGCGCGAATCGCGCTGGATGATCGCCATGTCCCCCCGGTCGCCACCGACGAATATCCGGGTAGCGCCGGCCTTGGCCAGTCGGCGCACGAGTCCGATCTGCTGCTCCTGCGCGGGGCGATAGGTATCGACGAAGACCGGCTTCATGCCGTTTTCCTCGAGCTTGACGCGCACCGCCTCGACCAGTTCGCGGGCGTGGATCGTGCCGTCGTCGATCAGGGCGAAGGGTTCGGCGGCCCAATGCGCGGTAATGATGTCGGCTGCGGCCTCGGCTTCCATCCCGGGTGCGGGGGCCAGCCGGAACAGCGGCCAGCCCTTCTTCAGCGCGTCCTCCATCAGCACGCCCGAGCGGGCCGACAGCGTGAGCGCGGCCATGCCGGTTTCTGCCAGCGCGGGCAGGGCGGCCTGCAGGTCCTCAGTGCAAAGGAAACCGATCGCCGCCGTTGCCCCGGAAGCGCGAATGGTTGCCGCGATGCTCTCATCACCGTCCTCGGTGCATGCCTCGCCGATCTCTACCAGTTCTGCGCCGCCTGCCCGTGCGGCCAAGCGCGCGCCAGCGCGCACCTGGTCGCCGAGGATCGCAAGCGGTCCCTGGTCGGGCGCCACGACGGCGATCTTCGGGGCCGCGGCGGCGGCCTCGAAGGCGAGCGCCAGAATTGCGGCGGCGAGGGGTAGAAGGCGGCGTGGCATGAGCGGGTCCGGGCGATCTGGCTGCAACTTCTGAAGGAATGAAGCGCCCCGGGGGCCGCAGGGGCGCGCGAGGGGCATGACGCAATCCGATGCCGTGCAGGCAAAAGACATTGGAAAACGCCAGCTTCGGGCTTACATATTTTTTTATTCTTTCCATGTATCCCCTTTTGCAACAAGGGAGTTTGTTGTGTTGGACCGACTGTTGCTGGATCCGCCGCTCTACCGCGATGCCATGAGCCGCTATGCGGGGCACGTCCAGATCGTTACCACGGCATTCGAGGGCGAACGGCGCGGTGTGACGATTACCGCGGCCTGTTCGGTATCCGACAATCCGGCAATGGTGCTTGCCTGCCTGAACGTTTCCAATCCGCGCAATGAGATCTTCCGGCGCAGCGGCCATTTCGCGCTCAACGCGCTTGCCGCCGATCAGGTGGCGCTTGCCAACATCTTTTCCGGGCGCGACCCCTCCATTCCCGGCGACCGCTTCACCGAGGGGCAGTGGGGCGAACTCGTGACGGGCTCGCCGATCCTCAATGACGCGCTGGCGTCGTTCGACTGCCGCCTGACCGAGGTGAAGGTTATGGCGACCCACATGGTCCTGTTCGGCGAGGTTCTCGGCCTGACGCACGGGCCGCAAAAACCGGCCCTGATCTATATGGACCGCGACTACCGCTCGCTGTAACTTTGCCTCCAAAGTGGAGGAAGCATGGCAGCCCGTCAGAAGGGGAGCATTCCCCGATCGATCGAAGAGACACAGGAAATGCTCGCCGCCGGCAACTACCTGGCCGGGCGGTCGCTTTCGACCGTTCTGTTCCTGTCGCTGAAGATGCAGCGACCGCTGTTCCTCGAAGGAGAGGCCGGCGTCGGCAAAACGGAAATCGCCAAGGTTCTCGCCAAGGCGCTGGACCGGCCGCTAATCCGGCTGCAGTGCTATGAGGGACTGGATATCGCTTCGGCGGTATACGAGTGGAACTATCCTGCACAGATGCTGGAAATCCGGCTTGCCGAGGCCGCGGGCACCACCGACCGCGAGCGCATCGAAGCCGACATTTTCTCCGACCGCTACCTCATCCGCCGTCCTGTCCTGCAGGCGCTGTCGTCGCCGGACGGGCGCGCGCCTGTGTTCCTGATCGACGAACTCGACCGCACCGACGAGGCGTTCGAGGCTTTCTTGCTGGAGGTGCTTTCCGATTTCCAGGTGACGGTGCCGGAGTTGGGAACGATCCGGGCGGCGGAGCCGCCGATTGTCATCATCACGACGAACCGCACGCGAGAGGTGCACGACGCGCTCAAGCGGCGCTGCCTTTACCATTGGGTCGACTATCCGAAGGCGGAGCAGGAACTGGAGATCATCCGCCGCAAGGTGCCGGGCTGCAACGAGGCCCTGTCGCAGCAGATCGTCGCCTATGTCCAGAAGCTGCGCACGTTCGATCTGTTCAAGAATCCCGGTGTCGCGGAAACCATCGACTGGGCGACGGCTCTGACGGAGCTGGATCGCGCGGCACTCGACCCGGAGACGATTTCCGACACGCTCGGCACGCTTCTGAAATATCAAGACGACATAGCCCGGATCGAGGGGGGCGAAGGGCGCAAGCTTCTGGACGAGGTCAAGTCCGAAGTTCGCGCGACGGGCTGACCATGGATACGGGCGCCGCAGACGGGCTGGTCGTTCCGCCCATGCCTCCGGGCGACGGCAGGCTGGCCGACAACATCGTCCATTTCGCCCGCGCATTGCGCAAGGCCGGACTGCGCATCGGCCCGGCGGCGGTCGCAGACGCCATTGCGGCTGTCCAGGCGATCGGCATCGGCGATCGCGACGAGTTCCATACCGCGCTTCACTGCACGCTGGTTACCCGGCACGAGGACCAGGCGATCTTCGACGAGGCGTTCCGGCTGTTCTGGCGATCCCGTGATCTCGTGCAGAAGATGATCGCGATGATGTCGCCAGCCGTCCGCCGCGATGGCGGGACCGAAAAGAGGAAGGCGGGCGCCTCGCGCGTTGCCGACGCGTTGCTCGCCGCCCAGCGGGAGAGGGAGCGGCCGCGCGACGAGCCCGACGTGGAGGTCGATGCCCGCTTTACCGCATCCGGCCGCGAGCTCCTGCGGAAGACGGACTTTGCCCAGATGACGGCGGCGGAGCTGCGCGAGGCCAAACGTGCGATCGCAAATCTCAGCCTGCCGCTGGATGCGGTGCGCACGCGTCGTTACCGTCCGAGTACGGGGCGTGCGATGGTCGATCCCCGCGCGACGATGCGACGGGCGATGCGCACCGGCGGAACCCTGATCCTGCCCCGCTACCGCGAGCCGAAGCTGGTGCATCCGCCGCTGGTGGTGCTCGCCGATATTTCAGGCTCGATGAGCCAGTACACCCGCATCTTCCTGCACTTCCTGCATGCGATTGCCGAAAGGCGGCGGCGCGTGCATGCCTTCCTCTTCGGCACCCGCCTGACCAACGTTTCCCGGCAGATGCGCAACCGCGATCCCGACGAGGCGGTCGAGGATTGCACGCGCGCGGTGGAGGACTGGTCGGGAGGAACGCGGATCGGTGAGACGCTGAAGGATTTCAACCGGTTGTGGTCGCGGCGCGTGCTGGGACAGGGGGCGATCGTGCTTCTCATCACCGACGGCCTGGAGCGCGAGGGCATAGAAACGCTTGAGGCGGAGATCGACAGGCTGCACCGTTCCTGCCGGCGGCTGATCTGGCTCAATCCGCTGCTCCGCTTCGAAGGCTTCGAGGCGCGGGCGCGCGGCGTGCGCGCCATGCTGCCGCATGTTGACGAACTGCGGGCGGTACACAATCTTGACTCGATGGCAGAACTTGTAGCGGCTTTGTCAGGCGAGGGTGGCGCGAATGCCGATCCGCGCCGCTATCTTGCCGCGATGGAATGACGGAGTTCGCAATGGGCGACGGGTTCGAAACGCTTGATCCGCTGATGGTGGCGGAGAGATGGATGGACGAGGGGCGCGACGTCGCGATCGCGACCGTGATGGAAACCTGGGGCTCTGCCCCGCGCCCGACCGGCAGCCATCTGGTGATTGATGGCGAGGGCAATTTCCACGGTTCGGTGTCGGGAGGCTGCGTTGAAGGCGCGGTCATAACCGAAGCGCTCGACGCGATCGTCAGCGGCGAGCCGAAGATGCTGGAATTCGGTGTTGCCGACGAGACGGCCTGGCGGGTCGGCCTTTCCTGCGGCGGGCGCATCCGCGTCTATGTGGAGCCGCTCGGCTGATGGATCCGATTCTCCTGCGCAGGTTGAACGCCGAACGCCGTGCCCGACGGGCGGTCATCCACGTGACCGAACTCGAAGGCGGGCGCGACCGGATCGTACGCGAGGGCGACACCGTCGCAGGTCCGCTGGGTTCGGCGATCGATGCGGCGTTCCTGTCGGGAAAATCCGGCCTCGTCGAGGCGGAAGGTCGACATTTTTTCCTCAACGTCCATCTGCCGCCCGCTCGAATCGTCGTCATCGGCGCCGTGCACATCAGCCAGGCGCTGGCGGTCGTGGCGAAAGTCTCCGGCTATGACCTGTCCGTCATCGATCCACGCACGGCGTTTGCCACCGAGGAGCGCTTCGCCGGCGTCGACCTTGTCGCCGACTGGCCCGAGGATGTGCTGAAGGTTCGCCCGCTCGACCGCTACACGGCGCTAGTGGCGGTCACGCACGACCCGAAGATCGACGACTTTCCCTTGCGGCAGGCGCTGGAAAGCGGATGCTTCTACGTCGGCGCGCTGGGTAGTCGCAAGACGCATGCCAGGCGCATGGAGCGGCTGCTTGCTGCGGGCGTGCCGCAAGCAATGCTGGAGCGCATAAGCGCGCCGATCGGGCTCGATATCGGTGCGGCCAGCCCCGCAGAAATCGCCGTGGCGATCATGGCGGAGATCATCCAGGCGTTTCGCAGGCGCAACTTGCGCGCGGAGGAGAGGCCATGATTTTCGGCGACGTGCCCGCAGGCTACGCCGCCGGCGCAATTCTGGCGCACGGCATAAGAGCCGAAGCGGTCTCGTTGTCCAAAGGGCATCGCCTTTCCGAGGACGACTGTCGGCGTCTGGTCGGGGCCGGCGTCCAGACCGTCATCGCGGTGCGGCTGGAGCCGGGCGATCTCGATGAGGACGCGGCGGCGAGGCGCCTCGCCGAAGCCATCGGAACGGATCATATGCGGCTGAGCGCTGCTGCAACGGGTCGCGTCAATCTTCACGCCGCAGTCGACGGGCTGTTCCTGGTCGATCGTATGGCGATCGACCGCTTCAATCGGATCAATCCCGCCATCACGCTCGCGACACTGCCGGATCATGCGTCCGTCCGGCCAGGCGACATGGTGGCGACGATCAAGATCATTCCGCTGGCGGTGCCGCAAGATATCGTGGAGCGCGCCGCGGGCGTCCTGGCAGGCGCCGAGGCGTTGCTCGTCCGTCCCTTCCGTCCGCATCGCGTCGGGCTGGTGGCGACCGTCCTGCCGAACCTGAAGACGTCCGTGATGGACAAGACACGGCTGCTGCTGGAAAGCCGTCTTTCACCTTCCGGTAGCCGGCTAAGCGGTGAGGTGCGGGTGAGGCATGAGGCGGGCGCCCTTGCGGATGCTCTGGTCGAGGTGGCGCAGCGCGACGAACTTGTCATCGTCTTCGGCGCCTCGGCTGTTTCGGATCGCGACGACGTCATTCCGGCGGCAATCCGGCGGTCGGGCGGGCGTGTCGAGCACGTCGGCATGCCGGTCGATCCGGGCAATCTGCTGGTGCTCGGATATATCGGTGAAACGCCGGTGATCGGGGCACCGGGGTGCGCGCGCAGTCCGAAGGAGAACGGTTTCGACTGGGTGCTGGCACGCATCCTGGCTGGAGAGAAACCCGACCGGAACGTGCTGACGGGTATGGGCGTCGGCGGCCTCCTTGCCGAAATCCCGTCCCGGCCCCGGCCGCGCGAAGCCAGGGTAGGGAGCCGGCCGGTCGGAGAGCATGCCGGCCGGATCGCAATTCTCGTCCTTGCTGCGGGGCAGGCCCGGCGGATGGGCTCTTCGGGCAAGCACAAGCTGCTTGCGGAATTCGACGGCATGCCGCTCGTGCGCAGATCGGCCGATGCAGCCCTTGCGGCCGGTGCGGAGCGCGTGATCGTCGTGACCGGCCACCGTGCGCAGGAGGTGGAGGCTGCGATTTCCGGCCTGCCGGTCGGGATCGTCCGCAATGCGCTCTACGAAGACGGAATGTCGACTTCGCTCAATGCGGGGCTCGCAGCCGTGGAGGCGGAGTGCGGCGCCGTCCTGGTGCATCTGGCGGACATGCCGCGGGTCTCGTCTGAGGACCTGCGCCTGTTGCTGGCGGCCTTCCGAAAAGCCGGCGGAAACGTCATCGTCCGCGCCGTATCGGGCGGCATGCGTGGCAATCCGGTGATCCTGCCGCGTTCCACATTTGCGGCGATCCGAAACCTTTCCGGCGATGTCGGCGCCCGCCAGATCATCGAGACGTCCGGCCTTCCCGTCATCGACGTCGAGATCGGTCCGGCGGCGCATTTCGACGTGGACACGCCCGAAGCGGTGGCGGAGGCCGGCGGCGTGTTGCGCGACTGAGCGGAAGACATACGCTTTGATCTGGATTTTCGCCAAAAATATGCGCAGGTTCAAAGCCTTGCCCTTTGGAGCGATTGGGCGAGGGCGCGGTCCCACCGCGCAGCGAAGGAACGGGCGGAGGTGCTGGGCATGGATAACGATGCGATCGAGGAGATGTTCCAGTCGCTGGGGCCGGTCACGATCAAGCGTATGTTCGGCGGCAAGGGCATCTATGTCGGCGAACTGATCGTCGCCCTCGAGGTAGACGGCGAAGTGCTCCTGAAGGCCGACGAGGTGACGATTCCCGAATTCGAGCTCTCCGGCAGTCGCCAGTGGGTCTATTCGGGCAAGAAGACGGGCGCGCCGCTGAGGATGCCCTATTGGAGCATCCCGGAGGATGCCTTCGACGACCCGGACCTGATGGCGGAATGGGTGCGTCTGGCGCTCGATGCAGCACTGAGGGCCAATCCGGACAAGCGCTGACGTGCCGCCTGACGGGGGCTTTCGGTAGCGGGAAGCGAACTGTCTCGCACCCCGACACCGGGTATCAACCGCGGGCGTCTCGTTCCAGCAAGGCCGCAACTGCCGCTGCGGTAAAACGCGAAAGCGGACCTGGCAGCCGGTCGAGTGCGAACCAGCCGAATTCCGGCAACTTGTCCGGCTCCATCACCTTCGGCTCGCCGGAAAAATCGTCACAGAGATAGATGACGGAAAGCCAGTGCTGCCGGTCGGTGTGGATGATCTGTTCGGACAGGCAAAGAAAATCTATCCGACCGAAATCAAGCCCGGTTTCTTCCGCGGCCTCGCGGCGCGCGGCGTCGGCGGAATGCTCCATGTGGTCGACCTTGCCGCCGACGATGTTCCAATGCCCGGCTTCGGGCGGTCGGGTGCGGCGATAGAGCAGCAGCTTGCCATCGCGCACGATCGCAAGCCCGCAGCCTACGCCGGGGACGTCAATGCCTGGAACGGGCATGGGAAAACGATCAGGCTTTGCCGGCGATCAGCATGAAGGCGGGGATGTCGTCGCCGAAGCCGACCGGCGTCGGACCGTCGTCGTCGTCGCGACGATAACGGTTGCGACGGTCGCGGTTGTCGTCGTTGGCAGGACGCTGGTTGCGTACCGGTTGGCTCGGCCTGTTTTCGTTCCGGCGTTCTGCTTTCACGCTATCGCTCCCTTTGTCCGCCACGATGGCTTCCTTGCCATTGTCGTCGCGACGGTTGTCGCTTTTATGACTGTTTGTGCGTTCGCGATCACTGCGTTCGCGTTCGGCGCCCCGCTCACCCCGTTCGCTCCGGTCACGGTCGCCACGGTCACGGCCGCGGCCCCTGCGCGGCTTCTCGCGTTCGTCGCTCTCCATGGGGGCGGGAAGGGCAGAAAGGTCGCCGTCCAGCCATTCGACCTTCTGCTCGATCAGCTTCTCGATGGCCTCGGAGAACTTGGTGTCGCGTTTGGTCACGAGCGTGAAGGCGGCGCCCGAGCGGCCGGCGCGGCCGGTGCGGCCGATGCGGTGGACATAGTCCTCTGCGTGGATCGGCACGTCGAAATTGAAGACGTGGCTGACGGCGGGGATGTCGAGGCCGCGAGCGGCGACGTCCGAGGCGACGAGCAGCTTGATGTTGCCGTCCTTGAAATTCGCCAGCATCGTCATGCGCGAGCGCTGGTCCATGTCGCCATGCAGCGCGCCGACGGAGAAGCCGTGGCGGTCGAGCGACCGGAAGAGATCGGCCACGTCCTTCTTGCGGTTGCAGAAGATGATGGCGTTCGTCAGGTCTTCCTGGGCACGAATCAGATCGCGCAGCTTGGAGCGCTTCTCGTAGTCCTTGGCATGGGCTGCCACGAACCGCTGCGTCACCGTCTTGGCGGTCGAGGAGGGGCGGGCGACTTCGATGCGTTCCGGATTCTGCAGGAAACGGTCGGCGAGCTTCTGGATCTCCGGCGGCATGGTGGCCGAGAAGAACAGCGTCTGGCGCGTGAACGGGATCAGCTTGGCGATGCGCTCGATATCGGGAATGAAGCCCATGTCGAGCATGCGGTCTGCTTCATCGATGACGAGCACTTCGACGCCGGTCATCAGCAGCTTGCCGCGCTCGCAATGATCGAGCAGGC
Source organism: Mycoplana rhizolycopersici (assembly GCF_013378445.1). GTDB lineage: Bacteria > Pseudomonadota > Alphaproteobacteria > Rhizobiales > Rhizobiaceae > Mycoplana > Mycoplana rhizolycopersici. The sequence goes on from NZ_JABXYK010000006.1 coordinate 31,094, forward strand.
GGCCGGGGGTGCAGATCAGGACATCGGCGCCGCGCTCGAGCTTGCGATCCTGCTCATCGAAGGAAACGCCACCGATCAGGAGCGCGACATTGAGCTTGTGGTTCTTGCCGTACTTGTCGAAATTCTCTGCCACCTGGGCGGCCAGTTCGCGGGTCGGCTCCAGTATCAGCGTGCGCGGCATGCGAGCGCGGGCACGGCCCTTCTCCAGCAGCGTCAGCATCGGCAATACGAAGGAAGCGGTCTTGCCCGTACCCGTCTGTGCGATGCCGAGAATATCGCGGCGCTGCAGGGCAGGCGGGATTGCGCCGGCCTGGATCGGGGTGGGGATCGTATAGCCCGCGTCGGTGACTGCGGAAAGTACCTTTTGGCTCAAGCCAAGATCAGAAAAAGTGGTCAAAGGGAAATCTGTTTCCGTTCCGGTTCTGGCGAACGCTTGGGGTTTCAGCTTTTGTCGTGGCCGCTGGATGCAGCGCACATATGCTGAAAGCGCCGGAAAGTCAAGGAAACGCGCGGTTATTGCAGAATTGCAAGTAAAACTGGTGCGAAATGGGGTCGCCGCATCCCGTACGTCCTGTCAGTTCATGTAGTCCGAGAGCTTCATGCCGGCCGAGAGGAAGCGGGCCGGGTCGGTCGCGCGGCCGTCCCGGCGAACCTCGTAGTGAAGGTGCGGACCTGTCGAGCGGCCGGTCGTGCCCGACAGTCCGATCGCATCTCCGGTGTCGACCGTGTCACCGGCCTTGACGAGCGAGCGGGACAAATGCGCGTAGCGCGTCACGATGCCGTTTCCGTGGTCGATCTCGACGAGAATGCCGTAGCCGCCGCTGCGCCCCGCCGTCAGCACCGTTCCGGCGCCCGTGGCGTGGACTTGGCTGCCCGTCGGCAGGCGGAAGTCGATGCCGGCATGCAATGCCAGGCGGCCGACGAAGGGATCGGTGCGATTGCCGAAGCGGCTGGTGATCTGGCTGCCGGGCGAGGGGTTGGCGAAGGGCAGCCTGCGGGCCGTGTCGCGCATCTCGTCGAGGCGGTTGAGCGCCGTGTCGAGACCGCCGAGCGTTTGCTCGAAACTGTCGGTCGCCTCCGGCTCGACGAACGGGCCGCCGATGGCGTCGGCGGCTTCCGCGGACTTGTCGGCGACGTCGATGCCGGTACGGGTCAGGATGGATTCGATCGCGTCTGCGGTCTGTTCGGCGCCGGCCGTCAGCGCCTGGATGCGCGACAATTGCTGGCGTTCGATGTCCTTCAGCGAGAGCGTCACCCTGGAAAACATCCGATCGGCGCGGTCGGCGACTGATTCGCCCGTGCCGGCAGAGGGGGCGGCGTAGGCAAGGGCTGCTACAGAAGCCTGCTTCGCCCCCGCGTCGGTGCGTCCGAGCAGACGGTCGATGGCATTCTGACCTGCGGAGGCCTGCCGACCGTATGCCTGCGTCGCCTGCACGTCCGGCGCGGGTGCGGCTTCCAGCGCCGGGTCCGGGAGGCCGGCGTTGCCGGCGCGGTTCAGAAGCGTATCGAGCTTGCCGTTTCGTTCCGTCAGCGCCAGTTGCTGCCGGAAGAGCTTTTCAACCTTCTCCTCAACGACCTGCTGGTCGAGGAGTTGCCGGCTGGTGACCCGGTCGACCTGGGCGCGGAGGGAGGAAATGCGGTCCTCATAGTCGTGCTGCATCCGCGCCTGCCGCGCCATCGTCGCACCGATCAGCCCGTCGCGAAGGACCAGGTAGGAGGTTGCTGCGAGGTAGCCGACGGTGAACATGCCGGCGACGCAGAAGGCGATGGCCGTCATCCACGGGCGGACGGTCATGTGGCGAACACGATCGCCGCTCGCCAGAATGATCAGGTGCTGCTTTTCACGTTTACCGAAAACGCGATTTTCCGGACGATCCGCCAACACAACCCCCGACAACTTACGAGTCTGCCCCTCAATTGTCGGAAATTACACACTGTTAAGGTTAACAAAGGTTTGACGTACGGCGCCGCTAGCTCTGACTGACGGAAACGAGGCTGCGGTAGAAGGACGGCGTCAGGCCGGCTTCGGCGCGCGCCACGTCGTTGAACGGAGCCTTGAGCGAGCCGCGGAAGTTCACGCGCACCAGATCCCTGAACGTGGCGGAGGGGTCCTTCCTCTCCCTGGCGCAGAGGAAGCGGAACCATTTGGCGCCGACGGCGACGTGGCCCTTCTCGTCGTTGTAGATGACGTCGAGAATGTCGGCGCTTTCGATATCGCCCGTCTCGCGCATCTTTTCCTGCAGTACCGGCGTCACGTCGAGCCCGCGCGCCTCCAAGATCAGCGGAACGACGGCCAGCCGCGCGGTGAGATCGTTGCGCGTGCTGTGGGCCGCCTGCCACAGGCCGTCATGGGCGGGCAGGTCGCCGTAGTCGGCGCCCAGCGTGCGCAACCGGTCGCGGATCAACCGGAAGTGCTTGGCTTCTTCGAAGGCGACCTGCATCCAGCCGTCGAAAAAGGAATGCGGCACGCCTTCGGTCGTGAACCGGGCGACGATGTCGAGCGCCAGATCGATCGCGTTCAGCTCGATGTGCGCCAGTGCATGCAGCAGGGCGATCCGTCCCTTGAGCGTGTGTAGCGAGCGCTTCTTCATGTTCTTCGGAGGGACCAGTTCCGGCTTGTCCGGGCGACCGGGACGCTCAGGCAGGGGCGGGTCGAGCGGAGAGCGGATGGAAAGCGTGCGCGCAAACCATCGCCGCGCAGTTTCCTGCGCCAACTCGGTCTTGGTGTCGAGATCGGCGGAGAGGATCGCGAGCGTGGCGCCTCCGCGCAGGCTTACGATCTTTTTTATCTCTTTTATTTCAATTTCATGCGTCATTATTTTAAAGTTCTTTTACGGCATCCAGTACGGCCTCGGCGTGGCCGTCGACCTTTACCTTCGGCCAGATCTTCGCAATGCGGCCGTCCTTGTCGATGAGGAAGGTGGTGCGCTCCACGCCCATGTAGGTGCGGCCGTACATGCTCTTTTCCTTCCAGACGCCATAGGCTTCGAGTACCTGGTGGTCCTCGTCCGAAAGAAGCCTGACCTTCAGGTCGTGCTTGACCTTGAAGCGGTCGTGCTTCTTGACCGGATCGGGAGAAATGCCGAGAACTGCAGCGCCAAAGGCTTCGAACTGGTCCAGAAGCGCCGAGAAGGCGACGTTTTCCACCGTGCAGCCTTGCGTATCGTCCTTCGGGTAAAAAAACAGGACCACCGGTTTTCCCCGCAGGCCGGCGAGTTCCACCTGACCGCCGCCATCTGCCGGCAGCGTGAAATCGGGCGCCTGCTTGCCTTCCGACAATTCTGCCATGGTATTTCCTTTCTTTGGACAGGATTTTCCGCCATGCGGGACCGATCCCCGGTATATAGTCCCTGCGGGAATCGTCCAGCCACAATCAGTCGATCCGATTGCCGTGCCGACGATGCCCGCGCCGACATGAGGAACGGAACAACCGCGACATGAGCGAAATTCGCGGCAAGAAGGTGAAGTTTGGCCGGGGGGATATCGTTTCCCTGCATGACCTTCCGTCAGCCCGCGCGCATGAACCGATCGTCCTGCATTGCACCGACCGGCCCAGCCACCTGTCGGTGGTGACTCGTGTTTTCACGGTGTTCGGCGGCGTGGCGCTTCTTCTCATGATCCTCATCGTCGCCACCGTGGAGAGCGGACTGGTGGACGGTCCGCTGAACTCGCGGGCGCTCGCCGCGCTGAACCGGGCAGTCGGACCGAACCACGAGGTCTCCGTCGCCAAGACCGTGATGCGCTTTTCCGCCTTTGGACTTGCGCTGAAGGCGGAAAACGTCGCCTTCTCCCAGCGCAGCGACGGGGAGAATGTCGCCAATGCCGGCGCCGTCCTGATCGTCCTGGATCCGCTGGCGCTGATGACCGGCCGCGTTTCTCCGACCAGCCTCGATATCGACCGGGCGATGTTCAATCCGGCCCTTCTGCCCAAGGGCCCTCCGATCGACTTTTCCAAGATCAGGCTGGATTCGCTGCCTGGCTATCAGGACATGGCATTCGACCGGCTGGACCAGTTCAAGTCGATGATCATAGGCAGAGGGCTGTCTCGCGTGCGGGTCACCAATCTTTCCCTACCGGTCACGGGATCGGGGGGACGGCTGCGCACGCTCGATATCGAGCATCTCACCTTCAGCCGTTCCGAGGCCGACGAACTGTCGATCGACGGCAGTTTCGGGCTGGATGGAAAATCGGGTACCATCGCACTCGTTGCAGATGGCGAAGGGGACAGGGACCAGCTCCGCGGCAATGTCTCCGGCATTCCGCTCGGGCTGTTCACGCAGCATCGAAACGCCGAGGGAGAGCTTCGAACCGGCCTCGACGCTCAGGTGGACATTGCGCTTTCTGCTACCCGCGGTGCGACCAGCGTCAATCCGAAACTCGAGCTCGACGTTTCCAGCCAGGGGGGCGCGCTTTATTTCGGCGGCATCGCGACCAGCCTGAAACCGAGCAAGGTTTCGGCCTACTACGACTATGAGAGCCGCTCGGTCGAGATCCGGAATTCCGTGATCCATGTCGCGCGGTCCTCTTTTCCGGTGACGGGAGGATTGATCGATCTCGATCGCCTGCCGAATACCGCGCAGCCGGCGCAAGCCGGATATGCGCTCGATCTGCTCGTGCAGAATGCCGTAAGCGCGCCGGAGGATACGACCGAGGAGCCCGTTCGCTTCGATGCCAAGATCAGCGGGCGCATTTTGCCGGGAACGAACCAGGTCCTGTTTGATCAGCTAGGGGTGTCCAGCCCGCGGGGGCAGCTGGCCGGTTCGCTCGGCTTGACCTTCGGTGGGCAAAGCCCCGAAGTGAATTTCGCAATGGTCAGCGACAGGCTGGATGCGACGACGGTCAAGCAGCTCTGGCCGTATTGGCTCGGACGGCGCGCGCGCCAATGGGTGGTCGCCAACATCTACGGTGGCACGGTGACGAACGGGCGGATCGAGGTTTCGATGGCCGCCGACCGGCCGCCGCCGACCAACGGACGCATCGAACTCGGCCGGGGCGAGCTGATGATTTCGTTCGATATCGCCGACACGCGTCTCAATATCGCCGGCAATCTTCCGCCGCTCAGGGATGCCGCCGGCAATTTCGAGCTGAACGGCGAGCGTGTCGACATCGGGCTCAAGGCTGGCACCGCCTATATGGCATCCGGTCGATCGGTGTCGTTGTCCAGCGGAACGTTCACGCTGCCGAACACCTACAAGAAACCGCTGATGGCACAGATCGACCTGAACATCGCCGGTGCCGGCGACGCGATCGCGGAGCTCATCACCTACAAGCCGATCGACGTTCTGAAGCGGACGCCCTACGTGCCTTCGGACTTCACCGGCCCGGTGGAAGCCAACGTCAAGGCGACGTTTGGACTGGTGCGCGACCAGCAGCCGCCGCCGCCGGAATGGATCGCCGACATCGATCTGCAAGGCGTAGATGTCAAGAAGCCGATCGCCGGACGCACGATCACGCATGTCGATGGAAATCTCGTCGTGACGCCCGTCCGCGCCGACCTCAAGGCGAAGGCGCAGATCGACGGCGTGCCGCTCGACGTCGTTCTCCTCGAGCCCGTGAGTACGACGTCCGGGCTGAAGCGGGATCTTTCCGTTTCCGGCACGATATCGGATGCGGACCGCTCACGGCTTTTCCCCGGTCTGAACGACCTGCTGCAGGGGCCCGTCGACCTCGCCGTGACCCTCGGCGATGATGGCCATGAGAAGGTGGAGACGAATCTCGGCCGAAGCGTCGTATCGCTCCCCTGGATCGGCTGGACGAAAGGCGCCGGCGTGCCGGCGAAGGCGCAGTTCACGCTGGAGCGGCAGGACGGGACGACGCGGCTTTCCAATTTCGGCTTCTCCGGTGACGGTTTCTCCGTTTCCGGGGACGTGGCCATCAACGGCGGCGCGTTGAGCACTGCCCGTTTCGGTAAGGTTCGGCTGTCCGCGCAGGACGACTATGCGCTGGATGTCTCGCGGGTGAGGTCCGGCTATGTCGTGAAGGTCAATGGAAGCTCTGCGGACCTGCGGCCCGTGCTCGCCAAGCTGAAGGCCGACCCCACGGGGACCGACAGCGGTGCAAAGCCGGTGTCGGTAACGGTTCGCGCCGGGCTCGACCGTGTCATCGGCTTCAACGGCGAAACGCTCGGCAATGTCCAGCTCACCTATGGGACGAACGGAAGACGGACATCCGCGCTCGATCTGAAGGCGGTGACGGGCAGCGGGCAGGCACTCGTTGCGAAGCTTTCCAACGCGCAGGGCACGGACACGCTGGAACTGACGACGGGGGATGCGGGGGCGTTGGCCCGCCTGGCCAATCTCTACCGCCACATGGAAGGCGGGCTTTTGAACATGCGGCTCAAGGCCGGAGCCGACGGCGGCTGGCGCGGGCCGCTCGACATCCGCAAGTTCACCCTGTCGGGTGAGGAAAAGCTGCGCTCGATCGTGACGACGCCCGCCGGTGGGCGCAGCCTCAATCAGGCGGTGCGAAGCGAGATCGACACCAGCTCGATGCGGTTCGAGCGCGGCTTCGCCTTCGTCTCTTCTAAGGATGGCACGCTGAGGGTCGAAAACGGCGTCGTGCGCGGCGACACCGTCGGTGCGACGTTTCAGGGCATGGTGCGCGATGCCAATGACAACATGGAGCTGACCGGCACCTTCATGCCGGCCTACGGACTCAACCGGCTCTTCGCCGAACTGCCGCTGATCGGCTTCATCCTCGGCAACGGCAGCGACCGAGGGCTGATCGGCATCACCTTCAAGCTCACCGGCCCGTTCGACCAGCCGCGGCTGATGATCAACCCGCTGTCGGTCATCGCGCCGGGCGTGTTCCGGAACATCTTCGAGTTCTGAGGGCGGGGCGTCGTTCCACTTGTAAAAGCAAGAGGCATTTAAGGCCCTGCTTCTTCACGACATGTTGGCCATTCAGTTCGAGCCGGCGCGGCCGGCCACAAGTTTCAGGATGTATTTTGACCTCTGGCCGTCCCAACCACATAGCCTGCAGCGACCGCCTTCAAAACTGTGATAGCAGTTGTCATAGCCATAGAGGTGATGGGAGCACTCGGGGCACAGGGACAGCATCGTGGAGGTCGATGCGATGTACTCGCTTCGACACTCGTCGCACCGTCTCCACTCTTGTGCTCTGTCATCTGTGGACAACAACTCCTCCGATGGTGCTTCGGCCGCCTCAGGCCGGCCGCACCAGAATGTGCTTCTTCTTGCCCAGCGACAGCTTGATGACGCCGTCGGCGGTGACTTCGCCGCTGCCGATGGACATGCGTTCGTCACTGACGGCCTTGTCGTTGATGCGGACTGCGCCGCCCTGGACATGGCGGCGTGCCTCGCCGTTGGAAGCGGCGAGGCCGGCGCGCACGATCAGTGCGAGCAGGCCGAGACCGCTTTCAAGCTCGCCCTTCGCCACCTCGATCGACGGCAGGTTTTCGGCCAGCGCGCCTTCCTCGAAGGTCTTGCGGGCAGTCTCCGCCGCCTGCTCGGCATTCTCGCGCCCATGCAGCATGGCGGTGATCTCGGTGGCGAGGATCTTCTTCACCTCGTTGATCTCCGAGCCGCCGAGCGCCGACAGGCGCGCGATCTCGTCCATGGGCAGCGTCGTGTAGAGCTTCAGGAAGCGCGTGACGTCGGCGTCCTCGGTGTTGCGCCAGTACTGCCAGAAGTCATAGGCCGACAGCATCTCCGGGTTCAGCCAGACGGCGCCGGAGAGCGACTTGCCCATCTTGGCGCCCGAGGCGGTGGTGAGAAGCGGCGAAGTCAGCGCATAGAGCTGCGGCGTGCCCATGCGGTGGCCGAGATCGATGCCGTTGACGATGTTGCCCCACTGGTCGGAGCCGCCCATCTGCAGGCGCGTATCGTAGCGCTTGTTCAGTTCGACGAAGTCGTAGGCCTGCAGGATCATGTAGTTGAATTCGAGGAAGGACAGCGACTGCTCGCGGTCGAGGCGCATCTTGACGCTGTCGAAGGACAGCATGCGGTTGACCGAGAAGTGGCGGCCGACGTCGCGCAGGAATTCCAGGTAGTTGATGCTGAGCAACCAGTCGGCATTGTTGATCATCAGCGCGTCCTTCGGGCCTTCCCCGTAGGTCAGGTAGTTGGAGAAGACCTTCTTGATCCCGGCGATGTTGCCGGCGATCGTATCCGGCGTCATCAGCTGGCGCGCCTCGTCCTTGAAGGAGGGATCGCCGACCATGCCGGTGCCGCCGCCCATCAGCGAGATCGCGCGATGGCCGGTCTGCTGCAGCCAGTGCAGCATCATGATCTGGATCAGGCCGCCGGCATGCAGGCTGGGCGCGGTCGGGTCGAAGCCGATATAGGCCGTCACGGTTTCCTTGCAGAGCAGGTCGTCGAGGCCGGTCTCATCCGAAATCTGGTGGATGAAGCCGCGCTCGCTGAGCGTGCGAAGGAAGTCTGACTTGAAACCCGACATTGGTCTTCTCTCTTGTAGGGGAGCTCATGTGAACGAATGGCGCGGCATCTAGCACTGTTTTTGCGCATAATCACTCCAAAAGTGATTCCGGGATTTCGGCATGGAAAAGATACGGACGGCGATCGGGCTCATGAGCGGCACCAGCATGGACGGCATCGACGTCGCGCTTTTGCGGACGGACGGCGCCGACGTGGTCGAGCGCGGGCCGGCAAAGGGGTTTGCCTACGATGCGGCCTTCCGCAGAAGCCTGCAGGCTGCGTTGGAGACGGCGAAGGCAATTGCCCGGCGCGACGAGCGGCCGGGCGATCTCGCCGCACTCGAACGGGAGCTGACGCTTCGCCACGCGGAGGTTGTCGCGGCCTTCCTTTCGGAGAACGGTCTGGCGGCGAGGGATATCGATGTCGTCGGTTTTCACGGCCAGACCGTGCTGCACCGGCCGGAGCGGGCACTGACGGTGCAGATCGGCGACGGGGAGCTGCTTTCGCGGAAAACCGGCATCGACGTCGTCTACGACATGCGGGCGAATGACATGGCGCATGGTGGGCAGGGGGCGCCGCTCATTCCCGTCTATCATGCGGCTCTGGCCCGCAACCTGCCGGCCAATTGCGCTTTTCCAGTGGTGTTCGTAAATATCGGGGGAATTTCCAACCTCACCTATGTCGGGGCGGACGGCGAGATCGCCGCCTTCGACAGCGGGCCGGGCAATACGCTGATCGACCAGTGGGTGGAGGCGCAGGCCGGCATCCCCTTCGACCAGGGCGGGATGATCGCGAGCGAGGGGCGGGTGCTCGCCAGCCTCTCCGCACGCTATCTCGACCATCCCTTTTTCACCGGCCGCGAACGCCGCTCGCTCGACCGCAACGATTTCTTGCCACCCACCGGCGCGGACGCTTCGCTGGAGGACGGCGCGCGGACGCTGGCGCACGTCACGGCCGCTGCGATCCTGAAGTCGGCGGGCCACCTGCCGCAAATGCCGAAGACCTACGTGGTCTGCGGAGGGGGACGGCTGAACCGGATCATCATGAGTGATCTGGCCGAATTGGCGGCTGCACGGGATGCTCGGGTGATCCCGGCCGAGGCGGTCGGCCTCGACGGGGACAGCATGGAAGCCGAAGCCTGGGCCTACCTCGCGGTCCGGTCGCTGGACGGGTCGCCGCTGACCTTTCCCACGACGACGGGGGTGAAGGCGGCGATCACGGGCGGGCTCGTGACGAGGTCCAATCGGGACGTCATCCTCGGGCTTGTCCCGAGAATCTGATCACCGCCGAGCACGCTTGCGGTGTTTTCAATCTGTCGTAAGCGCACCGGATCCTCGGGACAATCCCGAGGATGACGTCGGTGGGACTTGGAACGGACGGGACCTACCTAATCCGCTTGGCTGCCGGTTCCGGCGTCAGTTCGCCGGCGAGGCGGCGGTCGAGGTAGTCCTCGCATTCGGCCATGAGTGTTTCCACATGGCCGTTGAAGAAGTGGTTGGCACCGGGAATGGTCTTGTGGGTTATCAGGATGCCCTTCTGCGCCTTCAACTTCTCGACCAGGCCGTTGACGTCCTTTTCCGGCGCGACCTTGTCGGCATCGCCGTTGATGATCAGGCCGGAGGACGGGCAGGGGGCGAGGAAGGAGAAGTCGTAGATGTTCGGCTGCGGGGCGATCGACATGAAGCCTTCGATCTCCGGCCGGCGCATCAGGAGCTGCATGCCGATCCAGGCGCCGAAGGAATAGCCAGCGACCCAGCAGCTCTTCGAATCCGGATGCAGGCTCTGCACCCAGTCGAGCGCCGATGCCGCATCGGAAAGCTCGCCCGCGCCATGATCGAACTCGCCCTGGCTGCGGCCGATGCCGCGGAAGTTGAAGCGCAGCGTGGTGAAGCCGCGCTTCTGGAACATGTAGAAAAGCTGGTAGACGATCTGGTTGTTCATCGTGCCGCCGAACTGCGGGTGCGGGTGCAGGATGATCGCAATCGGGGCGTTCTTCTGCTTTGAAGGCTGGTAGCGGCCTTCGAGGCGACCGGCGGGTCCGTTGAAGATGATTTCGGGCATTCGTACTCCGACGTGTTTTGTGGATCAAAAACCGTTTCGACCGCGCTGGAAGTCTTGACGAAACCAGTCAGCTTTTCTAGAAACTAGTTTAGAACCATTCGAAACTTTGCTACGCTGTGCGCGTATCGAGGTTCGTCTCTTACGGCAAGCCCGGCGGAAATTACAAGAAAAATGCTCGCCGCGCTGCCACAGGAGCACCATCGGAGCTGATTTGCGATCATGTCTGGACGAAAGAGGACATATCTGGACTGGAACGCGACCGCGCCACTCTCGGCGCAGGCGCGCGAGGCCGTCCTGTCCGCGCTCGACCTGCCGGGCAATCCCTCTTCGGTCCACGGCGAGGGGCGGGCGGTGCGCGCGGTGATCGACGGCGCACGCCGTGACGTGGCGGCGCTGGTCGGCGCAGAACCCGCGCATGTGATCTTCACCAGCGGCGCGACCGAGGCTGCCAACATGGTGCTGACCCCCGATTTCCGCATGGGACGGACGGCTCTTTCGGTCGGCAGGCTCTATGTATCGGCAATCGAACATTCCGCCGTGCGCGAGGGCGGGCGTTTCGATCGAGAAAACGTCACGGAAATTCCCGTCACGCCGGCCGGTATCGTCGATCTGGACGCTCTCAGGGCTCTGCTCGAGGCCCATGATGCGGCCGCGGGACTGCCGATGGTTGCCATCATGCTGGCCAACAACGAAACCGGCATTGTGCAACCGGTGCGGCAGGCTGCGGAGATCGTCCACAAGACCGGCGGCATATTCGTGGTCGACGCGGTGCAGGCCGCCGGTCGGTTGCCGCTGTCGATCGTCGAACTCGATGCGGACTTCATGATCGTCTCGGCGCACAAGCTCGCCGGGCCGAAGGGTGCCGGTGCGCTCGTCTCGCGCGGCGAGGTGCTGATGCCGAAAATGCTCATCCATGGCGGCGGCCAGGAAAAGGGCCACCGCTCCGGCACCGAAAATGCTGCCGCCATCGCCGGTTTCGCCGCAGCTGCGCGCGAGGCAGGGAGCAGGCTGGAGGATCGCACGACAGCGATTTCACGCCTGCGCGACGGGATGGAAGCGCGAATGACCGAGCTGGCCGGCGATGTGATCATCCATGGCCGCGACGTTTCGCGCCTGTGCAACACGACCTTTTTCAGTCTACCCGGACTGAAGTCCGAGACCGGGCAGATCGCCTTCGATCTCGAAGGGATTGCGATTTCGGCGGGTTCGGCCTGCTCTTCGGGCAAGGTGGGCGCCAGCCATGTGCTGACGGCGATGGGCTTCGATGCCGGGCTCGGCGCGCTGCGCGTCTCACTGGGGTCGACGACGAGCGAGGCGGATGTCGAGTGCTTTCTCGAAGCGTTCGGCAGGATTGCCGGCCGGCGGCGGCAAGGTGTCGCTGCGGCGTGACGAAAGTTGCAAAAGCGCAAGTTTTTGCTTGCCAAAAGGTGTGAAAAGCCCCTTCTGGCGACTACATAACCGGCGGAAACCCGCCAAACGTTGACAAGCTTCCGGACCTTGGATCCGGAAAGATTGGAGAACGAGATGCCTGCGGTGCAGGAAACGATCGATCAGGTCCGTCAGATCGACGTAGACCAGTACAAATACGGATTCGAGACGACGATCGAAATGGAAAAGGCGCCGAAGGGCCTTTCCGAAGAGATCATCCGCTTCATTTCGGCCAAGAAGAGCGAGCCCGAGTGGATGCTCGAATGGCGCCTGGAAGCCTATCGCCGCTGGCTGACGCTGGAGGAGCCCACCTGGGCGCGCGTCGACTATCCGAAGATCGACTTCAACGACCTCTACTACTACGCCGCGCCGAAGAACCAGAGCGGCCCGAAGTCGATCGACGAAGTCGATCCCGAAATTCTCAAGACCTACGAGAAGCTCGGTATTCCGCTGCGCGAACAGGAGATCCTTGCCGGGGTGCAGACCTCCAAGATCGCCGTCGACGCCGTGTTCGATTCGGTCTCGGTCGTCACCACCTTCAAGGAGGAGCTGAAGAAGGCCGGCGTGATCTTCATGTCGATCTCGGAAGCGATCCGCGAGTATCCTGAGCTGGTAAAGAAGTATCTCGGTTCCGTCGTGCCGACGACCGACAACTTCTATGCGACGCTGAATTCGGCAGTCTTCACCGACGGTTCGTTCGTCTTCGTGCCCAAGGGCGTTCGCTGCCCGATGGAGCTTTCGACCTACTTCCGCATCAACGAGAAGAACACCGGCCAGTTCGAGCGCACGCTGATCATCGCCGAGGAAGGGGCCTACGTCTCCTACCTCGAGGGCTGCACCGCGCCGCAGCGCGATGAGAACCAGCTGCATGCGGCCGTGGTCGAGCTCGTGGCGATGGACGATGCCGAGATCAAGTATTCCACCGTCCAGAACTGGTATCCGGGCGACAAGGAAGGCAAGGGCGGCATCTACAACTTCGTTACCAAGCGTGGCGATTGCCGCGGCAAGAACTCCAAGATCTCCTGGACGCAGGTCGAGACCGGCTCGGCGATCACGTGGAAGTATCCGTCCTGCATCCTGCGCGGCGACGGTTCGCGCGGCGAGTTCTACTCGATCGCGGTTTCGAACGGCCACCAGCAGATCGACTCTGGCACGAAGATGATCCATCTCGGCAAGAACACGTCGAGCCGCATCATCTCCAAGGGTATTGCTGCCGGCGTGTCGCAGAACACCTATCGCGGCCAGGTTTCGACCCACCGCAAGGCGGAGAACGCGCGCAACTTCACCCAGTGCGATTCGCTTCTGATCGGCGATCGCTGCGGCGCGCACACCGTGCCCTATATCGAGGCGAAGAATTCGTCGGCCCAGTTCGAGCACGAGGCGACGACGTCGAAGATCTCCGAGGACCAGCTGTTCTACTGCCTGCAGCGCGGCATCCCCGAAGAGGCGGCGATCGCGCTGATCGTCAACGGCTTCGTCAAGGAAGTGATCCAGGAACTGCCGATGGAATTCGCCGTCGAGGCGCAGAAGCTGATCAGCATCTCGCTGGAAGGCAGCGTGGGGTGATGGTGTCCGCTGCGACTGTGACGCTTTTCCGGCCGGTTGGTCTGGAAGAGCTCGAACTGATTAAGGCAAGCGGCTGGAAGGAATTTCCGCCGCGCCTGCCTGATCAGCCGATTTTCTACCCGGTTACGAACGAAGGTTATGCGGCCCAGATCGCTCGGGACTGGAATACAAAGACGGGATCGCGGCACGGCTATGTGACGCGCTTCGAGGTGAGGGCAGAATATGTGTCCCCGTTTCGAACGCAAAGTCGTTGGCGGGCGCGAACATGAGGAACTCTGGGTGCCAGCGGAAGAACTAGAAGAGTTTAACCGAAACATCGACGGGGCGATCGTCGTCACTCAAGAATTCCTACCCACAGAATGAACGATTTGAAGGCCGACATTCCTATCCGATTTCTTCACGCGGATATCCCGGCCGAGCTAGGAACAAGAAGATGCTTGAAATCAAGAACCTGCACGCACGCATCGCCGAGGACGGCACCGAGATCATCCGCGGCTTGAACCTGACCGTCAAGGACGGTGAAGTCGCCGCGATCATGGGGCCGAACGGCTCGGGCAAGTCGACGCTTTCCTACATCCTCGCCGGGCGCGAGGACTACGAGGTGACCGAGGGCGATATCCTCTACAATGGCGAGAGCATCCTTGAGCTCGATCCGTCCGAGCGCGCCGCCAAGGGCATCTTCCTGGCCTTCCAGTACCCGGTCGAGATCCCGGGCGTGGCCACCATGCAGTTCCTCAAGGTTGGGATGAACGAGCAGCGCAAGGCACGCGGCGAGGACGAGCTGACGACGCCGGACTTCATGCGCCGCGTCAAGGAAGCCGCCGCCGAACTGCAGATCTCGCCGGAAATGCTGCGCCGTCCACTCAACGTCGGCTTTTCCGGCGGCGAGAAGAAGCGCGCTGAGATCCTGCAGATGGCGCTGCTCGAGCCGAAGCTCTGCGTGCTGGACGAAACGGACTCCGGCCTTGACATCGACGCCCTGAAGATCGTTGCCGACGGGGTCAACGCGCTGCGTGCGCCCGATCGTTCCGTCATCGTCATCACCCACTACCAGCGCCTGCTCGACTACATCGTGCCGGATACGGTGCACGTGCTCTACAAGGGCCAGGTGATCAAGTCGGGCGACAAGACGCTGGCGCATGAACTCGAAGCCAATGGCTATGCCGATATCATCGGGGCAGCCGCCTGAGCCGGGAAGGACGCGATCCATGAATATCCAAGCAGGGATCAAGCTGACGGCCGCGGAAGCAGCTCTGGTTGAATCCTATAACGAACAGGTCGGCGAACTGCCGGGCGATGGTAACACGCTTGTTGCTCGTGATACGCTGCTGAGCGACCTGAAGACGGCCGGTTTGCCGACGCGGCGTGTCGAGGCATGGCACTATACTGATCTGAAATCATTGCTGAAGACCGTGCCGGCCTTCCTTCGCGGCGCCAGCGCCCAGAGGGTCGAGCCGATTGTGCCGGGCTCCACGGTGCTTTCGGTCGTCAACGGCAAGGCGCATACGCGGGTGCTGCCGGAGGGAATTACGGCGAAGAGCTACGCCGATGCGCTGCTTGACGGATCGGCTGCGGACGGGCTCGTCGCCCGCGACGCCGACGACGTCATCGGGCGCATAAACGGTTCGTTCGTGCGCGACGGCCTGATCGTCGAGGTTGCCGAGGGCGCTGCTTTCGAAGCGCCGATCGAGATCCAGTCGGTGCAGAATTGCGGCCAGGTCAACACGCGCTTTCCGGTGCGGTTCGGTGCGGGCGCCAAGGCAACGGTGATCGAGCGGCATCTCGCGATCGGCGAGGATGCGGCACTTGTCACATCCGTCACCGACATGCGGCTTGCAGACGATGCCGAGGTCACCTGGATCATCTTCCAGTCGGAGGGTGATGCGGATACGCATCTCGCACAGTTCAAGGCTGAACTCGGCGCCAATGCAAAGCTGCGCCTCTATGTCATCAATGGCGGCGGTAAGCTCGTCCGCCAGGAGATCCACATCGCCGTTGCCGGCGAGGGCTCGGACCTGACGTTGCGCGGCATCAATCTTCTCGGTGGCGAGAGCCACACGGACGTGACTTTCACCGTCGACCACAACGTGCCGCATACGACCTCGACCGAAGTCATCCGCAATGTCGTGTTCGACCGTGCCCGCGGCGTGTTTCAGGGGCAGATTCGCGTCGCGCAGGACGCTCAGAAGA
Organism: Mycoplana rhizolycopersici; assembly: GCF_013378445.1. GTDB lineage: Bacteria > Pseudomonadota > Alphaproteobacteria > Rhizobiales > Rhizobiaceae > Mycoplana > Mycoplana rhizolycopersici. The sequence continues at coordinate 46,735 of NZ_JABXYK010000006.1, forward strand.
CCGACGCGAAGATGTCGTGCAACACGTTGCTTCTCTCCGACGACGCCGAGTTCTCGGCCAAGCCGGAGCTGGAAATCTTCGCCGACGACGTCCAGTGCGGCCACGGTGCGACGGTGATCGACATCGACCACACGCAGCTGTTCTACCTGATGGCGCGCGGCGTTCCGGAGAACAAGGCACGCGCCATGCTGGTCAACGCCTTCGTGGCGGAGATCGTCGAGGAACTGGACGACGAGACGCTGGTGGAGGCGCTGGAAGGCGTCATTTCCGACTGGCTCGAAAAGTACGCGTGACGGGATTGTCGAGATGAACCAGATCAAGCCGGTTTCCACCTATGACGTCGAGGCGATCCGCCGGGATTTCCCGATCCTGTCGCGAGAGGTCTACGGCAAGCCGCTGGTCTATCTCGACAACGGCGCATCCGCCCAGAAGCCGCAAGTGGTGATCGATGCGGTCGCGCACGCCTATTCTAACGAGTATGCGAACGTGCATCGTGGGCTGCATTTCCTCTCCAACGCGGCAACGGACGCATACGAGGCAGCGCGCGAAAAAGTGCGGCGTTTCCTCAATGCGCCTTCGGTCGACGATATCGTCTTTACCAAGTCCTCGACCGAGGCGATCAACACGGTCGCCTACGGATACGGCATGCCGAAGATCGGTGAAGGCGACGAGATCGTCATCTCGATCATGGAGCATCATTCCAACATCGTTCCCTGGCATTTCATCCGTGAACGGCAGGGCGCGAAGCTCGTCTGGGCGCCCGTGGACGATACGGGCGCGTTCCACGTCGAGGACTTCGTCAAGTGCCTCACCGAAAAGACGAAGCTGATCGCGATCACGCACATGTCGAACGCGCTTGGTACCATCGTGCCGGTGAAGGAGATCTGCGCGATCGCCCGCGAGCGCGGTATCCCGGTGCTGGTCGACGGTTCGCAAGCGGCCGTCCACCTGCCGGTGGACGTGCAGGACATCGATTGCGACTGGTACGTGATGACCGGGCACAAGCTCTACGGGCCCTCCGGCATCGGCGTGCTGTACGGCAAGAAGGACCGGCTGCGCGAAATGCGCCCGTTCCAGGGCGGCGGAGAGATGATCGTGGAAGTGACGGAAGACATCGTTACCTACAACGATCCGCCGCACCGCTTCGAGGCCGGCACGCCGCCGATCGTGCAGGCGATCGGGCTTGGCTACGCGCTCGACTACATGGAAAAGGTCGGGCGTGCGGCGATCTCGGCGCATGAGGCGGACCTTGCTGCCTATGCGCACGAACGTCTGTCGTCGATCAATTCCTTGAAGATGTTCGGGACCGCGCCCGGCAAGGGCTCGATCTTCTCCTTCGAGCTGGAAGGCATCCATGCCCATGACGTCTCGATGGTGATCGATCGGGCAGGCGTCGCCGTCCGCGCCGGTACCCATTGCGCCCAGCCACTCTTGAAACGCTTCGGCGTGACCTCCACATGCCGCGCATCGTTCGGCATGTACAACACCCGCGCCGAGGTCGATGTCCTGGCCGATGCGCTCGACCATGCCCGCAAGTTCTTCGCCTGAGGAGTTCGAAATGTCTGTCGATGCCACCGAAGACAAGACCGATGCCCGTGACGGGATCGTCAATTCGGCAATCCCCGGAGATGAGCTGGCGCGCCTCAGCGACGATATCATCTCGGCCCTGAAGACGGTCTACGATCCCGAAATTCCCGCCGATATCTTCGAACTTGGCCTGATCTACAAGATCGACATCGAAGACGACCGCATGGTCAAGATCGACATGACGCTGACCGCGCCCGGTTGCCCGGTGGCAGGCGAGATGCCGGGCTGGGTCGAGAATGCGGTGAGCGCAGTCGAAGGCGTCTCGGGCGTCGAGGTGAAGATGGTGTTCGATCCGCCGTGGACGCCGGATCGCATGTCCGAAGAGGCGCAGGTGGCGGTCGGCTGGTACTGACAGGGGTCGCCGACGGGCGAGGCACCCAATCGATTTGATGGTGCCAAACTATTGATCCCGCAGGCGGCCGTCTCTACATTTGATTCGGAAACCGCCGGGCCTTGAACCCGGCCGGTGAAGGAGAACTGGCTGATGGCCTTTGCAGTGATGACCCTTACCAATGCTGCCGCCGATCGCGTGAAGGCGATCGTGGACAATGCCGGCGGCGACGCCAAGGGCATCCGTGTCGGCGTGAAGAAGGGCGGTTGCGCGGGAATGGAATATTCCGTCGACCTCGTAACGGCGCCGAACGAGAAGGACGACCTTGTCGAGTACGCCGGTGCCCGTGTCTGGATTGCCCCGGAAGCGGTGCTCTACCTGCTGGGTACGCAGATGGATTTCGAGGTGACGAAGCTCCGCTCCGGCTTTACCTTCAACAATCCGAACCAGACGTCTGCTTGCGGCTGCGGCGAATCCGTCGAGCTGAAGCCGGCAGACCTCGCAGCTCTGGCTGCTGCCGGTGCGCCCACCGTGCGCGTCGGGTAAGTTCGGACCTCTGCTGAGCACGGTTTTTCGTACGCCCAATCGTTTCTTCCGGCACGCTTAGCTTGCATTCATCTCCGATCCGCGTTGATACTTGCCGGTATGGCCGAGCAATGGGTTTTGGGCTGCCGGCCGCGCAACCATTGTACCGATTGGCCGATGCTCCCGGGAGGTGGCGTTCACTGACATGCAGTCGCCGCAGGACTTTTCTGAATCGCTCTACGAATCGATGCCGTTCCCGGTGATCCTGACGGATGCCGCGGGCACCGGCTTTTTCCTGAACGATGCGGCACGCAGGGCACTTGGATGGAAGGGGGACGGCAGCGAACCGCTTGCTGCGGTTCTCGGACAAGCCGACCTTGTACCCAGGTTGCAGGGCTATGCGGTGTCCGGCCGGGCGCACAGTCACACACTTCGCTTCAACTGCGCGGACGAATCGGACTTCGAGGCGGCCGCGCATGTGATCTCCATAAGGAGCACCGAGGGCGAGGCAGGCTATGCGCTTCTGCTGCGGAGCCTTTTGACGGGGGGGAGCCACGGCGAGCAGGTTCTGCTCGGCAGCCGCATCTACTCCGCTCTGGACACCATTCCCGAGGGTGTCGCGATCTTCGATCGCGACGAGAAGATCCTGGTCTTCAACCGCGCCTTTCGTGACGGGTGCGGAGCCGCGAAAGATGCCGTTCGCGTCGGGGCAACGGTTGAAAGCATTATCCGGGCCAATGTCGGCGCCGGCAACTACCGGGGCATTGTGCCGGGAACGCCCGACGCGGAGGCCATGATCCAGTCCCGGCTGAGAGACCATCGTAGGGAGACTGGGCGGGTGCACACCGTGCAGCGTGCCGATGGTCGCTGGATTCGTTCCGAGAGCCACGTGATGGACAGCGGCGAGGTTGTCGGCCTGAGAATCGATATCACCGATCTCAAGGCGATCGAGCATGAGCTGGAAATCAAGCACAGACAGTACACGAAGCTTCTGCAGCTTCTGCCCGACCTGATCGTGCGGACCGACAAGGACCTTGTGATCCAATTCTGCAACGAACCCTACGCAACCTTTTATGGCTCGACGCCCGAAAAGCTCGTCGGCACGCATGTAATGGACCTGGTTTCCACCGAGCAACCGGTTCTTGATGAGCTCGAACGGCTGACGCCCGACAATCCCCTTGCGACGGTGGAGCTTGCAATCCGCAATGCTGAAGGCGAGGAACGTTGGCTTTTGTGGACCGCAACGGCCATTTTCGAGGATGGTCTGCCAACGGAATTTGTCGGCGCCGGACGCGACGTGACCGAGTTGAAGCGCCAGCATGAGCGTCTTGCCGAGCAGGCGCGGGAATTGCAGCGGAAGAACGAGGCACTGAACCAGTTCGCCGCGACCGTCTCACACGACCTGAAGTCTCCGATCCGGCACATTGCATCCTTTGCCGAGATGATCCTGGACGACGTAGAAAGCGGTCAACTGGGCGATCTGTCCACGCATGCCGCCTATGTGCGGCGGGCCGCGTTCCGGATGCAGAAGCTGGTCGATCGTCTCCTGGAGTATGCGCAGATCGCCTATCAGATCCGGTACGTGAAGTCCGTGCCGCTCGACGCAGTCGTTGCCGACGCCCTGACGTTGCTGGAGGGGCATATCCGGGAGTCCGCCGCGACGATCGACGCCAAACCTCTTCCCCGAGTCAAGGGTGACCCTGAACTGCTGCGACGCCTGATGCAGAACCTGATCGGCAATGCGATCAAATATCGGCGTCGGGACTCCAGGCCGTCCGTACGAATCTATGGGGAAGGGACCGCCGACAGCGTGCGTATCGTTGTTGAGGACGACGGCATCGGCATCGATCCGAAACATGCCGAAACGATCTTCGGGCTTTTCCAGCGGTTGCATCAGGACGAGAAGATATATGACGGGACGGGCATAGGCCTGGCGCTTGCGCAGCGGATCGTCGAAAGCCATTCCGGTACGGTGACGCTCGATACGTCCTACCGGGACGGGGCCCGTTTTATCGTCGTGCTACCTCGCGGGTAGAAGCTGGGCGAATCTCGTTGGCACCCGGTCGGCGAAATTGCGGGCCGCGGCGGTCGGCTCCAAGAAGACTCGACGGTGCAGGCGATCCATTCCGAGAGGCTGGCTGACCCCGGCCCAAAGGGCCGAGGTCAATGCTGAGATGCTATTCCGCCGCTTCCGCGTAGCTTTCCAGCGGCGGGCAGGAGCAGACGAGGTTGCGGTCGCCATAGACATTGTCGACGCGGTTGACCGGCGACCAGTACTTGTCGACGCGGAACGCGCCAGGCGGGTAGCAGGCCTGCTCGCGCGAATAGGGGCGGTCCCATTCGCCGACGAGGTCTTCCACCGTGTGGGGCGCGTTCTTCAGCGGGTTGTTGGTCTTGTCCATCCGGCCGTCCTCGATGGCGCGGGCCTCCTCGCGGATCGCCAGCATCGCATCGCAGAAGCGGTCGAGTTCGGCCTTGGTCTCCGATTCGGTCGGCTCGATCATCAGCGTACCCGCCACCGGCCAGCTCATGGTCGGCGCGTGGAAGCCGCAATCGATCAGGCGCTTGGCAACGTCGTCGACCGTTACGCCGGCGCTCTCGACCAGCGGGCGTGTGTCGATGATGCATTCGTGCGCGACCCGGCCCTTGGACGACTTGTAGAGCACGTCATAGGCTCCCTTCAGGCGGGCCGCGATGTAGTTGGCGTTCAGGATCGCCACCTTCGTCGCCTGCGTCAGGCCTTCGCCGCCCATCATCAGGCAGTAGCTCCAGGATATCGGCAGGATCGAGGCCGAGCCAAAGGGAGCCGCCGAGACGGCGCCGGCCTCGGCGGTGCGCGGATCCTTCGGCAGGAAGGGCGCCAGATGCGCCTTCACGCCGATCGGGCCCATGCCCGGGCCGCCGCCGCCATGCGGGATGCAGAAGGTCTTGTGCAGGTTCAGGTGACTGACGTCGGAGCCGATGTCGCCGGGGCGGGCAAGCCCGACCATGGCGTTCATGTTGGCGCCGTCGAGATAGACCTGGCCGCCGTGCCTGTGGACGATCTCGCAGACCTCGCGCACGTTTTCCTCGAAGACGCCGTGCGTGGAGGGATAGGTGATCATGCAGCACGAGAGGTTTTCCGCGTACTGCTCTGCTTTCGCGCGGAAATCATCCATGTCTATATCGCCGTCGTCGCTGACCTTGACGACGACGACCTGCATGCCGGCCATCTGCGCGGAGGCCGGGTTGGTGCCGTGCGCAGAGGTCGGGATCAGGCAGACGTCGCGATGCGGATTGCCGCTCGCGATATGGTAGTCGCGGATCGTCAGCAGGCCGGCATATTCGCCCTGCGCGCCCGAATTCGGCTGCATGGAGACCGCGTCGTAGCCGGTGACGGCGCAGAGCTTGGCCGAGAGATCGTCGATCAATTCCTTGTAGCCTTCCGCCTGGTCCGCGGGGACGAAGGGATGGATCTCGGAGAATTCCGGCCAGGTAATCGGCAGCATCTCGGCGGTCGCGTTCAGCTTCATCGTGCAGGAGCCGAGCGGGATCATCGAGCGGTCGAGCGCGAGGTCGCGGTCGGCGAGCCGGCGGATGTAGCGGGTCATCTCGCTTTCGGCGCGGTTCATGTGGAAGATCGGGTGCGTCAGGTACTCGCTGGTGCGCAGCAGATCCCCCGGGAGGCGGTAGTCGGCTTCGAAGTCGGACACCTTGAAGTCGCCGCCGAAGGCGCGCCAGACGGCTTCCAGCGTGACCGGGCGCGAACGCTCGTCGAGGCTGATGCCGATCCGGTCGTCGCCGATCTGGCGCAGGTTCACTTCCTCGGCGACCGCGGTCTTGAGGATGATGCCCTGCAGCTTGCCGACATGGACGGTGATCGTGTCGAAGAACACGTCGGGCTCGACGGTGTAGCCGAGCTTCTCCAGACCCTTGGCCAGAAGCACGGCCTTGCGGTGAACCTGCTGGGCGATCGCCTTGATGCCCTGCGGGCCGTGGAAGACGGCATACATGGAGGCCATGACGGCGAGCAGCACCTGGGCGGTGCAGATGTTCGACGTCGCCTTCTCGCGGCGGATGTGCTGCTCTCGGGTCTGCAGCGACAGGCGGTAGGCTCGGTTGCCGCGGGCATCCACCGAGACGCCGACGAGGCGGCCGGGCATGTTGCGCTTGTAGGCGTCCTTGACCGCCATGTAGGCCGCGTGCGGGCCGCCGTAGCCGACCGGTACGCCGAAGCGCTGGGTGGTGCCGATGGCGATGTCGGCATCCATGTCGCCGGGCGACTTGAGGAGCGCCAGTGCCAGCGGGTCGGCGGCGACGACGGCAATCGCGCCGGCCGCATGCAGGTCGGCGATGACGCCGGTGAAATCATGCACGTGGCCAAAGGTACCGGGATACTGGAAGATCGCGCCGAACACTTCGGCCGGAACCAGATCCCCGAAGGGATTGCCGACCACGATCGACCAGCCAAGCGGCTCCGAACGGGTCTTGAGAAGGGCGATCGTCTGAGGGTGGCAGTTCTCATCGACGAAGAAAGCGGTCGCCTTCGACTTGGAGACGCGCTCGGCCATGGCCATGGCTTCTGCTGCAGCCGTCGCCTCGTCGAGAAGCGAGGCGTTTGCGATGTCGAGGCCGGTCAGGTCGCAGACCATCGTCTGATAGTTGAGCAGCGCCTCGAGGCGGCCCTGGCTGATCTCCGGCTGGTAGGGCGTGTAGGCCGTGTACCAGGCCGGGTTTTCCAGGATGTTGCGCTGGATCACCGGCGGGGTAATGGTGCCGTAGTAACCCTGGCCGATCAGTGAGACGAGCTTGCGGTTCCTGTTGGCCGTCTCGCGCAGCTTATCCAACGCTTCGCGCTCCGACATCGGTGCGCCCCATTGAAGCGGTGTCGTCTGGCGGATCGACTTCGGCACGGTGTCGTCGATCAGCGCGTCCAGGCTGTCGTAGCCGATTACCTGCAGCATCGCCTCCATTTCCGCCGGCGAGGGGCCGATATGGCGGCGGTTGGCGAAGTCGTAGGGCTGGTAGTCGGTGAAGGTGAAGTCCTTGGGCAGGTTCATCAGCCGACGAGCTCCTTGTATGCGGCCTCGTCCAGCAGGCCGTCCGCATCGGCGGTGTTCTTGAGCTTGAGCTTGAAGAACCAGCCGGCGCCCTGTGGGTCGCTGTTGACGAGGGACGGGTCGTCCACAATCGCCTGGTTGACCTCAACGATCTCGCCGTCGAGCGGGCTGTAGACGTCGGAGGCGGCCTTGACGCTCTCGACGGTGGCGGCATCGCCGCCCTTGTCGAAGCTTGTGCCAACATCAGGGAGTTCGACGAAGACAAGGTCGCCGAGCTGCTCGGCGGCATGGGTGGTGATGCCGACGGTTGCGACGTCGCCGTCGATCTTGAGCCACTCGTGTTCTGCGGTGAATTTCAACATGTCGGTTCCTCTCTGGGAAAGTCTGTTTGTGAAACTGTGCGGTTGCCCCTCATCCCCCTGCCGGGCCGTTCTCCCCGCAAGCGGGGAGAAGGGGGCTGGCGCTCCCATGTCCGCTCCCTCTCCCGGCCTGCGGCGAGAGGGTCAGGGTGAGGGACAATCGGCATGCAAAGGCAATCATCGGTCAGCGCTTGAAGGTGTTGGGGACGAAGGGCAGGGCGGCGACGGTGACGGGCAGGTACTTTCCGCGCACCTCGGCGAAGAGCGGCGTTCCCGGCGCTGAGAGCGCGACCGGCACGTAGCCCATGGCAATGGGGCCCTCGATGCTGGGGCCGAAGCCGCCGGAGGTGACGTGGCCGATCTCGGTCTTGCCGTCAGCGTCCGAATAGAGTTTGGCCGGCGGGCGGACGGGGGCCTTGCCGTCGACCTTCAGGCCGACGCGGCGGCGGGCGGCGCCCGAGGCGAACTGGCCGAGGATGACGTCCGCGCCCGGGAAGCCGCCGGCGCGGTCACCGCCGGTACGGCGCACCTTCTGGATCGCCCATTCGAGGGCCGCCTCCACCGGTGTCGTCGTCGTGTTGATGTCGTTGCCGTAGAGGCAGAGGCCGGCCTCCAGCCGCAGCGAATCGCGGGCACCGAGCCCGATCGGCATCACGTCCGGATGGTCGAGGAGGTGGCGACAGACCTTTTCGGCCTGGTCGGCGGGGATGGAGATCTCGAACCCGTCCTCGCCGGTGTAGCCAGAGCGGGAGACGATGCAGTCGGCGTCGTGCAGGTCGCAGGCGCGCACGTCCATGAAGCGCATGCCGGCAATGTCGGCCCAGAGCTCCGCCAGAACCGGCTCCGCGCGCGGTCCCTGCAGGGCGATCAGCGCGCGGTCGGCCAGCATCGTCACCTCGCAGCTGTCGCCGATGCGCTCCTGCATGTGCGCGAGGTCCGCCTCCTTGCATGCGGCGTTGACGACGACAAAGAAGTGGTCGCCGCGGTTGGCGATCATCAGGTCGTCGAGGATGCCGCCGTCTTCGGCGGTAAACAGCGCATAGCGCTGGCGGCCTTCGGGCAGGCCTGCGACATCGACCGGCACAAGGCTTTCCAGCGCGCGCGCCGCGTCGGCATTGTCGCCGGAACGGGCGCGGGCGATCACCTGCCCCATGTGCGAAACGTCGAAGAGGCCTGCCGCAGCCCGGGTATGCAGGTGCTCCTTCAGCACGCCTGCGGGAAACTGCACCGGCATCTCGTAGCCTGCAAACGGCACCATGCGTGCGCCGAGCGAGACGTTGAGGTCGTGCAGCGGGGTTTTCTTGAGGTCAGACGCGACGTTCAAAGGCGCCCTCCAGTCTTCTGGCGCTCGCGCGCCGGCCCATCTCTGGCGCTTTCGCGCCGTGCTCATGAGCCCCCTCTGTCCTTGTCGCCTGAGATTGTTATCCCTTCGGCGGACGCGTGAGCGCCTCTCTCCAGAGTCCTGTCGGCACCTTGCTGGTCCTTTTGCCTGAGAGTTTCCGGGGCGGTTGCTCCTTCGGCACCGGTTCGCAACCGGTTTCTCCCAGCGAGGTCTTCGCCACATAACGGCGCGGCCGACGATTTGGCAAGAGTGTAGCGTCGTCCATGGACAATTATTTGTCGCCCTCGATCATGCGGCCGTCGACTGGATCCCCAAAAGCAAAAATGCCCCGGACGATACCGGGGCGGTGCAGGGGCCAGTTTCGACAGGGAGTGATTGCGGGAATGGCGCCTCAGCGGTCTTCGCCGCCCTCTTCCTCTTCCGCATTTTCGGCGTAAAGCCGCGCCACGCGTTCCGGATTGGTTTCGCGGCGGCGCTGCATGGTCAGGAGCGCCATATCCAGGGACGTCGACTTGACCGCCAGGCGTTCTGCTTTCAGCCGATCGTTCTCGACCTCCGCCGTTTCCGCCGCGTTTTTGACCTGCTGCTCAAGGGCGGTCGAGGAGCGAGACGTCGTCTTGTAGGCCTGCGCCACATAGGCTGCGGTCCCGGGAGAAACGGAGATGATCTGCGTCATGGCGTTCGGCAATACCTTTTGTGCAATCCTCCTTCATTAGCGCGAACGGTTTTCATGATGGCTAAGACCGGCGGTCGGATTTTAGGCAAGTTTTAACGGTTGGTCGCCCGGTCGCCCGTCAAAAGCGCGCGCCGCCCTCTTGCGTCATCCGTGCGATCTCCGCCATAAAGCCGCCGAAGGCTCCGCGTCGGGGCCGGGTTGAGAAACGTGCCGCCGGCAGGCGGCGGAGTGGTCCGATGAAGCCGATCTTCGTGCAGCTGCAATGCGCCCCCGGAAAGACCTACGAGGTCGCCGATGCCCTTTACGCCTCCGAACTGGTCTCGGAACTCTATTCGACCAGCGGCGACTACGACCTCCTGCTCAAGATCTATGTCGAGAGCGAGGAGGACATCGGCAAGTTCATCAACGATCACATTGCGACGATCCCGGGCATTGTGCGCTCATTGACGACGCTAACGTTCCGGGCGTTCTGATACCGGTTGCCAAACTGGCCGCGTCGCGTGGCGCTAGGATGAGCAGGGGTGGAAAACCGTTTTCGCTTTTCCCGGTTATGCGCTAAAGCACGGCGCTTACCGAGAGAAGGCGAAGATGGCAGGTATCGAACACAGGCAGGTGGACCACGACGAGGCGGGCATGCGGCTCGACCGGTGGTTCAAGGTCCACTATCCCGGACTGGGCTTCGGCCAGTTGCAGAAGCTTTTGCGATCCGGGCAGGTACGCGTCGATGGCGGCCGCGCCAAGACCGACATGCGCGTCCAGCCGGGCCAGACCGTGCGCGTGCCGCCAATGAACGTGGATGCGAAGGAAATCAAGGCCGGCCCGATCGGCGGCCGCGACCTGAAGCACTCGCCGGATGGCGAGCTTCTGTCGCGCATGCTCCTGCATGAGGACGACAAGGTGTTCGTGCTGAACAAGCCCGCCGGCATTGCCGTGCAGGGCGGTTCGGGTGTCACGCGCCATATCGACAAGATGCTGGAAGCCTGGACCAGCCAGAAGGGCGAGAAGCCGCGGCTTGTGCACCGGCTCGACCGCGACACCTCCGGTGTGCTCGTCATCGCGCGGACGCGCGGTGCGGCGCAGAAACTGACGGCGGCGTTCCGCGAGCGCGATACGAAGAAGACCTACTGGGCGATCGTCAAGGGCGTGCCGCGCAAGCGCGATGACAAGATCTCGACCTGGCTGGTGAAGGAGCAGACGCCGGACGGCGACCGCATGCGCATCGCCAAGCACGGCGAGGACGGAGCCGACCACGCGGTTTCCTACTACCGCGTCGTCGAGCAGGCCGGGCAGAATTTCGCCTGGCTGGAGATGGAGCCGTATACCGGCCGCACCCATCAGCTCCGCGTCCATGCGGCGCATATCGGCCACCCGATCCTCGGTGACCCGAAGTATTTCGATGACGACACCAACTGGACCTTTCCGGGCGGCATCCAGAACCGGCTGCACCTGCATGCCCGCCACATCGACATTCCACACCCCTCCGGCGGGCGGCTGCGCGTGACCGCACCGCTGCCGCAGCACATGGTCCAGACCTGGAACGTCTTCGGTTTCGACCTGAACGCGGCGGAAGAGGAAGACTGATGCGGCTTGTCCTCTTCGATTGCGATGGCACGCTGGTCGACAGCGCGAAGCTGATCCACGAGGTGATGGCGCGGACGTTTGCCGATTTCGGCTACGAGCGGGTGGAACTGGCGGCGACCAAGAGTATCATCGGGCTCACGCTCGACATCGCGATTGCCCGTCTTCACGGCAAGAGCCATGTCGACGAGGAGGTCGTGGCGATGACGGCTCACTACAAGAAGATCTTCATGGGTGTGCGGGCCGAGGCCGGCTTCCAGGAGCCGCTCTTTCCCGGCATCGAACCGCTGATCCGCCGGTTGGAGCGCCAGGACGACATGCTGCTGGGGGCTGTGACCGGCAAGTCGCGGCGCGGGCTCGATTCGATCCGGCTCACCCATGGTTTCGAGAAGACCTTCTTCGTCTCGCGCACGGCGGACGACTGCCCTTCGAAGCCGCATCCGGCCATGGTTGCCGAATGCTGCACCGAGGCGGGTATCGATGCGACGCGTACGGTTGTCATCGGCGATGCGATCTACGATATGCAGATGGCCAAGGCCGCCGGAGCGCAGGCCGTCGGCGTCGCCTGGGGCTATGCGAGCGTGCCCGAGCTCGTCGAGGCGGGCGCAGACCATATTCTAGCGGAGCCCGCAGAACTTCTCGAATGGCTGGAACTTGCTGATGCGTGACATTCTCTCAGACCTTTCCGATGCGATGAGCGATCCCGATCCGGTGCGACGGGCGCAGATCCAGATGAAGCGGCCGATGCCGAAGCGGTTCTACAAGGAGGTGGCAGTCGCCCTGACGGACGGCGGCTATGCCGTCCAGCTCGACGGGCGCGTCGTGCGCACGCCTGCCAAGCGGGCGCTCGCGGTCGAAACGGCGGCGCTGGCGGAGTATCTGAAGGCCGAATGGGACGCTCAGGCCGAAGAGATCGACCCGGCGAAGATGCCGGTCACGCGGCTCGTCAACACCGCGCTCGACGGTGTCGCCGACAACCGCGACGCCGTGATCGAGGAAATAGTCCGCTTTGCCGGAACGGACATGATCTGCTACCGCGCCGACAGCCCGGAACGGCTGGTGGAAATCCAGCGCCTGAGCTGGGATCCGGTGCTGGCTTGGGCCGCCGATACCTTTGGCGCGCGCTTCATTCTCGCCGAAGGCGTCATCCATCAGGAGCAGCCGGTCCCTGCGATCGCCGCCTTTGCAGCGGCGCTTGCAAGGTTCACCTCGCCGCTGGAGGTCGCCTGCATCCACACGGTTACGACGCTGACCGGATCGGCCATCCTTGCGCTTGCCTTTGCCTACGGTCGGCTCGATGCCGAGACGGTCTGGAAGCTCGCCCATGTCGATGAAGACTGGCAGATCGAGCATTGGGGTACGGACGAGGAAGCGTTCCGGCGGCGCGAGCTGCGCTGGCAGGAGATGCAGGTCGCAGCAGCCGTCTTCGAGGCGTTGAAGGCGCGCTGAGTTGGGCGGAAGCCGGCGGGGCAGCTTACTCCGCCGCATGTCCTCGGCCTTCGTCGCCGATGTCCGATGCAGTTCGTTCGTCGGCGACACGATTCATTCATTTTTAGGCTTTTCCGCCGAATGGTGGCGCGCAGCGCGATTGCTCCGGCGGCGCCATCCGTGCAAAGGCATGGGGGTGGCCGATTCGCCGCAAACCGTACCTGTCCAGAGCATTTCCGGTGAAAACGGGTTCCCCGGCAACGCTCAAACGCCTTTTATCGACGCATTTTTGATTGGAAAGCCGCTTCAACCCTTTCCAGAAAATGCACTAGCATTCGGATGCGATTTTCATGCTGATGCCCTTCCTTCGTGCATCGTTCGCCGCGCTGGCGATGCTCGCACTCTCCGCCGCCGCCCACGCTGAAACACTCAAGGATATCCGCAAGGTTTCGGTGGCAGCCGACGCTTCCGTTTCACCGGCCGTGACCAAGCTGGCTGCACAGCAGCTGCAGCGCGCGGCCAGATCGACGCGCCGGCCAGTTGCCGTGCCGCGGGTCGTGATGGACGTTCGCCTGTCGAACGAGGTTAGGGGCCGCGGTGTGCAGGCCGGACGCAACTCCGCGGACGTCACCGTTGTGCTGAGGGACGGCGCGGGCGCGCCTGTTTCGAGCGAACGCTTTACGGTCAACAGCTTCATGACAGGCAACAAGGCCGCCGACCGCGCGCTGGCCAACGCGATCGCGCAGCGCGTCGCGATCGCCTACAGCCTCGCTCCAGTCAGGGCGGCACCGGTGGCCCGCAACCGTCCGGCAAAGGCCCAACGTGCGCATCGGCCGGCCTCTTCGAAGACTTCGGCATCGCAGTCTCCGAAAAAGCCTGCCGCGACCGCAATCGAACCGGTCATCATTCCGAGCGAGGCGGCGCTGACGGTTCGCCCGCGCGTGCGCAAGCCGAAGACGGAAGCCAATGCAAATGCCGGTGCGGCTCCGGCACCTTGCGTCGTCACCGCGACGACGCGCTGCAACTGAACCGATCGCTGCAAGAACCGCCCGTCCGATAACGGCTTTGGCGCATCGGAGGGCGGGCGCGACCGGGCCGATCTGCGGGCTCGCTCAAAAAGGTCGTCGCTTTCGTTCTTGATCGCTCCCTTGCGAAGGCGGAATAATCCGTCTTCAGGCGGTATGGCCGCGCAGGGAGGTGAGCATGACGATCTCGGAACGCCTTTCCCTCTATCAGCCGCAAGCGCTGGCGGCGTTGCGCATCATGACGGCGCTGCAGTTCATCGAGCACGGCACGCAGAAATTCTTCAATTTTCCGCCTGCGGCCCAGCCTTTCGGCGAGCTGATGAACCTGATCGGGGTTGCGGGCGCGCTGGAAATCGTCGGCGGCGGCCTGGTGCTGATCGGCCTGTTCACCCGACCTGTCGCCTTCGTGTTGTGCGGCTTTATGGCGGTTGCCTATTTCATGGCGCATATGCCGGCGGATTTCTGGCCGGTGAACAATCGCGGCGACGCCGCGATCTCCTTCTGCTTCATTTTCCTCTATCTGGTCTTCGCCGGGCCGGGCGCATTCGCGCTCGACAGCCGGCGAAGCTGAGAGGCTGGACCGTCAGGCTGCGAACTTCAGTCCCATGATGCCGGTGACAATGAGGGCGATGCAGCCGAGACGGATCGCCGTCACGGGCTCGGCGAAAAGCACGATTCCGAGGATGACGGTGCCGACCGTACCGATGCCGGTCCAGACCGCATAGGCCGTGCCCATCGGCAGGTTGCGGACGGCAAGGCCGAGCAGCACTATGCTGACGACCATGGCGGCCACGGTCAGGACGGTGGGAAGGGGCTTGGTGAAGCCTTCGGTATATTTCAGGCCGATGGCCCAGCCGATCTCGAAAAGGCCGGCGAGTGCGAGCAAAATCCAGGACATGTCCTGCTCCGTTTCAAAGGAGCGGGGCCGTCCCCGCGATCGTCACCGCAACGCTTTCGACGTCGCGGCAGCAGCCGTCTGCTGGCCGTCTATATCGCCATCCGCGCGTCGAATGGCAAGAGGCGTCCGCGCAATGCGGTCATGCGCGGGCGCCATGGCCTCTCAATCAAGGCGCGGCAACCGCCTCACGCGAGACGGGCGGCATGCCACTTCAGGTGGTCGTCCATGAAGGTGGAGATGAAGTAGTAGGAATGGTCGTAGCGCTCGTGCATGCGCAGCGTCAGGCCGATGTCGGTGCCCTGGATGGCCTCTTCGAACAGCCAGGGACGCAGGCCGCTTTCGAGGAAACCGTCCGCCTTGCCCTGGTCAATCAGGAATTCCGGGAACCGGGCGCCGTCCTCGACCAGCGCGCAGGCGTCATACTGCCGCCAGGCCGCCCGGTCGGCGCCGAGATATTTTTCGAAGGAGCCGGAGGACCAGTCGGCGGTCGAGGGCTGGACGATCGGGGCGAAGGCCGAGCAGCTCCTGAAACGGTCCGGGTGCTTCAGGGCGATCGTCATCGCGCCGTGACCGCCCATGGAATGGCCGAATATGCCCTGCCGGTCCATGTCGACGCGAAAATGCTGGGCGACGAATGCCGGCAGTTCCTCGGTGATGTAGGTATACATCTGGTAGTGTTCGGCCCAGGGTTTCTCGGTGGCGTCGAGGTAGAAGCCGGCGCCCTTGCCCATCTGCCAGTTGGTCAGTTCGTCGGGGACGTCGTTGCCGCGCGGGCTCGTATCGGGGCAGACGACGATCAGGCCAAGTTCGGCGGCCATGCGGCGATACTCGCCCTTCTCCATGACGTTGGCATGCGTGCAGGTCAGGCCCGAGAGATACCAGAGGACCGGGCAGGGCTCCTCGATCGCTTTCGGCGGAACGAAGACGGCGAACGTCATCTCGCAATTGGTGGAGAGCGCATCATGGGCAAACACGCCCTGCATGCCGCCGAAGGCCTGGTTCTGGGAAAGGACTTTCATGGGAGCTCCGAAATGTTGGTAGTCACGAGGCGAGTGCCACCGCCGCATTGACGGCGGCCGCGACCAGCACGGTGTTGAAGAAGAAGGAAACGATCGCGTGCATGAGATTGAGCTTGCGCATCTCGGTCGTGGTGACGGCGACGTCCGAGGTCTGGGCGGTCATGCCGACGACGAAACCGAAATAGAGAAAATCGTAGATGCCGGGCGAAACAGTCTGCGGAAAATCGAATCCGCGCTGTGCCGGTTCCAGTTTGCGACCGCCGTGCGGGCGCCAGTACATGTGCGCGTAATGGACGGACGCCATGGTGTGGATGGTGAACCAGCCGAGCACCACCGAGGTGAAGGAAATGCCGACATCCAGCGGATCGAGCGCGTCGGCCTCGTTGAGAACGACGAAGAGGGAGGCAAGCGAGATGGCGAAAGCGCCGATCGTCACCGCCAGGATGATGGGAGCCGGTGCGTCGCTGTCCAGCGCATGGTTACGCAGATAGGCGCCCGTCAGAACGGGCAGGCGCCGCGCGATCAATGCGAGGTACAGCGTGAAGAAGGTGATCGCGGCGAGTTGCGGGGCGACCACCGCGCGCAGCCAGAGTGCTACCGGCAGGACGCAGAGTGCCGCAATCGCGGCGATGTAGAAGGGGCGGTGACGACCGTGGGCGGTCGGGGAGACGGGCGCCGCGCTCACGGTTGCCCGCTTTCCTGACTGCTGCCCCGGGCTGATTTGGCGCGGCGGCAAAGCCGTTCCAGCGTCTCCAGGAAGGCCGAACGGTCGCGCGGCGAGAAGGCAGCGTTGTAGCCCTTGCTCTCGCCGGTTTCGCGCAGGTGCTGGCCGAGGTCGCGCATGGCGGTCGCCATGCCGATGTTGGTCTTGTCGAACAGCCGTCCGGTCGGCCCGGTCACGAGTGCGTCCTTGCCGACGCAGCGCCCCGCGAGCGGAACGTCGGCCGTCACGACGATGTCGCCGGCCTGTACGTGCTCGACGATCCAGTCGTCGGCCGCATCGAAGCTGCCGGAGACGATGACGTTCTTCACCATCGGATCGCGCGAGGGCCGCAAGCCGGAATTGGCGACGAACGTCACTTCCAGGCCGTGGCGTTCCGCGACCTTGAGAATTTCCGGTTTCACCGGACAGGCATCTGCATCGACGTAGATCACTGAACGGGCCTCAACATGTCGACGTGTGGGATGCCGTCTTCCAGATATTCCGGGGAGATCGGCTCGAAGCCGAAGGAGGCGTAGAAGCGCTGGAGATGGCTCTGGGCCGACAGCTCGATCGCCTCGTTCGGATAGGCCTTCTGGCACTCCCCGACTGCTTCGCGCATCAGCGCTTCGCCAAGCCGTCTTCCCCGATGGTCGGGCGAGACGGCGACGCGGCCGATGCGGGGATGGGCGTCCGGCGTCGGCCGCCAGAGGCGGGCGCAGGCAAGGAGCTCGTCCCCGTCCAGCAGGCGAAGATGAAGGCACGCCGGATCGTTGCCGTCGAGCTCGGGATAGGGGCAGTTCTGCTCGACGACGAAGACGTCCACCCGCAATTTCAGCATGGCATAGAGATCGCGTGCGGAGAACGCGTCGAGCCTCCGCACGTCGACCTTATAGGGCAGGGTGGCCGTCAATAGACGACGACTCCGCGGATGCTCTCGCCCTTGTGCATCAGCTCGAAACCGTGGTTGATGTCTTCGAGCGGCATGGTGTGGGTGATCATCGGATCGATCTGGATCTTGCCCTCCATGTACCAGTCGACGATCTTGGGCACGTCGGTACGGCCGCGTGCGCCGCCGAATGCCGTGCCCATCCAGTTGCGGCCGGTCACGAGCTGGAACGGGCGCGTCGAGATTTCCTGGCCGGCGCCGGCGACGCCGATGATGACCGACTTGCCCCAGCCGCGATGGCTGGCTTCGAGCGCCTGGCGCATGACCTTGGTATTGCCGGTGCAGTCGAAGGTGTAGTCGGCGCCGCCGATCAGGTCGCCGTTGCGCTTCGTCATGTTGACGAGATAGGGCACGATGTCGTCGCCGACCTCCTTCGGGTTGACGAAGTGCGTCATGCCGAACTTCTCGCCCCATGCCTTGCGGTCCGGATTGATGTCGACGCCGATGATCATGTCGGCGCCGGCAAGGCGCAGGCCCTGCAGGACGTTCAGGCCGATGCCGCCGAGGCCGAAGACAATCGCGGTGGAGCCAATCTCGACCTTGGCGGTGTTGATGACCGCGCCGATGCCGGTCGTGACACCGCAGCCGATGTAGCAGATCTTGTCGAAAGGCGCGTCCGGGTTGACCTTGGCGAGCGCGATCTCCGGCAGCACCGTGTAATTGGCGAAGGTCGAGCAGCCCATGTAGTGGTGGATCTTGTCCTTGCCGATCGAGAAGCGGCTCGTGCCGTCCGGCATCAGGCCCTGGCCCTGGGTGGCGCGGATCGAGGTGCAGAGGTTGGTCTTGCGCGACAGGCAGGAATAGCACTCGCGGCATTCCGGCGTGTAGAGCGGGATGACGTGGTCGCCCTTCTTGACCGAGGTGACGCCGGGGCCGACATCGACCACGATGCCCGCGCCTTCATGGCCGAGGATTGCCGGAAACAGGCCTTCGGGATCGGCGCCGGACAGGGTGAAGTCGTCGGTGTGGCAGATGCCGGTGGCCTTGACCTCGATCAGCACTTCGCCGGCCTTCGGGCCGTTCAGTTGTACGGTCATGACTTCCAGCGGCTTGCCCGCCTGAACGGCGACGGCGGCGCGTACGTCCATGATTTTTCTCCTTATATGACGATGGAATCTCTCGGGCGCGGACCATCGCAGAGCGCAGGCGGCTACTCAAGTCCGATATTGATCAATCTTCCTTGTGGCGGCTGCGCATCGCGAGACTGGCAATCTCGGCCTCGAGGGCTTCGATCGCGCGGCCGGTCTGCTCGTGAAGCATGCGGATCTGGTTCAGCTGCTCCAGCAACGGCTTCGCCAGCTCGTCGTTTGGCGATGGCGCATCGCCAATGCCTGCGATCAGCCAGGACGGCGATACTCCCAGCACGCCGGCCAGCATGAACAGCGCGCTCGTGCGGGGTTCGGCGTGGTCCCGCTCCCAGCTGCCGACGGTGTCTTCGGGAAGCCCGAGACGGGCCGCCAGTTCGGCGAGTGACATGTCCAGCGCATCGCGCGCATGCCAGATGCGGCCGCCAAGCGTGTCGCCGTCGGCGCGACGGGAACGAAAGGGAATGGGCCGGTCGTCGCCGGAATTTGCCATGACGGCCTCCGTTGTCGTTGCGGCAAGCTTACGGGGCGGCTCTTTGCATTTCTACCCCAATTGCGTCGCCCGCGGCACAGGCCCCGACGAAGGCCCTTCAAAAACCGGGGCTTGACCGCGCAGTAGCCGGTGCTGTTGAAGAGCGCAGTAAGCGGGCGAACGATTGCGACCGCGCTGACACCGCCGCCGGCCGGAGCGGCACTTTCTGGAAATTCTACATGCAGACGTCCACGGCGGATCATTTCAGGCAGCACATCATGCAGGGCATGGGGCTGATGGCATTCGCCATGATCATCCTGCCTGGCATGGATGCGATCGCCAAATACCTGTCGAACTATGGCGGCATGTCGCCGGGACAGGTGACGTTCTACCGCTTCTTCTTCCAGCTCGTCTGTACGCTGCCGCTGCTGCTGACCGTCATGGGACGGGATGCCTTCCGGGCGAAGCGCCCCTGGCTCAACATCCTGCGCGGGGTGCTGCACGGAGCGGCGAGCCTGCTCTTCTTCATTGCGGTGAAATACATGCCGCTGGCGGACGTCTTCGCCATCTACTTCGTCGAACCCTTCATCCTGACGGCGATGTCGGCGATCTTTCTCGGGGAGAAGGTCGGCTGGCGCCGCTGGCTTGCGATCGTGGTCGGTTTCGGCGGAGCGCTGATCGTCATCCAGCCGAGCTTCGCCGTCTTCGGCTTCACCTCCCTGCTGCCGGTCGCCTGCGCGTTTCTCTATGCCGTCTACATGTTCCTCAACCGCGCCGTCGGGGAAGGGGATTCGCCGCTGACGATGCAGACGATCTCCGGTTTCGGCGGCATGATGTTCATGGCGGGGGCGCTTGCGGTGGGCAATCTCGGCGGCGCGGAGGATTTTGCGGTCTCCCTGCCGGATTCGCCGTTCACGCTGGCGCTGCTGCTGATCCTGGGCTCGCTGTCAGGCTACGCGCATCTGCTCGTGGTGAGAGCCTTCCGGCTGGCGCCGCTGTCGCTTTTGGCGCCGTTCCAGTATTTCGAGATCATCTCGGCGACGATCCTCGGTTATGCCCTGTTCGGCGATTTCCCCAATGTATGGAAATGGGTCGGCATCGCCATCATCGTCGCCTCCGGTCTCTTCATCATCTGGCGCGAACAGAGGGCGGCCCGGACGCGGGAGACTGCCGCGGCCGGCTGATTGCCGTATCGTTACGGCACAGAACCACGCGCCAAGGCCTACAACGCGCCACGGATGGCGCGGCGCTTTCTTAAGATTTCCGCATTAGCGTGATCGCGGGGGCAATCGGGCGGAATGGAGCGTGTCCGTGTCGACGACCTTATCCGTGATCATCCTGCTGACGATCAATCTCGGTCTCGTCTGGCTGCTGATGGCAGCCCCGCTCGGTCGGCGGACACTACGGCTGCACCGGAAATTCGAGGCCGAACCGATGAGGGTCTGGTCGGCGGTCTTTCCGCTCGGGCCGCATGCCGACTGGCACCATGCCGTTCTGTCCAGCGAGCGTATCGGTTCCGGCCGCGTCAGGCAGGCCTTTGACCATCTCGACCGGAGGGGGCAGCCGATAGAGCGCACCCTCGAGGTGAAGGACGTGTCGGCTCATGCGGGAACCCGTATGGGCTTCATGGCCCGCGTCATAGACGACAGCGCGCTCGACGCTTCATTCTGGCGTCATTTCCAGGACCGGCGCTCCGTGTCGGCTGCGGCCGCAGGCGGCAGTCTTTTAACCGTCGAGCAAAGTGATCGGTATCGGGGCATTGCCTTTCTGCTCTACCGCTATTTTGCGCTGCGGCGCGAGATCGGCGCGCTGGAGCAATGGCTGAACCAGGGGCGATCGGAACCGAATGGCCTCTTCGAACGGCCTGTTGTGCAGGCATCGCTGGCCGTTCTGTCCACGCTTCTTCTGTGGCCCTTCTTCGGGCTCGACGTCTACGGGCTGATGCTGTCTTCCATGCTGACGGCGGTCATCGTCCTGCATGAATTCGGGCACATGGCTGCCTACCGGGCGTTCGGCCATCGTCGGGTGCGGATGATCTTTGTTCCGCTTCTGGGCGGCATGGCGATTGGCGGGCGTCCCTACAATTCCACCTATGAGGTGGCTTTCTGCGCGCTGATGGGGGCAGGGGTCTCGGCGCTGCTTGTGCCTCTCGTGGTGATGATCGAGCGACTGCTGGCGCAATCATCGGGCGCGGCGGCGGGCTTCGCCAATCCGGTCCTGGTGTTTCTCGTCATTCTCGGGGCATTCAATCTCTTGAACCTGCTGCCGATGCAGCGGTTCGATGGCGGCCAGGTGCTTCGGCAGGTCTTTTCCTCACGTCGCACGCTGGCCATGGCGAGCTTCGGCGTGGCACTGGCCGTGCTGGGCGTCGGCTGGCGCATCGGCCTGCCGACGCCGGCACTCATTGCGGGGCTGGCCGTATTCACCCTGCTCAGCATGCTAGGACGCGGCAGCAGTGTCCGGCCGCGTCATGCACTGGTGCCGATGACCGGCAGCCAGCGTCTGGTGGCTGGATGCGGCCTCTATGCCGCTGTCCTTATCCATGGCCATGCGATCGTCTACGCCTGCGACCGGCTCTTCGGCTGAGACCGCGCGTATGCAGTGGTGGAATCAGTCGATCGCAGCCACTGGGCCGAACACTTTCCGGAAGGACGCCTTCAGACAGAGGTCGGCATCGTCCATCGTCACCGGCAGGCCGAGGTCGACGAGACTGGTGACGCCATAGCCGCGGATGCCGCAGGGAACGATCCCGCTGAAATGCTCGAGGTCCGGATCGACGTTCAACGACAGGCCGTGAAAACTGACCCAGCGGCGGAGGCGTATGCCGATCGCCGCGATCTTGTCTTCGGCCGGCGAGCCGTCGGGCAGCGCCGGGCGTTCCGGACGGCGAACCCAGACCCCGACACGGTCCTCCCGACGTTCGCCGCGGACGTTCATCTGCTCAAGGGCGTCGATCACAACGTCCTCCAGTGCGGCTACGAAGGCGCGCACGTCCTGGCGACGGCGCTTGAGATCGAGCATCACATAGGCCACGCGCTGGCCTGGGCCATGATAGGTGTATTCCCCGCCGCGACCGGTGTCGAAGACGGGAAAACGGTTGGGATCGACGAGATCGACGACATCGGCGCTCGTTCCGGCGGTGTAGAGCGGGGGGTGCTCGACGAGCCAGACGAGTTCGTCGGCTTCGCCGGCAGCGATCGCTGCTGCTTCGCGCTCCATCGTCTCGACGGCGACGTCGTAGGGCACGAGGCCCTGCTCCACCCGCCAGCGGATCGGCGGCGAGCCCGGAACGGCGAGCATGGATTTTTCGAGTTCGGCGCGCTGCATATGGCAATCCCTTCGATATTCCTCTGCCAATATAGGCGGGATGATGCAAGGATTTCAGGGGGGAAACGAGCTGTTCACAGGGGCTGTTGAAATTGTTGTTTTTCTCGTCAGATTTCTGTCGCAATGGCCTTGTGCACCCAAAATGCTTTTGCTACATGCACCCCCGTCGGCGCAAGTTGACACCTACCACGATGCGGTCGTGGCGGAATTGGTAGACGCGCAGCGTTGAGGTCGCTGTGGGGCAACCCGTGGAAGTTCGAGTCTTCTCGACCGCACCAAGAACCCGGCTTCGGCCGGGTTTTTTGTTTTCTATCAACAGTTTCCGATGCCTGTGCACTATTGCCTCCGCGGATCGGATCCCTGTCGAAAGAATGCCGAAGGCGAGGAGCCTGCAATATACCGGCAACACGGATGCCGCTCGACGCCGGCCTGCAATCGAAACTTTTAAGTCTGCCTAAGGGGTAAAAGAAAGCCCCGCTGAATGCGGGGCAATTGGGCTCCTCCACGGAAGCCTTAGAGGGGAACAGCGCCCAAGTGGGCGGCCACAAAAAGGTACGCGAAGCGTGCCGGGCACGAAAGTGCTAGAATTAGCCTCATCGGGATCAGGGAGGTAGGGACAGGAAGCGACCGGCATTCGGGGCTTTTCCGGTCGCTTGCCTGTCGTCAAGTCCGAGACTGGCTGAGCCCCAACGTGGCATGCGCCTGGATAGGGTGGGCAAAAAGAAAGCCCGCCGAGGCGGGCCAATTCCGGGAGTGGCGCGTACGCTATACCTTAGTCGCGCCTGCAACAATCTTAGGCGGATAGAGTAAATTTCCGGTAAAGCGCTGAAAAAAGCACCGTTCAGATCAGTGTCAGACAATTCGCGCATTCATTTCGCCGTACTCAACAGAGTGAGCGAAGACGGATGCGGTTGGCACGTAGATCTCTGCTATGGATTGCCGGTACCTGTATGTTCGCAGTCGGTGGTTCCGGCGTCTATGCCGGCTATCTTCAGATGGTCGGGAATTTTCATACGGTCATCGAGGATGAATTGTACCGCTCGGCGCAGCCAAATGCGGCGCAGCTGGCTTCTTATGTCCGCTTGCACGGCATAAAGACGATCATCAATTTGCGGGGAGAGGATGCGGGTGCTGCCTGGTATGAAAGCGAACTGGCCACGGCACGACGGCTGGGGGTCGAGCATATCGACTACCGCATGTCCGCCTCGAGGAAGCTGACGCCGGCCCGGGCGGACGAAATGGTCGCGATCATGGCCGCAGCGTCGAAACCTATCCTCGTTCACTGTCAGGCCGGATCGGACCGGACGGGGCTTGTGTCCGCACTCTACAGCTACCGTGTCGCGGGACGGAGCGAGGACTGGTCGGAGCGGCAGCTATCCTTCTTCTTCGGCCACGTGGGCATTCCACACATCTCTTCGGCCTATGCCATGGATGCAAGCTGGGAAACCATCGAGGATCACTATCGTCCCAAGGGATAGCAGCGGCGGTGGCGTGAGGGCGCGGGGGCAAGACGGTCAACGTGGCTGCAGTCACAAGCCTCCGTCCTACGCCTGCATCTTGCGGAACTTCTTGATGATGCGTTCGCGTTTCAGCCGCGACAGCCGCTCGATCCAGAATATGCCGTCCAGCTGGTCGATTTCGTGCTGAAGGCAGACGGCGAGCAGGCCGTCTGTCTCTTCGACGTCGGAATTTCCGGAAAGATCCTGATAGCGAATGCGAATGCGGGCCGACCGCTCTACGTCCTCCGTCACGCCGGGCATGGAGACGCTGCCTTCCGCATGTCTGCGCATCTCGGCGGAGCTCCATTCAACAACAGGATTGACGTAGACGCGCGTCGACGACGGGCCGTCGAGTTCTATTACCGTCATCCGCAGCAACTCGCCGACATGGGCCGCGGTGATGCCGATGCCGGGGGCCGCGCGCATCGTCTCCGCCAGGTCGCTGGCGAGCGCCGCAAGGCTTTCGTCGAAGCGTTCGACGGCACGGCAGGGCGTTCGCAGCCTTTCGTCGGGAAAACGTACGATGGGGCGGATCGGCATGGCGGACTCCAGATGCAGTTTGGCAGCGCAGTAGCGACTTGCAGGGCCTTTGCAAAGGTCTGCCCGGCAATGCCGATGGCCGTGCCCGTCCCGCGCCCCCCGAAACGCAACAGTCAGAGAAATTTACACGACGTGCCGGGTGAAATGCGGTCGCTGGCTGTGGACCATGTCAGAGGTTTCGGCTAGCACGATTTCGGTCGGAAGGGGCGGGAATCTCATGCCCGGTCCGACAGGCGGCATCACAATTCCATTCTCTGTCCTGTCCTTGTGTCCTTGAACGGAAGCTTGGCCGGGGATGCATTTTCGAGGAGCGGCTCGGATGACGGACACCGGCGAAGACGATCGCGAGCGCGCCCGGGCTGCCGAAGGGAGTGCCGTAGATAGCGACGACATCTATGCGCCGGACGGCTCCGTCCGCTCCGATTTCCTCATGCAGGTCGGCGCTGCGATCGCCGACCGCGACACGCTTTTTCTGCGCCGCCATGTCGCCAAGCTGCACGAATCGGAAATGGGCGACCTGCTGGAGGCAATCCAGCCCGAGCAGCGGCGGGCGCTCGTGTCGCTGCTGGGCGAGGAGTTCGACCTTGCCGCGCTGACCGAGGTCGACGAGGCGATCCGTCTCGACATCGTCGAGCACCTTCCCAACGAGCAGATTGCCGCGGCAATCGGCGAGATGGATTCGGATGACGCCGTCTACATCCTCGAAGACCTCGACCAGGAGGATCGGGAAGAGATCCTCGCCAAGCTGCCGTTCACCGAGCGGATCCGCCTGCGCCGGTCGCTGGACTACCCCGAGAGCACGGCGGGCCGGCGCATGCGCTCGGAATTCGTGGCTGTGCCGCCGTTCTGGACGATCGGCCAGACAATCGACTACATGCGCGAGGACGAGGACCTACCCGACAGCTTCACCGAAATCTTCGTGATCGATCCGACTTTCCGCCTGCTCGGCGTGGTTGAGCTCGACCGCATGCTGCGCTCCAAGCGCGAGGTCAAGGTCGAGGCGATCATGCGCCAGACCAGCCATCCGATCCCGGCTTTGATGGATCAGGAGGAGGCAGCTCAGCTTTTCGAGCAGTAC
The DNA here is from genome assembly GCF_013378445.1 of Mycoplana rhizolycopersici. GTDB lineage: Bacteria > Pseudomonadota > Alphaproteobacteria > Rhizobiales > Rhizobiaceae > Mycoplana > Mycoplana rhizolycopersici. The sequence continues at coordinate 72,192 of NZ_JABXYK010000006.1, forward strand.
GACCTGCTGTCGGCCGCCGTCGTCGACGAGAACGGCCGGCTTGTGGGCGTGCTGACGATCGACGACATGGTGGACGTCATCCAGGAAGAGGCCGAGGAAGACCTGATGCGCCTCGGCGGCGTCGGCGACGAGGAACTGTCGGACACGGTGCTGGAGACTTCGCGTTCGCGCGTGCCTTGGCTGCTCGTCAATCTCTTCACAGCCTCGATCGCCGCGTCCGTCATCTCGCTGTTCGAGGCGACGATCGAGGAAATCGTGGCGCTGGCGATCCTCATGCCGATCGTGGCGGGCATGGGCGGAAACGCCGGATCGCAGACGATGACCGTGACCGTGCGGGCGCTTGCTACGCGCAATCTCGACATTCACAATGCCTGGCGCGTCGTGCGCCGCGAGGCCGGCGTCGGGCTTTTGAACGGCGTCCTGTGCGGCGTTCTGATCGGATGCGTCGCAGGCCTGTGGTTCCATGATCCGAATATCGGCGGCATCATCGCAACCGCTATGCTGATCAACATGATGGCAGCGGCGCTGGCCGGGATCATGATCCCGCTGGTGCTGGATAAGGTGGGGGCCGATCCCGCGGTATCGTCTGCCGTCTTCGTGACAGCAGTGACCGATACGACCGGATTCTTCTCGTTTCTCGGCCTTGCGACCTGGTGGTTCTCGATCTCATAGCTGAGAAAATTGACTTTCACGTAAAAGTCAATAAAATTGACGCCACCCGAAAGCACCGGAGTCGGCGTGGAAAAGTACTATACCATAACGGAATTGACCCGCGAATTCGGGGTCTCGACGCGGACCCTGCGGTTCTATGAGGACGAGGGGCTCATTCATCCCGAACGGCGCGGCCGTACACGGCTGTTCCGGCCGGCCGATCGTCACCTGATCAAGGAAATCCTGCGCGGTCGCCGCATCGGCTTCACCATCTCGGAAATCCGCGAGATCATCCAGGTTTACAAGGACCCGCCCGGCGAGATCGGCCAGTTGCAGATGCTGATGCAGAAGGTGGTCGAGAAACGCGACGACCTACGGCAAAAGCGCCGCGATATCGACGAGACGCTCGCCGAGCTCGACAATGTCGAGGAAGCCTGCCTGACGCGCCTGGCGGAAATCGGCGTCGGCACCTGAACCTTACAACGAGCAACGGCCGACATTGCCGGGCATGACCCGGCGCCGGCTATTGCGGCGACGGTGCGTCTGAAAAGGCGCGCGCCGTGCATTGCTGCGAAAGCTCGGCGATGCGTTCGTCCGTCTGGACGTTGAGCGTGCCGGCGTTCAGGGCGTCGAACAGGTTTCTGCTCTGGAGTTCACTGATCGTGCAGTCGCAGAAGCTTTTGCAGAAGGGGGCGTCCGTATCGACACTGCAGGCTGCAACGCAACTGCGGCGATAGCTTTCGACGGGATCGGGCTTCGGTGGCGGCGCGACTTGTGTCGCAAGATAGACGAGCGCAATCAGCAACGGCTGGTGAATGAGATAGACCGCCAGGCTATGTCGGCCCGCCATGGCAAAGAGGGAAGTCGTCCTGCCGGGCGCCCGTGTCGCAGGGCCTGTTGACACCTTCGCCGCGCGCGCGATCCATAGCCGGGAAACGGTGATACCGAGCAGGAAAGCGCCGAACCAGGGCAGCAGCGGCACGTAGTCGTTGGAACGCGGCGCCGTTTCCGATAGTCCCACCCACCACAGTGCGGGAATGTTGAAAAGTTCTGAGCGAAGGAATTGCGGGGCTGCGAATGCCGCGGCCGCGACCATCGGCAGCACAACAAGCGGCAGCCGGAGGAAAAACAGGCCAAGCAGGCTTGCAAGGGCTATGTGGTGAAGGATCCCGAAGAAGATGAAGGTACTCGGGAAGATGAAATAGGTTGCGGTCGTGATCAGCAACGCGGCGGCGGCGATTCGGCCGAATCGGTGCCAGAACGGGCGCCAGCGGATGGCGTTGCGATGCCCGAGCGCGAGGCTGAAGCCGGCGAGGAAGATGAAGCTGCCGGCGATCAACCGGGCAAAGATGCGCCAGCCGCCGGTGGCGGCCGTGCCAGGGGCTATGTAGCCGAAATAGTCCAGATCCCAGGTGAAATGATAGATCGCCATGGCGAGCAGCGCCACGCCACGGGCCGCATCAAGCCAGGCCAGCCGCTGCTTTGTGGGCGCGGTGCCCTCCGCTGATGCAGCCGCCTTGTCCGAAAATTCTTGGGTCATGGTGCGGTATTTCGCAATTCTGGCTGGCCGAGCGTCCTTGCTTTCGGCGGATGGGTGCAGGTGGCTCGAACTAATCGTTGGCTTCCAGGACCGTCAGCCGCGCCTCCGAATAGAACTGGCGGCGTATGAGCACGAAGGTGATGAAGCAGGTCGTCAGCATGAACAGGTAGGGGCTGACGAACCAGCCGAGATAGCCGATCGACAGGAAAATCGCCCGCAGGCCGGCGTTGAAGTGCTTGGCGGCCAGGATGTTCATGCGGATGACCTTGTCGGCGGCCAGATCGGCGGCGGCGGGGTCCTTGTGGACGTCGCCGGCCATGGGAACGGCGCCGAGCAGGATGGTGCAGTAGTTGAAAAGCCGGTAGGACCAGCCGAACTTGAAGAAGGCGTAGCCGAAGATGCCGGCCAGGCCGCCGACCTTCAGTTCGAAGCCCGCGCGCCCGGCCTGGAACACCAGCGGCAGGTCGCCGAAGATCATGAAGACCTTCTCCGTCGCGCCCAGAAGCGCAAAGCAGCCGCCGAGCGCGAGGATCGAGGTGGAGGCGAAGAAGGCGGTGCCGTTCTGCAGCCCGGACATGATCTGCGTATCGATCATCCTCAGGTCGCGGCGCATGGCATTGCGGATCCAGGCCGCGCGCTGCGCATTCATCGCGCGCGTCAGGCTGACCCGGTTCAGAAAACGCCTCTTGTCGGTGATCCAGGCGTAGCCCAGCCACAACAGGATGAAGACGACGAAGGCGATCGGATCGACGATGGACATGGATTCGTGATTTGCCACGGATTGCGCGTTTTGGAAACCGCTTCCGCGTTAAGCCCCTTGTCATCCGCCGTTCAGACTGCCGGCATTTGTGTGGCGGGCAGGTAAGCGCCTTGCGCATACCCAGCATGCTAACATATTGATATTGCTTGATCGCGTCTCCGGGGGCGACACGGTTGTCCCGGCTGGCGCCACGCTTTTGCCATCTTTGCTGTTGCGCCTTCATCATTTCTTCACTAAAGAGGGCCGGCGCGGGCGGATATTTTTGCCGGCGACGATCGTTTTTCTCTTGGGGAAATCATGGAAAGTACCGCTCAGAAGGCCTGCTGGGGCCTCACATGCCGCATGGTCATCGCATTTGCAGGCTTTTTTGCCCTGGTCTATCTTTTCGGGGGCGCATGAGACCAAGATCTCGTGACTAAACAAAAACGGCGCGCCGCTCCCAGGCGCGCCGTTTTTGTTTTCGGAGTTTCCTACGCGGGCGAGATGTCGCAGAAGCAAAACAGGATGTCGGGCCGCCGCCGTATGCGCCTTGCGGTATGACGTAGCTTCGACCACATATTCCATATGCTGCCGCAAGCGGGGCCAGCCATTTGGCGGGCGTTCGGGCGGCGCGGTCGCACTCCACGCGGGTGCAGGTATTGGCAGGTCCAGCGCATGTTTCTCTCGGTCTTCGACGTCTTCAAGATCGGTATCGGCCCGTCGAGTTCCCACACCATGGGACCCATGTCGGCGGCGAACCGCTTCCTGGACCTGATCCTGTCGCCAGACTGGCCGCGTCCGGCGGGATCGGCAGTCGCCGCCATCAAAATGAGCCTGCACGGCTCTCTCGCCTATACCGGGGTCGGCCATGGCTCCGACCGCGCGGTCATCCTGGGGCTGATGGGCGAGCGGCCCGACCTCGTCAATCCGGATCGTATGGACGAGATCGTGGCGGAGGTGGAACGCACCGGCCGCATCACGCCGCCCGGGCACCCGTCCTACGCCTTCCAGCCGAAGAGCGACCTCATCTTCGACAGGAAGACGCCGTTGCCGGGGCATGCGAACGGCATGACCTTTTCGGCCCATGATCGCGACGACCGGCTCCTTTTGAAGCGGATCTACTATTCCGTCGGCGGCGGCTTTGTCGTGACCGATACGGAACTCGAGGCGATGCGGGCGACGAAGGCCCAGGCCGGCGAGCGCAAGGTGCCGTACCCGTTCGCCACCGCCAGGGAAATGCTCGAGATGGCGCAGCGATCCGGCCTGACGATCGCGCAGATGAAGCGCGCGAACGAAGAGACCGCGATGTCGCGCGAGGAACTCGATGCCGGGCTCGACCGGATCTGGGCGGCCATGACAGGCTGCATCGATCGCGGCCTGCAGGGCGAGGGCATCATGCCCGGCGGCCTGAAGGTCAAGCGCCGCGCCCGCATGATCCACGACAAGCTGCAGGCGGAGTGGCGATCGAACAAGGTCAATCCGCTGCTCGCCAATGACTGGCTGAGCGTTTACGCCATGGCCGTCAACGAGGAGAACGCCGCTGGCGGGCGGGTGGTGACCTCGCCGACCAACGGCGCGGCTGGCGTCGTGCCGGCGACGATCCGCTACTATCTGCATTTCCACGAAGACGCCGACGCCGACGGTATTCGCGACTATCTGCTCACCGCCGCAGCGGTCGGCGGCATCATCAAGCACAATGCCTCCATTTCCGGTGCCGAGGTCGGCTGTCAGGGCGAGGTCGGCTCGGCATCGGCCATGGCGGCAGCGGGGCTTGCAGCCGTGATGGGCGGCAGCCCGGAGCAGATTGAGAATGCCGCCGAAATCGCACTCGAACATCATCTGGGCATGACCTGCGACCCGGTCGCCGGTCTCGTGCAGGTTCCCTGTATCGAGCGCAACGCGCTTGGCGCAGTCAAGGCGGTCACGGCGGCGTCTCTCGCGATCAAGGGCGATGGCACCCATTTCGTGCCGCTTGACGCCTGTATCGAGACGATGCGGCAGACCGGCGTCGACATGAACGAAAAATACAAGGAGACGTCGACCGGCGGCCTCGCCGTCAACGTCGTCGAATGTTGATGCTGCAGGCGTGCCTGCGGGACGGGGTACCAGGCAGGTTTTCGCCGCTTGACTGAGTGGGCGGAAAGGCGTTCAAGGAGCCATGGCCCTTCATCTCATCAAACTTTGCGTCGGAGCGGATTCGATCGAGGATCTGCGTGACTGGGTATCCCGTCATGCGCTCGTCGCGATCGCCGCTGGTCTCGAGCCCAGCTCGTCCCATACGACGCGCATGATCCCGAAGCGGGCGGAGGAACTGCTTGACGGCGGCTCGCTCTACTGGGTGATCAAGGGGCAGGTGCAGGCGCGGCAGCCGCTGCTGGATCTCAAGACGTTCAAAGACGCGGACGGGATCACGCGCTGCGAACTCGTGCTCGGCCCGGAAGTCATCGAAACCGAACTCCAGCCGAAGCGCGCCTTCCAGGGATGGCGATACCTCACGGATGAGGACGCGCCGCGCGACCTGATGAGCCTTGGTGCCGACGGCGGCGACTTGCCGATGGATCTGCGGCGCGAACTGGCCGAACTCGGACTGCTCTGACGCCACCTCGATCAGTGGGCCGTGTACGCGCCGTCCACCACGTGGCAGCTGCCCGTGACGAAGCTGGCCTCGTCGGACAGCAGGAAAGCGACGAGGGCCGCCACTTCATCCGGGGTGCCGCGGCGTCCCATCGGCTGCAGGGCCTCCATGCGGCGGCTGCTTGCGATACGCGAATGCTCGGACAGAAGCGGCGTCTCGATCCATCCGGGCGCCACCGAATTGATGCGTACGCCATGCCTGGCATATTCGATCGCCGCAACTTTTGTGAGGCCGACGACGGCATGCTTGGCCGCAGTATAGGCCGCAGTTGCCGGCAGGCCGACCGTTCCCAGTACGGATGCCATGTTCACGATTGCGCCGCCGCCGGCAGCCAGCATCGCGGCAATCTCGTACTTCATGCAGTAGAAGATGCCGTTCAGATTGACGTCGATCAGCTTGCGCCAGTTGTCGAGAGGATAGTCCGCCGTCATCGCCAGCGCGCCGTGGACGCCGGCATTGTTGACGGCAAGGTGCAGTCCACCGCATGTCTCGACCGCAAACTCGACGAGCTTCCTGGCCGCCTCGGGATCGGTGACGTCGGTTGCGACGGCGTGCGCCTTGCCGCCATCCGCTCCGATATCCGCCGCCAGCTTCTCGGCGCTTGCGGGGTCGATATCGGCGATGACGACTTCGGCACCATCGCGGGCCAGACGAGTGCAAATGGCCGCCCCGATTCCCGAACCGCCCCCCGTCACGATCGCCACTTTTCCTGCAAAACTCAATGCCATCGTGTCCTTCCCAAATCACGAGTGCGGACCAGTCGAACAGACGCGGGCGGAGGACGCAAGTCCTTTCCGTGCAATCGGATGGTCATGCCGACTTCATGCAACGGCGGTAGGTCCGCTCTCCGCTTTGGGAGGCTTGGCCATACGGCGCTGCAATGGTAAGTCTAGCGCTGAGGGTTCGTCCGATAGCTGACAGGTGCCAATGGACAGAGACTTCGCCACAAGCCGCCGAGCTATCCTGCTCGCCAGCCTGAGCCTGCTGGTTTCGGGAGCTTCCGGGTGCCGCACAATCAGCTGGTATTCCGGAAGCAATTACGAAAACTATCGTGTCGATCGCCGCTACAGGCGCAAGTCGGTACGGTATGACGGATACGAGGCGCCCGGAACCATCGTCGTCAACACGCGGGAGCGCTACCTCTACTACGTCGAGGGCGGCGGAGTTGCCACGCGCTACGGCGTTGCCGTCGGTCAGGAGGGGCTTACATTCAAGGGAGAGGCGACGGTCGGACGGAAGGCGGAATGGCCGTCCTGGACACCGACCGCCTCGATGATCAGCCGCAAGCCGCGTCTTGCGCAGTACGCCGGCGGCGTCGAAGGCGGGCCGAACAATCCCCTGGGCGCCAGGGCGCTCTACCTCTATCAGAGCGGCCAGGACACGCTGTTTCGGCTTCACGGAACCAACGAGCCGTGGTCCATCGGCCAGGCGGTATCGAACGGTTGCGTCCGCCTGACGAACGACGACATCATCAATCTCTACAACCGCACGCCGGTCGGGGCGAGGGTGGTCATCATCTGAGCGGGCAGGAGCGGGTAGAGCGCTTGTCCCGGCGGTTGCGGAAGCGCCGCCTTGCAGCACCGCTTTCGGACGAAAATCGATTCGCTGTCGGTTCTCCTCGTTCAAAGGAAGTATCGTCCAGCGCCAATGGCACGATCCGATACCCATCTTCACGCAAATGCTACAAGCCGTTGAAAAAACTGATCTTGAGCGCACTTTGCATGCATTAACTTTGTCGTGCTTGCGCACTAGGCGTTGTCAGTTTTTGCGGCTATTACTAGAGTCGTTGCCTCCGATAACCTATTCCGTGTGAAGGAAAGGACATCTTGATGAGCAGACTTCTAATCCTAGCAGTAGCAGTGATTTCCGTGGCCGGCCTTACCGCTTGCGACACCGTCGGCAAGGGGAAAGGTAAGGCTCCGCCTCCGGTCGAAGAGCCGGCACCGGTCTATAAGTAATGCCTGACATCGGGCCGGGGAGGCGCGGCAGCGCGCTTCCCCGGCCAAAACGCTCTTCCGGGTTCCGGGCGGCCCCTGGCCCGGAAGGCCTTTCATAGCAGAGATGAGCTGCGGCATTCGTGGCGTGAAATGGAGCGTGTCCATGTGGTTGGGAAAGAGCCGCGTTTCGCTTTTGATCCTTCTTTCCCTTGCGATCACGTCCTGCCAGTCCGAGGACAAGCCGCCGCTGCCCCGTTATGTTTCGGACTATCGCGGCTATGCCGGCGCCGACAGCAAGGCAGTGCGCAAGGACGCCCGCTACTTCATCGAGTTCCGGTCGCGTTACGCCCTGAGCTACGGTCATACCTACGTCATCTTCGGACGGCTCGACAAATCCGGCCGCCCCGCCACCCAGGAGGTGGCCGGTCTTGCACCCGCCACGAACGATCCTGCACCCTATGTGCTCGGGCACTTCGTTCCGGTCCCGGCGGAGACGGGAGCGAGCGACGGTGATCTCGAGGAGGAATATCGTTCCGCAAGCTGGCGCGTCATGCTGACGGAAGGCGAGTACCGCAAGACAGTGGCATTCATACGCGATCTCAAGGCGCGGTCCCGCGTCTGGCAGGCCTCGGTCTACAACTGCAATGCCTTCGTGGCCGAGATCGCGAAATCGATGGGCTACAAGACGCCGGGAATATGGCTGCGTCCTCAGCAGTTCATCACCAAACTTCGCGAGATGAACGGTGGATGACAGCACGGGCGATGTCACGCCACTGGCGCAGGGGATGGCCGAAAGGCTAGAGTGACGCCCATGAACATATCCGTGGCAGTTGCAGGCCAGATCCTTTGGGTTCTGGGTATCGTCGCTTGGTACATCATCCGGTTCCCCTTCGAGCGCAGGGCCCGGCGCACGCGCGTCGTGGTCAATCGCCGGTCGCTCACGGACCGGATGGGTCTCGGCGCAGCCCTCGGGGGCATGGCGGTCATTCCGGGCATCTATGTCGCGACAGGCTTTCCAAGAGCGGGCAACCATGCGGCAAGCGCCTGGGGCGTTGCGTTTGGGGCAATATTGTTCTTCGCCGGCGTGTGGCTGTTTCGCAGAACCCACAAGGAACTCGGAAAGAACTGGTCGATCTCGCTGGAGATCCGCGAAAAGCACAAGCTTATCAGCGGCGGGCCCTATGCGCTGATCCGACATCCCATGTACACGTCGTTCTTCATGCTGGCTCTCGGGCAGGCCTTGCTGCTTGCAAACTGGATCGTGGGCCTCGCCGGCCTTGCGGGTTTTGCGGCGCTCTTCTTCCTGCGGGTGGACAAGGAGGAGCGGATGATGATCGATACGTTCGGCGACGAATACCGGCAGTACATGGGCAGGACAAAACGGATCATACCTTATATCTACTAGTCGTCTCGCGGGAATTTGCGAAAGAGCAGAGGGAGGCAGGATTGCGAGGCAAGGCCCTGAAGATTTCGGCGCCGCGAAGGCTTGTCGGAGATCTCATGCGGTTTTCGATGGGTATCCCGCGCGTGACCGTCCAGCGGCAGATGAACCTGGCACCGCTCATGAATGCACGGGCCAGCCAGCCGGGCCGGCCGTCCTGGACGGTGCTTTTTCTGAAGGGCTACGGACTGCTCTCGCGGGAGGTGCCGGAGCTGCGGCGCGCCTATGTCAAACTGCCCTGGCCGCACTTCTACGAATATCCGCTGAGCGTCGCTTCGATCGCCCATGAGCGGGAGTATGACGGCGAGCGCATCGTGCTGCTCGGAACCGTCAAGGGGCCGGAACGTCGCGCCATTGCCGAGCTTCAGGCCCTGATCGAGACGGCCCGGACGCGTCCGATCGCCACGATCAAGGAATTCCGGCGCGCACTGCAGTTTGCGCGCCTGCCAGGGGTGTTACGCTGGGCCATGATGTGGCTCGGCCTCAACATCGCCCGACGACGCGCCCGCCATTTCGGCACCTTCCAGTTTTCGGTCTACTCGGGGCTTGGCGCCGAATCGCTCAATCCGTTGACGCCGTTGACGACGCTTTTGAACTACGGCCCGATCGCCGAGGACGGTACGGTCACCGTGCGTATTCTCTACGATCACCGGGTGATGGACGGGGCGAACGTCGCCCGGGCGCTTGAGCGCTTCGAGGCGATATTGAACGGTGCCGTCGCGGCGGAGGTGGATGCCATGTCCGGCGATGTGCCGAAGCGCGACGCAAGTGCGATAAGGACTGCAGGATGAATGGAGCCGCCTCGTCGAGGCCGGCCGTCGTCGTGGTCGGCGCGTCGCGCGGGATCGGCCGTGCCATCGCCAAGGTTGCGGCGAGGGAGCAGTGCCCGGTGGTGCTCGCCGCGCGTGCGCCTGACGCCCTGGCAGCGGTCGCAGGCGAAGTCCGTGCTGCGGGCGGCGAGCCTTTCATTCTCGAAATCGATCTCTTCACCGCCGCCGCGCCGAAGCGGCTGCAGGCCTATCTCGAAAGCGTGGATCTCTACTGCGACGTGCTCGTCAACAGCGCCGGATATGGCCTGCGGGGTGCGGCGACGCTGTTGCCGGCCGACGAGCAAATCGGCATGGTCGACGTCAATATCCGTGCCCTCAGCGACATGACCCTGCATTTCCTGCCGGCGATGTGTGCGCGAAAGAGGGGTGGGGTGCTCAACCTCGGCTCGATCGCCAGCTTTACGCCGGGGCCTGGCATGGCGATGTACTATGCCACAAAGGGATTCGTCCGGTCGTTTTCGGAGGCGCTGCACGAAGAGGTCCGTGCGACCGGCGTCACGGTCACCTGTGCTGCGCCCGGCCCCGTGGCTACCGAGTTCCTGCAGCGCTCGGGTGCTGGGAGGTCGATGCTGTTCAAGGTGCTGCCGCGCCTCGATGCGGACTATGTGGCCGAGCGCGCATGGCGCGGCTTCAGGTCGGGCCGAAGGCTGGTTGTGCCGGGGATATCGGCCAAACTCGCGGCGTTCACCGCTTCAGTCATTCCGCACATGTTGCTGTTGCCGCTGATTGGAAAGCTGCAACGCCGCAGCGGCGATCCCTGTCCCTGCGGCTCCGGCAAGCGCTACAGCGAATGCTGCGGCAAAAGAGGGGCGGGGCGGCGTGCCGGGCGCATCAGCAGTGCGAAAAGCTGAAATCAGCGTATCCGCATCCTGATCGGATGGCGTCGGCCGTTGCGGCCGACATGAAGGTGGATGCCCACCTCGGGTTGACCGGTCCGCCATGCGCGTGCGCCGTGCGCAAGCAGCATGCCGACCAGATCCTTCGTCTTGGCGCGCGAACGGTTGAGGCCGATATCGGCGATCCGCAGCGCGGCCTCGTGGAGCGGATGCAGACCGCTCCGGAGGCTGCGCTTCGTGCCTGACAGGGTACCGTTCATATTCTCGTTCATCGCCATGATATCCCTCGTACGCAATACCTAATCGAGGTCGATGGATGGCCGGTTCCGGCCCCATCCGCCCTGTCGCCGCCACCGGAAATCAAACCCATCCGGCAGCATTCACGATCAAGGCGAGTTCCGCGGCTACGCTCGGTCATATCGGACACCTCGCGTAGCCTGATTTCTTACTGTTGGCTCGCCCAGCAGGCGATACCCTTCTTCTTCAGCGCCTTGCAGGCGTTGACCGCATTGTCCTGCCCGGCAAAGCCGGCGAAACGGGCGCGGTACAGCTGGCTCGAACCGGAGCCGACGGCAACGGTAAAGGGCTGTGCGCCGGCCAGAGCCTTGCCGCCACGGTCCTTGGCGCTGTCCAGCAGGGCCTGTGCCTGGGTACGGTCCGGCGTCGCACCGATCTGGATCACCCAACCCTCGGGGATCGACTTCGGCGAAGCGGCGGCGGTGGAAGAAGTCGTAAGGGCGTCTACCGAGGCGTTGGCGTCGCCCTGCTCGATTTCGGCTTCGGCAGCGGCCTCGGCGCCGCGCTGGATGCGAAGCGTCGCAGCCAGCGCGTCCTTGCCGACGACCTGGGCAGAACCGGAGGTCGCGGCATAGGCGGTCTCGATGCGAGACTCTTCATAGCGATAGGTCGGGACGGGGCCGCTCGCGGGAAGTACGAAGGCTGCCGACGTTCCGGCGGAGGCTACATTGGCCGACACGGCGTTCGACGCAGCCGAAGCAGTGAGCGTCGGCGCGGTCTCGGTTGCCGCGATAAAGTTGCCGCCGCCACGACGCGAGGCCTTGGGCATGTAGGCGGCGATCAGCTTCTTCATCTGCTGGTCGCGCGAAGAGCCCGATCGGCCACCGATGACGACGCCGACGACGCTGCGACCGTCCGCCTGGGCGGAGGTGACGAGATTGAAGCCGGAAGCGCGGGTGTAGCCGGTCTTGATGCCATCTACGCCACGAACCGCGCCGAGAAGACGGTTGTGGTTGCCGATCGTCTGCTTGCCGTAGCTAAAACTGCGGGTGCTGAAGTAGCCATAGTACTGCGGGAAGTGCTGGCGCAGTGCGAGGCCGAGCCGCGCCTGATCGCGCGCTGTGGTCACCTGTGCCGTATTCGGCAGGCCATGTGCATTGCGGTATACGGTTCGCGTCATGCCGAGCGCGCGCGCCTTCTGCGTCATGATCCGGCCGAAACGATCCTCGGAGCCGCCGAGAAATTCGCCAAGCGCTGTCGCCACGTCGTTTGCGGAACGGGTGACAAGCGCCTTGATCGCCTGATCGACGGTGAGCTTGCTGCCGGGACGGACGCCGAGCTTGGACGGCGGCTCGCTGGCTGCGTGCTTGGATACGGGAACAAGCGTGTCTTTGGTGATCTTGCCTGCTTCGAGTGCCTCGAATGTGAGGTAGATCGTCATCATCTTGGTCAGCGACGCTGGGTAGCGCAGATCGTCTGCGTCCTCGCTGTAAAGCACCTTGCCGGTCTTTGCGTCGATGACAATTCCGGCATACTTCGCATTGGCATGCGCAAGGCTTGCCGCTGTAACCGTGACGACGACCGCGAGAACGACCTGCCTCGAAGTTTTGCCTGCCAGGCCGATCGCGTGCGAGATGATGGCGGAGAAAACGGAACGGAACACGCTGCTACTCTTCAAGTCTTTGGATTGTTGTTTCGTTCTGAGGCGAACCTGAACGACGATCTGGATGAGGTTAGCGGCGCAGGGTTACCAATCGGTTTATGATGAATCATTCCTTGATCATTCCGGCGTATTTTTATCGGGCATCCGTGTCGGGGGCGCCACGTTGACGAGATGCTGGCGGGCATAGGTGCGGACCGCGGTCTCCATCTCCTGCCACTGCGGCAAAAGTCTGCTCGAAAAGCGAAAGAGCAGCGACAGATCGTCGCCGGTGTGGATATCTCGCTGGCAGTCGGCGCTCGTGGACGGTTGCCCCCGCGTGGGGAGGATGCAGCGGACCGCAAAGATCGAGCCGTCCGGCATGGTTCCGGTAAGGAGGCTCTCGTCCGCATAGCCTGAGCCTTCCTTCAGGTGCCGCATGGTGAGGCCGGCGGGACCGCTTTGGGATGCTCCCTCGAAGAGGTGAGAGTATATCGGTTCGACCCGCCCCGACATGTCGCGTGACATGGTGCTTTGCGAAAACTGCAGGAAAATCAGGTTCTCCGGCCGGCCGACATCGTTGAAGCGGTCGCGGTTCTCACTGGTATAGCCTTCCATTTCGGGCCAGGTCAGGTAGACGTCTAACCGATCGGTGCGCCCGGTCTGGCGCTGGTCCTGGAAGCGGACGGCGTTGGCCGGCAGCCGCAAGTGGTCTTCGCCGATCAGGATGTTCAGGAGCGTGTGCTCTTCGGTGTGACCGGCCAGGGCGATCCTGTCTCCCAATTCCCGCCCGGCAAAGCTGAGAGCGGCGGTCAGGACGGCCAGAACGGCGATGCCGGCGCAAAGACGCTTGAGGAAGCGCGCCGAGAAGAAATGCTCCTCTTGGATGTCGTCCGTCTGGCCTTTGGCGTGCATGGCGAGCTTTGCGTTTCCGGTGACGTTTGCGCCAAGTGACACCCTACGGCACAAAACCGGCGCGGGGCTTGCTCGCGATACCCTTAGCCTGTTTCGATCATGGTTAATCTGCCGTTAATTGCGCAACCTCAGGGCGCAAAAAAATGCGGCCGGCTCAGGGACAGAAGCCGGCCGCAGTGGGCCTTGGGTCGGGACGGGGATGAATGACCGGGCCCATTGATGGGGGGAGGCTGGCTAAGCTCGGCCTGCCCCGGTGAGGAACCGTCTATTTCCTGACGCTGCCGACTGCGACGGTCGCGCGGCCATCTTCAAGCTTCACCCACTTGCCGGCGTTCTTTTCGGACTGGCGCTTCAGGAAGCGGTATTCTGTTTCCGACCAGACCAGCACCTTGTCGCGCATGTTGTCGAGAACGAGGTCACCGCGGTCGGTGCGGACGGTCAGCACCGCATGGCCATCGCCATTGGGCTGGAGCACGACGGTGATGAGAAGGTTGGAAGGCGCGATGCCGGCCTCGATGAGCTTCTTGCGCTTCAGCAGGACATAGTCCTCGCAGTCGCCGACGGTCTCGGGATAGGCCCACCGTTCTTCGACGCCATAGATTTCCATGTCGGTCAGCGGCTGGATGGCGCTGTTGACCTCGAAGTTGACCTGCAGGATCTGCCTCCAACTGTCTTCCGTCAGCACCATCGGGGCTGCCACCGGGGTTGCCCTGCACTCGTCGGCATGCTGCTTGCAGAATTCGTAGTGACCGATCGGCTGGTTGGTCGGGCCGGTTACGGTCATGCTCGATTGAAATGCGCTGGCCTGTGCGTTGAAGGCGAAAGCGAGCAGAACGGCGAGTGTCCCTGTCCAAGCGATTTTGTTTTTCATTGTCTTGTCCCCGTTAGTGAGGCGACAATGACAGGAATATTTTTATCCTGCGCGAAGTTGCGAAGTATAATTAAGTTCAAAATTTCTCTGCATAAGAATAAATATCGAACCTAATTTGAACTGTATTTGAAGATATTTTTACTAAAATTGTAGCAATTCACGGCCGGCACATGCGGCGAGCACTTGCGGAGACGCCGTCGTTAAGGCGCTGAATCTGTTTCATTTTAGTTGTCTTGGGGGATGAATCCGGGGCACGGCCAGTGTCTGGTCGCGGTGCGGCAAGTGGTGGGGAGCGGCATTTCGATTGGGGGATGGCGGCGCGCTACAGCGATCTGTCCGGGCGATGCCGACTGATGCTGGGAAAAAAGCGGCAGATTTTTTTGTTGGAACGACCGGCGTCCTGTGACCTATGTCGGGTCTGGTCTTCGGCGTTGCGCCTCAGAGGAATTGCGTCAGTGCTTCCTTGGACTGGACGCTGGAGAATTCGATCGCCACGCCTTCCTGGAAATGACGGACGACGCGTCCGCGCATGTTGCCGAGTTGGACCGGCGTGCCGATGGCTGGACGGACCTCGATGTCGATCGCGGCGCCGGAGAGTGAGAGGTCGATGATGCGGCAGGGGTAGTGGCGGCCGTCGTTCAGTGCGAGTTCGGTACGGCTGTTGCGCGGCGTAAGCCGATCGTGCTGGCGGTCTTCCGGAAGTCCGAGTTCGTGACGGTTGGCGATCCAGGTGAGCTGGGCCGCAAGCTTCTCGCGCTTCCGGTCGGTGGCGTTGACGAGAATCACGAATCCGTCGTCGGTGGTCTTTGCCACCGTGCCCTCGATGCGGCCGAGATGATCGATATAGGCGATGATGCGTTCGCCGGCGCGTGGCTGCGCGTGGCAGGTGAAGAGCGCTTCGCCAGGTGACATGTCGATCACGGTACAGTCGTACTCGTCGTGGCTCGGCAGCATGAGGCGGCCGGCAAGATTGACCGACACGCGCTGGAAGCTTCGCTGCTCCGGCTGCGGTCTGTGAACCGTGGTCGACGTTTGCTGAAACGAATACATGGACGAACGGCGCCTAAAATAAATCTCTTTCAAACTTCTAACCGGTCGCGGTTAACAGTTCGTTTTCATCCGTTGCGACTGTTAGTAATTGTGGCAGGCGAATTGGCTATCTGCCGCCGTCAAAGACGCGCAGATGGAAAATCCGACGCATCGTGCTGCCGATGTCGCCGCGGCTGACGGTGATCACCGATGGCGAAGGGGCCGGCTCGGCTGGGGGGAGCGGCATGCCCTGATCGTGAATCATCTCTGCACTTTCGAGCGTCATGTAGCGAAACGGTACGTCGAGATGGTGCACAGGGCGAAGCGGTACAGCCGCACCGAAGATGCGGTCGGCGCGCGAGGTGTGCGACGTCATCGGCAAAAGCAGGATCTCCACGGGGGCGGTTTCGATGGATGTCCCGTAGGCGCTGGCTTGGAGCGTTGCAGGCTCCCGGCGGGCCAGCACGGTCGCGCAGGCGCGCGACGCCCGGGACTGCATATTCGCGGCAAACATCTTGCGGAAATCGGTGCCGCGCATCTCGCGTCCGAACAGAGTGCAGAGACGCGTTCCGGCAAGGCGGAACGTCGCGGTCGAGCCGGCAGATTGCTCCAGGATGAAAAGATCGGGGAGGTGATTGCGCAGTTCGGCCGGATCGATGTCGCGCCGATTCGGCACATCGCGGCCTCCCTTTACCCGGGTCCAGTATTCGTAAATCGCTCTGGCTGTCGTCGTCTGCATTGCATTCCCGTTGGTGCTGTAGCGAAACGGCACGTCATGTGCCGCTTGCTGCCGGTTCCCCATTTCCAAGCGAAGATCGTGCCAGCCCGGACATTAAGGTTAATCATTGGTTTCGATTGTGCCCCGCGTCCGGCCATGGCACACAAAATCCATCACTTCATGAAGGGCGACCTTCAGCACACACTTCAGGGCCGGGGTTTGGGGGCTCGGGGCCGTACGGCGAAAGCTGTACGGCCCTTATTTTATCTGTATAAGCACGCTGGTTTGTTCAATTGCGGCGGGTGGTATGAGTAACGCGGACGACGGCATGAGCGAGGTTTCGCTGAATCCCAGGAAACGGGAGCCGGCATTCAACCTGCCAGGGAGCCTCGTCACCGCGCTGGCGTTCCTGACGTTCATCCATGTCGCGCGCACCTATCTTCTTTCATCCCAGCAGGATGACTGGGTTCTACTGGAATTCGCCTTCATCTCGGCCCGCTACCTGCCGCAGTTCATGGCAGAGAGCTTGGCATGGGTTTGGACGCCTGTGACCTATTCGTTTCTGCACGGAAGCTGGGAGCACCTGATCTTCAACAGCTTCTGGATGGTGGCGTTCGGGGCGCCGGTCGTCCGTCGCATCGGGACGGCCCGGTTCGTTCTGTTCTGGTGCCTTTCGGCAGCGGCGTCCGTCGCGTTGCACAGCCTCTTCCACTGGGGGGAAATGGTTGTCGTCATCGGTGCGTCGGGCGTGGTGTCCGGGCTGATGGGGGCGGCAGCGCGCTTTGTATTCTCGCCCAGCGGGCGAATCAGTCGGCAGTTCGCGCATCTGAACCGGCGGCTGACCATCCGCGAGGCCTTGTCCAACCGCTCGGTCCTCGTCTTTTCGGCGATCTGGTTTCTCACCAATTTTGCGATCGGGTTCGGCCAGATGTTTGCCGGCGGAGACGGCGCCTCGATCGCCTGGGAAGCGCATATCGGCGGCTTTCTCTTCGGTTTCTTCTTCTTCCCGCTCTTTGACAGAATACCCGCGGTACCCGCTTACGGACGCGCCGCCGATTAAGCCTAATCTTTGTGTGGACTTGCTTTCGCTCCATTCGTGGCGCACGATTGCGACGTTCCGGTTCGCACATGCACGCCGGAAACTGAGCGGGACTACTGGAGGGTAGTGCCGCCTGTGGGCGGAGGCCCTGTCGGGGTACCGCCTCTCTGCGTCATGTTGCAACGGGAGGAATGCATGTATGTAAAGTCCATTCTTGACGAAAAGGGCCGCAACGTCGTTACGGGCGGTCCGCAGATCACAGTTCGTCAAGCTGCAGTCTATCTTCGCGACAATCGTATCGGTGCGATCGTCATCGTCGATCGCAACGACAGGATCTCTGGCATCCTGACGGAGCGTGACATCGTCTGCGCGATCGCCAAGAGCGGCGCGGATTGTCTCGACAAGCCGATTTCCTCCATCATGTGGGGCAACGTCCATCGGTGCGGCGAAAGCGCCAGCGTCGAAGAAGTGATGGAAATGATGAGCACGCTTCGCGCGCGCCATATCCCGGTCGAAAAGGACGGCCGCCTTGTCGGCATCATTTCGATCGGCGACGTAGTGAAGGCGCATATCCGCTCGATCGAGCGGGAAGCAGCCGAAATCAAGGCCTATATTTCAAGCTGAGCCAACGATATGCGGGGCGCGCGCGTGGCGTGTGCCCCACCTTTTCTGCCCCCTCAAGCGACCATCTTTGCGGAGATGTCGTCGGCAGCCGATTTGAAGGTCGCTGCCGTCGCTCTTGCGTTTCCCATTTTCCGGATGTGCGCATGCGCGCCGAGGTGATGTCCGTCGGAGCGACGGCTTGCCGCGTCAACGAAGCAGCACTTCCTGCATTCGCCTGATCTCGGAAATCTTCGCCTTGGCTTCCAGATAGCCCCGGTCTATCGCTTCGCCGGCCCGGTGAAACTCTGACAGGCCGATGTCGCTGAGGCGCGGGTGCAGCGCCAGGTCCGGCGGATCGCCGGCAAGGCGCGCACGCGCAATCCGGTCCTGGATGATGTTGAACGACTGCACCATGACGCCGGTCAGTCCCAGCCGCGATTCGCTGGTCTCCTGCCGCGGCGGGTTGTCGATCTGCTGAACGGTTGCAGTGTGCTTGATCACGGCGGAGCGGCCGTAAAGGTCGTAGTTGAGGTTGACGGCGACCACCAGCGGCTCCTCGTGTGCACGGCATACCGAAACCGGAACGGGGTTCACGAGCGCACCATCCACCAGCGTGCGGCCGTTGCATTTGATCGGCTCGAAGATACCCGGCAGCGCATAGGAGGCGCGGATTGCGGTGATCAGCGAGCCGCTGGTGATCCAAACCTCGTGGCCGGTGTTGATCTCCGTCGAGACTGCGACGAACGGGCGATCGAGTTCCTCGATCGAATGATGCTCCAGATGTTCCTGCATGCGGCGCGTCAGCCGCATGCCGCCGAACAGCCCGCTTCCGCGAATGGTGAAGTCGAGAAGGCTTGCGATCCTGCGCATTGTCAGGGAGCGGGCAAAGCTTTCCAACTCGTCCAGCTTGCCGGCGAGGTAGCACCCGCCGACCAGCGCGCCGATCGACGTCCCCGCAATCATGCTGACCTCCACGCCTTCCTCGTCGAGGGCGCGGAGCACGCCGATATGGGCCCAGCCACGGGCTGCGCCGCCGCCAAGCGCAAGCGCTATGCGGGAGCGTGCCTTATCCGGCTCGAGCGGGGGCTGAAAGTGGTTCATGGAGGGGCCATCCGGATCCGACGGGTTCGTCGTCACCATGCTTCGGTTGAAGTTCCAATTCAACATGTCAGGCCTCCGGTCTCGGAAGAACTTCAGGTTCGCCCATTGGGTTCCGAAGCCGCGCCACTACGCCCTGAAAAATAGCGCATGGACGGCTCGCTGGCACCCGGCGCATGGGCGGCACCCTTTGCCCCGTTAAGCCAGTTTCCATGGCTCTGGCTCATCAATAAGGAGTAGAAGGGGCGGAAGGGTGACGGAGCGCGAAACAGGGCCGCGGTCGAGCGTATCGTCATGTCTGTTCGGCATCTGCGAAATGGCATCGGTTCGACCATGTTGCGCGCGCTTGCGCCACCGCAGCCAGTACGCGCTCATTTCGTTGCCAAAGCGTTAAGCCTGTCCCGAAAGGGGACCGGTATAGGCGTCAGCCGTCCTTGCCGCTGCCGTAGACCGTGGCGGGGTCGAAATGGACGTCGTCATCGGTAATTTGCAGTTGTGCCGCATCGCCGGTGTGACTGACGGTGCGGTAGAAGCAGGATCGCCGGCCGGTGTGGCAGGTGGCGTCATGCCCGGCCACGGACACCTTGAGCCAGACGGCGTCCTGGTCGCAATCCGTTCTCAGTTCGACGACGGTCTGCAGGTTGCCGGAGGTTTCTCCCTTCTTCCACAGCGCCTTGCGGGAGCGGCTCCAGTAGTGGGCGATACCCGTCTCGATCGTCAGCGCCAGGGCCTGCGCATTCATGTGGGCGACCATCAGAAGTTCGCCGTCGCGCGCATCGGTCACCACAGCCGTCAGCAGGCCGTTGTCGTCGAAGCGCGGCGTGAATGCGCCGCCCGCCTCGAGTTCGGTCTTGTCTTTGGGTGGGGGCTGGAATTCGATCGCCATGTCGGGCTCCGCAGCGGAGCCGTCGGAACTCAGCCGCGACCCCGGATCATTGTCATGAAGCGAACCTGCTCGGCAGGTTCGCTCTTGAAGGCACCGGTAAAGGTGGTGGTGAGCGTTGTCGAGCCCTGTTTCTGGATGCCGCGCATCGCCATGCACATATGCTCGGCCTCGATCATCACGGCGACGCCGCGCGGCCGCAGCGTCTCGTCGATCGCGCTGGCGATCTGCGCGGTCATCGTCTCCTGCGTCTGCAGGCGCCGTCCGTAGATCTCCACGACGCGGGCGATCTTGGAAAGGCCTAGCACGCGGCCGTTGGGCAGGTAGGCGACATGGGCGCGGCCGATGATCGGCACCATGTGGTGCTCGCAATGCGAATAGAAGGGGATGTCCTTGACGAGCACGATATCGTCGTAGCCGGCGACCTCCTCGAAGGTGCGGCCGAGCACGTCCTCGGGATCGAGTTCATAACCGGAGAACAGTTCCCTGTAGGCTTTGGCGACTCGCGAAGGGGTGTCGAGCAGGCCTTCGCGCGACGGATCGTCGCCGGCCCAGCGCAACAGCACGCGTACCGCATCCTCGGCTTCCTTCTGGGTCGGGCGGCCCGAGTTTTCCTCGCCGACGGGGAAATTCTTGATTACGGCGTCCATGATCCGATGGCCTTTCTGCAGGTTGACTTTCGTCGAATGTCGGACTCGCCACTGGCCATTCGCCTAACCCTGCAGGCTTGGGTTCCGTTGGCGGGCTCCGGGGCTTTCCGATCCATTGCTTGTACGAAGGAGCTTCTACAACGGATCTTCCGGCACGGTTTCCCAAACAACAGGCGACCCTTCCATATTGAAAACGGTCGCCCCAACACGACATAGCATATAGTATCGCAGGTTGCCTGCGAAAGGGGCCATGCGCGACACCGAATGCTTTTTTCGCGGACACGCTGGAATAAGCTGCCCTTATCGCGCAGAATCGTGAAAATACCTTCAAGTCGGAAAGTTCCCGATGGACGACATATACAACAGCCGCATCCTCGAATTCGCCGGAAACATCCCGCGGATCGGTACACTCGACAATGCGGACGCCGAGGCGAGTGCCCATTCCAAGCTGTGCGGATCGCGCGTGAAAATCTGGCTGAGAATGGACGGGGACCGTGTCAGCGACTTCGCCCATGAGGTGAAGGCCTGCGCATTGGGGCAGGCCTCGTCGTCGATCATGGCTCGCCATGTGATCGGCGCGACTGCGGCAGAGGTGCGGCAGGCGCGTGAGGACATGCTGGCAATGCTCAAGGCCGATGGAGAGGGACCTGTGGGCCGGTTCGAGGAAATGCGGTTCCTGCGCCCGGTGCGCGACTACAAGGCCCGCCATGCTTCTACCATGCTGACCTTCGATGCGGTCGTCGACGCGATCGGGCAGGTCGAGGCAAAGCGGTTGGAGAAGGTGGGGTGAGGGCGGCGGTTGCAAGCGTTCCTTTCGGTCATCCCGGCCGAAGAGCCGGGATCCAGCGCGCTGAAGTCCTTGAGCGCAGAAGGATCTTTCGCGCCGCAGACGCGCCGCCGCCGGATGCCGGCTCAAGGGCCGGCATGACGGATCGAACCGGGCGAAAGCGGACTGATGTGTAACGCTCCTCATTGCAACCATGCTGGCGCAAAACACTCTGGCGACGGCCATCGCAGCAAGGGGCGCAACTGGTCCGGACCCTTCGCCAAAACCCCGGGGCGGCTCTTCGGCCTCGGTCTGATCCGCCTGTACCAGCTGACGCTTTCCGGCTTCATCGGCAATTCCTGCCGGCACCTGCCGACCTGCTCGGAATATGGCTACGAATCCGTCGCCCGCCATGGCTTGTGGTCCGGCGGCTGGATGACGCTGTTCCGAGTCGTGCGTTGCGGACCCGGTGGAACGAGCGGCTTCGATCCCGTGCCGGAGAGGCTCGAACGCGGCGCATGGCGCGCACCGTGGAAGCTGTGGCGCCTGTCCGCTCGGGAAAAGCGCGACACAACCTGAAACCGTTCGGTCGTCCGGCCGCAAATGCTGTTGCGACCCGACGTTGGAAACCCCCAACGAGGCAATTACGCCGCCTGCGGGGCGAGGGCGGCCGAGCCCGGTCTCCTCAACAAGAGCACGGATAGGGCTGCGAGCAGGCACATGACGCCGGCGATCTGCAGGGCCGGCATGTAAGTGTCGAAGTCGCTCTTGAAGTGACCGGCGCCGAATGCGGCCGTTGCCGCGCCCAGCTGGTGACCGGCAAAGACCCAGCCGAAGACGAGGCCCGCCTTTTCGCGGCCGAAGTTTTCAGCGGCGAGCTTGACGGTCGGCGGCACGGTCGCGACCCAGTCGAGGCCGTAGAAGATTGCAAATATCGAAAGCTCCACGAAGCTGAAGCCCGAGATCGACAGGTAGATCAGCGAGAGGCCGCGCAGGCCGTAGAACCAGAAGAGCAGGAAGCGGTTGTCGTAGCGGTCGGAGAGCCAGCCGGCGAGGATCGTGCCGACGAAGTCGAAGATGCCGATCACCGCCAGCGTACCCGCGGCCGTCACCGCCGCCATGCCGAAATCGCCGCAGATCGAGATCCAGTGGGTCTGGATCAAGCCGTTGGTCGAAAGACCGCAGACGAAAAAGGTGCCGAACAGCACCCAGAACACCGGATTGCCCGACACGCTCTTCAGCGTCACCAGCGGCGAGGCGAGGGTGGCGAGCAGCTTGTGGTCCTGCTTCGGCGGCGGCGTGACCGCGGTCTCGCCATAGGCCGGCAGGCCGACATCGGCGGGATAGTCGCGAATCAGGAAGAGCACGAGCACCATGGCGACGGCGATGACTGCGACGGTGAGCGTTAGCGCGGTACGCCAGCCATAGGTTTCGGTCAGGGCGGCCAGCACCGGCAGGAAGATGAGCTGGCCGGTGGCGTTGCTCGCCGTCATGAGGCCAATGACGAGGCCGCGACGCTTGGAAAACCAGCGCGAAGCGACGGTGGCGCCGAGCACAAGCGCGGTCATGCCGGTGCCGACGCCGATCACCACGCCCCACAACAGCAGCAGCTGCCAGACCTCGGCCATGACAAAGGAGGCGGCGATGCCGAACATGATCAGGGCCAACGCGGTAGCGACCACCTGGCGGATGCCGAAGTGGTTCATGAAGGCAGCGGCGAAGGGGCCGAGCAGGCCGAACAGCACCAGCCGCACCGCCATCGCCGAGGAAATGTCAGAAATCTCCCACCCAAATTCCTGGTGCAGCGGCTGGATCATGACGCCGGCCGAACCCATGGCGCCGGCGGTTGCCAGCATCGTCAGGAAGGTGGTGGCGGCGACCACCCAGCCGTAGTGAAGGTTCCGGCCGGCCATCCAGTCGGCGATGCGTGTCGAGAGCATGTTGGAAGTCCCTTTCCCGTCGGCCTCAGCCTGTCGAATTTTGCGGGTAGGTGCCCGTATTTGAGTCCAAATACCCGGTTTGGTCAAAAAGTTCAAAGTGCCTTGAGCAACTCCCGCAGCTGCTCGGTTTTGTCCGGCCCAAGCCGGGCCTCGATCGTCTCCTGCGCGCCGTCCCAGAGTGGCGCGCCGGCCTTGAGAACGGCATGGCCCGCCTCGGTGATCGTCAGCATCGCTTCCCGGTGGTCCTCGCCTGTCGCGATCGCCACCAGCCCCATGCGTTCCAGCACCTTGGCGTTGCGGCCGACAGTGGAGCGGTCGAGCTCCACCCGGGCGCCGAGTTCCGTCAGCGACACCGGCGCCATGCGGTTGATGTTCCTGAGCAGGCTGAACTGGCCGATGTTCACCCCAAGCGGCGCCAGGGCCTCGTCGTAGTAGGACGAGACCTTGCGGGAGGCTTTGCGCAGCAGGATGCAGTGGCAGGTGTCGCTCGGCATGCGTTCGGGTATATACCCGCAATAGGTCGAATGCAACGAAAGAAGCGAGCGAGAGAACATCAGGGATGTCCGCAGTCAGGCCTGTTTCGGCTCCGTCGCCGCCTTCGGCTTGAGCAGGACGATGAGGAGGAGGCCGGCGATGATGAGGGCTGCACCCTCGAGATGATAGGTCTGAAGCTGCTCGCCGAGGATCAGATAGGCGAGCACGGCAATGAAGATCGTCTGGATGTAGAGAAATACGCCTGCGCGGGCCGCGCCCAGCGCCTCGATGCTTCGGTTGAAGAGGTAGTACATCAGCGCCCCGCCGGGCAGCGCCACATAGGCCAGCGCCAAAAGGCCGCTGCCGTTGAGCGTCGAGCGTTCGTCGGACGCAAGTTCGAAAAGGTAGAAGGGGAGTGCGGTGAGTACGGCTGCGCCAAGAAGCAGCACCAGAAGCGCAAGCCGGTCGAGGTCGAACTTCGCGCGACGAAGCAGGACGGTATAGAGGCTGAAACAGAACGCGCCGGCGACGATCCAAAGTTCGCCGGGATTGAAGTCGAGGCGCAGCAGCGCCTCCGGGCTGCCCTTGACGATGATGACCACTATCCCGAGAAAGGCGAGGATCGAACCGATGACCTGCCAGCTTCCCATCGGCTCGGCCAGGAACAGGCGGGCGAGGATCATGGTAATGATCGGGATGAGGGCGATGATGATGCCGGCGGTGGTGGCATCGGCATGTTCGAGGCCGACAAAGATCATGCCCTGACAAATCGCAAGCCCCACTCCGCCGATCACGAGCAGTTCGACGGCGCGAGCCCGCAAAAGCGCAACCATGTCGCCGAAATGCGACCGCACGATCGGCAGCAGGACACCAAAGGCAATCAGCACGCGCCAGAAGCAGAGCGCCCAGGGCGGCATCTCGGTGGAGACCCATTTCGCGGCGATATAGACGCCGGCCGACAGGAGCCAGCAGAGGATCGCCACGGAATAGGCAGACGCAAGCGAATTGCCCGCTGCCTGTTCCGTCCCGGGCTTGTCGCGATGGACCGCCAAGACATCGATCGCCATCGCAAGGTTATGCCATAGTTTAGCAGGGCTGCACAGACGAAGGCAGGAAACGTAAGCCTTTGCGTGGCTGATCCAGGGGGGGTGGCGGACCAGATAGGGTTCGCGATGGATCGAGGATCCTCCACCCCTTCCCAATATCCGCCTTTCCCTTTATATCCGCTCACGCGCCCGCATCGGGCACTTTCCCCGCATACCACCCGCATTCGTTGGCGGGACTGGATAGGAGTTCATCATGTCGAATGCTGTTTCCCTCACTTTTCCCGATGGTTCCGTCCGCGAATATGCCGCCGGCTCGACCGGGCGCGATGTCGCCGAGGCGATTTCCAAGTCGCTTGCCAAGAAGGCGGTTGCGATCGCGCTTGACGGCGAATTGCGCGATCTCTCCGATCCCGTCTCCGACGGCCGGATCGAGATCGTTACCCGTGACGACCCGCGCTCGCTGGAACTGATCCGCCACGACGCCGCCCATGTGATGGCTGAAGCCGTGCAGGAGCTGTGGCCGGGCACGCAGGTGACCATCGGCCCGGTGATCGAGAACGGCTTCTACTACGACTTCAAGCGCATCCATCCCGACAGCGGCGAGGACTGGCCGTTCACGCCGGACGACCTGCCGAAGATCGAAAAGCGGATGAAGGAAATCATCCAGCGCAACAAGCCCTTCACCAAGGAAGTCTGGTCGCGCGAGAAGGCGCGCGAGATCTTCGCCGGCAAGGGCGAGAGTTACAAGGTCGAACTCGTCGATGCGATTCCCGAAGGCCAGGACCTGAAGATCTACTACCAGGGCGACTGGTTCGACCTCTGCCGCGGCCCGCACATGGCGGCCACCGGCCAGATCGGCACGGCCTTCAAGCTGATGAAGGTGGCCGGTGCCTACTGGCGGGGCGACAGCAACAACCCGATGCTGACCCGCATCTACGGCACCGCCTGGCACACCCAGGAGGAGCTCGACACCTACCTGAACATCCTGGCGGAGGCCGAGAAGCGCGACCATCGCCGTCTCGGCCGTGAAATGGACCTGTTCCACTTCCAGGAGGAAGGGCCAGGTGTCGTCTTCTGGCACGGCAAGGGCTGGCGCATTTTCCAGACGCTGGTGGCTTACATGCGCCGCCGGCTGGCCAACACCTACCAGGAGGTCAATGCGCCGCAGGTGCTCGACAAGTCCTTGTGGGAGACCTCGGGTCACTGGGGCTGGTACCGCGACAACATGTTCAAGGTGACGGTCGCCGGCGACGACACGGACGACGACCGCGTCTTCGCGCTGAAGCCCATGAACTGCCCGGGGCACGTGCAAATCTTCAAGCATGGCTTGAAGTCCTACCGCGAACTGCCTGTCCGGCTTGCGGAATTCGGAAACGTACATCGCTACGAGCCGTCCGGCGCGCTGCACGGGCTGATGCGCGTGCGCGGCTTCACCCAGGATGACGCCCACGTCTTCTGCACCGACGAGCAGATGGCGGCCGAGTGCCTGCGTATCAACGACCTGATCCTCTCCGTCTACGAGGACTTCGGCTTCACCGAGGTCGTCGTGAAGCTTTCCACCCGGCCCGACAAGCGCGTTGGCTCGGACGATCTGTGGGATCGCGCCGAAAGCGTGATGACGGATGTGCTCAAGCAGATCGAGGCGCAGTCCGGCGGCAAGATCAAGACCGGCATCCTGCCGGGCGAAGGCGCCTTCTATGGTCCGAAGTTCGAATACACGCTGAAGGACGCGATCGGCCGCGAGTGGCAGTGCGGTACCACGCAGGTGGACTTCAACCTGCCGGAACGCTTCGGCGCCTTCTACATCGACCACGCCTCGGAGAAGCGCCAGCCGGTGATGATCCACCGGGCCGTCTGCGGCTCGATGGAGCGCTTCCTCGGTATCCTGATCGAGAACTTCGCCGGCCACATGCCTCTGTGGATCTCGCCGCTGCAGGTGGTGGTCGCGACCATCACCTCGGAAGCGGACGACTATGCGCGTGAGGTGGCCGAGCAGCTGCGCGACGCCGGGTTGACGGTCGAGACCGATCTTCGCAACGAGAAGATCAACTACAAGGTCCGCGAGCACTCCGTGACCAAGGTGCCGGTCATCATCGTCTGCGGCAAGCGCGAGGCGGAAGAGCGTTCCGTCAATATCCGCAGGCTCGGTTCGCAGAACCAGACGGCGATGTCACTGGACGAGGCAATGGCGACGCTGATCGACGAGGCGACGCCGCCGGATGTCAAGCGCAAGGCGGCGGCGCGCGCCGCCGCCTGAATCGAACGCCGCGCGAGAGGTGCGTTTGCGCCTCTCGTTCCCTGCATCTGTCAGATGACTGCAACAAAACTGTCGTAGACAGGTCGCAATTGAGAAGTGCAGGGGATGCCGGTGCGGTTCAAGGAACTGTCCTACGCCAACGAGAACGACCCGCGACTGAAGCGGTGGTTCATCCGCTCGATCGAGGGGCTTTCGGGGCGCAACCGCTATGCGGCGCTCTATGAGCGCTGGCGGGCGGAAAGCGTCGGACGCAGCGCGCGTGTCTTCGGCGAGATGCTCGACATCATCGGCGTGAAGATGGACGTGGCGGGCACCTGGCCGCCGCGCGATCTGCCGGAGGCGCCGCTCGTGATTGTCGCCAACCATCCCTTCGGCATCGGCGACGGCATCGCGGTGCTGGCCCTTGCCGAACAGCTCGGCAGGCCGTTCCGGGTGATGATCCACAAGGATCTCCTGAAGGTGCCGGAGATGGTACCCTATTCGCTGCCGGTCTCCTTCGAGGAGACCAAGGAGGCGCTGGCGATCAACATGCGCACGCGCCACGAGGCGGTGCGGCTTCTCAAGGAAGGCGTGACGATCATCGTCTTTCCCGCCGGCGGCGTCGCAACGGCGAAGCGCGGCTTTGGCCGTGCCGAGGATCTGCCGTGGAAGATCTTTCCGGCCAAGCTGATTCAGGCGGCGCAGGCCAATGTCATTCCGATCTTCTTCGATGGACAGAACGGCGCACTGTTCCACATCGCCAGCAAGATCTCTCTGACGCTGAGGCTCTCTCTGCTCATCCGCGAGTTCAAGCGACTGTCCGGCACGACCATCCCGGCGCGGGTCGGGCCGATGATCGGTTGGGACCAGCTTCAAGCGATTTCGGACCGCAAGGAACTGCTGGTTCGCATCTATGACGCGGTGTTCGCCATGCAGCCGCCGCGCCGTCAGCGCTTCCGGCGGGCGGGGTAGCGTTTTGCTGTTCTCATTGGTTTGAGGCGGCGGTCAGTCGGCTTCGGTCGCGACCTGAGCCTGCTGGTCGGGCGTGTCGGCGAGAATCACCTCCACATCCGTATTCTGGCCGGCAGTGACGGTAAAATCGCGCTGGTAGATCTTGTTCTTGTTGCGGGCGACGGCAGTGTACTGGCCTTCCGCCAGGACGATGGTCGGGAAAGCGCCGACGCTCTCGCTGACGACGTCGCCCGACGAGGTCAGGATCGACCAGGCGGTATCGGCGATCGCTTCGCTGCCTTCCTCGGAGACGAGCTTCAAGGTCAGCTTGGCGGCACGGTGCTGGATCGTCGCCTGGATGAGCTTTCCGGCCTCCACCTGGATATCGGCACGAATGACCGCGTTCACCGTGCCGTAGTCGGAAACCACATGATAGGTGCCCGCGTTGAGGCGCACGACCGTGTTTGCCTTCACGTTCGGCACCACGAGACTGCGCTCGCCGTCCTCGCCGACTTCTGACGAGTAGATGGAAAAGGTCAGCTCGTTTGGAGGGATGCGGACGTCCGACCCGGAGACGGCGTTCAGCATGAGACCGCCGGCGTCGAGCACCATGACCTGCTTGTCGACCGCACCGGATTCGGGGACCAGCAGCTTCTTCGTCGCGGCGGCCCGGCCGAAGGCGACATTGACGAAATATTCGCCCGGAACCAGCTGGAAGACCGCTGAACCGCCTTCGGAAGAGGCCAACAGCGGCAGCTTGCCATCGGCGCCGGGAATGGGAGAGAAGACCCGCCAGCTCAGCCCGTGCTGCATGGGCTTCCCGTCCTTGGTCAGCAGCGCCTCGCAATTGATCTCGCGAAAGTTCTTCGGCTCGACGTCGCCGGTCACAAGCGGATTGAAGGAGGTGAGCTTGCCGCTTTTCCGCGGTGTCGTGATCTGCGAGAAGCTGTCCAGCGTGTCCTGCGCCATCGCCGGACAGGCTGACGCGATCGCGGCACACAGGCAGAGTTTCCCCGCAAGAGCGGAAATGCGTTGGGTGGGCATGGTGAAGGTTGACTTCCTTTATCGTTGGTTCCACTTCAATGCCCGGCAAATGGCATTTTCATGGCCGACCGACGGCCGCACGTTAGTGGAACTTCCGCCTGATGAAAACCGATATCAAGCTCATCGACTATCTTTCCAACCGCCGCTCCATTCCAGCCTTCCAGATGGGCGCGCCCGGACCGGGACAAGCCGAGATCGAGCAGATGCTCAGGCTCGCCTCGCGCGTGCCCGACCACGGCAAGCTCGCGCCCTGGCGCTTCATCGTCTACCGCGGCGAGGAGCGGGCACTTATCAGCGCTCAACTGGCCAAGATCGCGATGGCGGACAAGCCCGACCTGTCGGCGGAGATGGTCACGGTCGAGAATATGCGGCTGACGCGCGCGCCGGTCGTCGTCGCCGTCGTCAGCACGGCCGCGCCGCATTTCAAGATTCCGGAATGGGAACAGCTGATGTCCGCCGGTGCGGTCTGCCTCAACCTGCTGATGGCGGCGAATGCGCACGGCTACGCTTCCAACTGGCTGACCGAGTGGTTCGCCTTCGACGAGCGCGCCTATCCGATCCTCGGCGTGAAGCCGGGTGAGAAGGTCGCCGGCTTCATCCATATCGGCACGGCCATGGTGCCGCCGACCGAGCGCCCGCGGCCCAATCTCAAGGAGATCGTCTCCTGGGTCGGCGAGGCGGGCTGAGGCGGCTGGAATGTTCTACGATACCGCCTCGAACAAGCACGGGCTCAGCCACGATCCCTTCAAGGCGATCGTCTCGCCGCGCCCGATCGGCTGGATCGGCAGCCGGGGCGCGGATGGATCGCACAATCTGGCGCCCTATTCGTTCTTCAACGCGATCAGCGACCGGCCGAAGCTGGTGATGTTTTCCTCCAGCGGCCACAAGGACAGCGTGCGCAACATCGAGAAGACGGGGGTATTCACCTGCAGCTTCGTCGGGCGCGACCTGATCGAACAGATGAACGTGACTTCGATCGCCGCAGCTTACGGAGAAAGCGAATTCGAAATCGCAGGGCTGACGGTGCAACATGGCCAGCTGGTCGAGGCGCCGTTCGTCGGCGAGGCGCTTGCCGTTCTGGAGTGCCGGATGACCGAGGTAATGCGACCGCGGACGCTGGACGGCTCGGAGAGCGAGAGCTGGGTCGTATTCGGCCAGGTGGTCGGTATCCATATCCGCGACGAGGCGATCCGCGAGGGGCGTTTCGACATGGCGACTGCGCGGCCGATCGGGCGCATGGGCTACATGGACTACTGCGATGCCGGCGACGTATTCGAGATGATGCGGCCGAAGCGGCCGTAGGCGAAGATTGCCGGGCTAGCACGGTTCCCCGAACGCGGCGTTGATGGCGGCCAGTTGGGTGGGCTGCAACGCCACCCTGCCGGAAAAGCCGTCGGCGCGGGCGTCTCGACAGTTCTCCGCAAATCCCTCGCCATCGCCCGGTGGCGCCACGTCATAGGCCGCGACGCCCGCCGCCGTTGCCGCCAACAGGGTGGCGGCGCGGCCATGGGCAAAGGCCGGCGTCCATTCTCCGGCGCGGTTGAAGGTGCGGGTGGCGCCGAGTGCTGCGGCGAGGGAACGCCAATCCCATATCAGCCCGGCCAGCCGGTGCGACTTGCCGGCGATTCCCGTCTCGGCGAATGGCGGCGGCAGCACGCCGTCGGTCCAGGCGAGGATGCGCGTATGCCCTTGTGGAATACCTTCCTCCGCTTCGGCCACGGAAAGCAGCACGTCGAGCTGCTGCAGGTCTGCGCCGGTGTGCCAGTGCTCCAGCGTCACGGCACGCGGGCGAAGCCGCACGATGGCGCGTAAACTCGCTTCGTCGTCGTCCTCGATGCGCAGGACGACAGGATCTCCGGCTGCGGGCCCGCCGACAGATGCGGCACGGCAGATGATCGCATCGGCGCCAGAGGGGGTCTGCGGCGCGGCACCGGATTCAACGAGCAGCAGCGAATGAAGCGTTTCGGCCATGAGACCTTTTAGGGCCGCACGGCATGTCCCGCAATATCGGCCCGGCCGCTGCGGCGTTAACAAACGTGGTGAACCAAACGTAAACCATTTCCGGCTAGCTTTCTCCCATCGCACAGAGAATCCGAGACGCTGGGGCAAACCTTGATCATAAATGCCTTTCTCCGATGGGTGGAAACAGCCAAGGCCGGCGATCGGGCGCGCGCGGCCGAAGCACTGGCCCGGGCCTACTCCAATGCATCGATCGGGCATGACGAGCGACATTCCGCCGAGATGGCGATGATCTTCCTGCTGGACGACCCTGCGCCGAAAGTGCGCCTTGCGCTGGCCGAGGCGCTGGCGGACTATCCCGAAGCGCCGCGCGCCGTCATCCTGCCGTTGTCGGAAGACCAGCCGGAGATCGCCGCGCAGATCATCCTGCGTTCGCAGGTGCTTACGGACGCGGATCTTGTCGATCTTGCCGCACGCGGCAGCGATTTCATCCGTTCGCTGATTGCGCATCGGCCTGGCCTGTCGCGCGCTGTCTGTGCGGCCTTGATCGAAGTCGGCAGCGTCTTCGATGCCTTGACGCTGCTGGATGGCGAGAGTGCTGCCATTTCGCCCCGAACGCTCAAGCGGATCTGCGAACGGCATGGGGACGATGCCGAAATCCGCGCCCGTGTTCTCGATCGCGAAGACCTGCCCAGCGATGCCCGTCACGCGCTGGTCGAAAAAGTCGGGGCAGCGCTGGCCGGTAGCTCGATCGTGCAAGCCGTCGTCGGCGGCAGCCGGATCACGCGGATCACCCGCGAGGCCTGCGACTTGGCCACGATCGGCCTGGCCGCAGATGTGCCGCGTGCCGAACTTGCCGGCCTCGTCGAACATCTTCGCATCTCGGGCAGGCTTACGCCGGTGCTTCTGATGCAGTCGCTGTGCGCGGGCAGGGTGGAGTTCTTCGCGGCCGCGATCGTCAACCTTTCCGGGCAGAACGAGCGACGCGTGCGTTCGATCCTTGCCGACGGACGTCAGGCCGCCATCTGCGCCCTGTTCGAAACGACCGGGCTCGGCGGCGACATCAGCGCGTTGTTTGCCGAGGCGGTTCTGCTCTGGCGCAACGATGCAAAGGCCGGCAGCGGCCATATGACGGTCACCGCTCGGCTGGCTTTGAAGACACGCGAGGCGCGGAGCGCTGCGGCCGAAGCACTACTCGACATGATCGAAGGGCTGGCGATGGCGGAAAAGCGGCAGTCGGCGCGAAGCTTCGCGACGCTTGCGTCCGCCGACGCGGCGTAAGGTTTGTCCGCCGCCTCGCCGGTTTGGCCGGCATCGGGCGTTTCCGGGCCATTCCCAGCGCGACTAAGCTTCGAGACCTGATCCTAATGTGAGAATTTCCGCACGACCCAGCTGTAGCCGTTTTCCGCATAGCGGAAGGGCTTCACCACTGTCTCGCGCAGCGATGGCGCATCGGGGAGGTGCTGCCTGAGCATCGTCAACGTACGGGATGCCAGTCCGGCATCCGCTTCCGGCGTCACCGTCTCCGTTCCCGTGGTGGGTGCCGGTGCCACAGCCGCCTGACTGTCGGGCGAGGGGGCGACGTCTTCCTGTACGTCAGCATTCTGCTGGTTGCCGTTGGTTTCGCAGACTGCGACGACGACGGGGTAGTTGCTGTTCTGATAGCGGGTGATCTGCGCTTCCGACTGTGCATCGCAGAGCGCGACCGTCTGCCAGGTGGTGTCGACGGTATCGATATAGTGACACTGGGTCACCGAATCGTCGCAGCCCAGAATGGTCATGACGATGAGAGCAGCCTTCATGCACGTTTCCTTTTTGCAGACCTGGACGCAACACCCGCAGGTCTGCTCGCGAACTATCGGAACCGATTCGCCGATCGCATACCGGTGCCGGTTTTAGAGCCCGGCAATTCCGCGAAATTGTGGCGTGGCGAACTGCAATCAGATGTCGAGATTTTCGGCGAAGGCGGCCCGTTCCTGGATGAAGCGAAAGCGCGCGTCGGCCTTGGTGCCCATCAGATTGTCCACCGCTTCGCGCGTGCCTTCGAAATCGACGTCGTCCACCTCAACCTTCAGCAGCGTGCGCTTTTTGGGATCCATGGTCGTTTCTTTCAGCTGCGATGGCAGCATCTCGCCGAGGCCCTTGAAACGGCCGAGCTCGACCTTGCCGCGGCCGGAGAATTCCGTGCGCATCAGCTGTTCGCGATGGGCGTCGTCGCGGGCATAGGCGACCTTCGCCCCCTGGCTGAGCCGGTAGAGCGGGGGAACGGCCAGGTAGAGATGGCCGCCGCGGATCAGCTCCGGCATCTCCTGGTAGAAGAAGGTGATCAGCAGCGAGGCGATGTGCGCGCCGTCGACGTCGGCATCGGTCATGACGATGACGCGCTCGTAGCGCAGGTCTTCCTCGCGGTACTTCGACCGCGTACCGCAGCCGAGCGCCTGGATCAGGTCGGCGAGCTGCTGGTTGGCACCTAGTTTTTCGCGGCCTGCACTGGCGACGTTGAGGATCTTGCCGCGCAGGGGAAGGATCGCCTGGTTGGAGCGGTTGCGGGCCTGCTTGGCGGAGCCGCCGGCCGAATCGCCCTCGACGATGAAGAGCTCGGCGCCGTCCGCCGAGTTCTGCGAGCAGTCGGCAAGCTTCCCGGGGAGGCGCAGTTTGCGCACCGCCGTCTTGCGGTTGACTTCTTTTTCCTTGCGCCGGCGCACGCGCTCCTCGGCGCGCTCGATGACCCATTCCAAAAGCTTGGCGGCCTCGGCGGGGTTGTCGGCGAGGTAGTGGTCGAAGGGGTCGCGCAGCGCGTTTTCGACGATGCGCTGAGCCTCGACGGTCGCGAGCTTGTCCTTCGTCTGTCCGACGAATTCCGGCTCGCGGATGAAGACGGACAGCATTCCGACGGCGGAGATCATCACGTCGTCGGTCGTCACAATCGCCGCGCGCTTGTTCTGCGTCAGTTCGGCATAATTCTTCAGGCCCTTGGTGAGCGCGATGCGCAGGCCCGCCTCGTGCGTGCCGCCGTCCGCAGTCGGAATCGTGTTGCAGTAGGAATGGATCATGCTGTCGCCGCCGTACCAGGTGACGGCCCATTCCAGCGCGCCGTGGCCGCCGGATTTCTCCGTCTTGCCGGCGAAGATTTCGCGGGTGACGGTGTATTCCTTGCCAAGCGTGGCCTGCAGATAGTCCTTCAGGCCGCCGGGGAAATGGAAAACGGCCTTATCCGGCGTTTCGGATCCTTCCTGCAGAAGGGCCGGATCGCAGCTCCAGCGGATCTCGACGCCGCCGAACAGATAGGCCTTCGATCGTGCCATGCGGAAGACACGGGCCGGGTCGAAACGGGCGTGCGCGCCGAAGATCTCCGGGTCGGGATGGAAGCGCACCTTCGTGCCGCGGCGGTTCTGGACGTCGCCGACTTCTTCCAGCGGACCCTGCGGGACGCCGCGGGAGAAGCGCTGGCGATAGAGCTTGCGGTTGCGGGCGACCTCGACTTCCAGATGGTCGGAGAGGGCGTTGACGACGGAGACGCCGACGCCATGCAGCCCCCCCGAGGTCTCATAGGCCTTGCCGTCGAACTTGCCGCCGGCATGCAACACCGTGAGGATCACTTCCAGCGTCGACTTGCCTGGCATCTGCGGGTGGTTTTCGACAGGGATGCCGCGGCCGTTGTCCGACACGGTCAGGAAGCCTTCGGCGTCGAGCGAGACCTCGATGAAGTTGGCGTGTCCGGCGACTGCCTCGTCCATCGAGTTGTCGATCACCTCGGCGAAAAGGTGGTGCAGTGCCTTTTCGTCCGTGCCGCCGATATACATGCCCGGGCGCATGCGCACCGGTTCCAGTCCCTCGAGCACGCGGATCGCCGAGGCGTCATACCCGCTGCCGTCGCTTGCCGGGGTCGCCGGACGAGCGGTTGCGGAAGGCGCTGCTGCTGGAGGGGCCGCAGCGGCGGGCGCAGCCGGAGCCGGCCGCGGTTCTGCAACGGGGGCAGGCTTCTGCGTGTTGTCGATATTGGCGAAGAGATCGTTGTTGTCGTCCATCGGGCTGTTCAGACTTCGTAGCTTGCGGCCGCGGGGAGGTGGCCGTGACGGCTTGGAATTTCAAGGTTTCGCACCGGACCGGCGAATCAGCGGCAGTTTGCCAGATTTCGCCCGGTTTCGCGATTCGTTCTCATTCGAGGTCGGTCTCACCCGGTGAAAATGTCTGCTGCGAGGATTGCGTCGCCAGACCCGGAATGGCAAGACTTGCCGCCCGAAGGGAGCCCGACTTGATGCCGCAGTCCACAATTCATTGCCGGAATACGCGTCTTTTGCGCGGCGCCCGGCTTGTTCTGGCCGCAATCGTCGTCTCCGCGCTGCCTGCCGTGCCTGCCGCTGCCGCGTCGTTGGCGCCCTGGAAGGACGAGCTCTTCGCCTATCCGGCGGTGATCGAAAGCAGCGATGGCGGTGCCATGCGCGTCGTCGACTACCAGGAAATGCGGGATATCAATGGTCGCGACCAGGTGCCGGAACGCCGAGCCAAGGCGGCATACGTATCCACCGCGGTCAAGCGCGACCTGGAAAACCTGACGATTTCTACCCCGCGTGGCTCCGTGGATGTGGCCGCCACCGGAAAGCAGCAGGGCGCGAACTTCACCGTCATCTTCATCCACGGTCGCGGCGGCGACCGAAGGCTCGGCAACAACGACTGGAGCTTCGGCGGCAATTTCAACCGCCTCAAGAACCTCGCGGTGCACAATGGGGGGGTCTACTATTCGGCAAGCGTGAAGAGCTTCGACGACAAGGGGGCGGCGCCGATCGCCGGGCTGATCGAGGAAGCGCGGCGGAATTCGCCAGGTGCCCCGGTAGTTCTCTCCTGCGCCTCGATGGGCAGCTTCATCTGCTGGCAGATCGCCCGCGATCCTGAAGCGGTCAGGAACCTTGCCGGGATGATCTTGATGGGCGGTGCCCCCGATCCGAACTATATCGAAAGCGCCGCCTACAAGGCAAAGATGCCGATCTATTTCACGCATGGAGAGAGCGACAAGGTCTATAAGGCGCAGGACCAGGTCGCGCAGTTTCGCAAGCTTCTCAAGGCCGGCGTGCCGACGCAGTTCGTGCTCTTCCGCACCGGTTCGCACGGGACGCCGGTCAGGATGACGGACTGGCGCGAGACGCTGAACTGGATTTTTGCGCATTGAGTGAAATGCATTGAATGAACTGAGCGTGCAGGTGTCGGCTGCGGCGTTTTGCCCTTACAATGACCGCGTCCGTTTGCTAGGGCGCAGGGAACCAAACGTAACCTTGAGGAGGCAAGATGACCCCGGATGTGACCCCGCTCGTGGCCGGAAACTGGAAGATGAACGGCACGCGCGCTTCGTTGAACGAGATCAAGGCGATGGCGGAGGGCGTGAAGGGAGCGCTTTCGGAGAAGGTCGAGGCCCTGATCTGCCCGCCGGTGACGCTGCTCTACGTCTCGACGGCGCTCTGCGACGACAGCCCGCTCCTGATTGGTGCGCAAGACTGCCACGAAAAAGTGTCCGGGGCGCATACGGGTGATGTGTCTGCGGAGATGATCGCGGATTGCTTCGGCACCCACGTCATCGTCGGTCACTCGGAGCGGCGGACCGACCATGGTGAGACCGATGCGCTGGTGCGTGCCAAGGCGGAAGCCGCACACGCCGCTGAACTGGTCGCGATCGTCTGCATCGGCGAGACGGAGGCGGAGCGTAAGGCAGGCAG
The DNA here is from genome assembly GCF_013378445.1 of Mycoplana rhizolycopersici. GTDB lineage: Bacteria > Pseudomonadota > Alphaproteobacteria > Rhizobiales > Rhizobiaceae > Mycoplana > Mycoplana rhizolycopersici. The sequence goes on from NZ_JABXYK010000006.1 coordinate 108,607, forward strand.
AACGCTCGACGTTCTGAAGACGCAGCTTGCGGGCTCTGTCCCGGATGGAGCGCTCGCGGAAAATACCGTCATCGCCTACGAGCCCGTCTGGGCGATCGGCACCGGTTTGACGCCGACCACGGCCGATGTCGCAGACGCCCATGCCTTCATGCGCGAGGAGCTGAAGGCGCGGTTCGGCGGGGAGGGCGCGAAGATGCGCATTCTCTACGGCGGCTCGGTCAAGCCCGGCAATGCAAAGGAGTTGATGGCAGTCGCCAACGTCGACGGCGCGCTGGTCGGAGGAGCGAGCTTGAAATCCGACGACTTCCTTGCCATCTACGGCGCATACGAGGAACTGGTGCCCTGAAGCCGGCTTTTGCCGGGTAGGGCTTGGAATGGCGGGCGGCTTGGTATATTGAGCCGCCAATCTCTTTCTTTGTGCCTTCGGGCAGGGTTCAAAATATGCAGACCGTTTTGCTTGTCATTTATCTCATGGTCGTCGTGGCGCTGATCGGCATCGTGCTGATCCAGCGGTCGGAAGGCGGCGGTCTCGGCATCGGCGGTGGCTCCGGCTTCATGTCGGCCCGGGGCGCTGCGAACGCACTGACGCGCACCACCGCCATCCTCGCCACGCTGTTCTTCGTTCTGGCGCTCGGCATGGGTATCCTGTCGCGCTACGAATCCAAGCCGACGGATATCCTTGACCGGATCCCCGGCACTACGGGCGACGGCAACGGCGTTCTCAATTCGCTCGGAGGCGAGGCGACGCCACCGGCGGCCCCGCAGGTTCCGGCTCAGGAAAGCAATGGCGTTCCGACCGACGGCGGCACGGCGCCTGCGACCAACACCGCTCCGGCGACCGGGGCAGCCCCGCAAGGCGGCACTGCCGCTCCCGCGGCGCCTGCTCCGAGCACGGACGTTCCGACCGGGCAGTAAGCGGACGAAATGACGTGAACCGGCCGGCAGGCGATAAGCCCGCCGGCCTTCTTCTTGTGTAGACCAGTGACAATCCTCCACGGAAAGTTTGCCGCGCAGGCGATTTTTCGGTGGCGGAATCATTTATGAAAAGGTATCCGGTGACTCCCATGGCGCGATATGTATTCATCACTGGCGGCGTGGTTTCTTCCCTCGGAAAAGGAATTGCGGCCGCCGCTCTCGGAGCGTTGCTTCAGGCCCGTGGCTACCGGGTCAGGCTGCGCAAGCTGGACCCCTATCTCAACGTCGATCCGGGCACGATGAGCCCGACGCAGCACGGCGAGGTCTTCGTCACCGACGATGGCGCGGAGACCGACCTCGATCTCGGCCACTACGAGCGCTTCACCGGCCGCTCTGCGACCAAGACCGACAACATCACTACCGGCCGCATCTACAAGAACATCATCGACAAGGAGCGGCGCGGCGACTATCTGGGCGCCACCGTCCAGGTCATCCCGCACGTCACCAACGAGATCAAGAACTTCGTCATCGAGGGCAACGAGGATTATGATTTCGTGATCTGCGAGATCGGCGGCACGGTCGGCGACATCGAGGCCATGCCGTTCATGGAGGCGATCCGCCAGCTCGGAAACGACCTGCCGCGCGGCACTGCCGTCTACGTCCACCTCACGCTGATGCCTTATATCCCGGCCGCCGGCGAACTGAAGACCAAGCCGACGCAGCACTCCGTCAAGGAGCTGCAGGCGATGGGCATCCATCCCGACATCCTCCTGGTGCGTGCCGACCGGGAGATCCCAGAGGCCGAGCGCAAGAAGCTCTCGCTGTTTTGCAACGTGCGCCCGACCGCCGTCATCCAGGCGCTCGACGTCGCGTCGATTTACGACGTGCCGCTTGCCTATCATAAGGAAGGCCTCGACGACGAGGTGCTGGCCGCCTTCGGCATCGAGCCGGCTCCGAAGCCGCGGCTGGAGGCCTGGCAGAAGGTGTCCGATCGCATCCATACGCCGGAAGGCGAGGTGACGATCGCCATCGTCGGCAAGTACACGGGGCTGAAGGACGCCTACAAGTCGCTGATCGAGGCCCTCTATCACGGCGGCATCGCCAACCACGTCAAGGTGAAGCTCGACTGGATCGAATCGGAGGTTTTCGAGAAGGAAGATCCGGCTCCGTATCTGGAGAAGGTGCACGGCATCCTCGTTCCCGGCGGCTTCGGCGAGCGCGGTTCGGAAGGCAAGATCCAGGCGGCGAAGTTCGCCCGCGAGCGCAAGGTGCCCTATTTCGGCATCTGCTTCGGTATGCAGATGGCGGTGGTGGAAGCCGCCCGCAATCTTGCCGGTATCGAAAAGGCGTCTTCGACCGAGTTCGGCAAGACCGAGGAGCCGGTGGTCGGCCTCATGACGGAATGGGTCAAGGGCAACGAATTGCAGAAGCGGAGCGCATCCGGCGATCTCGGCGGCACCATGCGGCTCGGCGCCTATCGGGCGGGCTTGAAGGCGGGAACGAAGATCGCCGAGATTTACGGTACCACCGACATCTCCGAACGCCACCGCCATCGCTACGAGGTCAATGTCGACTACAAGGACAGGCTGGAAAACTGCGGGCTGGTGTTCTCCGGCATGTCGCCGGACGGCGTCCTGCCGGAAACGGTCGAATATCCGGACCATCCCTGGTTTATCGGCGTGCAGTATCACCCCGAGCTGAAGAGCCGGCCGCTGGACCCGCATCCTCTGTTCGCAAGCTTCGTCGAGGCCGCGCTGGAACAGTCGCGGCTCGTCTGAGACAGGTTGCCATCACACGTTTGAGGCCCGGCATCACTGCCGGGCCTTTCTGCATCCAGGTAGCAATTTGCGCCGAGTCTCGTGGAGACCGAGGTCGAAGGGCGTTTGCGACGGCTGCGCTCGCCGTGCAGGAAAGGTGCCTCAGTGCTTGCCCTTGAGGTGGCGCACGAGATTGCGTCCACGGCGCATGGCCGTCAGTGCGGCCCCGATCGCGACGATCCAGAGAGCGCTCTCCATGACCGTCAAGTGCCGCTCCCACACAGTTGTAGCTGCCGCGAGGACGGCTGCGGCGGTCATCACGGCCATCCGGTGCTGCTTGGCCATCGGCCCGGAGAAGTCACCGGGCGCTCCGGTGGCACGGCCGAGCTCGCGCACATAGGCCGTCAGCACGGCGAAGGCTGCGGCCGCCCAGCCGAGTGCGGGCATGCCGATACCGTATCCGGCGCCGGCAAGGATGAGGATATCCGCGACGCGGTCGGGAAATTCGTTCCAGAACGGGCCATCGGCTTGCCCCTTGCCGCCCTCGACGGCAACCATTCCATCGAAGAGATTGCAGAGCAGGCGCAACTGGCAGCACAGGGCGGCGGCGATCAGGAGGAGCGCTGCGACACTCCCCTCCTGCCGGCCGCCCAGCCAGAAGCACAGGGCGGCGAGCGCTGCTGCCGCCATGCTCGCCTGCGAGATCTGGTTCGGCGTGATCGACCGCTTCGCCAGCCATTGCGCCGTGAAACGTGCCCAGTGGGTATCGCGGCTGGAAAGGGGGCGGCGGTCTCCGCTCTCTGTCATGGCGATCTCTGTTCCTTCCTATGAAGCGAATAGTTGTATGCGGCGGCATAGCTGGCCGACACCAGCAGCGGAACGGCGATGGTGCGCAGGATTTCCGGCGTGCCGGCGATGCGATGGATCGATGCCAGCGCCGTCGCCGACACCGCGATCACGAACGCCGGCGGCAGCCAGAGCCTTCCTGTGCCGGCAAAGATCCGGGCCAGCCTCTCGATCGCCTTTTTCAGAAAAAGTGTGATCGCAGCAGATATCGCGCCCTGCACCGCACCGGCGAGCAGGATCTGCGCCGGCGCGTGGTTGCGGTTGGCAAAGATCGCCCAGCTTCCCATGGCAACAAAGGCCACGGCCATGTGGACGGCGCTGCTTTGCGCAAGCGGGCGCATATTGCTGCTCATGTCAGCGACCACCCGTAGCGGACGATGTGGAAGAAGATCGGAGCGGAGAAGATCACCGAATCGAGCCGGTCGATCAGGCCGCCGTGTCCCTCGACGATATGTCCCCAGTCCTTCACGCCGCGGTCTCGCTTGATGGCCGACATGACCAGCCCGCCAAAAAAGCCCATCAGCGTGATGACAAGCGCCATCAGGCCTGCCTGCAGCGGCGAAAACGGCGTGATCCACCACAGCGCGGCGCCGATCAGTGTTGCGCTGGCAACGCCGCCGACAAAGCCTTCGACGGTCTTGGAGGGCGACAGTTTCGGGGCGATCTTATGCCGGCCGAAGATCTTGCCCCAGACGTACTGGAGCACGTCGCTCATCTGGACGACGATCACCAGGAAGGCGATCAGCAGTACGTTGCGCCCCTCGTAGCCGGGAATCTGCAGCGTCAGCAGCGCTGGCACGTGGGATACGCAGAACACGCAGATCATCAGCGCCCATTGCACCTCCGCAACGCGGTCGAGGAAGCGCTCGGTATCGCCCCGCAGCACGGCGACGATCGGCATCAGCAGGAACGCATAGACCGGTATGAAGATGGCGTAGAGCCCGTACCAGTCGGTGGCGACCAGATAATACTGGATCGGCAGGACGACGAAGAAGGCGGCAGCAAGCGCCCAATGGTCGGCGCGGCGGGTGCGGGTCAGGGTAACGAACTCGCGAAGTGCCGCAAACGAGCAGAAAGCGAACAGTGCGATGACACCCGCACGGCCCGCGATAAAGGCGATGCCCAGCAGCGCGACCATCACCCACCAGGCGAATATGCGTGCGTTCAGGTTTTCGATCCCGGCGTTCGTGCGATCGGGAGACAGCCGGCGCTGCAGTACCTGGCCGATGACGGTTGCAATCACCAGGAAGACGACGATGCCGATTACCAGGGCGAGGAGTTGGGAGCGCGGGTCGTTCATGGAATCTCGCCTGCATGCGGGGAAAGCGAAAGAAGTGCTGAGCGCGCGCGATCGAGGAAGGGTTCCTTCGTTTCGCCGTCCCGTAGTCGTAGCGGCCGCCCGAAGCTCACCGTGCAGATGAGGGGAACCGGCACGAACTCCCCCTTGGGCATCACACGATTGAGATTGCTGATCCAGACCGGCACGAATTCGATATCGGGGCGGGACCGCGCCAGATGGTAGATGCCGCTCTTGAAGGGAAGCAGCGGATCGTCCCCCTGATTGCGGGTGCCTTCGGGAAAGAGGATCAGCGAGGCGCCGCCATCGAGCGTTTGCGCCATGCGGTCGATCGGATCCTCGGTGCGCGTCGCGCGCTCGCGCTCGATCAGTACCGCATTGAAAACGTCGCGGCCGATGAAACGCGTCAGCCAGGATCTGAGCCAGTATTCCGCTCCGGCGACCGGGCGCGTCATGCCGCGCAACCGGGGCGGCAGAACGGTCCAGATCAGGATGAAATCGCCGTGGCTGCTGTGGTTGGCGAAATAGACGCACTGGCGCGTCGGCGGGCCGTCGTTCGACCAGACGGCCCGCACCGCGGTCACCGCGCGGGCGAACAGCAGGATGAGCGCGGACGCCACGGGAGCGGCCATGGCGCGAAGGAGGGCGCCCGATGTCTTTCCGCCCGGCGGCTGCGAATTCTCGATCGTCGTCACTGCTGCGTTACCCGCATTGTTTGCCTTGTACTTTTTGGGGGCCTGTAATTCCGGGCTGGCGTGTCCTGTCGCTTACGTTTGAAATCGACGCCTTATTCCCTTTTGGCTGCCGGATCGCACGGCCTGTTGCCACTGGGCGCGGCAGGCTGCAGGGTTCGCTCGAATCGCTGCTGCTACGGGCACAACATATACTTTTCCGGCAGATCGAATGCCATCTGCAGTTGGGTCGTGCGGATCGCAGTCGCCCGTATCCTCGCTAGTTGCCGGCGGAAAACGTCATATTCTCCGCCGGCAATCCGGCTTGTTCAGCCGGCGGCGACGGCCCGGCAATAATTGCGGGAGAATGTCGCCGATCTCGTGCAAGCCCCGACAGGTGGTTGCCTGGACAGAAATGAATGTTGCGAGCACTCGACCTGCCTGTGCGGAACGCTCGATCCAAGTAAATCTTTAATTAAATCAGCGCCTTTGCAACGAGGCGCCGTAGTTATTAGCAAAGGCGCTGGAAGATGATTTGTCAAAATGCAGATCGAAGTTCTTACCTTGGTTTCCGTACAATCAACAACTTTTTGGATGCGCTGCCGTAGAAATGCATCTTTACGTTACGGAAGGTTGAGCGGCAGGGTCAGCCAAACGCGTCTTCGAAACCCGCGCGCCCTTGCATTGGCGGAGCAAAAAGGGCAAAGCAGCCGCGGATGAATGAGCTCGGATCGCCAGCATGACAGCGAAGCCTACGACCGCCCGCCCGATCGACCATCTCGTTCTGCCGGTCGCCGAGCTTTCGATCGCGCGCGAGCGGCTGACGCGGCTGGGCTTTACGGTGGCAGCGGATGCGCGACATCCCTTCGGAACCGAGAACTGCTGCATATTCCTGTCCGACGGCAGCTACCTGGAACCACTCGGCATCGCCAATCGCGAGGAATGCGAGCAGGCGGCGCGTAGCGGCAACGAGTTCGTGGCGCGCGACCAGTCTTTCCGCTTCCGTCGCGGCATGGATGGATTTTCCGCGATCGCGATGGCGACGAACGACGCGCGTGACGATGACCGTCGCTATGCCGGACAAGGATTTTCGGGCGGTCAGATGCTTGAATTCTCGCGTGACATGCAACTCCCCGATGGCGGCAGCGCGACGGGCAGTTTCCACCTCGCCTTCGCCGCCGACAGGCGGGCGCCGGACTTCTTCTTCTTTTCGTCGCAGCGCGTCGTCGCGCTTCCATCCGACCGCAGCGCGCTCGAGCAGCATGCTAACGGCACGGTCGCCCTTTCGGAAGTGGTTCTGTGCGAGCAGAATCCGACGGATTTCCAGTATCTGGTACAGGTTGCAGCCGACGAACGCGCGGTGGAAGCGCATTCTTTCGGCATGAGCGTCGATACCGCGCGCGGACGGATTTCCGTACTCAATCCTGCCGGAATGAAGGGCTTTTATGGCGTTGAACCTTCGCAAACCGATCGCGGCCTGAAAGGCGCTGCGGTCGTCTTCCGCGTGAAGGATCTGGCGCGCTGCAGAGCCCAGCTGGAAGAGAACAATATCGAATTCACGGAGCTTGGCGGACGCCTGCTCGTTGCGCCCGCTGCGGGGCAGGGCGCGCTTTTTGCGTTTGGAGAGTAAGATGGAAACCAATGCAGTCGTCACTGCCGGGGAAGGCAAGGGCAAGGTCACATTCTCGCAGAAGGACAAACTGACGCTTATTGCCGGCCCGTGCCAGATGGAGAGCCGCGACCATGCCTTCATGCTCGCCGGCACGCTCGTGGAGATGTGTCGCAAGCTCGGCCTCGGCCTCGTCTACAAGTCGTCCTTCGACAAGGCCAACCGCACCTCGATTTCGGGCAAGCGCGGCATCGGCCTTGAAAAGGCGATGGAAATCTTCGCCGACCTGAAGACGGAGTTCGGCTTTCCGGTGCTGACGGACATCCATACGGAAGAGCAGTGTGGCCTGGTCGCGCCGACCGTCGATATCCTGCAGATTCCGGCATTCCTGTCGCGGCAGACGGATCTGCTCGTCGCTGCTGCGAAGACCGGGCGCGTCATCAACGTCAAGAAGGGCCAGTTCCTGGCACCCTGGGACATGAAGAACGTGCTGGCGAAGTTTACCCAGAGCGGCAATCCGAACGTTCTTCTGTGTGAGCGCGGCGCCTCCTTCGGCTATAATACGCTCGTTTCCGACATGCGTTCGCTGCCGATCATGGCGTCGCTTGGCGCACCCGTCGTTTTCGACGCCACGCATTCGGTCCAGCAGCCGGGCGGGCAGGGCGGTTCCTCCGGTGGCCAGCGGGAATTCGTGGAAACCCTGGCCCGGGCGGCGGTCGCCGTTGGTGTCGCTGGCGTCTTCATCGAGACTCACGAGGATCCGGACAATGCGCCCTCGGACGGTCCAAACATGGTGGCGATCAAGGATCTGCCGCGGCTTCTGGAAAAGCTGCTCGCCTTCGACGCGATCGCGAAGGCATGACGGTGTCATCATGCTGGTGTCACACGGCTGCGTTAGCCCGGCACCGACGCGCTTGCATTTTCATCGGCTTCGATTAAGAGATTTCAATCGATTAAAATCGCTGACCCCTTCATGAACCAGGGAAGAAAACCATGACCGCAATCATCGACATCATCGGCCGCGAAATCCTCGACAGCCGCGGCAATCCGACCGTCGAAGTGGATGTTCACCTCGAAGACGGCAGCTTCGGCCGCGCGGCGGTTCCTTCCGGCGCCTCCACCGGCGCGCATGAGGCGGTCGAACTGCGCGACGGCGGCACCCGCTACCTCGGCAAGGGCGTGGAGCGCGCAGTCGAGGCCGTCAACGGCGAAATCTTCGAGGCGGTCGGCGGCCTCGATGCGGAAAACCAGATCCTGATCGACCAGACGATGATCGAACTCGACGGCACGCCGAACAAGGCGCGCCTCGGCGCGAACGCCATCCTCGGTGTCTCGATGGCCGTGGCCAAGGCTGCCGCCGAATCGGCCGGCCTGCCGCTCTACCGCTATGTCGGCGGTCCGAACGCCCGCGTCCTGCCGGTTCCGATGATGAACATCATCAACGGCGGCGCGCATGCCGACAACCCGATCGACTTCCAGGAATTCATGATCGTTCCGGTTGGCGCCGACACGATCCGCGACGCCGTCCGCATGGGCTCGGAGGTGTTCCACACGCTGAAGAAGCAGCTGTCGGCCGGTGGCTTCAACACCAATGTCGGCGACGAGGGCGGCTTTGCCCCGAACCTCGAATCCGCACCGGCTGCGCTCGACTTCATCATGAAGTCGATCGAAAAGGCCGGCTACAAGCCGGGCGACGACATGTTCATCGCCCTCGACTGCGCCTCGACCGAGTTCTTCAAGGACGGTAAGTACGTTCTCGAAGGCGAGGGCCGCACGCTGGAGCCGGGCGCCATGGCCGAGTACCTTGCCGAGCTTTCCGCCAAGTACCCGATCTTCTCCATCGAGGACGGCATGGCCGAGGACGACTGGGACGGCTGGAAGACGCTGACCGACAAGATCGGCGGCAAGGTCCAGCTGGTCGGCGACGACCTGTTCGTCACCAACTCTTCGCGCCTGCGCGACGGCATCAAGATGGGGGTCGCCAACTCGATCCTCGTCAAGGTCAACCAGATCGGGTCGCTGTCGGAGACGCTCGACGCCGTCGAGACCGCGCACAAGGCAAGCTACACCGCCGTGATGTCGCACCGCTCGGGCGAGACTGAGGATTCCACGATCTCCGACCTCGCAGTCGCCACCAACTGCGGCCAGATCAAGACCGGCTCGCTGGCCCGCTCCGACCGTACCGCCAAGTACAACCAGCTGATCCGCATCGAGGAGCAGCTCGGCCCGCAGGCGAAGTACGCCGGCCGCTCGATCCTGCGCGGCTGAGGTTGCCAGAATTTGGGGTGGTGCCGGAGGGGATCCGTTCGGCATTTGCCCCTCACCCTAGCCCTCTCCCCGCAAGCGGGGAGAGGGGACGCGGCATGAGCCGTAGACGTCCCGGCATTTGCGCCGATTTGGTCGTCGGTCTGCCTTGGGCAGCTTATCCTCTTTTCGACTATTTGAACCTCTGGGGTGGCGACGTTTGACGCCATACCGTCCTTGGCCCCGCTCGCGGGAAGAAGGCGCCCGGCAGGGCGGGTTCACCTCCGGCATGAACCCCATCGCCAATCTCGTCATGGTCAACGCTCGGTTAACCGATGCGCGCTACAGTCTCTACGTACTGCGTATCGGGACTTTTCCATGTGGACCAAGCATCATAAGAAGCGCCGGCTCGGCCGGTTTGTCGTACCGGCGATCACGGTCGCCTTCCTGTCCTATTTCAGCTATCATTCGGTCCATGGCGAGTTCGGTCTGCGCGCGATGGAGCAGTTCGAGCGCACTCGGATCACGCGTCAAGCGCGCCTGGATGTGCTCGTCGAGGAGCGCATGCGGCTTGAGCGCGAGGTGGCGCTGATGAGCGATGGCTCGCTCGAGCGCGACATGCTGGACGAGAAGGCGCGCTTTTCGCTTAACATGTCAAGAGCCGACGAAATCGTCATTTTTCACTGATGGATACGATTAACCGGAAACAGGTTAATCTAAATTATTGCATAAAAATCAAATATTTACGCCGAATGATAGCCATGCAAATATAGCATTGCTGATACCTCGTTCTTCCCCTATGTTTGCCGCAAAGGCATAACTCGGGGAGGATTGTATGGCTCCGCGCAAAACCGCGTCCGTATCGAGCCGCAAGACAGCGGCAAAGCCTGTCAAAAAAGATTTCAACGGCGGCACGTTTGCCGACTTTTCCAAGGATGAGGATCTCAACGCCTATCGCGAGATGCTGCTGATCCGGCGTTTCGAGGAGAAGGCCGGCCAGCTCTACGGCATGGGCTTCATCGGCGGCTTCTGTCACCTCTACATCGGCCAGGAAGCCGTTGTCGTCGGCATGCAGATGGCGCTGAAGGAAGGCGATCAGGTCATCACCGGCTATCGCGACCACGGCCACATGCTTGCCTGCGGGATGAGCGCGCGCGGCGTGATGGCGGAACTGACCGGACGCCGGGGCGGCCTTTCCAAGGGCAAGGGCGGCTCCATGCACATGTTCTCCAAGGAGAAGCATTTCTACGGCGGCCACGGCATCGTCGGTGCGCAGGTCTCGCTCGGGACCGGCCTTGCCTTCGCCAACCGCTACCGCGGAAACGATAACGTTTCGCTGACATATTTCGGCGACGGTGCGGCCAACCAGGGACAGGTCTACGAGAGCTTCAACATGGCCGCTCTCTGGAAGCTGCCGGTGATCTACATCATCGAGAACAACCGTTACGCCATGGGCACGTCCGTTTCGCGCGCTTCCGCCCAGACAGACTTTTCCCAGCGCGGCGCCTCCTTCAACATCCCCGGCTATCAGGTCGACGGCATGGATGTGCGCGCCGTAAAGGCCGCGGCTGACGAGGCCGTCGAGCATTGCCGCACGGGCAAGGGCCCGATCATCCTCGAGATGCTCACCTACCGCTACCGCGGCCATTCGATGTCCGACCCGGCCAAGTACCGCTCCAAGGACGAAGTGCAGAAGATGCGCTCCGAGCACGACCCGATCGAACAGGTGCGCGCGCGCCTGCTGGAGAGGAAGTGGGCTTCCGAGGATGAACTGAAGCAGATCGACAAGGATGTCCGTGACGTCGTTGCCGACTCGGCCGATTTCGCCCAGTCCGATCCGGAGCCGGACGCTTCCGAGCTCTACACCGATATTCTGATCTGATCCGGGCGGAGGAAACACCATGCCAATCGATATTCTCATGCCCGCCCTGTCGCCGACGATGGAAGAGGGCACGCTTTCCAAGTGGCTCAAGAACGAGGGCGATTCGGTCAAGGCCGGCGACGTGATCGCCGAGATCGAGACCGACAAGGCGACCATGGAAGTGGAAGCCGTCGACGAGGGCACGATCGCCAGGATCGTCGTGCCAGCCGGTACCGAGAACGTGAAGGTCAATACGCTGATCGCGCTTCTTGCTGAAGAAGGCGACGATGTCGATCAGATCGGCAAGGGCGTCGGCCAGGACGAGGTCGCAGCCGGCACCAAGGGCGCCGAGGTCGAGGCTCCGCTGGCGCAACAGGCGGCCCCTGCATCCGTTCCCGCTGCGCCGAAGACTGAAGTTGCTGCCGATCCGGATATTCCGGCCGGCACGGAAATGGTCTCCACGACCGTGCGCGAGGCACTCCGCGATGCCATGGCCGAGGAAATGCGCCGCGACGGCGACGTCTTCGTCATGGGCGAGGAAGTGGCCGAGTACCAGGGCGCCTACAAGATCACGCAGGGTTTGCTGCAGGAATTCGGTGACAAGCGCGTCATCGACACGCCGATCACCGAGCACGGCTTTGCTGGCGTCGGCGTCGGCGCCGCGATGACCGGCCTGCGTCCGATCGTCGAGTTCATGACCTTCAATTTCGCCATGCAGGCGATCGACCAGATCATCAACTCGGCCGCCAAGACGCTCTACATGTCCGGCGGCCAGATGGGCGCTCCGATCGTCTTCCGCGGCCCGAACGGCGCTGCTGCACGCGTCGCCGCGCAGCACTCGCAGTGCTATGCCGCCTGGTACAGCCATATCCCGGGCCTCAAGGTCGTCATGCCGTACACGGCAGCCGACGCAAAGGGCCTGCTGAAGGCGGCGATCCGCGATCCGAACCCGGTCATCTTCCTTGAAAACGAAATCCTCTACGGCCAGCACTTCGACGTGCCGAAGCTCGACGATTTCGTGCTGCCGATCGGCAAGGCGCGCATCCACAAGCCCGGCAAGGACGTCACCATCGTCTCTTTCGGCATCGGCATGACCTATGCGACGAAGGCGGTTGCCGAACTCGAGAAGGACGGCATCGACGTCGAACTGATCGACCTGCGCACCATCCGTCCGATGGACCTGCCGACGATCATCGAATCGGTGAAGAAGACCGGCCGCCTCGTCACCGTCGAGGAAGGCTATCCGCAGAGCTCGGTCGGCACCGAGATCGCCACGCGCGTCATGCAGCAGGCCTTCGACTACCTCGATGCGCCGATCCTGACGATCGCCGGCAAGGACGTGCCGATGCCCTACGCAGCCAACCTCGAGAAGCTCGCGCTTCCGAACGTCGGCGAAGTCGTCCAGGCGGTGAAGACCGTCTGCTACAAGTAACGGGAGGGCGGAGACATGCCGATCAACATCACCATGCCTGCCCTGTCGCCGACCATGGAAGAGGGCAATCTCTCCAAGTGGCTCGTCAAGGAAGGTGACGCCGTCAAGTCCGGCGACGTCATCGCCGAGATCGAGACGGACAAGGCGACGATGGAAGTGGAGGCCGTGGACGAGGGCACCGTTGCCAAGATCGTCGTTCCGGCCGGCACCGAAGGCGTCAAGGTCAACTCGCTGATCGCGATCCTCGCCGCCGACGGCGAGGATGTGAAGGCGGCTGCAAGCGCTGGCGGCGATGCGCCCGCGCCGAAGGCTGAGGCGGCACCTGCCGCAACGCCTGCGCCCGCAGCCAAGAGCGAACCCGCTCCGGCTCAAGCCGCACCGACACCGGCAACTGCTTCGGCTGCAAAGGCAGACGGCTACCGCACCTTCTCTTCCCCGCTGGCACGTCGCCTCGCCAAGGAAGCCGGTCTGGACATTTCCGCGATCACGGGCTCCGGCCCGCATGGCCGCGTCGTCAAGGCCGATGTCGAAGCTGCGGCTTCGGGCGGCGGTGCAAAGAAGGCTGCCGCCACGCCTGCTGCGGCCGCCGCATCCGCAGCACCGCTGGCCAAGGGGGCCTCCGACGAGGCCGTTCTCAAGCTGTTCGAGGAAGGCTCCTACGAGCTTGTGCCGCATGACGGCATGCGCAAGACGATTGCCCGCCGCCTGGTGGAATCCAAGCAGACCGTGCCGCATTTCTACGTCTCGGTCGATTGCGAGCTCGACGCGCTGATGGCGCTGCGGGCGCAGCTCAATTCCGCAGCCCCCGAGCGGGACGGCAAGCCGGCCTACAAGCTCTCGGTCAACGACTTGGTCATCAAGGCCATGGCGCTTGCACTTCGGGATGTGCCGGACGCCAACGTCTCCTGGACGGAACAGGCGATGGTCAAGCACAAGCATTCGGACGTCGGCGTTGCCGTCTCGATCCCGGGTGGCCTGATCACGCCGATCATTCGCCACGCGGAAACAAAGAGCCTGTCGGCCATCTCCAACGAGATGAAGGACCTCGGCAAGCGCGCCAAGGAACGCAAGCTGAAGCCGGAAGAGTACCAGGGCGGCACGACCTCGGTTTCGAACATGGGCATGATGGGCGTCAAGAATTTTGCCGCCGTCATCAACCCGCCGCATGCGACGATCCTCGCGGTCGGGGCCGGCGAGCAGCGCGTCGTGGTAAAGAATGGCGAGATCGCCATCGTCCAGGCGATGACGGTCACGCTGTCGACCGACCATCGCTGCGTCGATGGCGCGCTCGGGGCCGAACTGCTGGGCGCCTTCAAGCGCTACATCGAGAACCCGATGGGGATGCTGGTGTAAGCACGGAGATACGGTGTGCGCGGAATGACTTCTTTTATTAAGGATGCGTTTCGCGCCGCCTGGCACTCAGTTTGCGCGTCATTCTTCAGTGGTATGGCGGGTTTCGTCATGTTTCTGTTTGTGGCGCAACTGGCTGTCTCCTATTGGGTCGTGGATCAGGATTTTTTTCTCGTAGTAGTCAATGTGCTGCCTGCTTCAGTCGCAATTGGATGCACTTCGTGGTTCATACAATTGATATCGAGGTCAAATGCCGCGATAGGCTGGGCGATGCTAGTATTAGCAGCCGCAACGGTACTTGGATTGCTGACGCTGTTTCAGAAACTAGCTGTAGAGCGGACTGAGTTAGAGTACGTCTATCTTTTCGCCGCACTGATACCGGGCCTCGCTATGATCGCCGTGCACTGGCTCTACTTTAGGATTGTAAACGGCGTGAATCAAACACCGTCGAGAACAATGGTGGACGCGCAATGAAAACTGTCCTCTGCTATGGCGACAGCCTGACATGGGGCTATGGCGCGGAGACGCTCGGGCGCCATGCGCTGGAGGACCGTTGGCCGAGCGTGCTTCAGAAGGCGCTGGGTGTGGACGTGCAGGTGATCGCCGAGGGTCTCAATGGTCGGACGACGGCCTATGACGACCATCTCGCCGATTGCGACCGTAACGGCGCCCGCATCCTGCCGACGGTGCTGCACAGCCACGACCCGATCGATCTCGTCATCATCATGCTCGGCGCCAATGACATGAAGCCTGCGATCTGCGGCACCGCCTTCGGCGCGGTGCAGGGCATGGAGCGGCTGATCGAACTTGTGCGTCACCACGCCTGGTCTTTCGACAGGGAAGGGCGGCCCGATATCCTGATCGTCTCGCCTCCGCCGCTGTGCGAGACGGCGAATACGGCCTTTGCGGCGATGTTTTCGGGCGGCGTCGAACAGTCGGCGATGTTGGCGACGCTTTATGCGGACCTTGCCGACGAGAAGGGATGCGGCTTCTTCGATGCCGGCTCCGTTGCCGAGACGACACCGCTGGACGGCGTGCATCTGGATGCCGCCAACACGCGGGCTATCGGCCGGGGGCTCGAGCCTGTCGTGCGCATGATGCTCGGACTTTGACGAATAGCGTTTGACGGGGATCAAGGAGTGACACACCCGGCGCGGTAGGCTTGCTGCATCGACTTCAGACAGGAGATGCAGCCATGTCGAATACCCCGCACCAGCTTGCAGAAGAGTTTCCCGAGCATGTCGGCAAGATCCGGCATTTGCGGGAAGTCGATGGACATTTTCACCGCATCACCGATGAATATGGCGCGGTGAACCGCGCGATCCATCGGGCAGAGACGGATATCGAGCCGACCGACGACTTCCGCATGGCGGACATGCGAAAGGAGCGGATGCGGCTCAAGGATGAAATCTTTGGAATGCTCACGCGGTTCGAAGCCGCCGACGAGCTTCCCTGAGGGACGGAGCGCGCGTCTTCCGGTCCTCTATAACGACAACGGGTGCTGCCTCCGATCGGAGCGCGCCCGCACAAGAGAAAAAGAGGAGTGGAAGCGCTCATGTCCAATACGTACGACGTCATCGTAATCGGTTCGGGTCCCGGCGGTTATATCGCCGCTATCCGGGCTGCCCAGCTCGGCCTGAAAACGGCGATTGTCGAGCGGGAGCACCTTGCCGGCATCTGCTCGAACTGGGGCTGCATTCCGACCAAGGCACTGCTGCGTTCCGCCGAGATCTTCCACTATGCGAAGCATCCGGGCGATTACGGCATCAAGATCGAAGGCAGCGTGACGCCGGACCTGAACGCCATCGTCGCCCGCTCGCGCGGCATTGCCCAGCGTATGAATGGCGGCGTCGGCTTCCTGATGAAGAAGAACAAGGTCGACATCATCTGGGGCGAGGCGAAGCTTTCGAAGCCCGGCGAGATCGTCGTCTCCAAGACGTCGAAAAAGCCCCTCGAGCCGCAGGCGCCGCTGCCGAAGAACGTACTGCCGGAAGGTACCTACACCGCCAAGCACATCATCGTCGCCACCGGCGCCCGTCCGCGCGCGCTTCCGGGCATCGAGCCGGACGGCAAGCTGATCTGGACCTATTTCGAGGCGATGAAACCGGCAGAAATGCCCAAATCGCTGCTGGTCATGGGCTCGGGGGCGATCGGCATCGAGTTCGCCTCGTTCTACCGCACACTCGGCGTCGACGTTACCGTCGTCGAAGTGATGAAGACGGTGATGCCGGTCGAGGATGCTGAGATCTCCGCGCTCGCCAAGAAGCAGTTCGAAAAGCAGGGCATGAAGATCCACCTGGAGGCCAAGGTCACCAAGGTGGAGAAGGGTGCCAATTCGATCACAGCGCATGTGGAGATGAAGGACGGCAAGGTCGAGAAGATCACCGCCGACCGGATGATCTCGGCCGTCGGCGTTCAGGCCAACATCGAGAACATCGGGCTCGAGGCGCTCGGCGTGAAGACTGACCGCGGCTTCATCGCGATCGACGGCTACGGCAAGACCAACGTGCCCGGCATCTATGCGATCGGCGACGTTGCCGGCCCGCCGATGCTGGCGCACAAGGCCGAGCATGAGGCCGTCATCTGCGTCGAGAAGATCGCCGGCCTGCCGAACGTCCATCCGATGGACAAGCTCAAGATCCCCGGCTGCACCTACTGCCACCCGCAGGTCGCCTCCGTCGGGCTGACGGAAGCGAAAGCTAAGGAGCAGGGCCGCGATATCCGCGTCGGTCGTTTCCCCTTCGTCGCCAACGGCAAGGCGATCGCGCTTGGCGAGGATCAGGGCCTGGTCAAGACGATCTTCGACAAGAAGACGGGCGAACTGCTCGGCGCGCATCTCGTAGGAGCAGAAGTGACCGAACTGATCCAGGGTTTCGTCATCGCCATGAACCTCGAAACGACCGAGGAAGAGCTGATGCACACGATCTTTCCGCATCCGACCATTTCCGAAACGCTGAAAGAAAGCGTACTGGATGCCTACGGGCGGGCGCTGAACGCCTGATCCGCCTCGGCAGCCGCGGTGTCGCAGCTAAGGCGCCGCGCGAAATGTGGAGTGGGACGGAAGCCCCATATGAGATGGAAGTCACATATGTGTCCGTCATCCCGGACTTGATCCGGGATCCAGCAGCGCCGCGTCTGCGGTGCGGGAAATGCACTATCCGCGCAAGGACTTGCGCGAGCTGGATGCCGGATCAGTTCCGGCATGACAGAGAGTGAGGTGATGGGCGGTCGAAGGGCTGGAGGGCTTGGGCGACGAGCCGATCAATAGTGCCGGCACCGCCCCCACGGTGGCGATTCTTCGTGCTGGCGTCGGCCTCTCGGGCCGTCATCCCGGACTTGATCCGGGATCCAGCGGCGCCACGTCTGCGGTGCGGGAAATGCACTATCCGCGCAAGGACTTGCGCGAGCTGGATGCCGGATCAAGTCCGGCATGACGGGAGGCGGGCGGCCTTTCGCGCGCCATCCGGCGAAGCCCAGGCGGCGCCATCCCCGCTCTCATTGCGGGTGGCGGTGCAATGGCCCATATGATGACGGGGGCGGATCGGCCGCACCATGACGAACGCATGCGAAGGAACGAACGGAATGGATGTGGGCTGGTTTGCGGGGATCGTCATTGGCGGGCTTTCGGGCTGGCTCGCCGGCAAGCTGATGGACCTTCGCTTTGGCATCTTCTTGAACGTCGTGATCGGCATCGTCGGCGCGGTGCTGGCGAACGCGATCTTCGACCGGGCCGGGATCCATGTCGCCAGCGGTTGGCTGGGTTACCTCGTGCAGGGTTTCGTCGGCTCGTGCATTTTGTTATTTGTCGCCAAGCTCGTCAGGCGTTGACGGATTTTTCGCGCGCACGCATGTCGCGCAAAAGTGTATAGCGGTTTCGCGGCCAAGACATGCGATTGTAAGAAGCGGCTGAAGGCAGGTTTGAAATGGTCACCATCCTCGACAGGACCCATCTCGACGAAAAGCGCGTCCGTCATCCGGAGAAGGCGCATCGTCCCGATACCGAGGTCGCGCGCAAGCCGGAATGGATCCGCGTGCGGGCGCCGGTCTCCAAGGGCTACCAGGAGACGCGCTCCATCGTGAAGGAGCACAAGCTGGTGACGGTCTGCGAGGAAGCGGGCTGCCCCAATATCGGCGAGTGCTGGGACAAGAAGCACGCCACCTTTATGATCATGGGCGAGATCTGTACGCGCGCCTGCGCCTTCTGCAATGTCGCCACCGGCAAGCCGAACGCGCTCGACATGGCCGAGCCGGAAAACGTCGCCAAGGCCGTGCGCCAGATGGGCCTCAGCCACGTGGTCATCACATCCGTCGATCGTGACGATCTGGAGGACGGCGGTGCGGAGCATTTCGAGAAGGTGATCTGGGCGATCCGGGCCGCATCGCCTTCGACGACGATCGAGATCCTGACGCCGGACTTCCTGAAGAAGCCGGGCGCGCTGGAGCGCGTGGTCGCCGCCAAGCCCGATGTCTTTAATCACAACATGGAGACGGTCGCCGGAAACTACCTGACCGTTCGCCCGGGTGCCCGTTACTTCCACTCCATCCGCCTGTTGCAGCGGGTGAAGGAACTAGACCCGACCATGTTCACCAAGTCCGGGATCATGGTCGGCCTCGGCGAGGAACGCAACGAGGTGCTGCAGCTCATGGACGACCTGCGCACCGCCGATGTCGACTTCCTGACGATCGGCCAGTACCTGCAGCCGACGCGCAAGCACCACAAGGTGGAGAAGTTCATCACCCCTGACGAGTTCAAGTCCTACGAGACGGTCGCCTATACCAAGGGGTTCCTCATGGTGGCCTCGAGCCCGCTGACGCGCTCCTCGCACCATGCCGGCGACGATTTCGCCCGCCTGAAGGCCGCGCGCGAAAAGAAGCTGCTCGCCGCCGCGGAGTAAGCGGCACAATCAGATCGACACGGGCCGTGGTTGCAAGACCGCGGCCCGAATGCGTTTCAGAAGGAGGAGAGGCGTCCCATGGTTGAAGACCTCGATGAGGCGGCGGCACGCCTGGCAAGCGCATCGCGGGTGCTCGTCATTGGCTGTTCGGGCAGCGGCAAGAGCACGCTGGCCGCGCGCCTGTCGGAGATGCTCGACCTGCCACATGTGCCGATGGACAGGGAGATATTCTGGTTACAGGGCTGGCAGCCGCGGCCGCGGGCCGAGGCGCTCGCTCGGCTCAGGGAAATCGTCGACGAGCCACGCTGGATCATGGATGGAACAAGTCCCGGCACGCTGCCGCTGCGCATGCCGCGTACCGATCTGGTCTTGTGGCTGCGACCGCCGCGATGGAAATCGCTCCGGGGCGTCATCGGACGATGGTTGCGGTATAGGGGGCAGTCGCGTCCGCACATGGCCGTGGGATGCCCGGAACGTATCAACCTCGAATTCCTGCGCTACATCTGGAACTTTGAACTTACCGAAAGCCCCGAGATAGAGGAACGGCTCGGTGAATACCCGAGCGTTCCGGTGCTGCTCCTGCGTTCGCATGCACAGAATGAGCGCCTTGTGCAGGCATTAAAGGGTTGCCTGGATCAGACCATGAATGCCGCGGCCCATAGGGCCAAGGCGGGATCCAAGGGCTAGCCGCGTTCTGGTCCGGCCAGACCCTCCAGCACGCCCCAACTCGAAATCGTTTGGCGGCAACAGCGGGCGGACGTAGGCTGGGGGCGATTGCACCGGCTGACGGTGCGAACTTGTCCGCAGGGAGGATCGCGGATGGATATCGAAGCCCTTTTCCGGTTGGCGGCGGAAAACGCTGCCCGGTTTCGCAATGGTGTAGCGGAGCGGCCGCACCGCCCGCTTCGCGACTATGCCGGCAGCATCGACGCATTCGACGAGGCCCTTCCGGAAGGTCCCGCAGAGGCAAACGCATTGATTTCGGACCTGGCCGCACGCGCCGATCCCGGCCTGCACCTCATGGCCGGGCCGCGCTTCTTCGGCTGGGTGATCGGCGGATCGCATCCGGTCGGCGTAGCGGCCGACATGCTGACGTCCGCCTGGGGGCAGAATGCCGGCAACCATACGGCCGCTCCGTCAGCGGCCGCGGTCGAGGCGGTGGCCGCGCGCTGGCTGCTGCAACTGCTCCACCTGCCGGGCGAATGCTCGGTCGGTTTCGTGACGGGCGCGACGGTCGCCAATTTCACCTGTCTTGCGGCCGCGCGCGGGGCGGTGCTGCGCCGTTACGGCTGGGATGCCGACGCGCGCGGTCTGTTCGGCGCACCCCCGATAACGGTGCTGATCGGTGACGACGCCCATACGACGGTCTTTTCCGCTCTGCAGTTTCTTGGCCTCGGCCACGACCGGGTCATCCGCGTGGCGACCGACGGGGAAGGGCGGATTCGAGCGCAAGCCTTCGAGGAGGCTTTGTCGGGCGTGGATGGACCCGCAATCGCTATCCTCCAGGCGGGGCAGATCAATACCGGTGCGTTCGACGATTTTCACGCGCTCATACCTCTGGCGAAGGGCAAGGGCGCTTGGGTGCATGTAGACGGCGCCTTCGGCCTCTGGGCAAGCGCAAGCCCGGAAAGGCGGGCGCTCGCAGCGGGGGTGGAAGATGCCGACAGTTGGGCCACGGACGGACACAAATGGCTGCAGACGCCGTATGACAGCGGCTATGCGATCGTGCGCGACGAGCTTGCCCATCGCCGCGCGATGACGATTGCCGCGAGCTACCTGCCCCTTGCCGGCGAAGGCGAGCGTGATCCTTCGCATTATGTACCGGAACTGTCGCGACGGGCGCGGGGATTTGCCACCTGGGCGATGATCAAGCACCTCGGCCGTCACGGTATCGCGGAGATGATCGATCGGAACTGCGCCGCAGCCGCGGCGATGGCCGCAATGCTGGCAGAGCGGAAGGGCGTGTTCTTGCTCAACGACGTGGTTCTCAACCAGGTGATCGTCCGCTTCGGCAACGCTGGGGAGGAGGGGGACCGCCTGACGCGGGAGGTGATCACGGCACTGCAAGGGGACGGGCAGATTTTCGTCGGCGGCGCGCAGTGGCGCGGCCGACAGGTGATGCGGATTTCGGTCTGCAACTACCAGACCGACCTGCATCAGGCCGAGATTGCAGCGGCGGCGATCCTTTCGGCCTTCGAACGCGTCTCGGCAGGGGCGCGATAGGGCTCCAGAATTGCCTCCGGGGCCTGCGGATGGCACCGAAACCGGCTCGTCTTGTCGGCTGGCACGCTTTCGACAGACGTCGCATCTTGTTTCTGCGCTCGCGTTTGAATATCTCCAGCGAATGCCCCAATTCGAAACCCGGCGGCAGGTGCCGCACTCGCCCGAACAGATGTATGCGCTCGTCGCCGACGTGGAGCGCTATCCCGAATTCCTGCCCCTGTGCGAGGGGCTGGTGGTTCGCTCCCGCAAGGAACGGGACGGCAGGGAGCTTCTCATCGCCGACATGACCGTGGGCTACAAGGCCATCCGCGAGACGTTCACGACGCAGGTGCTGCTCAACCCGGCGGAACAGGCGATCGACGTGAAGTACATCGACGGTCCGTTCCGCTACCTCGATAACCGCTGGCGTTTCGAGCCTGCTGCCGAAGGCGGCTGCAGCGTCCATTTCTTTATCGACTACGAGTTCAAGAGCCGCATTCTGGGTGCGGTCATGGGCTCGATGTTCGACCGGGCCTTCCACATGTTCTCCGAAGCCTTCGAGAAGCGTGCCGAAAAGATCTATGCCTGACACCCTTCTGTGTCGGTAACGGCGGCAAGCAGATCCGGTCGAGAAGCATCGATTTTTTGGCGAACAAAAGCCGCTGGCTGACCGTCAGTTCGATAGGACACGGCAACAGAGGTCGGCACCATGCACGCAATCCTGCTCGCGCTGAACGCCGTTTCGATCGCGGTCGCAGCCGTTCTCGTCTTCTCTGCGGCTGGCGGCGACGGAGGCACTAGGACGCAATCCTCGGTCACGGCATCGATGGCGGGCGCGCATGCGACCGGCGTGAAGCGGTTTTCGCCCGCGCGATGAAGGCACCGTGCTACGGGCCGGCGGCCTCGATCAGCATTTCGAGCGCTGTGCGGACGGTGGCAAGCCGGATCGCCTGACGGCCGATGTCGCCGTAGCGCATTTCCCGGTGCAGCGTGGTTCCGTTGCGGTTGGCGGCTGCGATATGAACCAGGCCGACCGGCTTCTCCGCAGAGCCGCCACCGGGGCCGGCGATGCCGGTGACCGCGACTGCGACATCGGCACGGGAGGCTGCGAGTGCGCCCGCTACCATTTCGATCGCGGTCTGCCTCGACACGGCGCCATGGGCGGCAAGCGTGCCTTCAGAAACCTTGAGAAGCTCCCTCTTGGCGTTGTTGGAATAGGTGACGAAGCCGCGATCCACCACGGCCGAGGAGCCGGCAATCTCCGTCAACGCCGCCGCGATCAGCCCGCCGGTGCAGGATTCTGCCGTTGCTGCCACAAGGCCGCGCTTCGTCCAATCTGAGACGATCCCGTGCGCGGTGGCCTCGATATCGGCGGGCCACATGCTCATGGCTCCCGTTTCCTGTAGACGACGGTGGCCGTGGCGATCGCGGCGATTCCCTCGCGGCGGCCGATAAAGCCGATCTTCTCATTCGTCGTCGCCTTGACCGAGCAGCGGTCGAGCGAGATGCCGAGGATTTCCGACAGTTTCTTTCGCATCACCTCGCGATGAGGGCCAATCTTGGGCTCCTCGGCGATCAGCGAGACGTCCGCGTTCATGATCGTGCCCCCGTTCTGGCGGACGATGCCTGCAGCATGCTCGAGGAAGATGCGCGATGGCGCGCCCTTCCACTGCGGATCGGACGGCGGAAAATGGTCGCCGATGTCGCCGGCGCCGCAGGTGGCGAGCAGTGCGTCCGTCAGCGCGTGCAGGGCGACGTCGGCGTCCGAATGCCCTTTGAGCCGCTGGTCGTGCGGGATGAAGACGCCGCAGAGCGTGACGCCGTCGCCGGGTTCGAGTTGGTGGACGTCGTAGCCGTTGCCGGTGCGCACGTCGGGAAGGGGCGCGGACAGTCTTTCGTCTGCCATGATGATGTCCTTCTGCAAAGTCAGCTTGACGTTCCCGACGGCACCCTCGACGAGGCGCACGGGCACGCCCGCCCATTCGGCGATGGCGGCGTCGTCGGTGAAATCGCTTCGGCCCCCGGCGGCTGCCTGTCGGTGCGCATCGAGAATCGTCTGGAAGTGAAATGCCTGCGGGGTCTGCGCGGCAAAGAGACCTGCGCGCGGCACGGTTTCTGCGACGCTGCCGTCGCCTCCGGCGCGCTTGAGCGTGTCGGCGACGGCGATCGCCGGCAGCACCGCCCGGGCGCCGGCGGCCAGTGCCGCCCCCACGCGATCGAGCAATGCGGGATCCGCGAACGGCCGGACGGCGTCCTGGATCAGGACATGGTCGATGTCGAGGCCCGCCATGGCTTCCAGTCCAGCCAGTACAGACTGCTGGCGGCTTGCGCCGCCCGTGACCACGCGGATCTTGCCGGTACTGCCATTCACCTGTAACAGCGCGGCGGCAATAAGATCGCTGTCGTCGGCATGGACGACGACGACGATCGGCGCATCGGGCGCCCATTTGACAAAGGCATCCAGCGTATGGGAGATAACCGGCCTTCCTGCAATGCGCCGATACTGCTTCGGACCATCCGGGTGCGATCCGGCTCGTTCTCCGCGTCCCGCCGCAACGATGATCACACCGCAATTGATCCGATTTTGTGCGCTCATCGTGTTCTGGTTCCTCGCGATCGAAGCGGTTTGAGCCGATTTAGAACGATCGCCGCCTCAATGCCAGCCGAGTTGCGGAATTTTGCGGCAGGCGACGGAAACGACTTGGCAATCCTGATCTGATTGTCTAAAAATAGGGCACGATTTTGGCCTGCTTGAAAGATGAGCATTTGACAGAGGTGAGCCTTTCCGAACCCTTGTCGATCGGACGACAGGTTCTGCGCAACCGCGTTGTGCTCGCGCCGATGTCGGGCGTGACCGACCTGCCGTTTCGCGAACTTGCATGGCGGTTCGGCGCGGGGCTGGTGGTGACGGAGATGGTGGCCAGCCGTGAACTTGCGGCGAATGCGCCGGAATCTTGGGCGCGCATCCGCAATCGCGGTATCCGCCCGCACATGGTTCAACTGGCTGGCCGCGACGCCGACTGGATGGCGGAGGCGGCCCGCCTCGCCGAGGCGAACGGCGCCGACATCATCGACATCAACATGGGCTGCCCGGCGAAGAAGGTGATCGGCGGATACTCCGGTTCGGCCCTGATGCGGGAACCGGACCACGCGCTGCGGCTGATCGAGGCGACGGTGAAGGCGGTGACGGTGCCCGTCACCGTCAAGATGCGGCTCGGCTGGGATCACGACAGCCTGAATGCGCCGGACATCGCCGCGCGTGCAGAGGGCGCAGGCGTGCAGATGATCACCGTGCATGGACGCACCCGCATGCAGTTCTACGAAGGCAAGGCCGACTGGGATGCGATCCGTGCTGTGCGCGAGCGCATCAAGGTTCCGCTCATTGCTAACGGCGACGTCGATTCCGCCGAGGATTGCGCGGAAATCCTGCGCCGGTCGGGCGCTGACGCGGTCATGATCGGCCGTGCCGCGCAGGGGCGTCCGTGGCATCCGGCCGTCGTTGCCGGTGCCTGCGTTGCGCCTGCAGGTGCCGAGCTTGCAGCCTGCGCCGTGGAGCACTATCGGCTGATGCTCGATTTCTACGGCGCCGTCGCCGGCCTTCGCCATGCCCGAAAGCACGTCGGCTGGTATCTGGATCGACACGCGCCCGGTATCGCGGCGGCGCAGAGAGGTGCCCTGATGGTGTCGACCGACGCGGAATTCGTTGCCGATCGCCTGGCGGCGGTGCTCGTCGACGGCGGCACCGCTGCCGGGCGGATGAAAGAGAAGGCGGCGTGATGAGCAGTCCGGACAAGGAACTTCCGCAGGCCGATATGAACGGTCTGGCAATGGCGGTGCTGAACGCCATTCAGCATCCCGTCATCCTGGTCGACGAGGCCGGTCACATCGCTTTTGCCAACTGGGAGGCCGAGAGCTTCTTCGGCGCCAGCGCAAGCCATCTCGCACGCTACAACATTAGTACTTTCATACCCTTCGGGAGCCCTCTTCTGACTTTGATCGAACAGGTCAGGGAACGGCGCGCACCGGTGAACGAGTATCGGGTGGACCTCAGTTCGCCGCGGCTGGGCGCCGACAAGCTCGTCGACCTCTATGTCGCCCCCGTTGCGACGGCTGCCGGCGCAGTGGTCGTGGTGCTGCAGGAGCGGTCGATGGCCGACAAGATCGACCGGCAGTTGACGCACCGCGCTGCCGCCCGCTCTGTCACGGGGCTGGCGTCGATGCTGGCGCACGAGATCAAGAACCCGCTGTCGGGCATTCGCGGCGCAGCACAGCTGCTGGAGACGTCCGTCATCGACGACGACCGGGCGCTGACGCGGCTGATCTGCGACGAGACCGACCGCATCGTCTCGCTGGTCGATCGCATGGAGGTGTTTTCGGACGAGCGTCCGGTCGACCGTGTGGCCCTGAACATCCATTCCGTGCTCGATCATGTGAAGGCGGTGGCGAGCGCCGGCTTTGCCCGCCACATCAAGATCACCGAGAACTACGATCCATCACTGCCGCCGGTCTATGCCAATCGCGACCAGTTGGTGCAGGTCTTCCTCAACCTGATCAAGAACGCCGCCGAGGCGGTGGGCGATAGGCCGGACGGCGAGATCATGCTGACGACGGCCTACCGGCCGGGCATCCGCCTGTCGGTGGCGGGCACGCGCGAGAAGGTGTCGTTGCCGCTCGAATTTTGCGTGCACGACAACGGGCCGGGCGTGCCGCCCGACTTGCTGCCGCACCTGTTCGATCCCTTCATCACGACCAAGACCAACGGGTCGGGTCTCGGCCTGGCGCTGGTCGCCAAGATTATCGGCGGCCATGGTGGCATCATCGAATGCGACAGCCAGGGCCACCGCACAACGTTTCGCGTGCTGATGCCCGCCTCCAAGGGGCTGCGCGAGGAAGACGACACCTCCGGAGAGCAGAGGAAATAGCAGATGACAGGCGCCACAGTCCTTGTTGCCGACGATGATGCGGCGATCAGAACCGTTCTCAATCAGGCGCTGAGCCGCGCAGGCTACGATGTCCGCATCACTTCCAACGCCGCCACGCTGTGGCGCTGGATCTCTGCGGGCGAGGGCGACATCGTCGTGACCGACGTTGTCATGCCGGACGAGAACGCGTTTGATCTCCTGCCGCGGATCAAGAAGGCGCGGCCCGACCTGCCGGTCCTTGTGATGAGCGCGCAGAATACCTTCATGACGGCGATCAAGGCGTCCGAGCGCGGCGCCTACGACTACCTGCCGAAGCCGTTCGACCTCACCGAACTGATCGCGATCATCGGCCGGGCGCTGGCGGAGCCGAAGAAGAAGCCGGCGAAACTCGACGACGACACCCAGGACGGCATGCCGCTCGTCGGTCGTTCCGCCGCCATGCAGGAAATCTACCGCGTCCTGGCCCGGCTGATGCAGACAGACCTGACGCTGATGATCACCGGCGAGTCGGGGACCGGCAAGGAACTGGTGGCGCGCGCGCTGCATGACTACGGCAAGCGCCGCAACGGCCCGTTCGTGGCGATCAACATGGCGGCGATCCCGCGCGACCTGATCGAATCCGAACTGTTCGGCCATGAGAAGGGCGCCTTCACCGGCGCGCAGAACCGCTCGACCGGCCGCTTCGAGCAGGCGGAGGGCGGCACGCTGTTCCTCGACGAGATCGGCGACATGCCGATGGACGCGCAGACCCGGCTTCTGCGCGTGCTCCAGCAGGGCGAATACACCACCGTCGGTGGCCGCACACCGATCCGCACCGACGTGCGCATCGTCGCTGCCACCAACAAGGATCTGAAGCAGTCGATCAACCAGGGGCTTTTCCGGGAAGACCTCTACTACCGGCTGAACGTCGTGCCGCTACGGCTGCCGCCTCTTCGCGACCGGGCGGAGGACATTCCCGACCTTGTGCGCCATTTCGTCCAGCAGGCCGAAAAGGAAGGGCTGGACTCCAAGCGATTCGACCAGGAAGCGCTCGAACTGATGAAGGCGCATTCATGGCCGGGCAACGTGCGCGAGCTGGAGAACCTCATCCGACGCCTGACGGCACTTTATCCACAGGATGTCATCACCCGCGAAATCATCGAGACCGAGCTGCGTACGGACGTCCCCGACAGCCCGATCGAGAAGGCGGCCGCCCGCAACGGTTCGCTTTCGATCTCGCAGGCGGTGGAGGAAAACATGCGCCAGTATTTCGCCAGTTTCGGCGATGGCCTGCCGCCGCCGGGACTTTACGATCGTGTTCTGGCCGAAATGGAGTATCCGCTGATCCTTGCGGCCCTGACGGCGACGCGCGGAAACCAGATCAAGGCGGCCGATCTTCTCGGTCTCAACCGTAACACGCTGCGCAAGAAAATCCGCGAACTCGGCGTCTCGGTCTACCGAAGCTCCCGGCTGGCTTGACTTCGCTCCAAACTGCGTTGCATTTTCGCCACATTGTGTTGCTTGGTGGTAACAGATGGGCTCGGTGGCGAATAGGCAGATTGCATCTGCCGTTCCCCCTGTAAGGTATGGGATCCCCGCCTTCATTCGGACGCATCAGGATGAACGAGGGGTGCCGGCCAGCCATGGCCGGACGGAGCGAGTGCAGCGAATGAACGAGAACGCGACCCTGATCGGGGGCGGACACGAAACGGCCGGCAACGGTCGCGACCGCAGGGCATCGTTCGCGCTTCCGGGGCTGCTTCTCGCCGGCGGGGCGCTGATCGCGGCGATCATTTCGCTCTTCATCCTGCTCGGGCTGACGCCGATCAAGCCCGAGGCCAACGTCATCATCGCTTCTGTCGCGGTCAACGCGCTGTTCGTGCTCGGCCTCATCATCCTCATCGGGCGCGAGATCGCGCGGCTTCTGAAGGCGCGTTCGCGCGGCCGTGCCGCGGCCCGGTTGCATGTGCGCATCGTCGCTCTCTTCTCGATCGTGGCGATCACGCCGGCGATCCTGGTCGCCATCTTCGCCTCGATCACCCTCGATGTGGGGCTCGACCGCTGGTTTTCCATCCGCACCCAGTCGATCGTCAGTTCATCGCTGAACGTGGCCCAGGCCTATGTCCTGGAAAATGCCAGCTATCTCCAGGGACAGACGGTCTCGATGTCGAACGACCTGGAGCGGAACCGCCAGCTCTACAGCCTCGACCGTACCGGATTTGCCGAACTGATCACCCGGCAGGCGCGCGGCCGCGGCATGCTGGGGGCATTCCTTGTTCGCGGCGACGGCTCGCCGATCCTGCAGGCGAACATTCCGACCGACAAGCCGCTGCCGGCAGTTCCCGAGGAGGCGCTGAAGGCGGCTGCGTCCGGCCAGCCGACGCTGATCCCGCCGGGTACGACCAACCTCGTCGGCGCCGTCATCAAGATCGACAATATTCCCGACACCTTTCTCTACACGGTCCGGACGGTCGATCCCGAAGTCATGCGCTCGATGCGGCAGATGGAGGACAATACGGCCGAATACCGGGCGCTAGAGGCGGGCAGAACGTCGCTGCAACTCGCTTTCGGCGTACTCTATCTCGGCTTCGCGCTGATCGTGCTGCTTGCGGCGATCTGGACCGCGATCGCGGTCGCCGACCGCATCGTCCGCCCGATCAGGCTCCTGATCGGGGCTGCGGATGCCGTCGCTTCGGGCAACCTCGACGTTCATGTCCCGGTGCGTACAGCCGATGGCGACGTCGGCAGCCTGTCGCGGACCTTCAACAAGATGATCTCGGAGATTCGCGCCCAGCAGGGCCAGATTCTCGATGCCAAGGACGAGATGGAGCAGCGCGGCCACTTCATCGAGGCGGTGTTGTCAGGCGTGTCGGCGGCGGTGATCGGCGTGGAGGAGGGCGGACGCCTGACGATCGCCAATTCTTCCGCCGAGCATCTCTTCGGCCGCGGCGCCGGGGCGCTTGTCGGGGCAAAACTGGCCGAGGTCGCGCCGGAGGTCGCTGCCGTCCTGCAGGAAGCCTCTCCGCGTTACCGGAACGATTACCGCCGGCAGATCAACATCATGCGCGGCGGCACCGAGCGCACGCTCAATGTCCAGGTCACGCGCGAGGAGGCGAAGGATGCAAAGGAATCCTACGTCATCACCATCGATGACATTACCGATCTCGTGATCGCGCAGCGCTCGACCGCATGGGCCGACGTCGCCAGGAGAATCGCTCACGAGATCAAGAATCCGCTGACGCCGATCCAGCTCTCGGCCGAGCGGATCCGGCGGCGCTACGGCAAGCAGATCAACCAGGACGACCGCGCCGTATTCGACCAGTGTACCGACACGATCGTGCGCCAGGTCGAGGATATCGGCCGCATGGTGGACGAGTTCTCTTCCTTCGCGCGCATGCCGAAGCCGACCAAGGACCAGGCGGACCTGCGCGGCATCCTCAAGGATGCAGTGTTCCTGCGCGAAATGGGCAACAATCACGTGACCTTCGTGAAGGACTTCGAGGCAGAAGCGCTGATCGGCCATTTCGATTCGCGCATGCTTGGCCAGGCCTTCGGCAACATCATCAAGAACGCCGTCGAGGCGATCGAGGCGTTGCCGGCAGATTTGCAGCGCGACGAGCGCAAGGTGCTCGTGCGGGCGCGGCGGGAGCAGGCAAGCGGGCGATATGTCGTCGACGTGATCGACAACGGCAAGGGGCTGCCGACGGAGAACCGGCACCGGATTCTCGAGCCCTACATG
This sequence comes from Mycoplana rhizolycopersici, assembly GCF_013378445.1. Taxonomy (GTDB): domain Bacteria; phylum Pseudomonadota; class Alphaproteobacteria; order Rhizobiales; family Rhizobiaceae; genus Mycoplana; species Mycoplana rhizolycopersici. Next base: position 138,326 of record NZ_JABXYK010000006.1, read on the forward strand.
ACGATGCGCGAAAAGGGCACCGGGCTCGGGCTGGCGATCGTCAAGAAAATCATAGAAGACCACGGCGGGCAGCTGGAACTGCACGACGCCCCCGCGGACTTCGACAACGGCCACGGGGCGATGATCCGCGTGATCCTGCCTATCGACGAAAGTGTGGCTGTCGATGCGGAAAAAAGTGACAAGGAACTGACACATGGCCTCTGACATTCTGGTGGTGGACGACGAGGAGGATATCCGCGAGATCGTGTCGGGGATCCTGTCCGACGAGGGGCACGAGACGCGGACCGCCTACGACAGCGACAGCGCGCTGCAGGCGATCAGCGATCGCGTCCCGCGCCTGGTATTTCTCGACATCTGGATGCAGGGCAGCCGGCTGGACGGCCTTGCTCTGCTCGACGAAATCAAGAGCCGCTATCCGGATCTGCCCGTCGTGATGATCTCCGGTCACGGCAACATCGAGACCGCCGTTTCGGCGATCCGCCGCGGCGCCTACGATTTCATCGAAAAGCCCTTCAAGGCGGACCGGCTGATCCTGATCGCGGAACGGGCGCTGGAAAATTCGAAGCTTCGCCGAGAAGTGACGGAGCTGAAGCGCAGGTCAGGCGATGCGGCCGAACTGATCGGCACTTCGGTTGCCGTCTCGCAGTTGCGCCAGACGATCGAAAAGGTGTCGCCGACCAACAGCCGCATCATGATCCTCGGGCCTTCCGGCTCCGGCAAGGAACTCGTGGCGCGGATGATCCATCGCAAGTCGACGCGCGCCGGCGGACCCTTCGTCGTGCTGAACGCAGCCGCGATCACGCCCGAGCGTATGGAGATTGCGCTGTTCGGTACCGAAGGCGGGCCGGGACAGCAGCGCAAGACCGGCGCGCTCGAGGAAGCGCATGGCGGCATCCTCTACCTCGACGAGATCGGCGAGATGCCGCGCGAGACGCAGAACAAGATCCTGCGCGTTCTCGTCGACCAGCAGTTCGAACGTGTCGGCGGATCGAAGCGAGTCAAGGTCGATGTCCGCATCATCTCCTCCACCGCCTACAATCTGGAAAGCCAGATCGCCGAGGGCGCCTTCCGGGAGGATCTCTATCACCGTCTCGCCGTTGTGCCCGTGCGCGTGCCGGCGCTGGCCGAGCGGCGCGAGGACATTCCGTTCCTCGTCGACATGTTTATGCGCCAGGTCAGCGAGCAGGCCGGCATCCGGGCGCGCAAGATCGGTGATGACGCGCTGGCAGTCCTGCAGGCACATGACTGGCCCGGCAACATCCGCCAGCTGCGCAACAACATCGAGCGGCTGATGATCCTTGCCCGCAGTGACGGCCCCGACAGCGTCATCACCGCGGACATGCTGCCGACCGACGTCGGTGACATGCTGCCGAAGGTCTCCACCCAGGGTGACCAGCACATCATGACGCTGCCGCTCCGAGAGGCGCGCGAAATGTTCGAGCGCGATTATCTCGTGGCGCAGATCAACCGTTTCGGCGGCAATATTTCGCGGACCGCCGAGTTCGTCGGCATGGAACGTTCCGCGCTGCACCGCAAGTTGAAGTCGCTTGGCGTCTGAGGGTGATATGAGAGCGGCGAGGGGCGCGACATGAAGGTCATCATCTGCGGCGCCGGCCGCGTGGGTTACGGCATTGCCGAGCGTCTTTCGCAGGAGGGCAACGACGTCTCGGTCATCGATACCTCGGCTTCGCTCATCTCGGCCATTACCGAGACGCTCGATGTGAGCGGCGTGGTCGGCCACGGCGCACATCCGGACGTTCTGGCAAAGGCGGGCGCGGACCAGGCGGAAATGATCATCGCCGTCACCCTGCACGACGAGATCAACATGGTCGCCTGCCAGGTGGCGCACTCGCTGTTCAAGGTGCCGACCAAGATCGCCCGCATCCGTTCGCAGAGCTATCTGGCGCCGGAATATTCCGATCTCTTCTCGCGCGACGATATGCCGATCGACGTGGCGATTTCCCCGGAGATCGAGGTCGGCAAGATGGTGCTCCGGCGCATTTCGTTTCCCGGCGCCACCGATGTCGTGCGTTTCGCCGACGACCGGATCGTGATGCTGGCGATCGAGTGCATGGAGGACTGCCCGGTCGTCAACACGCCGCTGCAGCAGCTGACGGAACTCTTTCCGGACTTGATGGCCACCGTGACCGGCGTATACCGGGATGGCAAATTGTTCGTGCCGCGTTCGGGCGACGAGTTGCAAACCGGGGACCTCGCCTATGTCGTCTGCGATGCGACGCATGTGCGGCGCACGCTGTCGCTTTTCGGGCACGAGGAGCAGGAGGCCGCGCGCATCGTCATCGCCGGCGGTGGCAATATCGGTCTCTTCGTTGCCAAGGCGATCGAGGAGTTCCAGCCCCGCACCCGCATCAAGATCATCGAGAGCGATCGGGAGCGAGCCGTCCTTATCGCCGATGAGTTGCGCAATTCCGTCGTCCTGCACGGATCGGCGCTCGATCAGAAACTTCTGCAGCAGGCCGATATCCAGGACGCCGATCTCGTCGTCACGCTGACCAACAACGACCAGATCAACATATTGGGCGGCGTGATGGCCAAGGCGCTTGGCTGCAAGCACAACCTCGTCCTCCTGAACGATCCCTCCTATCAGGATCTCATCCGCAGCATGGAGATCGACGCCCATATCAATCCGCGGGCGGTGACGATCTCCAGTATCCTCCAGCATGTCCGCAAGGGGCGCATCCGCCGGGTTTACGCCGTCCAGCGCGGCGCGGCCGAAGTGATCGAGGCGGAGGCGCTGGAGACCTCGCCGCTGGTCGGCCGGCCGTTCCGCGACCTTCACCTTCCCGAGGGCATTCGCATTGGCGCCATCCTGCGCGATGGCAAGGTGGTTCGGCCCGACGGCGACGTCCGTATCAAGGCGAAGGACAGGGTCGTCCTGTTTGCGACGGTGGAAGCTGTCCGCCATGTCCAGCAGCTCTTCCGTGTCAGCATCCAGTATTTCTAGGCGGTCCCATGCCACGTTTTGCCTATGTCAACGGTCGATATGTGCGCCACGCGGAGGCGGCGGTCCACGTCGAGGATCGCGGCTACCAGTTCGCTGACGGCGTCTACGAGGTTTGCGAGGTCCGCCACGGCTTCATCGTCGACCTGACGCGGCACCTCGACCGCCTGGGACGGTCGCTGGGCGAGCTTCGTATCGCCTGGCCGATGGAACGGCAGGCGCTTGTCATCGTGCTCCGTGAGCTGCTGCGGCGAAACAGGGTGCGCAACGGCCTGTTCTACCTGCAGGTCACGCGCGGTGTGGCGCGGCGAGACCATGTGTTTCCGGCAGGAGACGTCCAGCCGTCGGTCGTCATCACCGCAAAATCGACCGATCCGGGCATCATCGCGCGCAAGAACGAAATAGGCATCAGTGCGATCACTCTGCCGGAGAATCGCTGGGATCGCGTCGACATCAAGACCGTAGGGTTGCTTCCCAACGTGCTGGCAAGGCAGCAGGCGAAGGAACGCGGGGCGCAGGAGGCGATCTTCGTCGATGCGGAGGGTAACGTCACTGAAGGGGCTGCGACCAATGTCTGGATCGTGGACGGCGAGGGCCGGCTGGTAACCCGGCCGGCCGACCACGGCATCCTCAGGGGAATCACGCGGACATCGCTGATGGACGTGGCCGAACGGGTCGGCATGAGGGTCGTGGAGCGCGCCTTCACGGTTGCCGAGATGATGGAGGCGCGTGAGGTTTTCATCTCCGCGGCGACGAGCATCTGCTTTCCGGTGGTCGAAATCGATGGAAAACCCATCGCAAACGGCCACCCCGGCGGGAGCGCGCAGAAACTGCGGGATGCTTTTTTCGCCGTTGCGGAGAAGATTGCGATTTGATACCTAAGCGGATGGAGGGGCGAACGACGCTTCGTACCTCCCGGGGCATTAAGTTTTATTCAACCGGTCGTCAGGATCGGCAATCAAGAAAGAAGCGGCGCCATGGCGGAACGTTCTCAGAATTTGCAGGACCTTTTCCTCAATACTGTTCGCAAGCAAAAGATCTCCCTCACAATCTTCCTCATCAACGGCGTAAAGCTGACGGGCGTTGTGACGTCTTTTGACAATTTCTGTGTGCTTCTGCGGCGCGACGGCCACTCGCAGCTCGTCTACAAGCACGCGATCTCCACCATCATGCCCGGCCAGCCGCTGCAGATGTTCGAGACCGAAGAAGCCGCCTCCTGACAAAGGTCAAGGCTCATTAGCAAGCGCGATACAAGCCAGGATTCCATCGTTCCGGAGCTCGAGAAGCGCCGCGACGATTCGCGGGCGGTCGTCATCGCTCCGGTGATCAAGAAGGGGAAGAGCGACGCCAACGGCGCCGTTTCCCGTTCCGACGAAGCGCGGCTCGCAGAAGCGATCGGGCTTGCGCGCGCCATCGATCTCGACGTGGTGTTCTCCGCCGTCGTGCCGGTCAGCCAGCCGAAGCCCGGCACGCTGCTCGGCACCGGCAAGATCGCCGAGATCAAGACGGCGCTGGATGCGAACGATGCCGGACTGGTCATCGTCGATCACCCGCTGACGCCGGTTCAGCAACGCAACCTCGAAAAGGAATGGAACGCCAAGGTCATCGACCGGACGGGCCTCATCCTGGAAATCTTCGGCCGCCGGGCTTCCACGAAGGAAGGCACGCTGCAGGTCGAACTCGCCCATCTCAACTACCAGAAGGGCCGGCTGGTCCGCAGCTGGACCCACCTGGAGCGCCAGCGCGGCGGTGCCGGCTTCATGGGCGGCCCGGGCGAAACGCAGATCGAGGCCGACCGCCGGCTGCTGCAGGAGCGCATCGTTCGGCTGGAGCGCGAACTGGAGCAGGTGCGCCGCACGCGCCAGTTGCACCGCGCCAAGCGCAAGAAGGTTCCGCATCCCATCGTGGCGCTCGTCGGCTATACGAATGCGGGAAAATCGACGCTGTTCAACCGGATTACCGGCGCCGGCGTGCTGGCCGAGGACATGCTGTTTGCGACACTCGACCCGACGCTGCGCCGGATGAAGCTGCCGCAGGGCCGCACCGTCATCCTCTCTGACACCGTCGGCTTCATTTCCGACCTTCCCACCCATCTCGTGGCCGCTTTCCGTGCGACCCTGGAAGAGGTGCTGGAGGCGGACCTGATCTTGCATGTGCGTGACATGTCCGACCCGGACAACGGCGCACAGGCTTCGGACGTTCTGCGTATCCTCGCCGATCTCGGCATCGACGAGAAGGATGGCGCCGAGCGGATTCTCGAGGTCTGGAACAAGATCGACGACCTGCCCGAGGAAGCGCGCGAGGCGCTGGTGCAGAAGGCTGCGACGACGCCGAACACGATGGCGGTTTCGGCGCTGACGGGCGAGGGCGTCGATCGTCTTCTGGACGAAGTGAACCGGCGGCTTTCCGGCGTTCTCGTCGATCGCGACGTCGTCCTTCCCGTCGACAAGCTGCAGCTCCTTCCCTGGCTCTACGATCACTCGATCGTCGATGAGCGCGAGGATCAGGAAGACGGAAGCGTACGCATTTCGGTTCGGCTGACCGAGACGGAGGCCGCGGAACTGGATCGCAGGCTTGGGCAGGGCGCGAAGCGCCCGCTCGAGGACTGGGAACGCTGACGTCACCGCTCTGGCTTAATCTCGCTTGCGAGTTTTATTCGACAACGATTTGAATATTATTGAAAATTTCTGGAATTTGGCGGACGCCTCGTCCGCCGTTAGCCCAGCTGGCGCTCGATCGCCTTCGCAGCCTGCCATAGCTCCTCCATACGCTCCAGCGTCGCCGCTTCCAGCGTTTCGCCGGATGCTTGCAGCTCCGTCTCGATATGGGCGAAGCGGCGGCGGAACTTGGAGTTGGTACCGCGCAGGGCCATTTCCGGATCGGTTTCGGTGTGGCGGCCGATATTGACGACGGCGAAGAGAAGGTCGCCGAGTTCGTCTGCCACCTTTCCCCTGTCGCCGCTGCGCAAGGCCTCGCGCAGTTCGCCGATTTCCTCCTCGATCTTGTCGAGGATCGGCTCCGGCTCCGACCAGTCGAAGCCGACCTTCGCAGCCCGCTCCTGCAGCTTCAGCGCCTCGACGAGTGCCGGAAACGAGCGCTGGACGGATCCGAGGTAGCCCTTGTCGGTCTCCGGCGGCAGGCCGCGGTTGGCGCGACGCTCGCTGCGTTCGCGCTTTTCGGCCTGCTTGATCTCGTGCCATTGCGCCTTGACCGCGTCCGGCGTGTCGGCGTCGGATCGCGCAAAGACGTGCGGATGGCGGCGAATCATCTTGCACGTGATCGCCTCGACCACGTCGGCAAAGGAAAAATCACCGGCTTCTTCGGCGATGCGGGCATGGAAGACCACCTGCAACAGCAGGTCGCCGAGTTCGTCGCAAAGATCGTGCATATCGGCGCGTTCGATCGCGTCCGCCACCTCGTAGGCTTCCTCGATGGTGTAGGGCTTGATCGTCTCGAAGGTCTGCACGACATCCCACGGGCAGCCGGTCTCCGGCTGGCGCAGGGCGGCCATGATGTCGAGAAGGCCCTTTATGTCGCGGGACGGCTGCATGGTTCCACTCCGGATGCCGTTCAGTTGAGCGGGATGCTGTTGTCGTCCTTGCCGGACTGGTAGGCGGCCGACAGCTTGTCATAGGTCTCGCGGATGCGCTTGTCCTGCGCCTGCAGTTCAGCCTTTTCCGCCGCCTGTGTGCTCGCGATCAGTTCGCCGATCGCTGCCGACCGCCAGAAGGCGTTCTTCTTCGCATAGCCGCCTGGATCCAGGCGGAACACCTCCTTCAGGATCTTCAGGTCGTGCGGAATCGCGAAGGCGTCGCGTGAATCCTCGTGCGTGAAGAAGTAATAGAAGTTGTCGAAGCCTGCCCAGGTGATGGCCGAAAGGCACATGGAACAGGGTTCGTGCGTGGACAGGAACACAAGGTCTTTCGTATCTGGCTTGTCGGCCTGTTCGTAGAAACGCTTCAGCGTGTGCACCTCGCCATGCCACAGCGGGTTCTCGGTCTCGTTGTTCGTTTCCGCCAGAACCAGCGAGAGATCGGATTTCTTCAGGATGGCCGCGCCGAAGATCTTGTTGCCTGCGGCGACGCCTTTTTCCGTCAATGGCAGAATATCGTTCTCGATGACGTCCAGCAGACGTCGAGCCAGGGTCGGTTGCTCCATGGGGCGGCCTCTCAGATGGTGCGAAGTCGCCTCTTCCTTAGCGGTGCAACTGTCGGCGAGGCAAGGGGCAAGGGGCTGCCGGAGAGATTTACCCGAAATCGGCAGGTGTCGAGCAAAACAATACGCGCCTCAAACAAGCGGCGGATTCCTGTTTCTTTTATTTCAGTTCCGGATTGGCGATATTGCCGGCACATTCGAACCGGATCGTGCAATGCAGCAGACCAGTGACAAGCTTTCGGTATTTCCGGCCTTCTTCCGCGTGAAGGGGAAGAGGGTCGTTGTCGTGGGCGGTGGTGACGAGGCCTATGCCAAGGTTCGCCTCCTGCGCAACACCGACGCGGAGATCGTGGTGGTTTCGGAAGGGCTCGATGCCGCTTTCGCCCGCTATCTCGACAGGGAAGGCGTCGAAGTCGTCCTTGAAGAGGTTTCGGGTGCGCATCTCGCCGGGGCCACGCTCGTTTTCGCCGCCACGGGTGACAATGCGCGTGACCGCGCTGTCGCGACACAGGCGCGTGAACTTCGCATTCCCGTCAATGCGGTGGATCAGCCGGAATTCTGCGACTTCTTCACGCCGGCCCTGGTCAACCGTGCGCCTGTGGCCGTTGCCATCGGCACGGAAGGGGCCGGTCCCGTGCTGGCCCAGATGATCCGTAGCCAGGTGGACCAGTTGCTGTCTCCCTCGCTTGGCCGGCTCGCAACGCTTGGCGCATCCTACCGTCACGCCGTTGAAGCCATGGTGCCGCGCGGTGTCGCGCGCCGCCTTTTCTGGCGCCAGTTCTTCCAGGGGCAGGTCGCCGATGCCGTGAGCGAAGGCAACGAGGAACTGGCGCGCCGCAAGGCGACCCAGCTTCTGGCCGATTCGCACAAGGTGGAAGGGCGCGTTTGGCTCGTCGGCGCCGGGCCGGGTGCAGAAGACCTCCTGACCCTGCGCGCCCAACGGGTGATGATGGAAGCCGATGCGATCGTCTATGACGCGCTGGTGCCGCAGGCGATCGTCGACATGGGGCGCCGCGATGCTGAGCGGATTTCCGTCGGCAAGCGCAAGGGCTGTCATTCGAAGTCCCAGGATGAAATCAACGAACTGCTGGTGCAGCTCGGCCGCGACGGCAAACGCGTCGTGCGCCTGAAGGCCGGCGATCCGCTCGTCTACGGTCGCGCCGCCGAAGAGATGTCGGCGCTTCGGGAGGCGGGCATTGCCTATGAGATCGTCCCCGGCATCACCTCGGCATTCGCTGCCGCCGCTGATTTCGAGCTGCCGCTGACGCTGCGTGGCGTGGCGTCGTCGCTGGTGTTCACGACCGGCCACGACCTGACCGGCGCCGTTCTGCCCGACTGGGCGCGGCTTGCGGTCTCCGGGGCGACCATTGCCGTCTATATGGGGCGGACGGTTGCGGCCTCCGTCGCGGGGCGGCTGATGCAGGCGGGCCTGCCGGCGGAGACCACCGTGGCGGTCATCGAGAATGCAAGCCGGGCGGAGAAGCGCCTGATGCACGGCACCTTGAAGGATCTGCCGGACCTTGAGCATCGCGACGAATTGACCGGCCCGGTCATGGTTATCATCGGCGACGCGGTAGCCGGCGCCAATTTCGCACATTCCGCTCCGCTCGTGCGCAGCCGCGCCACGGCGGAGGCAGCATTGCAGGGAGCATGACATGACAGACAAGGTTCTGACTGCAAACCGGCTGTCGGACGGCATATCCGTCTGGCTCGACGCCGCGGGCAACTGGAACGAATCCCTGCAGGAGGCTTTTGTGGCGCGCCACAAGGAGGCTGTCGACGCACTGGAGGCAACCGGCAAGCAGGCTTTCGCCGACAACAAGGTCGTCGACGTCAATGTCGTCGACGTCGAGGAGGTCGATGGTGTACTGCGACCGCTGCGCATGCGCGAACGCATCCGCGCAGGCGGTCCGACCATTCCCTATGCAGCCGGCTATGCCGGCCTGAGCGCAATTCGTTCGGCCGTCGCCTGAAGGACATCACATGTATCGTTATGATGAATTCGACCACGCCTTCGTCAACGACCGGGTCGCGCAGTTCCGCGACCAGGTCTCCCGCCGCCTCTCCGGCGAGCTTTCGGAGGATGCCTTCAAGCCGCTACGCCTGATGAACGGCGTATATCTGCAATTGCATGCCTACATGCTGCGCGTGGCCGTTCCGTACGGGACGATGAACAGCCGGCAGATGCGCATGCTCGCCCATGTCGCGCGCAAGTACGACCGCGGCTACGGGCATTTCACCACGCGGCAGAACATCCAGTACAACTGGCCGAAGCTTTCCGAGCTGCCGGACGCGCTCGCCGACCTGGCGTCGGTCGAAATGCACGCGATCCAGACCTCCGGCAACTGCATCCGCAACGTGACGGCCGACCATTTCGCCGGTGCGGCCGCCGACGAGGTTGCCGATCCTCGCCCCTATGCGGAGATCCTTCGCCAGTGGTCCTCCGTCCACCCGGAATTTTCTTTCCTGCCGCGCAAGTTCAAGATCGCCGTTACCGGCGCCGAGCGCGACCGGGCTGCGATCCAGGTGCATGACATCGGCCTTCACCTGAAGAAGAACGAAAAGGGCGAGATCGGCTTTGCCGTCTATGTCGGCGGCGGGCAGGGCCGCACGCCGATGATCGCCAAGAAGATCCGCGACTTCCTGCCGGAAGAGGATCTCCTGTCGTATACGACGGCGATCATGCGGGTCTACAACCTGCACGGCCGGCGCGACAACAAGTACAAGGCCCGCATCAAGATCCTTGTGCACGAGACCGGGGTGGAGGAACTGGCGCGCCAGGTGGAAGTCGAGTTTGCCGAACTGAAGAACACCGAACTGAAGCTGCCCGAGCAGGATATCGCCGCCATTACCGCCTACTTCGCGCCGCCGGCGCTGGAGTCTCGCGCGGAAGGCTGGGCGCAGCTGGCACAGTGGAAGAAGGCGGATGCCGATTTTGCCCGCTGGGTGCAGCAGAACGTGCAGCCGCACAAGCATCCCGACTATGGCATGGTCACGATCTCCCTGAAGCCCATCGGCGGCATTCCGGGGGATGCGACCGATGCGCAGATGGATGCGGTGGCCGATATCGCCCAGGAATACGCGTTCGACGAGATCCGCGTCAGCCATGAGCAGAACCTGATCCTGCCGCATGTTGCACTGGCCGATCTCGAGCCGGTCTACCGCGCGCTGGTCGCGACCGGGCTCGCTACCGCGAACGCCGGGCTGATCACCGACATCATCGCCTGTCCCGGGTTGGACTACTGCGCGCTGGCGAACGCACGCTCGATCCCGGTGGCGCAGGAAATCTCCACTCGCTTCGGCTCGCCGGAGCGCCAGGCGGAGATCGGCGAGCTGAAGATCAAGATTTCGGGCTGCATCAACGCCTGCGGCCACCACCATGTCGGCCATATCGGCCTGCTCGGTGTGGAGAAGAAGGGCGAGGAGCTTTACCAGATCACGCTCGGCGGTTCGGGCGACGAGAACACGTCGATCGGCGAAATCATCGGCCGCGGCTTCGAGCCGGAGAAGGTGACGGATGCCATCGAGGTCATCGTCGATACCTATCTCGGCCTGCGTCTCGACCCGTCCGAAACCTTCCTCACCGCCTATCGCCGTGTCGGGCCGCAGCCGTTCAAGGATGCGCTCTACGGTGACAAGACGGCCGCGGCAGCCTGAGGAGAACGGTCATGTCGAAAATCTGGAACGAAGCGGGATTTGTCACCGACGATCCCTGGGTGATCGAGAGCGAGGAAACCAAGGCCGGATCGAACGAGAAGGCGATCCTCGGCATCGACAGTTTCCTGGCGAAGGTGGCGGAAGGCGACGAGCAGGGTTTTGGCGTTTTGGTCAATCCGGCCGATGACGTGCGCCGGCTGGCCGACCATCTCGACCGCATCGCGCTGGTGGCCGTTGCCTTTCCCGCGTTCAACGACGGACGGGCTTTCAGCCATGCGTCGCTGCTGCGCTCGCGGCTCGGTTTCAAGGGCGAGGTGAGGGCGGTGGGCGATGTGCTGATCGACCAGATCCCGCTGATGCTTCGCTGTGGCATCGACAGTTTCGCCGTCAGCAATGCGACGGCGCTGAAGAGGCTTTCGGAAAACCGCCTGCCCGGCATCGACAATCACTACCAGCCAGCGGCGCGTCCTTCGGCGGATGCGAAGTCCTACAGCTGGCGCCGCGTCGGCTGACGCATTTTGTCGCGCAAGGGCCCGTTTTCCAGCTTGGCTGGAGGGCGGGCCTTTTCTCTTGCTGCGCTGCACATTATATAGAGCATGCAATCGGACCGCGACCATTGAAATGCAATTTGCGCATGGCCGCTTCCTTTGGAACGCGATGCCTTCCTTCTGCGGTCAGGTTATAATATCTGCCTATACGACATCAGCTTTGACCGCAGGAACCGACCACGCATGAACGCGCCCGCAAAGACCGAAGATCTCGCAGCCACCGTTCCCGCCGGCGTCTATGCCGAAAAGGTGACGAGCGTGCAGCACTATACTGACCGTCTCTTCCGCTTCCGCATGACGCGCCCGGACGGCTTCCGCTTCCGTTCCGGTGAATTCGCCATGATCGGCCTGATGGTCGACGGCAAGCCGGTCTATCGCGCCTATTCGATCGCAAGCCCTGCCTGGGACGAGGAACTGGAGTTCTTCTCGATCAAGGTTCCGGACGGCCCGCTGACCTCTCATCTGCAGCAGATCAAGCAGGGCGACCAGGTTCTGATGCGCAAGAAGCCGACTGGCACGCTGGTGCTCGACGCGCTGACGCCTGGCAAACGCCTTTACATGTTCTCCACCGGCACGGGGATTGCGCCGTTCGCAAGTCTTATCCGTGATCCGGAGACTTATGAAAAGTTCGACGAGGTGATCCTCACCCACACCTGCCGCGAGGTGTCCGAGCTGAAGTACGGGTTCGACCTGGTCGAGGAGATTGCTCAGGACGAGCTCCTGTCGGAAGTCGTCGGCGGCAAGCTGCGCCACTATGCCACCGTCACCCGTGAAGCGTTCCCCTACCAGGGCCGCATCACCGACCTGATCAGCAACGGCAAGATGTTTGCCGATCTCGGTGTCGATCCCTTCGATCCCGCCATCGACCGGGCGATGATCTGCGGCTCGACAGGCATGCTGAAGGAGACAAAGCTTTTGCTGGAGCAGGCCGGTCTTACGGAAGGCGCGAACAACAAGCCCGGCGAGTTCGTCATCGAGCGCGCCTTCGTTGATTGAGCGCACGCGGTAGCGCCTGATTTGGAGGGGCGATGCCGGGGACGGCATCGCCTTTTTCGTTCTTTCTTCGCCAGGGGAAGCGAAAGTCGGATTGGCAGGCGGCATACGCCATCTGGGAAATGGCATTGGGCCTCGCAGTTCGAGCGCGGCTATTGTGCCGGAAGAAAGCGATGGCCTGTCAAATCGCGGGGCGTTGTACAATTTTCCCGCTTTCAATCCCCTGCGGCTGGATTATCCTTGCAGGACGACGCGGGGGCCTTAAAATCCCGCAAGAAACCACTAAATGACGTAGGCATGATGACGGCAATCATCGCCGCCGCGGCTGCCTCCCATGCGATAGCCGCGCTCACGAGGAATGAACTGGAATGAATGCGATACCGGTCCGGTTGCAGGGCAATGAAGGAAGCGGCGATACCCCGGGTCGCAGCACTTCCGTCATCACCCGCACGAAGCCGAAAACGAAGAAGCCGAGCCTCTACCGGGTTCTGCTGTTGAACGATGACTACACGCCGATGGAGTTCGTGATCCACATCCTCGAGCGGTTCTTCCAGAAGGACCGTGAGGCTGCGACTCGGATCATGCTACACGTGCATAATCATGGCGTGGGTGAGTGTGGCGTTTTTACCTACGAGGTTGCCGAAACCAAAGTGACACAGGTGATGGATTTCTCCCGCCAGCACCAGCATCCGCTGCAATGTGTCATGGAAAAGAAATGAGGACAGAACGTGCCAACTTTTTCGACAAGCCTTGAGAAAGCGCTTCATCAGGCACTGACTTACGCCAATGAGCGCCACCATGAATACGCCACGCTTGAGCATCTGCTCCTGGCGCTGATCGACGACGCCGATGCGGCAGCCGTCATGGGCGCCTGCAACGTCAATCTCGAAAGCCTGCGCAAGACCGTGTCCGACTATGTCGACAACGACCTTGCCAACCTGGTGACGGGATACGAGGAAGATTCCAAGCCGACTTCAGGCTTCCAGCGCGTCATCCAGCGCGCCGTCATCCACGTCCAGTCGTCCGGCCGCGAGGAAGTGACCGGCGCCAATGTGCTGGTCGCCATCTTCGCCGAGCGCGAAAGCCACGCCGCCTATTTCCTGCAGGAGCAGGAGATGACGCGCTACGACGCGGTGAACTTCATCTCGCACGGCATCGGGAAGCGTCCGGGTTCCTCCGACGCGCGCACGGTGCGCGGGGCCGAGGAAGGCGATAACGAGCAGAAGCAGACGCGCGCGCAGGGCGAGCAGGAGGAGGCCGGCAAGAAGCAGGACGCGCTCTCGGCCTACTGCGTCAATCTCAACGAGAAGGCCAAGAACGGCAAGATCGACCCGCTGATCGGCCGACACGCCGAGGTCAACCGGACCATCCAGGTGCTGTGCCGCCGCTCGAAGAACAATCCGCTCTATGTTGGCGATCCCGGCGTCGGCAAGACAGCTATCGCCGAAGGCCTTGCCAAGCGCATCGTCGAGGGCAAGGTGCCTGAGGCACTGCAGGACGCCACCATCTTTTCGCTCGACATGGGCACGCTGCTCGCAGGCACCCGCTATCGTGGTGACTTCGAGGAGCGGCTGAAGCAGGTCGTCAAGGAACTCGAGGAGTATCCGGGTGCGGTGCTCTTCATCGATGAAATTCACACGGTCATCGGCGCCGGCGCGACCTCGGGCGGCGCAATGGACGCGTCGAACCTCCTGAAGCCGGCGCTTTCCTCCGGTGCGATCCGCTGCATCGGCTCGACCACCTACAAGGAATACCGGCAGTTCTTCGAAAAGGACCGGGCGCTCGTCCGTCGCTTCCAGAAGATCGACGTCAACGAGCCGACCATCGATGACGCGATCGAGATCATGAAGGGCCTGAAGCCTTATTTCGAGAACTATCACAAGCTCAAGTACTCCAATGAGGCGATCAAGACCGCCGTCGAGCTGTCGGCCCGCTACATCTCCGACCGCAAACTGCCGGACAAGGCGATCGACGTGATCGATGAGACGGGGGCGGCGCAGATGCTGCTGCCGGCCGGCAAGCGGCGCAAGCTGATCACCGAGAAGGAGATCGAGGCGACGATTGCGACAATGGCGCGCATTCCGCCGAAGACGGTTTCCAAGGACGACGAGCAGGTGCTTGCGAACCTGGAGAAGGAACTGCGCTCGGTCGTCTACGGCCAGGACCTGGCTATCGAGGCGCTGGCCTCGGCCATCAAGTTGGCGCGGGCGGGCCTGCGCGAGCCGAACAAGCCGATCGGCTGCTACCTGTTCTCGGGCCCGACCGGCGTCGGCAAGACGGAGGTGGCAAAGCAACTGGCTGCGTCGCTCGGCGTCGAGCTTCTGCGCTTCGACATGTCGGAATACATGGAGCGGCACACGGTTTCGCGTCTGCTCGGTGCACCTCCCGGCTATGTCGGCTTCGACCAGGGCGGCCTTCTCACCGACGGCGTCGACCAGCATCCGCATAGCGTGCTGCTGCTTGACGAAATCGAGAAGGCGCATCCGGACCTGTACAACATTCTGCTGCAGGTCATGGATCACGGCTCGCTGACGGACCATAACGGCAAGAAGATCGACTTCCGCAACGTCATCCTGATCATGACGACCAATGCGGGCGCTTCCGACATGGCCAAGGCTGCGATCGGCTTCGGTTCGTCCAAGCGCGAAGGCGACGACATGGAGGCGATCAACCGCCTGTTCACGCCGGAGTTCCGCAACCGCCTCGATGCGATCATCCCGTTCGGCTCGCTGCCGACGCCGGTGATTCACCAGGTCGTGCAGAAGTTCGTCATGCAGCTGGAAACGCAGCTGTCGGAGCGCAACGTCACCTTCGAACTGCAGCCGGAGGCGATCGCCTGGCTGGCCGAGAAGGGTTACGACGAAAAGATGGGTGCGCGGCCGCTGGCCCGCGTCATCCAGGAAAACATCAAGAAGAAGCTTGCCGACGAGATTCTGTTCGGCAAGCTGAAGAAGGGCGGCGTCGTCCGCGTCTCCGTCGGTCCGAAGGAGGATGGCACCAAGGGCATCATCCTCGACGCCGTGCCGGAGACCGCTCCGATCAAGCCCAAGGCGGAAATCGCAAGCCCCGCCCGCAAGGCAGCCAAGCCGAAGAAGGCGAAGGAAACCGTTGCGGCAAGTTCTGCACCCAAGTCGAAGGCGGCCAAGGCGGAGGCCGAAAAGCCGGCCGCACCGGCCCGCAAGGGCAGCGGCGTGCCGAAGGTGCCGCGCAAGAAGTAAAGCCTGCCGATGCAGGTCCGATGCCGGGCGGGAAACCGCCCGGCATTTTCATGTGTCATGCCGGGATGAAGAATGGACGCCGAGGCGACAATCGATGAACAGACGAGCCGCTACTGGTTCGTTCAGGGCATGCGCGGTCTCTGGAGCTTGCCCGCGATCATCCTGATGCTCTCCTTCGTCGGCTTCGCGGCGTTTACGGCCGAAGTCGGAATTCCGGTGGAGCAGGTGATGTTCATGACCGGCGTGGTCTGGGCGCTGCCGGCCAAGGTCATACTTGTCGGCACGATGCTGTCGGGGGCGAACCTCCTGACCGCGTTCATCGCGGTGACGCTGTCCTCGGTTCGCATGATGCCGATGGTGGCAGCACTGGTGCCGGAAATCCGCACGCGCAAGACACCCACATGGCTCCTGCTGATCCTGTCGCATTTCGTCGCCATCACGGCCTGGGTGTTTGCCATGGAACGGGCGCATCAGGTGCCGCGGTCCGGGCGGGTGGCCTACTTCGCGGGGTTCAGCACAACGCTGACGCTGGCAAACGTGCTCCTGGTCGGCGTCGCCTACTTCCTGGTGGCGCAGTTTCCGCCCATTGTCGGCGCCTGCCTCTTCTTCCTCACGCCCGTCTATTTCCTGAGCTCGATCTGGGTCTCCGCCCGCCACCGGGTGATCTACTGGGCGCTTGGCGTCGGGCTGGTGTCGGGTGTCTTCTTTCATGAAGTGGCGCCGGAGTTCGATATCCTGCTCGCTGGCGTCATCGGCGGAACGCTCGCCTGGGCGGCCGAGCGGCACTGGCGTCTGCGGCAGGCCGGGAGCGCTCCGTGACCATCGACGCGCTTTGGCCTTACGTCTTCATCGTGGTTGCGGGCTGGCTCGCAACGGACATCTGGCGTTGGCTTGGCGTGCTCGCTGGTAACAGGATCGATGAGAATTCGGAGATGATGAACTGGGTGAGGGCGGTGGCGACGGCGCTCGTGGCAGCGGTCATCGCCAAGCTGATCGTCTATCCGACCGGTGAACTGGAGACCTCGCCGCTTTGGCTGCGGGTCGGTGCGATCGCGATCGGGGCGGCAGCCTTCTTCGCCTTTCGCCGAAACCAGCTCGCCGGCATCGTGGCTGCCATGGCGGCGCTGGCCGTCGGACTCCTTGCCCTCGGCGCCTGAGCGCCAAGGGCAAGGGTTGGTCGAGGCGTCAGGCGCCGAGGGCGTCGCGCAACTTTTTCGCGTTGGCCGTCAATATGCCCTGGTCTTCCATCGTGCCGGAATGCGGCTTCAGCGGTATGCCCTCGAAGCGGGGGATGACGTGGAAATGCAGGTGGTAGATCGTCTGGCCGGATGCTGGCTCGTTGAACTGGATCACGGTCACGCCGTCCGCCTCGAAGGCCTCCTTGGCCGCAATCGCGATTTTCTGCACGACGGGTATGACCTGCGAAAGCGTCTGCGGATCGGCATCGAGGATGTTGCGCGACGGCATCTTGGGTATGATCAAGGTATGCCCGGTGCCCTGCGGCATCACGTCCATGAAGGCCAGCGCATGCTCGTCTTCGTACACCTTGTGCGAGGGGATTTCCCCACGCAGGATCTTGGCGAAAATATTGCCGGGATCGTAGGCGCTCATATCGGTCTCCTTTAGGTTTGCGGCCGGTGGCCGGAATGATTTGCGCCGGGAATGTCAGTCCTCGTCCGGCGGGCGATCTCCACCCTTGCGGAATGGCCCGTGTTCGGCCAGCCATTCGCCGGTCTCGGCGACGTCGCGGCGTTCGCGTTCCAGATAGTCCGCCACCGCGCGGCGAAGTCCGGGGTGGGTGATATAGTGGGCCGAGTGCGTCGTCACCGGCATATAGCCGCGCGCCAGCTTGTGCTCTCCCTGCGCGCCGGCTTCGACGCGAGCGAGGCGGTGGGCGATCGCGAAATCGATCGCCTGGTGGTAGCACACCTCGAAATGCAGATAGGGATGATCCTCGATGCAGCCCCAGTGGCGGCCGTAGAGCGCATCCCCGCCGATGAAATTGATGGCGCCGGCGATGTAGCGCCCGCCGCGCCTGGCCATGACCAGCAGGATGTCGCTGGCCATGCGCTCGCCGATCAGCGAGTAGAATCTCCGGGTTAGATAGGGGCGCCCCCACTTGCGCCCGCCCGTATCCATGTAGAAGGCGAAGAACTGGTCCCAGATGTCCTCGGTCAGGTCGTCGCCGGTGAGCCAGTCGATCTGAATTCCGCTCTCCAGCGCGGAGCGCCGCTCCTTCTTGAGTGCCTTGCGCTTGCGGGAGGCCAGGGTCTGCAGGAACTCGTCGTGCGAAGCGTAGCCGGGGTTGAGGAAATGGAACTGCTGGTCGGTGCGGTGCAGGAAGCCGGCTTCCTCGAGCGCCGGCATTTCGTCCGCCTCGACGAAGGTGACGTGGGCGGAGGACAGTTCGTTGCGGCGCGCCAGTTCCCGAAGTCCACCGGCCAGCGCCTGGCGCACCGGAGCGGGGTCGAGATCGTGGCGATGAAGCAGGCGCGGCCCCGTCGCCGGGGTGAAGGGGACGGAGGCCTGCAGCTTCGGATAGTAGCGTCCGCCGGCGCGCTCGAAAGCGTCTGCCCAGCCGTGGTCGAAGACGTATTCGCCCTGACTGTGGTTTTTCAGATAGGCGGGTGCAGCCCCCAGCAGCGTGCCGTCCTTCTGTTCCAGCAGCAGATGCTGGCCGAGCCAGCCGGATTTGGCCGTGGCCGAGCCCGATTCTTCAAGCGAGGACAGGAAAGCATGGCTGACGAACGGGTTGTAGGTCGCCCCGGTCAGGCCATGCGCGGCCCCCGAAAGGCGCGCCCAGTCATCCGCCGGGATCTCGGCAAAGGACTGGACGACGCGTATCCGGTAGGCATCAGCCATTGTCAGGCGACCAGTTGTTCACGCGGATCGAAGCCCTCGAAGGTCATCTGGTCCGCTTCGGCGCGGGTCTTTTCCACACCCTCCAGACCGTGGACGGTCCAGGTGATGACGGGGATACCGGCCTTGCGTTCCTTGCTGATGAAGGAGTTGGGCAGGTGGCCGTAGTGATAGGAGATGAAGTCGAGGCCGAGTTGCATCGCCTCCTCGTGCACGAAGAAGGTCTCCGGCTCGGCGCCCTCGGCGGTCAGGCCGACGGGACGCGGAGCGTCGAGCGCCTTGAGATCCTTGAGCAGCCAGTGGTCGAAGCTCATCAGCGCGATCGGACCCTTGTAGTCCTCGATGATCTCCAGAACGCTTGCGGCAAAGCCTTCGTCGTCGCCCCGGCGGCCCTTCAGCTCGATGACGAGCGGCACACGGCCGTCGACGAGCTTCAGCAACTGAGACAACGTCGGGATCCTGTCCTTCGTGCCGCCCACCGAGAGCATGCCGAGTTCGCCGGAAGTCTTTGCGCGCACGTCGCCGGGAATGGCGCACAGGCGTTCCAGATCGTCGTCATGAAAGACGACGGGGACGCTGTCCGAGGCATATTGCAGGTCGCATTCGATCGCAAATCCCGCCTCGATCGCGCGGGAAAATGCCGAGAGCGTATTTTCCCATACTTTGCGGTTCATGTCGTGGTAGCCGCGGTGGGCGATCGGCTGGGCGGTCAGCCAGGGAATATCGCGCGGCATCAGGCAATTTCCATGATGGCGTCGATCTCGACGGCTGCGTTCAGCGGCAGCGCGGCCATGCCCACGGCCGCGCGGGCATGCTTGCCCGGCTCGCCCAGCGCGTTGACGAGGAGGTTGGAGGCGCCGTTGATGACGAGGTGCTGTTCGATGAAAGTCGGAACAGATGCCACGAAGCCATTGATTTTGATGATTCTCTTGATTCGGGACAGGTCGCCGAGGGCGGCCTTAGCCTGGGCGAGCAGGTTGACGGCGCAAAGCTCGGCCGCCTTCTGGCCGGTCGCAACGTCCACATCCTTGCCGAGATGCCCGGTCACGGCGATCTTACCGTCGGCGATGGGGAGCTGGCCGGATATGTGAAGGATCGAGCCGCTGATCACGTAGGGAACGTAGTTTGCGGCAGGAGCCGCGGCGTCTGGGATCGTGTAGCCGAGTTCCTTGACCCTGGTCTCGATTTCAGCGGACATGCTTCGTCTCCATCCTTGCGATCATTTTGGCCTTGCCGTCGAAGGGGCGGCAGGCGCCGATTGTCGTTTTTCAGGACGGCATGCCCGGAGCTGTGCGCAGGCGCGCCGCCTCGATTGCGTTTTCTGTTACAATGCGGCATGCAAATGCAAATGCGCCTCGCTCTTGCCGAATGTGTTCTTATAACATCGCGGCCGAGTTCAACAGGAGGAAACGGATGTTTCGCTCAACCTTTGTCCCGGCCGTGTCCGCCGCGGCCATCCTGGCAGCGATGCCGTTCAGTTCCGTTTCCGCAGCCGGCCTGGCACCGCATCGGGCGGTCTATGACCTGCAGCTGAAGGACGCGTCCGAGCGTTCCGGGATAGCAGGAATGTACGGCCGGATGGTCTACGAGTTCAACGGCAACGCCTGCGAAGGCTACACCGTCAGCTTCCGATTCGTCACCCAGATCAATACGGGCGAGGAGACGCGCCTGACGGACCAGCAGACAACCACCTATGAGGACCTGAAGAATCGCAGCTTCCGCTTCCTGACCCGCTCCTTCACCGACGACAAGCTCGACAAGGAAGTGCGCGGCAATGCGCGCGACGAAAAGAATGGCGTCAACGTCGAACTGACGGCGCCCGATACGCGGGCAGTGGAGCTTGGAGAAAGTGTCTTTCCGACCGAGCACATGCTGGAACTGATCGAGCGGGCGAAGAAGGGCGAGCGGTTCTTCGAAGCGCGAATCTTCGACGGTTCGGATTCGGGCGACAAGGCGCTGATGACGACGACGATCCTCGGCAAGAAGGAAATGCCGGGTTCTGACGACCCGGATGCCGCCAAGGCGGGCACTTTCGCAAAGCAGGCGTTCTGGCCGGTGACGATCGCCTACTACAACGACGATACAAAGGGCGATGCGCTTCCGATCTACCGCATGTCGTTCAAGCTCTACGAGAACGGCATCACCCGCGACCTGACGATGGACTACGGCGATTTCGTGCTGACGGGAAAGCTTGCAAACCTCGAACTGTTCCAGCCGGCGGATTGCAAGTAGGCGGTCCGTATCGCCCTCCTTTTTCTTCGAGCGGGGTTGATTTCGCCGCCGACTGAGGTTAAGGGCAGCGCATTCCACACGTGAGGCATGGGGCTTTCCGGGAGAAATCCGGACCGCTCCGCCGGTGGCAGGGCCAAGGGGTCCTGCTGTTCGCCTTGCGGAGGTTCAACCGGAAAAAGGAGAAAAGGCATGGCATTGCCTGATTTCAGCATGCGCCAGCTTCTGGAAGCTGGTGTCCACTTCGGCCACCAGACCCACCGCTGGAACCCGAAGATGAAGCCGTACATCTTCGGCGACCGTAGCAACGTCCACATCATCGACCTCGCTCAGACCGTTCCGCTGCTGCATCGCGCGCTGCAGGTCGTCAGCGACACCGTCGCCGGTGGCGGCCGCGTCCTGTTCGTCGGTACCAAGCGCCAGGCATCGGACATCATCGCCGACGCCGCCAAGCGTTCGGCCCAGTACTACGTCAATGCCCGCTGGCTCGGCGGCATGCTGACGAACTGGAAGACGATCTCGAACTCGATCCAGCGCCTGCGCAAGCTCGACGAGATCCTTTCTTCGGAAGCTTCGGGCTTCACCAAGAAGGAGCGCCTGAACCTCGAGCGCGAGCGCGAGAAGCTGGACAAGGCTCTCGGCGGCATCAAGGACATGGGCGGCACGCCGGACCTGATGTTCATCATCGACACCAACAAGGAGTCGATCGCGATCCAGGAAGCCAAGCGTCTCGGCATTCCGGTCGTCGCCATCATCGATTCGAACTGCGATCCGGACCCGATCGACTTCCCGATCCCGGGCAACGACGACGCTTCGCGCGCCATTGCGCTCTACTGCGACCTGATCGCGCGCGCTGCCCTCGACGGCATCGCCCGTCAGCAGAGCTCGTCTGGCCGCGATCTCGGCGCTTCGGCTGAAGCCCAGCTCGAGCCGGCTCTGGACGACGCCCAGGCCTGATAGGGTCGGGCGCGGAACGCACTGATTGCGTCCGTTAAGGAATCTGGACAAGGCCGTTTGCCTCCAAAAAGGTCGAGCGGCCTTGTCTGTTTTGCCACAGATGCGCGCGAGATCCGCGCGATCATGGCGCGGCAGGGGCTGATCCGTCATCACCCTGTCATGCGCAAGGTGGATTGGCTGCCGCCACGCTGGTCTTGTCCGCGGGACGCGGCCAACGGCGCCATTGAATTGAAATCGCGCTAGCGTCGCGCGGGAATTGTCCAATTTCCGTGAAACGGTGCGCAGAACCCGCAAAGAGGCGAGACGATGGAAATCACTGCAGCAATGGTGAAGGAACTGCGCGAAAAGTCCGGCGCAGGCATGATGGATTGCAAGAAGGCCCTGAACGAGACCAATGGCGACATGGAAGCCGCAATTGACTGGCTGCGCGCCAAGGGCATCGCCAAGGCCGACAAGAAGTCCGGCCGCACCGCAGCTGAAGGCCTGATCGGCATCGTCAGCGGCGGCGTGAAGGCCGTAGCCGTCGAAATCAACTCCGAGACCGACTTCGTTGCCCGCAACGAGGCCTTCCAGGAACTCGTCCGCGGCGTTGCGAACGTCGCGCTTTCGACCGACGGCACCGTCGAGGCGATCGCCAAGGCGACTTATCCGGCAACCGGCAAGTCCGTCGAGGACTCGATCAAGGACGCGATCGCCACCATCGGCGAAAACATGACGCTCCGCCGTGCAGCCCTGCTGCAGGTCGAAGACGGCGTGGTTGCGACCTACATCCACAACGCTGCCGGCGACGGCATCGGCAAGCTCGGCGTCCTCGTCGCGCTGAAGTCGGTCGGTGACAAGGAAGTGCTGTACTCGGTCGGCCGTCAGGTCGCCATGCACGTCGCTGCCACCAACCCGCTTGCAATCCGTGCCGAAGAAGTCGATCCGGCCGTCGCCGAGCGCGAGCGCAACGTCTTCATCGAACAGTCGCGTGCTTCCGGCAAGCCGGACAACATCATCGAGAAGATGGTCGAAGGCCGCATGCGCAAGTTCTTCGAGGAAGTCGCTCTTCTCTCGCAGGCTTTCGTCATGAACCCGGAAATCACCGTAGGCCAGGCCGTCAAGGACGCCGAGAAGCTTGCCGGTGCATCGATCGAAGTCGTCGGCATGGCGCGCCTGCTGCTCGGCGAAGGCGTCGAGAAGGAAGAATCCGACTTCGCTGCCGAAGTCGCAGCCGTCGCCAAGGGCTGATCTTCCTTACCCGATTTGGGAAAAGACCAAGGACTTTGGAAAAGAATGGGGCATCGCGTGACAACGCGGTGCCCTTCGTGTATCCGGCTGACGGTGAAGTTTGGGCGCCGCGCGCGCCATCGCGCGCGCCCCGCTGCTGCCGCAACCGCTTCGCCACGAAGTTCATAACAAGAGCCAGGAGCGCCAATGTCCGCCAATCCGATCTACAAACGCGTGCTGCTGAAAGCCTCGGGCGAGGCGCTGATGGGGTCGCAAGGGTTCGGCATCGACGTCGCGGTGGCTGACCGGATCGCCTCCGACATCGCCGAAGCGCGGGCGCTGGGCGTCGAGGTCGGCGTCGTCGTCGGCGGCGGTAACATCTTTCGCGGCGTGGCAGTCGCCTCCAAGGGCGGAGACCGCGTGACGGGTGACCACATGGGCATGCTGGCCACCGTGATCAACGCGCTTGCGCTGGCGACGTCGCTGCGCAAGCTCGATATCGACACGGTGGTGTTGTCCGCAATTGCCATGCCGGAGATCTGCGAGAGCTTCTCGCAGCGCGCGACGCTGCACCATCTGTCGCAGGGACGGGTGGTGATCTTTGCTGGCGGCACTGGCAATCCGTTCTTCACCACCGATTCCGCTGCAGCACTGCGTGCAGCCGAGATCGGCGCCGAAGCCATCTTCAAGGGCACACAGGTGGATGGTATCTACTCAGCCGATCCGAAGAAGTTTCCCGATGCCACGCGCTTCGACCGGCTGACGCATGGCGAAGTGCTGGAAAAGGGGCTGGCCGTGATGGACATTGCCGCCGTTGCGCTGGCGCGTGAAAACGCCATTCCGATCGTCGTCTTCTCGATCCACGAGAAGGGTGGTTTTGCACAAATATTGACCGGCGGCGGCCGCGGGACCATCGTATCCGACAACTGATTCCGAGACGGCGCCGCACGGCGCATCGTTTCCTTATAACGGGAGTTCCAAGCTATGAGTGAAGGTGTTGATCTGAAGGAACTGAAGCGCCGCATGGATGGCGCCATTTCCGCGTTCAAGCACGATATCGCATCGCTGCGTACGGGCCGCGCCTCGGCCAACGTTCTCGATCCGGTGACGGTCGAGGCCTATGGTTCGCGTATGCCGCTGAACCAGGTGGCCAACATCACCGTTCCCGAGCCGCGCATGCTGGCCGTATCGATATGGGACAAGTCGATGGTCGGCGCCGTCGACCGGGCCATCCGCGAATCCAATCTCGGCCTCAACCCGATCGTCGACGGCCAGAACCTCCGCATCCCGCTGCCGGAACTGAACGAAGAGCGTCGCCGCTCGCTGGTCAAGATCGCGCACGATTATGCGGAAAAGGGCAAGGTTGCCATTCGTCACGTGCGTCGTGACGGCATGGACGAACTTAAGAAGGCCGAGAAGGATGGCGATATCGGCCAGGACATCAGCCGCAGCCAATCCGAGAAGGTCCAAAAGATGACCGACGATATGATTTCCGATATCGATCGCTTGCTTGCCGAGAAGGAAAAAGAAATCATGCAAGTCTAGTTTGAAGGCTTGCCCGGTTTCCCGTCTTCTTTCACGGATTGTCGATGACCAAACATGCTTTGAAGAACATTCCGCGCCACGTCGCCATCATCATGGATGGCAACGGGCGCTGGGCAAGTGTTCGTGGCCTGCCGCGCAGCATGGGCCATCGTAAGGGGGTCGAGGCTGTTCGCGAGGCAGTTCGCACCGCCGCCGATCTCGGTGTCGAATACCTGACCCTGTTTGCTTTCTCCTCGGAGAACTGGAGCCGGCCGGAAAGCGAGGTCAGCGACCTCATGGGGCTGCTGAAGACGTTCGTTCGCCGTGATCTGCAGACGCTGCACAAGGAAAATGTACGCATACGCGTAATCGGCGACCGGTCCAACTTGCGTAGCGACATTCTGCCTCTTCTACTCGAGGCGGAGGAGCGCACGCGCGATAATACCGCGATCACGCTGGTGATTGCCTTCAACTACGGCGCCCGCGACGAGATCGCACGCGCTGTGCGCTCCCTTGCGGGAGACCTCGCGGCTGGGATCCTGCATCCCGCGGACGTGACGCCGGAACGCATAAGCGCCCGGCTCGATACGGCCGATATCCCCGACCCCGACCTCATCATCCGCACGAGCGGGGAGGAGCGGCTGTCGAATTTCCTGCTGTGGCAGGCTGCATATGCGGAGCTCATGTTCATACCCGATTTCTGGCCCGACTTTTCCCGGGAAACCTTTCTCGATGCACTTAGGAACTATGCCGGGCGCGAGCGCCGCTTCGGCGGCGTAACGGCCGCAGCGCCGACCCTGGCTGTAGGCTCCTGATGAGCACAGAACTGCGCCTGCGCATCATTTCGGGTGTTATTCTCGCAATCGTCGTGCTCGCCGCCACCTGGGCCGGCGGTTTCCCGTTCCGTATGCTGGCAGCTGCGATCGCGCTGCTCGTCTACTACGAATGGTCGACAATCACGCGTCTCGGCGAGGTCGATGCGCGCGGAAATGCGTTCGGCTGGGCAGCCACGGCGCTTACCGCCGCCCTGACGGTGTCGGGCGAGGGCGTCCTTGCGCTCGTGACCGTCACTGCTGCGACCGTGCTTTCCCTCGCGCACACGGCAATCTTCAAGAAGAGCTACTGGCTGCCCGGCGCCTTGGCCTATGCTGGACTGACGGTGCTGTCGCTTGCCGCGATCCGCGCCGACGACGGAACCGGCCTGATCGCCATGCTGTTCGTCTTCGCCGTGGTGTGGGCAACAGATATCCTGGCTTATTTCGTCGGAAGGGCTATCGGCGGGCCGAAGCTGGCGCCGTCGATCTCTCCGGGAAAGACCTGGTCCGGGGCGATCGGTGGGACGGTCTCGGCCATCGCGGCCGGCAGCGCGCTCTATCTGTCGTTCTTCTCCTGGCCGGGGATCTGGGTCGTCCTGATCGCGCTGGTCTTGTCGGTGTGCAGCCAGGTGGGGGACCTTTTCGAATCCTTCATCAAGCGTCGCTTCGGGGTCAAGGATTCAAGCCGACTCATTCCGGGGCACGGTGGCGTGATGGACCGCGTTGACGGTCTTGTTTTTGCCTGTTTCGCGGCGTTCCTGCTAGGATTGGCAGCGATGGCGACGGGGCGCCCGGTCGCTTCGACGGGCGCGTTTCTTCTCGGCCTTTGACGCCGTTTTTCCAAGGAGGCCATCTCGGAAATGGAACTGTTGCAGCATGCTTTCGGCCTCCTCACCGGCACGATCGTCCCGTTCCTCGTCGTCCTCACCCTGATCGTCTTCATCCACGAGATGGGGCACTATCTTGCCGGCCGATGGTGCGGTATCGGCATCACCGCATTCTCGGTCGGCTTCGGACCGGAACTGGCCGGTTTTACCGACCGACGCGGCACGCGCTGGAAACTGTCGGCAATACCGCTCGGCGGCTATGTGAAGTTCCAAGGCGACGAGGATGCCGCCTCCACGCCGGACTATGAGAAGTTCGACGGGCTGACGCCCGAGGAGCGGTCGCGCACCTTCCTAGGCGCGGCGCTGTGGAAGCGGGCGGTCACGGTGGCCGCCGGCCCGATCGCCAATTTCATTCTCGCGATCGCCATCTTCAGCGTCACCTTCGCAAGCTATGGGCGGCAGATCGCCGATCCGGTCGTAGCCGAAGTGCGCGAGGCGAGCGCTGCCGCGGAGGCTGGTATCATCCCGGGCGACCTGCTGGTGGCGATCGACGGCGTTCCCATCCACACGTTTGACGACGTGCGGCGCTATGTCAGCGTCCGACCTGAAATGCCGATCGTCGTGACGATCAGGCGTGACGGGACGGACAGGGATCTGCGCATGGTTCCGCAGCGGACGGAGCTGACCGACCAGTTCGGCAACAAGATGGAAGTGGGTGTCATCGGCATCGTGACGACGGAGGCCGCCGGAAACTTCCGCGTCGTCAACTACACGCCGCTCGAGGCAATCGGGCAGGGTGTGATCCAGAGCTGGCACATCGTCACCGGCACTTTCGACTACCTGTCGAATGTCGTTACCGGCCGGATGAAGGCCGATCAGATCGGCGGCCCGATACGGGTCGCGGAGGCATCGGGCCAGATGGCGTCGCTCGGTGTTGCAGCCCTGCTGCAGCTGGCCGCTGTTCTGTCTGTTTCCATTGGACTTTTGAACCTTATGCCGGTTCCGGTACTTGATGGTGGCCATTTGATGTTCTATGCGATTGAGGCTCTTCGCGGACGGCCGGTCGGCCCAAGGACGCAGGAAATCGCATTCCGCATCGGCATGGGCCTGATCCTGATGCTGACGGTATTTGCGGCCTGGAACGATACTTTCGGGCGTATCGGCTGAGCGGCGAGGGGTGGCGTGCCGGCAGGCAAGAGGGAAAAGCGACGTTTTGCTAAGGAGCTGTTTACCGTAATTGCAAGCTTTAGTGACCATTGGGCCACGGTTCGATTCGAAGTAAACAGAAATTAACGGCCGAGCTTGCTTGTATAGCAAAAGCGGTTAAAAACGGCAGCGTGACCGGAGTCGGGTACGAATTCGCCGCGAGACATTGAAACAAAGGTAAGTTGTGAAAATGAAAGCTGGTTCAAGATTTTTGAACGCGGTGTCTGCCGTTGCCCTTTCCACGAGCATGGTGGTGGCTGGTGGAGCAGCCGTCTCGCTCGTTGCCGTCAGTGCTGCGCAAGCCGCTGTCATCCAGCGAATCGATGTGCGTGGTGCGACCCGTGTCAGCCCTGAAACCGTTCGGGCCAATCTGACCATCCAGCCGGGCAAGACCTTCAGCAACTCCGATATCGACGCTTCGGTCCGTCGCCTTTTTGGAACTGGCTACTTCTCCGACGTTCGCATCAGTGTCTCCGGCAGCACGCTCGTCGTTGTCGTCGACGAGAACCGTCTGATCAACCAGGTCGTCTTCAACGGCAACCGCAAGATCAAGGACGACAAGCTTGCAGGAATCGTCCGTTCCCAGTCGCTCGGCCCGTTCAGCGAGTCGACGATCGAAAGCGACATTCAGTCGATCAAGGACGCCTATGCGGCGATCGGGCGCAGCGATGCGACGGTCACGACGCAGACCTACGATGTCGGCAACGGTCGCGTGAATCTTGCTTTCGTGATCAACGAAGGCGATCGCACGAAGATCGCGGGGATCAACTTCGTCGGCAACAATGCCTATAGCGACGGTCGCCTGCGTTCTGTCGTGAACACGAAGAAGTCCGGACCGCTATCGTTCCTGACCCGCAAGGACGTCTATGACGAGATGAAGATGCGCGCCGACGAAGAGGCGCTGCGCCAGTTCTACTTCAACCGTGGCTATGCCGACTTCCAGGTCGTCTCTTCCGATGCCGTTCTGGACGAGAGCACGAACGAATACACCATCACCTTCACCGTCGAGGAAGGCGAACGTTACAAGTTCGGCGACATCACGGTCGAATCGACAGTCGAAGGTGTCGATGCGAACGAGCTGAGGGCGCTGCTGGAATCGCGCGCCGGTGAAGTCTACCGCGCCAACGATGTTCAGGATTCGATGTCGGAGATTTCCCGCGTCGTGTCGGCGAGAGGCTATCCGTTTGCCCGTGTCACGCCCCGCGGCAACCGCGATTTCGCGAACCATACGATTGCGGTGGATTATCTGGTCGACCAGGGCGATCGCGCCTATGTCGAGCGGATCGAGATCCGCGGCAACACCCGCACGCGCGATTTCGTCATCCGTCGCGAATTCGACATCAGTGAAGGCGACGCGTTCAACCAGGAGGTCGTCAACAGCGCCAAGCGGCGCCTGGATGCCCTCGGCTTCTTCTCGACGGTCAATATCACTACCGCTCCGGGCAGCGCGTCCGACCGCGTCGTTCTCATCGTCGACGTTCAGGATCAGTCGACCGGTACCTTCGGTATCGGTGCTGGCTATTCGACGGGCAGCGACGGCGGCTTCAAGCTGGAAGCCTCGATCGAAGAGCGCAACTTCCTCGGACGCGGACAGTACATCCGCATCGCCGCAGGCGGCGGTTCGGATACGCGCAATTACAACCTTTCGTTCACGGAGCCGTATTTCCTCGGTTACCGTCTTGCTGCCGGTTTCGACATCTTCAGCAACACGGACGATTCGGAAGACTTCTACGACGTCGACAACCGGGGCTTCACGCTGCGCGTGACGGCGCCGATCACCGAGGATCTGTCGACGACGCTGCGCTACAACTACACCAAGTTCGACTACACGACGAGCGTGGACGAGGAAGAGGATCTGGCGAAGGCGCCGGAAGATCGCAAGTTGTCGCGTCCTTATTGGGATGCTGTCGATGGCAGCCCCTGGGTGCGTTCGTCGATTTCTCATTCGATGACCTACGATACGCTTGATGACCGCAAGCTGCCGCGCGACGGTATCTATGCGACCTTCACGCAGGAATTTGCGGGCGTCGGCGGCGACTCCGATTTCTACAAGATCTACGGTAAGGCGCGTTACTTCCGCACGCTCTTGGAAGATGCCGACGTCATCGGTTCGCTTTCTGCGGGTGCGGGCTACATGACGCCGACCAGCGGCGACCTGCTCGTATTCGACCAGTTCCAGCTGAACGCCAACGACCTTCGCGGTTTCGAAAGCGGCGGCATCGGCCCACGCATGGCCAATGGCGATGCGCTCGGCGGTACCACCTACTTCACCCTTTCGGCCGAGACGTCGTTCCCGCTGCCATTCATCGCGCGTGACGCCGGTTTCCGTGGCGCATTCTTCGCTGACGCCGGCACGCTCTACGGCAACGACGTCGATATCGGAGACGACAGCGCCCGTGGTACGAGTATGGCCTGGCGTGCATCCGTCGGTGCGAGCTTGATCTGGTCGTCGCCGTTCGGTCCGCTGCGTGTCGATTACGCGGTTCCGGTGGTCAAGGAAGACTTCGACAAGACGCAGCGGTTCAAGTTCGGCATTTCGTCGAGCTTCTGATCCTGGCAGTCCAGAACTGCGTAGAACGGACTGTTCTGGAGTCTATGCTGATGGAACACAATTGGTTCTTCCCGCCGCATGACGGCGTTCGCCTCGACGATCTGGCGACGCGTCTTGGGGCGGAACTCTCCGACCAGGGAGCGGCCGCAAAGGTCGTGCGCAACGTTTCGCCCGTCTATCGGGCGAAGGACGGCGACCTTTGCTATCTTCTTTCGCGCAAGGGCAAGGCCGAGCTTGAAACCTGTCAGGCGACGGCGATCCTTTGCGACCCGTCTCTGGCCTCTCTGGTCCCCGCGCACATCACGGTTCTGCTGACACCGCGCGCGCACATGGCTTTTGCCCTTGCCGGCGAAATCCTCCAGCCTGCCGCCATGCGGCCTGCCTTTGTCACCTCGGACGTCTCCGGTGTCTCGCCCATGGCCTATGTCGATTCGACAGCGCGGCTCGAGGCGGATGTCATTGTCGAGCCGATGGCTGTTATCGGTGCTAATGTCGAGATAGGCGAGGGAACGCGCATCGGGCCGGGCGTCGTGATCGGGGCGGGTGTCCGGATCGGCCGGGACTGCACCATATCGGCAGGCGCGAAGATCCAATGCGCCCTGATCGGCAACCGCGTCATTCTCCATCCCGGCGCCTGCATCGGGCAGGACGGTTTCGGCTACGGTCCGAGCCCCAAGGGCGGCATGATCAAGATCGTCCAGGTCGGACGGGTGATCATACAGGACGATGTTGAGATCGGCGCGAATACGACGATCGACCGCGGAACGATGGACGATACCGTCATCGGAGAAGGCACCAAGATCGACAATCAGGTGCAGATTGGCCACAACGTCCGGATTGGCCGTCATTGCGGCATCGTCAGCAAGGTCGGGATTGCAGGCAGCACGACTGTCGGTGATGGCGTGATGATCGGCGGCGCTGCCGGTGTCAACGGTCACATCAAGATCGGCGACGGCGTCCAGATCGCTGCGATGAGCGGCGTGGTGTCGGACGTTCCCGCCGGCGAACGCTATGGCGGCATACCGGCAAGGCCGATGCGCGACTTTCTCCGGGACGTGGCAGAGATGACGGCGCGAATCAACAACAGAAAAAAGACGGGTGACAAGGAATGAGCGAGGAAAAGAAGGAGGCCCTGGGCGTCGCGGAACTGAAGGATATCCTGAAGCTTCTGCCGCACCGCTACCCGTTCCTCCTGGTTGACAAGATCATCGAGATCGATGGCGACAACTCCGCGATCGGCGTGAAGAACGTCACCGTCAACGAGCCCCAGTTCACCGGGCATTTTCCTGATCATCCGATCATGCCGGGCGTTCTCTTGATCGAGGGAATGGCGCAGACGGCTGGCGCCATCTGCGCGCGCAAGACCGGCACGGGCACCAATCTCGTCTACTTCATGACGATCGACAATGCCCGTTTCCGCAAGCCGGTCGTGCCCGGTGACCGGGTCGAGTATCATGTGGTCAAGCAGAAGCAGCGCGGGAATATCTGGAAATTTCATTGCGACGCAAAAGTTGATGGGCAACTTGTCGCCGAAGCTGATATCGGCGCGATGATCGTCAACAAGGAAGACGCCTGAACATGATTGCTGCCAGTGCCAAGATCCATCCGTTGTCCGTCGTCGACGATGGGGCGGTGGTCGGCGAAAACGTCGTCGTCGGTCCGTTCTGCCACGTGGGGCCGAAGGTCGTTCTGGGTGACGATGTCGAACTGCTGACCCATGTCGTGGTCTCAGGGCGCACGACCATCGGCCGCGGCACGCGCATCTTTCCGTCGGCGGTCATTGGCGGCGATCCGCAGAGCATTCATCACGCCGGTGAGGAGACGACGCTGACCGTCGGTGAGCGCAACGTCATCCGCGAAGGCGTGACGATGAACACGGGGACGACGGGCGGCGGCGGCAAGACGGTCGTCGGCGACGACAACCTGTTCCTGGCCTATTCGCACATCGCCCACGACTGCATCGTCGGCAACGGCGTCATCCTGTCGAACAACGTCATGCTGGCGGGCCACGTGACGGTCGAGGACCGCGCCATTCTCGGCGGCGGCTCGGCGGTGCACCAGTTTGCCCGTGTCGGCCGCCATGCTTTCGTCGGAGGACTTTCGGCCGTCGCCTACGATGTCATTCCCTACGGCATGCTGAACGGCAATCCCGGCATCCTTGGCGGCATTAACGTCGTCGGCATGTCGCGTTCGGGCATGGACAAGGCGACGATCCATCGCGTCCGTCGCGCCTTCAAGCAGATCTTCGAGGGCGACGGCTCGATCCGCGCCAACGCAGCCGCCATCCGAGACGAGTATTTCGACAGCGAGCAGGTGCTGCACATCCTCGACTTTATCGCCGCCGACAGCGATCGGGCACTTTCCTCGCCGAACCGAAACAAGGGCTGAGCCACATGGAGGCCCCCCGGCCGGAGACGGGCTCGCGGCTGGGCATCATCGCCGGCGGCGGCCGGCTGCCGCTCTATGTGGCCGAGGCCGCCCGGGTTCATGGCGAAGATCCCTATATCCTGGCCCTGACAGACGAATCCGAACAGGATTGGACGGGGTTCGACCACGCCGTTGTCGGCGTCGGTGACTATGGCGGCCTGAGCCGGATATTCGCGCGCGAAGGCATCGGGCGCGTGGTTCTGTCGGGAGCTGTCCGGAGGCGGCCGGAATGGCGCGAAATCCGCCCGAACATCCGCACGCTCCTGCAGGTTCCCGCCATCATTCGCACGCTTTTGAACGGCGGCGACGATACGGTGCTAAAAATGGTTATCCGCCTGATCGAGGCGAACGGAGTGCGGGTCGTCGGCGCCGACGAGATCGCGCCGGAGTTGCTGGCGTCGGAAGGACCCATTGGCGAGATGTCGCCGGATGCCGATGATCGCCGCGATATCGCAGCCGCGTCCGCTGCGGCGCTCGCGCTGGGGGCGCTCGATGTCGGGCAGGGCGCTGTCGCCGTCGGCGGGCGCGTGATCGCGCTCGAGGGGGCCGAGGGGACGGACCAGATGCTGGAGCGGGTGACGGCGCTGCGCCAGGAGGGACGGATATCCCGCCGGCGGAAAGGGGTGCTCGTCAAGCTGTGCAAGCCGCGCCAGGATACGCGGGCCGATCTGCCATCGATCGGCGCGGACACGGTGCGTCGCGCCGCGGCGGCAGGTCTGGCCGGCATTGCCTGCGAGGCGGGTCGGTCGCTCGTGCTCGACCGCGACCGGCTGGTGGAGGAGGCAAACCGGGCCGGGCTGTTCGTGACCGGTATCGTGCCGCGTGTCGGGGGAGAGGGAAAATGACCCGGTCGCTCAAACTGGCCGTCATCGCCGGGGAAGTGTCCGGCGACCTTCTCGGCGGCGACCTCGTAGCTGCGTTGCGACGACAGGTTCGAAACGAGATTTCGCTCGTGGGCGTCGGCGGTGAGGCCCTTCAGGCCGAGGGGCTCATATCGCTGTTCGATTATTCCGAGCTGTCGATCATGGGATTTTCACAGGTCGTGGCGAAGCTGCCGAAGTTGATGCGGCTGATACGGCAGACCGCTGCTGCCATCGTTGCCGCACGGCCGGACATGCTGGTCATCATCGACAGCCCGGATTTTACCCATCGCGTCGCCCGGCTTGTCCGCAAGGACCTGCCCGATCTCCCGGTCGTGAACTATGTCTGCCCGAGCGTCTGGGCGTGGAAGGAGGAGCGCGCGCCGCGCATGCGCTCCTACGTCGACCACGTCCTTGCGGTACTGCCGTTCGAGCCGTCGGTGATGGCGCGGCTGCAGGGGCCGCCGACGACCTATGTCGGGCACCGGCTTTCCAGCGACCCGCACGTGGAAGCCGTCAGGTCTGCCCAGATGGCGAAGGCCGCACCGCTGCTTGGCAGCGGCGAGCGGCGGACTTGCCTGTTGCTGCCGGGATCGCGGGCCGGGGAGATCAGTCGGCTGCTGCCGGCCTTCGGTGAGGCGGTCGCGGAGCTGTCGACAGGCGAGGTCCAGTTCGAATTTCGTCTGCCGACCGTTCCCCGCCAGGCGGAACTGGTCCGCAAGATCATTGCGGACTGGCCGGTGAAGCCGGCGGTCACCGTGGAAAATTCCGAAAAGTGGAAGGCGTTTCAGGCGGCGGATGTCGCCATCGCGGCGTCGGGCACTGTTCTGCTCGAACTCGGTCTCGCACGCGTGCCGGTCGTGTCCTGCTACAAGCTGGACTGGATCGCAAAACTGATGACCCGCAAGATCAAGACCTGGACCGGGGCCCTGCCGAACCTGATTGCGGACTATCCGGTGATACCGGAATACCTGAACGAAGTGGTCCGCCCCGGAAGCCTGGCGCGCTGGGCCGTGCGCCTGTCGCATGACACGCTGCAGCGCCGTGCGATGCTGGAAGGCTTCGATCTTGTCCACTCGCGGATGCGCGAGGAGCGATCGCCTGGCGACAAGGCCGCGGATGTCATCATCGACGTGCTGAAACAAAAAAAGCCCGGCCTGATCTGACCGGGCTTTTATTGTGATGGGCGGCGAATATCAGCGCTTGGAAACGGGCACGTAGTCGCGCTTCGGTGCACCGATATAGAGCTGGCGCGGACGGCCGATCCGCTGCTCCGGATCCTCGATCATTTCGTTCCACTGCGCGATCCAGCCGACGGTACGAGCCAGCGCAAACAGAACGGTGAACATGGTGGTGGGGAAGCCCAGCGCCTTCAGCGTGATGCCGGAGTAGAAGTCGATGTTCGGATAGAGCTTTTTCTCGATGAAGTATTCATCGGTCAGCGCGATGCGCTCCAGTTCCATCGCGACTTCGAGCATCGGGTCGTCCTTGATGCCGAGTTCGCCCAGAACCTCATGCGTGGTCTTCTGCATGATGCGGGCGCGCGGGTCGTAATTCTTGTACACGCGGTGGCCGAAGCCCATCAGGCGGAACGGATCGTTCTTGTCCTTGGCCCTGGCGACATATTCCGGAATACGGTCGACGGAGCCGATTTCGGAAAGCATGTTCAGTGCTGCCTCGTTGGCGCCGCCATGGGCCGGACCCCACAGGCAAGCGATGCCGGCCGCGATGCAGGCGAACGGGTTGGCACCCGAGGAGCCGGCAAGGCGAACCGTCGAGGTCGACGCGTTCTGCTCGTGGTCTGCGTGCAGGATGAAGATGCGGTCCATCGCGCGCGACAGCACCGGATTGACGACATACTCCTCACACGGGACGGCAAAGCACATGCGCAGGAAGTTCGAGGCGTAGTCGAGATCGTTCTTCGGGTAAACGAAGGGCTGGCCGATGTGGTACTTGTAGGCCATTGCCGCAATCGTCGGCATCTTGGCGATCATGCGCAGCGAAGCAACCATGCGCTGATGCGGATCGGTGATGTCCGTCGAGTCGTGATAGAAGGCCGACAGGGCGCCGACGCAGCCGCACATCACGGCCATCGGGTGGGCGTCGCGGCGGAAGCCGGTGAAGAAGCGCGACATCTGCTCGTGCACCATGGTGTGGTGCGTCACGCGGTAGTCGAAGTCGTCCTTCTGGGTCTTCGTCGGCAGTTCGCCGTAGAGCAGCAGGTAGCAGACTTCGAGAAAATCGCCATGTTCTGCAAGCTGTTCGATCGGGTAACCGCGATGCAGCAGAACGCCTTCGTCGCCGTCGATATAGGTGATCTTGGATTCGCAGGAGGCCGTCGAGGTGAAGCCTGGGTCGTAGGTGAAAGTTTCGGTCTGCTTGTACAGCGTGCCGATGTCCACCACCGACGGACCGATCGTACCCTGTCGCAGGGGCAGCTCCACCTTCTTGTCACCGATGGTGACGTCCGCGCTCTTTCCCGTCATGAGGACCTCCATTGCTTCATTGTGGCACGGGCGTGCCCAAACCTTGCGGTGCCGCTTTGCTACCCCATTTGCCCCGCCCTGCCAAGCAGAACTAAAGGCACATTTGTGCGATGCAATACGACGCCCCGGCAACGCAATATCTACTCTTCCGCGTCAGTTGCAAGCAACTTATAAGGGAGCTGCCGGGATTATTGAGGTGGCATTCTTTTTCGATGCGTATGCGTGGCGTTAACTCTTTTCAGTTGCGGGCCTAAATCCTGAGTTGCAGTATGGCGAGGTCTGGGGGCGAGGGGCTTCGACATGGCATTGGGACCTGCGACAAATGCCGCCAAGCCGGTGCGGCTACCGGTCGAGACGCCGGCGACCGCGTTGCCTACCATTCGGCAGGAGGCCACGCCACGGGCGACGGAGCGCTCGGCGCAGGCGGTTCGCGCCACAAAAGCCGTTCTGTCGGCCGTATTCGATGCCGGACGCCTTGGCGCAGCCTGGCGCAGCGAGAGGGAGTATGGAGCGGGGTTTCTCTTCATCCCGCTCTTCGTCGGGGGCGGCGCCTGGAGTTGGTATCTCTATGCACCAACACCGTATTTGCTGGTCATCGGCCTTGTCACAGCGGGCCTCGCGTCCTGCGTGACATGGCATCGGCCGGGGATGCTGCCGCCCGCCATACGGCTCGGCTTTTTCCTGCTTCTCGGGCTGGTCCTTGCGGCGATCGAAAGCTTACGGTTGTCGACCGTGCTGCTCGATCAGCCGGTGACGACGTTCATTGCTGGGCAGGTATTGTCGCGGGAGGCTGACGATCGGGGGCGCATGCGCTACCGCGTCGC
This sequence comes from Mycoplana rhizolycopersici, assembly GCF_013378445.1. Classification (GTDB taxonomy): domain Bacteria; phylum Pseudomonadota; class Alphaproteobacteria; order Rhizobiales; family Rhizobiaceae; genus Mycoplana; species Mycoplana rhizolycopersici. The sequence goes on from NZ_JABXYK010000006.1 coordinate 174,633, forward strand.
TCTGGAGCGCACGGAAGATCCCGTGTTGAGGCGGCCGCCGTCCGTTGTCAACCTGCTTGCCCGCAGCCCTCATGAGGCGGTCGCCATCGGCGGGACGATCGCGGGGCGCGCGCGACTAAGCCCGCCCTCCGGCCCCGCCTTGCCCGGCCTGAACGATTTCGCCTTCGATGCCTATTTCGCCGGCACTGGCGCGGTTGGCTTCTTCTATGGCAGGCCGACGGCACTCCCTCCAGCGCCCGCCGCCGATGGCGGCACCCTTGCCATCGACGCCAGCAAGATGATCGCCGGCTGGCGCAATGCGATCACCGAGCGGATCCGCGGCCAGATCGGCGGCGATGCCGGGGCGATTGCCGCAGCGCTCGTGACCGCCGAGCAGCGTGGCATCAGTCCGGATACGGTCGAGGCGCTGCGCCAGGCCGGGCTGGCGCATGTGCTTGCGATCTCCGGCCTGAACATGGTGCTGGCCGCAGGCACCTTTCTTGTCGGCGCCCGCCTGCTGCTGGCGCTCCTGCCCGGTATTGCTGAGCGATATGCCGTCAAGAAGATCGCCGCCGCCGGCGGACTGGTGATGGTGACGCTGTACATCCTGATCTCGGGCGGCGCGATTTCCGCCATCCGCTCGTGGCTAATGATCGTCGTCATGCTGACCGCGGTACTGTTCGATCGCGTCGCGATCAGCATGCGCAACATCGCCTTGTCGGCGCTGATCATCCTGGTCGTGACGCCATCGGCGGTCACGGGCCCAGGCTTCCAGATGTCTTACGCTGCGACACTGGGGCTTGTCGCCGGCTATGCCGCCTGGCGCGAGCGTTCCATTCATCGCGAACGGCCGAAGAATCCCTATCTCCGGCTGGCGGAGGCGGCATCGACCTTCTTTGCCGGATTGCTTCTCTCCTCGCTGATCGGTGGTGCTGCGACGTTCATCTATTCCGTCGGCCATTTTCACCGCATTCCGGCATATGGGCTCGTTGGCAATCTCGTCGCCATGCCGATCATCTCGATCGTGGTGATGCCGATGGCGGTCATTGCGATGATGCTGATGCCGTTCGGGCTCGATTGGCTGCCGCTGAAGATCATGGGCTGGGGCATCGAGTGGATGATCGCCATGGCGGCGTGGGTCTCGGGCTGGGATGGCGACATCGTGACCGGGCGCCTACCTGCGCCGGCCTTCGTCCTCATCGCGCTTGGCGGTGGGCTCATCTGCCTGTTCCGCACGCGCCTGGCTTTCGTGGGCCTTTTGCCGGTTGCGGCAGGGGTGGCGCTCGCGATGGCCGATGGACCGATGTCCCGGCCGCAACTTCTCGTTTCAGAGGACGCAAAACTCGTCGCGCTTGTTTCAGGCGATGGCGTGGCGACCAACCGGCCACGGCCTCCGGGCTTCCTCTATGACCAGTGGCGCCGTGCCTTGCAGCTTTCCACGCATCAGCCGCCACGCTTGCTCACCGACTTAGATCGAGGAGGGCAAGGTGAAAGTGCGGCGGCGCCCGAACTCGGACACGGCAAGGATCGCGGCAGGTTGAGCGAGGCCGAACTTGCCCGGGCGCGCGCGGAGATACCCGCGGCCCTCGCCGACGCGGCTGACGAGGGGCGTTTCCTATGCCGGCGCGCGGCTTGGTGCGCCGGCGTGGCACAGGCAGGCTGGCGTGTCGTGTGGATAGAAAACCCAGGCTATCTCGGGGTCGCCTGCGACAGCGCCGAAATTGTCGTTTCCACCCATTATCGTGGCTTGGAAGCCTGTCGCTCCGGTAGTCGGCTGGTCACGGCGGGTTCGCTACGAAGAACCGGCGCTCTGGAATTCTCGCCCGTCAAGGATGCGCGCCTGGCCACCGATCGCCCCGCCTACACAGTCACGCAAGCGGTTACGGCACTCGATCGTCCCTGGAACCGGCACCGCCTCTATGACTGGCGAACGAACCGATAAGCCGACGCGCCGGAAGACGCGACACCTACTGATAGCGGCGAATGAGGCCGACGAGCTTGCCCTGGATCTTGACGCGGTCGGGTCCGAAGATCCTGGTCTCGTAGGCCGGGTTTGCCGCCTCGAGCGCGATCGAGGCGCCTTTGCGGCGGAAGCGCTTCAGCGTCGCCTCCTCGTCGTCGACAAGTGCCACGACAATGTCTCCGGGAGAGGCGGTGTTGATGTTGCGGATGATGACGGTATCGCCGTCGAGAATACCGGCCTCGATCATCGAGTCACCCTTGACCTCCAGCGCATAATGCTCGCCCCCGCCAAGCATTTCCATCGGTACGGCAATGTCGTGCGTGTTGTTCTGAATAGCCGAAATCGGAACGCCAGCGGCGATCCTGCCCATGACCGGCACCGATACCGAACCTTCGGCTGCCGCTGGCGCCTGTTTTTCCTCGGCCGGCCTGGCCTTGCCGAGGCTGCCTTCGATGACCGATGGCGAGAAGCCGCGGCGCGCCTTCAGGCTTGGCGTATAGGCCTCGGGCAGTTTGATGACCTCAAGCGCCCGCGCCCTGTTCGGCAGCCTGCGAATGAAGCCCCGCTCTTCGAGCGCCGTGATGAGACGGTGGATACCCGACTTGGAGGCGAGATCCAGCGCGTCCTTCATTTCGTCGAAAGAAGGCGGAATACCGCTCTCCTTCATCCGTTCGTGAATGAAGAGAAGCAATTCCTGTTGCTTGCGGGTCAGCATGGCTCATCCACCAGAATCTTGAAACAAATACGGAACAAACACTATCTGTTCCATATGTGTTCCGCAAGCCTCTAAATTTCCGCGAACATATTGGAGGCGCGAAAGCGAATCCGGTTTCTGGCGGTATAACCAAGCTTCTGCGGCTGCGTTCATCCGAATATCGTCAGTGAAAGGTTAGGGCACCGCGCGATCGTCCCCTTCCTCGTGCGCTATCCGCCTATCGCGCCGGGGCTGCAGGCAATTGCGGTGGAGCAAGTTGACGCGGCAATCAAAGCTGTTAAAAAGCGAACCATCGAGTGATTGGGTAGAAAAGCGGTGGCAAATGCCGTTTTCGAGAAATCCGGAATTCTTGGTTTTCTCAATCTGATCGATCAGATGGAAGAGTGTCCGAGTGGTTTAAGGAACCGGTCTTGAAATTCTATTTCGCCGGTCCTCGCTCATCCCAATTGATCCCAACAATCCCCGGCTTATCAGTGCATTGACGGCGACAGCGTGGCTGTCGGTGCCGAACGATACCTGAACGTGCCGCGGAGTTCAGTTGCAAAAATCGTAGCAATCTGTTCTGCTATCGTTCTCCGGCCTTTTCCTCGTTGGGTCGGGACGATCCAGCGACATTGAAGGTGCGACGGGACGCGATATGCCTGACAAGAACGGTGACGAGAAGCTGCTGTACAGTGCCGCCGAGACGGCTAGGCTTTTGAGCATATCCACCAAGACGCTCCGAGAGTTCGTCCGTGCAGGGGAGATCGTCTATGTCCCCCTCGGCCGCGGGAGGACGAAGCCGCGCCTCGGGTTCCACCTGGACGACATCAACGACTTCGTCAAAGGACGGAGGGTGCGCGAGCCTCTGCCGGCTACCACACGAACTGTAAGAACTACGTCAATCCATCAGTCTCCGGTCTATAGCTTCATGGCGCTCCGCGAACAGCGAAACGCAGAAAAACAGGCGAAGAAAAACAAGAAGTAGGCGGCACCGGACCACCTACTGGCTGGCAGCCATGCCGGCGTGGTTGCCTGGCCCCGTGACGCCGACCCGAGACTGGGCGAGTATGGACCGCCCGAGGTACTGTTTCACGCCGGCGACATTCCGGATATGGAATGACCGAGCGCGGTTGCGAAGTTCAACGGAGGAGGAACTTGCGTGGAAGAAGCAGATATTGAGACCATAAAGGACGCCGTTCATTTCCTTCTCAGCGAGGAATACAACAAGCTACGACGATATCCCTTCAACGTGGCCCGCCTTGCCGGCAAGATCGAGGAGACGGAATCTGCGCGGGGCATTGATGTTACAACCAACGAAGCGCAAGCGATCATTGAAGAAACCATCGTGCGTGAAGTCGAACGACAAGCGGCGCGAGGTCAGCAGATACGCTATGTCGAGGTCCACGAAGTTATCCCCGGTGAACGCAGGTGGCTATGGCAAGACACTGACCCGGTGGAGTTCAAGGAGCGGGGATAACGCATGATGCGTGATCCCTGGTGGGCCTACGCGGTTGGGGCCATCGCGGCGTTGGCCGCGGTGGCGAGTGTCGTGGGGAGAGCCGGACAGGCGTTTGGCTGGTGGTGAGCGGGAGGAGCGGCGCCAAAACCTCGCCGTTTCTGTCACGCGGCGGGAAACGGCTTCCTGCCCGTGGTTTTGAACAGTTCGTATTCCATTTTCGCGTGGCTGTCGGCGTCAGCCATTTTTATCCGGTTCTCATAGCCCGGAAACCAGCGCTTTGGCGGTAACTGGCTTGTTGTTTTGGAGCGTAATTTAGTCGAATAGCTTTGCCACTAGGTTTGCCGCAATGGCCACACAAGTGGCCTCATCATTGCTTCCAATCAGCAAGCCGGCGAGCTCGGTTCCATTTGCCACAACCGGTCCGCCTGAATAGCCGAGTTCGGCTTTGATGGTGCAATGTACAACATTGTCTAGGGCTTTACCTTTAGCTTTTTGCTGGTCGGGCGGCCACTGCGCTCCAGCATCGGGATAACCGTACGCCACCAGCTTCTGTCCCTTTTTGCAAAGGTAGGGCTTATCAAGCTGAAATACATAGCATTTCTCCGCTAGGGAGGAGATAACACTTTCAGACAATTCGAAAGAGAGCATGTCCGCAATAGTTCCATCTGCCCACCTCTTGAAAGTAAATGACGGATCTCCGTCCTTGGTAAAGAGAGGAAAGGATTTCCAGGCGCCATCAATTCTCAGTTCAAATTCCCTCGGCCAGTTATGAAAATCGTCGGTGACATGCTTTCCCTGGGGGGTGTGGGCGCAGGTTACAAGGAGTATATTTCCATTGCGCTTAGCAAGAAACGCTGACCCTATTCCGTTGTCAGTGTCCGATCTACGAACTAGAAAAGGAAGTGCATAATTCATTGATTAGAAACTCCCGCGAATATTTCGCAGCTTACCTACGCTCACGCAAGAGTTCTGTCTACTCCATAGACCAGAGAGTGGAGTCAGTATGATGGGCGCGAGCTCGTCCCGGCGGACCCTTGGGCTGATCAACCGGGAATGTGGAATCCGCCCTTGACCATGAAGGCAACCACAGCCGCCAGCATTGCGCCGAGGATGACCTTTACCGCCCATTTAAGGGTACCGTTCAGATCGTCGATCTTTTTGTTGAGAAGCGAGAAGCTGTCCGTCAGCGCCTTGAACTGCTCGTCGCGGCGAGCGTTGAAAATGTCCATTTGACGCTGCCACGCCTCGAGCGCCGATAGCCTGGTGTCTAACGTCATCAGCTTCTGCTCGTTTGCGGCATTGCGAGCGCGAAGATCCGCGACTTCCATAACTTCATCCTCAGCCATCTATCCCCATGCCCTCATAATGCGTCGTGCGGTATTCAGTTCATTTTCTGGTGTCACTTGCCGGTCACGACGATATCGGGCACCCCGGCAGGCGTCTTGATCACCACCGGGCTCTCGTCCGGGATCTGTTTGTCGATAGCCTTAGCTGCCTCGGCGGCCTTGTCCGAGCTGGACTTGGTCCAGATGGCATAGAGCGGCACTGCCGCAGTTACGACGGCCGCGACAGCGCCAAGCAGTTCCGGTACCTGCCGCGTCAATGCTTCCGCCTGCTCCGGCGTCAGCCAGCCGAGGATAGCCAAAATTGCGATGACCGATCCGACGATCGTGGTGAGGTAGCGGACGGCGACACCGATAGAGGTTGCCGTGGTCAAGGGTGTGAGAAGCTTTTCGAACATGCTGAAATCCTTTCAGGCTAGCTTGGCGCGCACTTCGGCACGCATCTTGTCGCCGCACGCTTTGGCACCGACGACGGATAGATCGAAGGCAAGTCGGGTGACGTCCCACTTGCCCCGCTGCGGGATGCCGAGGTTGTTCTGCACTTCGGCATGGGTGAGGACGGTCTTGTCCGTGACCGGGATGCCGTAGCGCCGGCACAGATCAGCGACGGCCCAGGTCATGGCGTCCCACTGCTCGAGCGTCATCGGGTACTTGCCGGCACTGAAGGGACTTTCGACAGCCCCACCCATGCAGCACATCGAGACGCCGATGGCGCCGGAGTTGCAGTTCAGGGTGTGCGCCGCATACCCGCTTCCCGCCTTCACAACCTCATTGAGCTTGATCGACGGCTTGCCGCGCACAGGCTTGCCCGAGCCCTCTAGCAGCACATGATAGTGGGCGCGGTCGTTCTCGCTCGCGACATGCGTGCCCGCAGTCCAGTGCACGATGATGCGCTGCATCTTCGCATCAGGCATCCAGTCGGCCGGGATCGTGTATGCCAGGAAGGACTTTACCGGCGATAGAGCTGGATCAGCACCACCGCGCCGCTTCACCAGCTCGTCGAGCGCTTTATCCATGGCAGCTATCGTCTCACCGCCAGGATCGCCGTCAGCGCCGAACCTTGGGAGAGGAAAGCCAAGCGCGATCAAGCGCCGCTGCAGGTCCTGCACGGTCGAAGTCATGTGATGTCCTTTGATTTCGCCTTGCGGTTGTCGCCCTGCTAAGGCATATCGGTAAACGAGATTGGGCGAAGGAGGACCGGCATGGCAGTAGGTGGCAAGCAGGAAATGAATGACGAGCTCGAACTCGCAGTGTACTCGGTGCCGGATGCCTTATCGTATGGGCAGAGTCGCATTATCGTCGCTGCTATAGAAGCGCTTTGCGCCAATTCCGAAAATCCAGCGCGCGTCAAGGCTGATATCCTCAGCGCTCTTTCCGCGTTAAGTGCCGAGTCCTTCAAAAATGTCGGCAGTTCCTACGGCTCAATGGGATCGGAAGTACTGCGAGCAGCAACGGCAACGGCTGAGACGCTTGTTGCCGCGTGCGACCGCGCAGAAACTCGGATGGCGCCGGTAGATTAAACCGCAATTCCCATCCGCGAAGCGACCTCCTGTGCGACCGGATAGAGGGCTCTGGCCTCGTCGAGCGTAATTGCACGCTGCAGGATGCCAGCCATTATGTGATCGCTCCGCCCTGGATACGATGACGAATAGCTAGAGCCGATCCTGTATGTGTTCGAACCCAGCGCCCGGGGGTACGTGAGATTCGCGCTCTTATCGATCCCGTGAGTGAGGTCGAGATAACGGGCGGCGCCAGAGGCATTAACGATCCACACCCTGAACCCCCAGGCGTTGGGATTCTGCGTCTCCGTCGCGGACACAATGACGGAAGATCCGCCATTGTTGCCCTGCAGCGACCCGCCGATACGCACCTCGTCAGGTGCATAGATGCTGCTGCCGGCGCTGCCGATCCCGGCGGCAGAGAAGTTGCTAATGAACATGGCGCGCGTGCCGGTGTCCACGATACCGACGCCCCGGCTGAGCGTGACCAGTGTCAGGTTGCTCGTCTCTGCAATTCCGCTCTGCAGATAGTTTGCCTGTCCGGTGAACTCAGCCCACCCAGCTGCATTGAAGGTCGGCAATCCTGCGGCGGTCAGGGCTGGTTTACCGTTGATAAGGTTGCGGCGAAGCGTGGCCGCACCGTCGAATATATTGAAGTACTCAAAGCCAGAGATCGGCGGCTCGAAATCGAGGCTGTCGCTTGCGTCCAGCCCAGGCATAATGATGTGCGTCATGGTGTCCTCACAGGTTGAGAAGATAGGCAATGGGACTAGCAGCAACCCCGTAGCCGTAAAGGTTCGGGTGCAGGTTGTCGGTGACGAGCCCGGCGGTATTCGCAGCGCCCCAGGTTCCCAACACCTCGCCGATGTCCGCAAGCGGAAGGTCATACTCGGCGGCCAGATCGTACATGATCGCCCGGTACTCTGACCAAGCCCACGTCCTTGAGCCGTTAGGCGTCATCGGAATGACCATGATCACGTCCTTACCGCCGCCTCGGATCGTCTCAATGATCTCGCGCATGCTGGCTTCGAATAGCTCGGGGGCACGCTCCTCGCTCCAGTCGTTGAGCCCAAGGGACAGGACAAACACCGAGGCGCCGGTCGAAAGCAGCGCGCTGCGGGGGCTGAACCATCCCGCTGCATGTGCGTAATCGTCAGATCGCCAGCCGGATTTGCCGCCACCAAGCACGGAGACGCCCTTCTTGGTGCTGTCGTAGCAGTCCCACCCAATCAGCCTTACGCCGCCACTGATACGTTTGATCTGGAACTGCTGAATAGCAACGGCCGGCGCGGTATAGGTTAGCTTCACGATTGACCCCGTGGCGGGAGTATACGGAGTGAGAGAGCCAGCAACGCCGACTTCCAGCGAGGCGGCCGCATCAATTGCAACCCACACATCAATCGTGTCGCACGGAACCGTCGGCGTGTACCCCAGCACGTTAGTGGTGGTGCTGTTGACCCACATTTCTCCACCCAGCGAGTTTGAGGAACTGGTGGCCCCCCATCCCGCGCCAACGCTGATCCTAGGGTCGTATGTCTCGTAACCAGCGTCAGCGATGATCGCGCGACCGAAGTAATTCTCGGATGTTGCGCTCAATGCCTTGCCGAGGAGTTTGGAGACGACCATTGGGATAGACTGGAGACGATTGTGCGTTCCAGACGAGCCACCGGCGTTCCAGCCCATCATGTTGCTGTCGCCGATGCAGAAGACGGCGGTGCGAGCCGCACCCTGGACGACACCAGCGCGCGCCTTCTGCCACACCCCGATGCTACGCACGTCCGTCCGCTTAGCGGCGTGTCGGTTGAACTCTATGTCGGCAGGCGATGTGGTGGCGGGCGTCAAAGGCTGCCCCATATGGCTGATGCCATCCTTGTCGGCGCGGAGGAGGACGAAACCAAGGCTGTCCTTGATGACGAAACTGTCACCAAGAAAGTCAGCCAGAACCTGACGCCCCTTAAACGCGATTCCCGCTTCCGAGAGCCTGTAGAGTACGAAGCCGAGAGCATCGCGGATCGCGAGACTGGCCCCGAGAAGATCACCAAGGAACGGACGCCCCCGGTATTTCATAAGGCCATCAAGGAAGCGATAAACAGCAAACCCGATGCTGTCTCCGAAGACGACAGACCCGTCGTCGCCCGGCCGAACCGAAGTAAGACGAGCTGCGGCCTCGCCATCCACAGCCTCCACGATATCCGCCTCGTAATTGAGTGCTGCGCGCGCTTGGGCCACTGTCATGTCGGTTGGTGCGCCCGTACCGGCACCCGCTACCCGGCCTTTAAAGGTTGCCTCGGGCATCTGGGCCAAGCCAACGCCATCCACATCGATCGAAAGGCCCCTAACCGTGGCGAGCTGTTCGACGGCGCCGGTACCGGACGAACGGCGGCCAAGAATTCGATTGGTCGCGGACGTGTTGTCGAGCTTTCCCGTCTCCAGCAAGTCAACCTGAGCCTGTAGTTCCGAGACGTCACCACCTGGCAGAGGACCAATTCTGGTCCAAGAGCCGGAACCGGACGCCCCGGACTTCTTATAGATGCCTATGTAGGCCTCGTTGCTGTCGCCAAAGACACGACCGATCTTTCCAGCCGCCCAGTTCAGATCAGCATAGAGCTGCGCCCGCGTCTCGTAGGAGACATCGTACCCCTGAGGCAAGCCATAGATGATGTCCTCGATCAGCCCGAATAACCGGCGGATTAGGCTCTTCTCCGGTTTGTCTGGATTAGACGACTGCCCATCCTCATAGGTCGCGTTGGCGGCATCTCTGATTTGTCCCATGACGATTTCCCATGTGAAAACACGCCGCGGCGGCAGCGTTTTGTTGCTCGCCTATCGGCAGCGACTAGACGATTGTGACAGTGATTGGTCCCGACGCAGGACCGTCGATTCCTGATCCATTGAACGGCACGGCGTAGTAGTCCCACCGCCCTTGCGGGGCGCAAGAGGGCGTGGAGATGTATGCGTACCAGTCGTCAAGTGATCCCACGAATGACGCGTCCTTACGGATACTGATAGTCGTGGAACCACCAGACGGAACCGCCAGCGTTTCGAGGAACGTGCCGTTTGCAGTCTTGTCGGCGCCGTCGGCTATGGCTGTGCCCTGGAGCCTCATACGTACTGCGCCGGCCGTCCTAGAGGAGACCGTGAGTGCGGCTCTGACGACGGCTCCATCGGAGAACGTTGCGGCTTGACTGGCGAAGCTGGCAACTCCTGCTGCCCCATTGAGCTTGCCACTCCCAACCGACCACCCCGTCCCAAGAAGGGTGAACCCTGAGGAATCGTCGAACGTGGAATTGGGGACCGCGTTCGTGCGCGTGCCATCTCCGTCAAGGTAGTCGTAGGACTGCGACGGGCCAACATAGATCGGAACCGAGTTCACGGCTGTTGCGGTATTCACATTAAACGGCGCGCCGGCGGCCACTCGGTAGAGATTTACCCAACGGACACTGCGATCGTTGCCGGTCCGAATTTCAAACTGGACGCGACCGAGATTCACCGTCGACGTCAATAGGAAGTTGGCAAGCCCCGCAGGCGGCGTTGGGTTGGAGACTGCGAGGATGTTCTCGAAAAGCACCCAGCCGGACGGCTTCCCATCCGGCTCCAGCCACCGCACCCGCACGTCGTAAAGCTCACCGTCGACCAGACCGATCGCCTCGGCCCTGACCTCGTTGTCGGCGACGGTAATGTTGCTCCAGTCCTCCTCGTCGGCGATCGAGATCTGCGCCTGCGCCGAAAGGTCATCGCGATCCGGATAAGCGTCCCACGTCGCCACCAGCAGCGCTACAGTATCGCCGCCAACGTTCCGCTGTTGCATCGAGACCGCGAAGTTCTGAGGCGGCGTAAGCGTCTCATCGTCTAGATCCTCTGGAATGGTCGGCGGCGTTCCTTCCTCGGCGAATGTGAGGTCGTGCATCGTTTCGGGATCTTCCGGCAGACTGACAACGTCGATGATGACGGTCATGTCATCGTCGCCCTCGCGGATATCCATGATTTCGAAAGGCTCGAAGTCGATGCCGAGGTCGCGCACCTCGAGGTAAATGTACTGCTCCTCCCAGGCCTCCAGGCCGAAGAGATCAGTGACGATCGTGCCGCGCCACCGCGCCGTTGCCCGCTGCGCCCGCCGCTTGGCAACGCGCCGCGCATGGTGGTGCTCCTGGATCTCGTAGGCCTGGATCGGGATCGGCTTGCGCGTCCCGTCCGTATCGATGATCCATGGATCGCAGGTCGCCTCTGTGTGCCGCGCCAGCTTGTTCTGGTAGCGGACGGTGACTTCGGTGCCTTCGCGCAGCGGCCCGCTGGAATCCTTCAGCGAATAACTGACGATCACGGCATCGGGGATCGACACCGTAGGCGCCACGTACTTGCCTGCCCTGTAACCGATCTTGCCGGAGCGCTTCAGGAACAGCCGTCCGTCCGTAGCCGTGATCATCCGCTCGATGATATCGATCGGCTCTTCTTCCAGCTTGTAGTCGAGCTGGCCGTGATACCGCCGGACCGTGCCGCCGCCGGATGTCGCCAGCAGTTCGTCGCCGATATCCGCCGCCAGCTCGAAATCGTCTTCATCGATCATGCTGGCCGGCAGACCGGCGCCGTCGAGGTCGATGAGATAGCTGCGAAAGATCAGCGGCAGGTTTGCCGAATAGGCGGTCAATCCCGTCCGCGGATCGAAGACCTTGTTTCGACGGGCGACCGGCACGAGCTGCGGCAGGCGGTTCGGATAGACCTCGGTGATCTTCTCCGTCTTGACCTTGTTGGCCTTGACCATGACGGTGACGCAACCGCGGCAACGGTGCGTCGCGTCGTAGATCTCCGGGAAAATGTCCGCGACGCGGTCATAGTGGAGCTGGCTCGCGGATCCAAGGCGAAACTCGACCTCCACCTTTCCATCGATCGGCGAGGTGTTGATGTTTCCATCCGGCTCTACGGTGACGATACGCTCGTCCAGGCGCCATTCGGTGAAGGCGTCGATCCCCAGTTCGCCGCCCTCGCCGAGATAGAGGATCTGCACCAGCGCGCCGTCGCGGACCTCGAAAAAGATGATGGCGGCGCCCATCGGCCCCTCGCCATAACTCTTGCGCCGCGGGGCCACCGACTGCCGGACAGTTCCGCGCATCTCTGCCGGCTTCGGCGCATCCTCCCGGAACAGCGCGTTTGCACCATAGGAGATGCCGAACCCGATAGCGCCGGCCAGAAGGTTGCCGCCGAGTGTCAGCGCGCCGGACGCGGTAACGAGGCCGGGGATCCCGGCCGCAGCGATGAGACCAACGATCGCCTGAGGCATTAGACGCTCCACGCCGCCAGAACGGCGCAGCCGCGAAATCCGGCAACGCCCCGCTCAGCCTTCACGATCCAGCGGCCGGTGGCGGACAGGATCGCACAATACTGCACGCCTGCGACCTCGATCACGCCGAAGTCGCCGGGCTTGTTACCGACGGACCTGGAAGCGCCGGCCGATTCAGCAATCGCGGCAATCATCGGCACAAGACCGCCGCGATCGGCGATCAATTGCTTGGCGCCGACCGCATCAGCAACCGCCCCCCGAAGGTCCGCCGCAGGATCGACGCCGTGATTGACCTGCCACCAGTCGGCCAGCTCCAGCCCGCAATTCATCTCACGCCAGCAAAACGGCTTTTGCGCCATGTCGGCGATGAAGGCGTCGAGAACAGTCAAAGCCATTTGTATTCTTTCGCATCAATGCCGGCAGTGCGGCTCATCCCATTGTCACCGGGATAGCGGTTCTGCTGGTCACGATCGGTAACGTATCCGAATGGTGCCCGACGCTTGTTCGAGAAAGGGCCTTCGGCCGAGATCGAAACGGTTCGGACGAAGCCGCCGCTGTCATCAGCTGCGCGGGTTGCTTCCATTCCGCGCATCTTCCCCCACGTCACGGCATAGGGATCGTCGAGGCACTGGGCGTCCTCGTCGAAGTATTGCGAGAACACGGTAACAAGCCGGTCGAAATATTCTGAAGCCTCCCCCTTCACCTTGCTCCCAAATGTCTCATCGACCCCGGACACGGTGAACCGCAGTTCTGGCGCTTTCCCGTTGATCGCCTGGGCAATTCCCGAAACCTGTCCCAGCTCGCCGAAGCCGAGCCACGTGCGGCCGTCATTCGTCTCCAGGCGCCCGAACCCGTTCCAGACACCGATCGGCCCGGAAGCGAAGTCGAACAGCACGAGGCGGCCACGTCGAACCACGCGCCCTGCGTGCTGCGCACGGACTGCTGCACTGAAGGTCATGGATCAGAGCCCGTTCCAGCTTTCGACAAGTTCAAGCGACGGCCTGCCCCACCGCCCCATATCGAGGTCGAGCGCGCCTTCGTCGGACGAAGCCAGGTTCATGACAGCCTTCGGCGTGGCGAAATCGACCGTCTCGCCGCTCTTGACGGGAAAACGCAGCGGCGGTCGAAACTGTATCGTCGCCTGATCGCCCGAGATTTCCGGTGTCTTCGTGATGATATGCAGGGAGGGACGCAACCCATCATAAACCGAGAAATACATTCCGCGCCGCAGCGCCCCGGCCTGATGCACGGTCACGACCGCCGATGTCGCGCGAAGCGGCAGATCACCGGCAAGCGTGATGCGAATGGTCGACTGGCTGTAACCGCTCCCATCGGAAAACTTCGCGCCGTCGGAATGCGGAATGCCGGTAATGACCGGTGGAAAGGACCCGAACGTCGGCGCACGCAAATCGTCGAAGGGCCCGACGACGAGATCGCCCGCCATCCCCTCCAGCGATGCGACGATCCCGCGCCAGTCGAGGATCTGGTCGCGGTGAACGATCGGAAACTCAGCCAGACTGGCAACCCAGTACCCGGAATCGGTCACCCCCACTTGCTGCTTGCCGCTGAAGGAACGAGGACCGAGCGTCTGGAGCGGCTTGATCCGGAACATCAGCCGCACTGGAACAATGTGCGAAGGCAGAACTTCCATCAGCGCCACTCGTTCTCGCGGGCATAAGCCAGCTTCTGGTTGTTCTCGTTGATCGCCTGGCGGATCAGTCCGACCGTTTTCTCGGACGCGTCGCCCTGGATGATGATGTCGCCGCCACGAATGCTCGTCGCGCCGCTCCGGCGACCTTGCGTGTTTGGATCGTAGATATCGACCTGTTCACTGGGCTTCTTGCGGAAGGCCACCACCTGGCTATCGACGCCGGTGAAGTTCGAAGCTCCGCCCGGAAGGATGGACCCGCCCTGCGAAAACCCGAACAGGGATTTCACGATGCTCCCGACAATATTACCGAAGCCGCCGCCAGCGCCCCCCGCGCCAGCCGCTCCGCCACCAAAGGCATTGGTGAGCGCCTGAAGGCCGGAGTTGAGCGCCGCTTCGCCCAGCTGCTTCAGCAGCCCCTTGATCGCCTGCTTCGCCTCGTCGCCACCTTTGACCAGGCCGGAGAATACGTCTCCGATACTGGAGGCAAGGCTCTGCCCCACGCTCTGCAACTCGCCGAATGCACCGGTAACATCGTTCGCGGTCTGGGCGGCGACCCCCTGCACATTGCCCTGCAGGCTGGCCATGCCGTTCGAGAGACCCTGCATGATATTGACGCCGACCTCGTGCATGACACGAGACGGCGAATGGATACCGAGGGTGCTCTTGACGGTATCGGCAATGCCCGTGCCGAGATCCCGAATGCCGCCCTTTACCGTTTCCCATTTGGCCTTGATGCCATTCCAGAGCCCGTCGATGATCTGCCCGCCGATCTCCATCATCTTCGCCGGCAGCGCGGCAAAAGCTGCAATCACATCATTGGTGAACTGCACCACGGCCTGTCCGACCGAGCGGACCTTCTCGATCATGCCATCCCAGGCTGAGACGAAGCCCGCCCAGGCGCCCGAAAGGAAAGACTGGATGGCCGCGGCCGCCGCATTGATCTCCGGCCAGAACGCCACGATAGCAACCGTCAGGGCCGTGACACCGGCGACGACGGCCAGTACCGGTGCGCTGATCGCCGCAATTGCGGTGAGGAAAAGACCAAGCCCGGCAACGATGGGGCCGATCGCAGCAGCGGCGCCAGCAATCACCGTGCCCCATTTCAGCAGTTCCGGGTTCGTCTTTGCCAGCGCCTGGACGATCGAGGTCAGTTGCTGGACGAGGCTCGTGATGAACTCCAGCACGCCGCTCGAAGCAATGGCGATCGTCACGCCCTTGATCGCCTCTCCAAGCGCCCGCATGGAGTCGTTGTAGCTCTTCAGTCCCGCCGCCTGATCTTCGGAAATGACGGCAGCCCCTTCGCCCAGCTTGCGGAAGCCTTCGCCGCCTTGCTCGAGGAGTGGGATCAGCGCGGTTGCGTCCGATGCCATCGCTTCGAGATAGAAGGTAAGATCCTGCTGGGAAGCACCTGCCTTTTTCAGGCTGTCATAATAGAGCTGCAGCGCCTGCGGTCCGGACAGGTTCTTGAAGGCATCGGCAGTGAGGCCGATCTTCGGCGCGATGGTCTCGAAGAAATCCTTCATCGGGCCGCCGCCCGTGGCATTGAAGTCGCCAACCCGGTCGTTCACATCCTTGAAGATGTCGGCCAGCTTGTCGCCCTCGATCCCGACAGATCGGGCAGCGAAGGCGAGCTTCTGGAATTCCTCAAACCCTACATTCGAGATCTGCGCGGACTTGCGCAGCTCGTCGATATCCTTCGCCATCTGGCCCGCGGCAATCGCGACTGCACCGCCGGCGGCGGCAAGCGGTGCGGTGATATAGGTCGAGAGCTTTACGCCCCATCCCTGCAGCTGCTTGCCGACATTCGCCATGCTGGCGCGAACGCCGTTCAGCCCCTCGGTGAACTGGGCGGTATCAATGCCCAGGTTGACGCGCAGCGCGCCGATGACCGCCGATGCCATGCTTCACCTTCTCGTTCGGGATGACAGCCATGAGCGCGTGATCGCTTCGATCTGCTCCGGGCTCATTCGCCTGCCTGTCGGCTTCGTCTGGCTGCCGAGGAGGGATTCCAGCTTCGGCAACTTCTTTGTTCGCGCTAGCGCCTCAATGTGCCAGGCCAGCCACGCAAGCTCGCTTCGCTCTCGTCGCAGGCGCGAAACGGCGCCATCCATGATCACGCTGATCTCGCGTGGGGTCAGGCTCCAGAACTGCGAGGGATCCTGGCCGCATTCCACCCATGACGTGAGCAGACCTAGCGGCGAGAAGCCCCCGCCTTCCGAGGGTTTGCCTTCTTCTCCCCCTCCGGAAACGCCAGCTTGAAGGCTTTCCCGATCGCCTCCATGCACACTGGCACGGTCGCTTCGGTCATAACGGCGCCGGCCTCCTTCAGATCGATTTCCGGATGATGATCCTGAAGACCGGCCCAGACGATCGTCCGAACCGTCGACATCCGGATATTGGCCTGATCGTTCAGGCCCTCCGCCACCTTGCCAATCGGCGCGCCCAGCTCGTCCTCGAGAACGCAAAGCGCGTTGATCGAAAAAGACATGGTGAATGTGCGATCGCCGACCGGAAGCGAAACGGAACCACGAATCGGATTTGCCATTTAAGCGGCCTCTCCCCAGGTCTCCGCGCCGGAAACGGCGACAGTGATGGTGGCGGTCATGCGGTCGTCGATGGGGGCCGTCTTCTCGTAGCCCGTGATGACGGCCTTGTAGGTAACCGTCACGTTGTTCGGGAACGTGATCCGATGATCGACCGATGCGCCGGATTCGAACAGCCCGCGGATAAGTTCGTCGGTCGAGCTTCCCGGAACCCAGTTGATCTCGAATGAAGCCTCGCCGTTGTCGATCAGGCCGGCAATGTACTCCCGACGCCGGTTCGGGCTCTTCATATGGGTGGCGTCAATCCGGTCGGCCGTGGACGCGCCCGGAGTGACGTTGATCACCTCGGCTGCCTCGACGAAGGCAGGTGTCGAAAGCGACGCATCCCAGATCGCGTATCCGGTATTGTAGCCGATCATTGCATCGGTCATGGCTCAGTCTCCATGGTGAATGGTAAAGTCGATGGAAGTGCGGAAAAGGCTTGAAACATCGCCAGCGTCCGCAGCCGGCAGATCCCGTTGACCGTCGAGGAACATCCCCTGGATGGTGCCGCCCCTGTAGCCGGAGAGCGCTGCGGTGACAGCGCGTGCGGTGACCTTCGCCTCCGTCCTCGTGTCGGCATAGCAGTCGATCTGAACGCGGCTAAGCACGTATCCGCTCGGACCCTTCATGTGGTAATTCGCACGCCCGGTAATGCGCTGCATCACGACATAGGGGCGAGGCGCGTCCTGCGGTGCCTGGAACCAGTGCCGGCGGCCGCCAGCGACACCAGCGAGGAGAGCGGTGATCTCTTCCTCCATCACGCGCCGCCTTTCTTCGCTAGCCGCTTGGCCGCCTTCTCGATCGAGACCCACAGACCGTCCGAGATGAGCGTGATCGTGCTCATCTTATGGGCGTCCCACGCTGGCCGCATGAACGGCTGTGCGATGTGGCCGGGCCCGGTACCGAACTCCTGGAAGACGCCGGCGGGATTGTTTGTGCCGACGAACATCTCCTGAAAGGTCGGCTTGTTTTCTTCGCGATGAAGCCCGCGCTGGCGCCCGTTCAGCCGGGTAGAGACGTCGATGCTCTCGTAGAGGTGCATGTCGTGCCGAGGCGCACCCAGGCGCGCCGCGCGCGCGATCGGCTCGCCGGCATCCTTCAGCACCTGGCGCAGCACCGCCTTTGCCGTAGACTTCGGGAGGGCGCCGAGTGCCCGATCTAGCTCCCGCAGACCTTCAACTTTCACCGTGGACTTTGCCATCAGTCCACACTCACGCTGGCGGTGATCTCAAGGAAGCGATGACGACCTTCGGAGGTCTCCTTGATGCCTTTGATGTCCCAGTCCTTGCCCTCGTGGCGAAGCATGTCACTCGGCACGATGCCCCGCGTGTTGACGCTGGATCGCACCACGAAGCGCGCCTGCAGGTATGCCCCCACGGTGCCGGCCGCAGAGCGCTCGCCATCGGAGACATCCCGCCGACTGGCGCGGACGGCTACGACGGGCACCCAGACGCCTACAGCTTCGTTCAGCGTGTTGCGTGCGCTCTCGTCGAACCGCAACACCGTAATGGCGCGATCGAGTTCCTGGACGGTCGTCATGTCAGGCCAGCGTCGGTTTGCGCATCATGCAGAGCAGTGCGACGATCGGGTTCTTCGGGTCCGAAGTACCCAGCCCCGATAGCAGTTCGACCTGGTCGGGATCATATAGACCCTGAACGGCGATCACGACGGCTTGGCGCACCGCCGCCGGCGTGGTGGATTCATCCCAATCGTCGTTGGCTCCCTCCTTCAGGTACCGGACGACCGCCTCCGAAGCCGTGTCGATGTAGGCCTGCAGAACGCCGTCGTCCTCGTGATCAAGGATGTTGCCTTCATCATCGCGCTCGGCGATCCGAAGCGCCTGTTTGACGAAATCCAGGCTGACCAACGCCATTATCGGACATCCCCGCCGGCGCGGATGCGGAGCGGTGCGTGTGCCTTCGCTTCCTTCATCACGCCATCCTTGCCGTCGCGACCCTTCTTCGCCGCAAGCGTCCAGTGCTTCTCGGCGCTGTCGGGCTTCTCGTCGGTCTTGTCGGCGTCGCAGTGCCAGAGACTGCCACCCCAGGTGACAGTGTCACCCTTCTGGTAGGAGCTGCCGTCCTGATAGACGCCGCGGTAGATCATGGTCGGAATGCCGAGTTCGACCTTGAACGACTGGTCGTTGCTGACGAACGCGAGCAGGACGGTCCTGCCATCATCCATCAGGGTAGCGTCGAAGTCTTCGAGCGAGAACCCATCTCGACCAGGCTTGCCCGGCTCGCCATCCTTGCCTACCACCGGCCCGAGATCCTTCACTGTGCCGTCGGACATGGTCAGGACGAGATTGCCGGTGCGATCGATTAGCGCGTTGACGACGTCGACCGGGGTGCCGGCATCGGCCAGACGCTTTTCCAGATCTGCGATGCGCGCTTCCATCGGGGAGATCTGCGCCTTGACGATCGCGGCGAGTTCCTGGCCGAGGGCCTTTGCGTCGATCATGCCGCGATACCTTTCTGGAACGACAGAGCCAGCTCGGCCGCAAATGCCCGCTGCTCGGCTTCCTCCCGCGACGCGTCGTCATCCTCGGCAGGAGGCGGCACCGGTGCAGCGACGGGAGCGGGCGGGTTCTTGGACTGCTCGATTAGCTGCGCATCTCGCGCGGCGATCGCCTCGAGCGAGTGATCCTGCTGCTGCATGTAGATCGTGTCGCCGCCGGTAACGCTCTTGAGGTCGAGGCGCTTGCGGCGCTCGTCGAGGGTCATAACGCTCTTCGCCTTATCCAGGACGTCCATCTGCGTGACGCTGTCCATGCGGAGAAGGTTATCGACGTCGAGCTCGGTGCCCACGCCTTCCTTCATTTCCAGACCTTCGTCGAGGCAAAGCTCGATGGATTCGATCAGCACCTGGAGGCACTGCGAATAGTATTCGACGTTGAGCGCCTGGACGTTGTTGTGGCTCGGCATGCTGCCGACGCCGATCTTGTAGGGCGGAACGTGGTAGGTCGAGCAGACGACCTCGGCTGTCCATTTCAGGGACTCGATCATCTGGGAGTCCGTCGCCTTGGCTTTCATGGCCTCGTATTTGAGGCCATCGCCGAGCACCGCGACCTTGCCCGAGTTCTCGCCGGCAAAGTTGGTATCCCAGTAGTCCTTTACCCGCTTGGCCGTATCGTCTTCGATAGCGCCGGGCGCCGTGAGGACACCGCCGGGATTCGCGCCGTTCTGGAAGAACCTCGCGTTGTCGTTCTGGATGGCGAGGCCCTGCATGGCAGCTAGGCCGCCGGCGAAGATCGGCGAGAGGCCGACCAGCGGGTGGTAGAAGCAGTTGAACCGGTCGTGGATGATCTCACGCGCAGGGACGATCACTGACTGCTTCACGCCCGTCAGATCGTCCGCGTTGAGCTGATAGAACACGCTGCCGTCGCTGGACACGAGAGGGGTCACCAGACGCGGATCGAGCACGTAGAGCTTCCGCACTACGCCGCTGCCGTCCCGCTGCTTCAGGACGTAGGTATTGCCGTGCTGCAGCTTCGACAGCACCCAGGATTCCATGAACTGGATGCGGTTCTGGAAGTCGTTCGGCTTGCGCAGGACCGGCGAATGGGCAGTATTGCTGAACTCGGTCCAGACGCCTTCCTTGTCCCGGCCGACCAGCTTAATCCGAAGCTTCGAGATATCGGAAGCGATCAGCGTACGGCAGGCGAAGTCGGCATGGTTGGAAAGCACGCTGTCGAACCGAACCTCGACGTTCCGCTGGAATGCGCCCGGGAAGCTCTCGAAGATCCGATACCAGCCGCCACGGCCCTGCGTGACAGGGGCGATAGCCTTCTCGAACATCGGCTCAACGCGCCGCTCTCGCGAGATTTGCGGCACACGCATCAGGCGGCTCCTGCCTCTTTGATCTTCGCTCGAAGCGCGTCCGCATCCCAGCCGTGATAGGGGCGCTTCCCGATCGACTTGAAATACTGATCACGCAGGACGGTGAGGTCGTCTGCCTTGGCGGGCTGCACCTTCGGCTTGCTCTTCGGCTCTGCAGCAACGAGGTCCGTCCGCTCATAGCCGAGTTTGCCGAGAATACGAGCGAAGCGCGGGTCGCGGGCCCTAAGGGCGCGGGTCATATAGGAGTTCATGGCCGTCTCCTCGTTGAGGTACCGGCCCCATGAGCGGGGCCGGCTGTCATCAGATCCGGGAGGATCAGGGAGTTACGACCGGGTCGCCCCAGGTGATGTTGTCCATCCAGGCGACGGCCGATGCGCGACGACGAGCCCAGTTCAGGGTCCGTTCGGCGCGGAAGGCCACGCTATTGGTCTGGAACATCGAGACGAGCTCGCTGTCGACCGGAGTGGCGGCACCCGAATCCTGCGTCGGGTTATCGACCATCTCGAGCGAGGCTTCCGTCGACATCGCGATATCGATGCCGCCTTCGTCTGCGAACCAGATGTCCTCGGCGTTCACCAGAGCGACATAGTCGGTCAGGTAATTGGACACGATAACCGGCAGCTCGAAGAACGTCCCACCCTGCATGGTGATGCCGGGGAATTCCCGCTGACCGAGGGGGTTCAGCATCATCATGAGCCGCAGAGCGTAGGTCGCGGACATCACCCAGACGCCGGACTGCAGCGCGTTATTCGCCGCGACGAAGGCACCGATTAGCGCCTGGACGTCTTCGCGGACGCCATCGGCACCGGTGGCTTCGCTGTTCACGATAGCGGTTACGCCGTTAAGGATCGAGCCCGGCTTCACACCGGCGCTGGCCGCCGAAGTCGGATCGATGAACGACAGGTCCGAGCGCTTCGCGATGGCCTTCGCCAGCGAGTTGCGGATCAAGACGTCGGAGGACGGCGAGCTGTCCCGGATCAGTTCCATCGTCTGGACGGCGATGGTGGCGATCTTGAGCGGGCCGAGCTCGGTTCTGCCGGCGCCCATCTTCGTCAGGGGCTTACCCTTGCCTTCACCAACCCACTGCGCATCGCTCTCCGAGGTCTCGGAAATCAGCGGCACCCGGAAGGGAACACGCGTCAGCGCCGGGATATTGCCGGTACCGAAACGGCCGAGAACGGTCATGGGACGAAGGAACTCGACGAAGTCGGCGAAGCCGCCCTCGTTGCCGATCAGGGCGTCGGTGTTCGCCGACGTCATCGCCGAGACCGCTGCCTTCACGATGTCGACGAGATCCGGGTCGCTCTTACCATAGAGACCTTCGGCCACGCGGTCGAGCGGCTGGTGGGTCTTGTGGGCGATGCCGAGGCACTTCGCGTAGCGGGCGAAGCGAATGCCCTTTTCCGGCGCCGGTGGGGCAAGCGGCAGGCCGTTCCGCAGTGCGGTGGCATCGGCGGCGGTCTTGATCTGGTTGGCGATAACCGGCTTTGCCGTTACGGCCTGCGCCTTTTCCAGCGACCGGAGACGCTTGAGGTCGCCGTCGATCTGGTCGATCTCCTGCTCGAGGGTGTCGAACTCTTCCTGCTCGGCCTGGTCGGTGGAGCGGTTTTCGTCGATCGACTTCTGCATGATGGAAGCCATGCGGCCGGCATTCGCGGCGCGCTTGGATTCGAGAGCAACGATCTGCTCGGCAAGGGTCTTCATGTCGGTGGCCTCCTTCGGCCTCAGGTTCACGGATTTGATGGTTTTCCCCGAGACGCCGGGAGAGACATCGGCAGCGGGTCCAGTATGGCCGGACGCGGCCGGGACACCGGTGTCGAAGGACTTGATGACCGCGATAGCCGCGGCATCCATGTTCTTGCCGAAGCTGGTGATTACCGCATCGGACTGGGCTGGGATCGTGACGGCGGAGAGCTCGTAAACCTCGGTCTCCGAAAACCGGATGCCGCCGTTCTCGATGAAGCTGTATTCGATGGCTCGGAAGCCGATGGACACGGCACGAACGAGGCCGATCTTGATGCTCTGCCAGGCTTCGTCGACGCGATCCTTCAGCGTGCCGGGCTCGTCGATGATCGGGATCTCGGCCTCGAAGGTGATGCCGTCGGCGGTCGGCTTGTCGAACTTGACCGTGCCGATCGGCTGCTTGTGGTCGTGCTGCCACAGAAAGGCGAGCGGGTTCTGAAACTTCACCCCCAGCGGCTCGACGATGTCGCCGACGCGATCGACGGCGGGCGTCGTGGCGATGCCGCGGATGATCCGCTTTTCCTCGTTGACCGCCTTGACCTCGAATAACGAGTAAGCGCGCCGCGTCATGGTCATGACCGGACCTCCGGATTCAATCAGTTTTCGGGTTGCTCAGCGGCCGACGACCAGCATCTGATACGTCGGCTTCAGCTTGGTCTGGACCGTGCTCGCTATGCTGCGCGCCATCGCCAGGGCGATCATTCCGTCGATGCGGCCGCTGGCCTTTGCCTTGTCGAGTTTCCGGTCGCCGGCCGGGTTCTGGGTAACGACGGCGTTTGCAGCGCACATTGTCAGCACTGGATGATTGCCGTGGACGATCCGCCCGTCGAGAAGATCAGCTTCGAGCGTCCGCAGCGCGGGAGACATCGAGGCGAACCCTTGCCCGAACGGATGGAACAGTGACCCGTCGTCATCCTCGGATACCTGCTTTTCCGAAAACCCCACCTTCAAAAGCCAGGGTTTCAGGTGCCGAAAGTTCCAGCGATCGAAAGCAATCTTCCTTATGTCCATCGACTCACAGTCTCGGAATAGCGAGGCGGCCACGAACTCATAGTCTACCGTCCGTCCAGGACAGGTCCGCAGGTGGCCTTGCTCCGCCCATGTGTCATAGGGCACACGGTCGTTGCGAGACTTCTCCTTCAGACCTTCCTTCGGGAGCCAGAAGGTCGAGCGAACGTGCCAGTCCAGGCCGACGCCGGCGACGTAGACCTTCGCTGTCAGGTCGCTGACGCTGGAGAGATCGAGGCCGCCATAGACTGGCAGGCCCTGCCAATCGGTCGAGATCGCTCCGCCGCATGCCGCCCATACCGAGCGGGAGACAAACGGGGAGAACATTTCGACCCGTTGGTTCAGGATCAGGTTCCGATATTCGGGCTCCCGGCTCGGCATGCGCCTGGCGTCCTCGGCCATCGCCTGCACTTCGTCGGCGTTCTGAAAATCTCCGTAGGCTGGATTTGCCAGCTTGATCGTCTTCGGCGCGAACGGGTCGGCATCGTCCGGCGCTGTGTAGAGGCTCAGCACGACGCGAGGATCAAGGCCGGTCTGCGCATCGTCGATCAGCACCGACAGCAGATCATCCGGGTTCGGCGCCTGCGTCGAGATGACGATCGACAGCGGGTTGTCCTGCGCGCCTGTCGCCGTCTCCAGCGCCTCATACAGCTCCGACCGAGGTCCGCGGACCTGGCCGAGTTCGTCGTGAACGATGAACACCGGTGATAGGCCGTAGGCCGTTGCCGCTTCCGCCGACAGCGCCCGGTAAGTCGTCCCAAGCTCCGGGCAGTGAATGCGCTTGCTCGAATCGACGATTGTCACGCAGTCGTTGAGATCCGAAGACAGCCGGACCACCTTCGCCGCCAGGCTGAAGAGGATGGCCGCCTGATCTCTCGACTGTGCTGCCGAGTAAAGCTGCGAGTTGGGGCGAGCCTCGGGGCCGCAGGTGTGCAGCAGCAGGAGGAAGGACGCCAACGCCGTCTTGCCGTTCTTTCTCCCGAACGAGATGATGGCGCGGCGGGTACCGGCCGGATTGTCGTAGATCTTGCGGATCTCCTTACGCTGCCATTCGCGCAACCGGACAGGCTGTCCGACGTGGCGACCTTCCGGCACACGGCAATAGCGTTCAATCCATTTGATGTTGCGCTCAGCGCGCGTCTTAGCCTTCCCAGGGCTTCCGGGCTGCGGTCTTGGTTTTGTTGCCACGGTGGTTCGTCAGCGCCTGGTTGGTGATCCGCATCTTCGTCGCCATTGTGGCGATCGCCCGGCTCTCCCGTTCCTGCATCTTCAGCAGGCGGTCATAGTCGAGGATAGAGAGTTCGGGATCAGAGACGGCCTTCTCGATCAGTTCAGCGATCCGACGAGCGGATATGACATGCCGGCAGTAAGCAGCGACGATCGGCGCGGTAGATGCCGCAAACCAGTCCGCAGGGTGGCTGTCGACGACCGTAGCCCAGACTTCGACCTCCTCATCGGTAAGGTCATGTGGAGCCTGGAGGCGAGGGACGATCTCCACCGGCACAACGGCATTGATTTCGACCGCTGCGGCGGAGACGCGACCTCTGGTTTTCATCCGGCTATTCCTCAAATCTTACGGTTTAGCGAAAGAAAACTCCCCGCGCCGGTCCCAGAGGGGTCTCCTCCGGCCTTCTGGATACCCCCCCCCAGTTCGGGTCACTTGATCGGGGCTGCGAGGTCCGCTCCGTTGCCGTTGCTGTTGTCGATCTCGATCACTGCAACGTTCGGGTCCACCTCAAGCCGCTGCTCATCGAACCAGCGACCTTCCTTCTCCCCGTTCTTCGGGATGAGGAGGTACTGATCGCAGCCGGTGATGTAGGTGGCCTTACCGGTGACGACGCCTGCGAATGTGCTGATGCGGTCGGATGCGAATGCGCCAAGCTTGATCATGATTTCCCTTGGAGTTGACGGGCTGAGATTTCAGCCGGTTGAGCTTGAATGCCGCCACCACAAGCGTTGGCAGGGTGTGCCTCGTCGATCGGCCAGCCGTCTTCACCTATGGCCTTGTCGTAGCCTCTGGCCTCGATGCTCTGCTTCTCGCTGTCGTGGCATGGAGCGCATAGGCTCTGGGTATTGCTAAAGGCGAAGAAGAGATCCCTGTCACCCTTGTGCTCGGTGATGTGGTCGACAACGGTGGCGACGGTGATGTGCCCACGCTTGCTGCACGTCCGGCATAGGGGCTCCAGGGATAGGCGCCTGGCACGAATGCCGTGTTTCCCTCGCCAGCGCTTGTCCTTGTAGAAGGCGCGATACGCCTCCGCCTCAGGCGAGCGATGCGCTGAAAATCGTTGCGTCACGCTTTTTGTGGACGGCTATGAGAACGGGTTGCCTGCGCGTCAGACCAATCTAGCGTTGAGATAATGAGATTCGGAGGGTGTGATGGACAAATTTCTCATCGATGTATTCCGCGGGCAAATAAAACTTCAGTGCCAGTTTGTTGTCGCCTCAGCCCTGGAGATCAACTCTGGTCTCCAGAATCGACGTACTCAGCAAGTTTTCTACGCACTACAAAATCTTCTGAATGCGAGTGCCAATATCTCTAAGGCACTGTGGGGCGCAGGCGGCAAAAAAGCGGATGAGCGGAAGGCTCTTCGCGAACATCTCGGCGTTCAAGATGACTCTCCCTTGCGAGAAGTCACCATGCGAAATAACTTCGAGCACATTGATGAACGAATTCTTCACTGGGCTGCCAACAGTAAGCTTAGACATTACGTTGACATCTGTTATGGCCCTAAAGGAAGCTTCGAAACAGCTGAGCCAATCGACGCGTTCCGCGTGTTCGAAACAGACACAACCAACCTCGTGTTTTGGGGCCAGGAATTCAACGTGAACCGTATTGTGGAGGCAACTGAGGATCTTCTCGATCGTATCGTCGAGATCCAGAACCGCGAATTCAGCCCGTTTGCTCGGCCATTCAATACAGCAAACTGATGCTGCGGAGGCTGCTCGAAGAGCCGTGCCGCGTCGACGCAACTTCCCCGTCGCGCCGAGTGCTATCGCTCGGCAGTTGGGACCGGCAGCAGCCCAGCGCGAAGCATGGGGAGCGCAAAGGAATTCTGTCATCCCGCGTAGGAATTTATACCGCTTCGCGATATTCATCAAGGGCCTTGTCGTCCTCAATCGCATCCAATGCGGACATAATTCCCATGACTCGTTCACGCACTCGATCGGGCAGCAACTGTATGCAGGCGTCGGCGTGGGACCTTAGCGACACGGTCCTGCTCCTGCCGCGGGGGAGGAGACGGCCGAGTTCGCCGTGCAGGTTCTGGCGCCTCTTGATGCGGGCTGTTTCGATCTTGTGCTCACGGTGGAGGCGGTAGTCCTGGTGACGGTGGAACATCTCCATCATCAGGAACCGAATGTCGTCCTCGTTGAGTTCGGCGGGGCCACTCCCGTTCCTAACAATATCGAGGACGCCGTCTACGTCGCGCACGGCCGCGAAACCACGCGATGGATCGTGTCGGATGAAGACGTAGCCCACCAGAAGCGGGAATCGCCGCTCCCGGAGCTTCCGGCTGCGATGCGCGCGTATCTCTCGCCAGAAGGCCGGCATGCATACATCGATCCCGGCCTCGCGCAGATTGCGCTCGATAACGGTCTCTCCGCGACGATGCTCTGGAACGTCCTTCAGCTGCCTCGCCATAGCCTGCGACCCAGGCCTTGTGCGGATAGCGAACCACCGTTCCCCCGTAGCTCGCGCCGTGCTCGGATGTCTGCTGTCTATCGTCATGCTCGGTTCTGCTCCGCTATCCTGCGCTTCAAAAGGCTTCGACGTTCCGGCGTAAGCCGCACAAATGCGGGGCGCCAATTGATCGGAGTGAGCCAAACACGCGACGGCGGATCTATCCGGTACCAGCAGCCATCGGTGTCGAGGAAGTAGTGCAGCCCCTCAGTCCCGAAGTCGCCGACCATATCGTTGAACAGTAGTTCGCAGATTGTACCGTCGGCTTTAACGTCCTTCATCGGGCGCCAGGGGTTTTCGCGATTGTAGGCCTCCCGGGCCTGTCGCTCAGCTATGGTCATGTTGTGCTCCTTGTTATTGCTGAGTGAGGCGGTCCGTCGGCTTTGCTCGGAACCAAGGTGCCGTCCGCCCGTTCCAAGAGCGCGGCATCCCGCCCACGGAGGAGATTTCAATGGGCATCGAACATGCACCGACGAAGCAGGGCAACGAATCCGCGCGCGGCCTGCGTAAGGCCGCTGCCGCCGAGGAACGCAAGATCGAAGCCGAAAAGGGCTCTGACCTCGCCAAGGGCGCGGATCGGTTCGAGGAGCGGTCGCGCAGTTCCGACGGCAAGAGCGCCAACGAGAAGCAGCAGGACTGAGTTCTGGTAGCAGGGTGGACGCTTCGAGCGTTCATCTGCGCACCCTCGATGCAACGGACAACTTGTCCAGTGCATCCTGTCTGCCAATCTCTGCCAGTTGATCGGCACGCTCGTTGCCGACGATGCCGGCATGGCCCTTGACCCACTTGATGGCGACGTAACCAGTTTCGGACGCACCTAGAGCTGCGTCGATCGCCTGCCAGATCTCAGCATTCTTCACGAGCTCGGACGCTCGGGGGGATTTGCGCCAGCCCTGGCGCTTCCATTTATGTCTCCAGTCGTTTGCCCCGTTGACGCAGTACTTGCTGTCAGACCAGATCGTGACGCGGGCAGGTATCCGCGCGGCAGTCTCGATAGCGATCAGAAGCGCGCTCATCTCCATGCGGTTATTTGTGGTGTCGGGCTCGCCACCCTTAAGGGCTTCAACCTCGACACCGTCACGATAGACGACAACGCCCCAACCGCCGGCCCCCGGATTTGGTACTGCCGCGCCATCAGCAAAGATGTGATACCCGGTGGAGAATTGGCATCTGGCCTCGTTCCATTCTGCGGTGGGCCGAGAAGAGATGGTTGTCTCTGCTCTCGAGCCGCCCAGATCTTTTTCGAAGCAATCGAAGACAGGTTGCACATTGGTCAAGCTGCACCGCCATTTCCGCGCCCGCCGCAGTAGGCCAGACGGACCATCTCGGAGTGAACCGCTTCGTGAAAGCTACCCAGTTCGGCTTCGATGTCATCTTGATCCAAGCCGATCCGCGTCAAATGCTTTCGGTTCGCCGCCATGACCTGTTTCCAGTAGAGGATGGCATCCTCGCCATGCTTCGAGGACAGCAGTTGAGCCGTGTGACGGACCTTGCCAACGCGTTTGACCAGCGGGAACAGGATCACCTTGCAGGGCGGTGTCCAGCTGAGGAGAGGAAGATCATCGTCCCTCATTGGCCTTACCTCCCATGGTATATCTATATGTGGGCCTGAGGTGCCCCTGTGAAATGCCGAAAAATGGCTCCACAGGGCTTGAGGTGCCCCTGTCACGCATGAAAAGCCTCCTTTTTCGGTGCCGTGTGGACCTGTGATGCCCCTGTATGGACCTGTGGTGCCCCTGTGTTTTTTTCGCAGGGCTGCCAGCGGATGAACTCTTTCGTCGGCAATTCGCCAGTCACGTCGCAGGAGTACTCGGTCAGTCGCCATTCCGTTGCGACCCGGCTCTTCATGTTGAAGCCGCTAAGTTTGGCCTTCTTGATCAAGCCCTTTTCGATGAGTTCGCCAAGGGCACGGCGGGCGGTCTCCCGGCTCGTGTGGAGGTCCGCAGCGAGTTCTCGCTCGCCAAGCGCGATCCGGCCGTTGTTGGTCCCGTCGTAACGCCATTTCACTTCGAGGTAGGTGGCACGAGCATTCGGCGTCAGAGCCCTCCAAGCGGCACTGCGCTTCACGTAGGCCTCGATCATGATGAACTTGGCTTTGCCTTTCCGTTTGAATTTGCTGCTCAACCGTGAGCCCTCCTGAGCGTGCGGAACCGGTCGGCCATGGCGATTGCCTGGCAGGCCTCAAGTGCCGACAGATTGAACCGCCCCTTCAGGGCAGGCACGGCCCGGGAAGGCGGCGGGGTTTGATCTGCGAGCCACTGGGCGGCCACAAGGACCGCCTCGCTGTGTTCGGGAGTGACTTCTGCGCTCATGCTCGCCTCCCATGCGCCGCATTGACGACGCTGCGGGCTGCATCAAGCTTCCGGAGACCGTTGTCGATGGTGGCGGCAACGTGGAGGAGCATGTCATTGTCCACCCATTGGGTTGCGTTCAGCGCCAGCCAAGCGGTCTTGATGAGGTCGCGGGCCTCATCGATCTGGTCAATAAGCGGCTCCTCTTTCATCTTTGGTCTCCCAGAAGAGGGGCGGCGTATATCGTGGCCGCCATGTAGTCGTCCTGCATTACGTACCAAAGTGATTTCCCGCTGACCTCCCGCATGGCCTGGGACGCCCTCTTAAGGTGCCAGAGGGCGCGATCCTCCGCGTCGAGCCGTTCGACCTCGATCGGGATTTTCACGTCGTTGCAGGAATCGGTGACGACGAACGCGATCGGGAACTTCCGCTTCGTCGAAGGATAGACGACAGCATGGAAACGCTTGTCGGCGTGCTCGTCGAGTGCTTCCGACAGCTCGGCGGTTAGACGCTTGACGCGTTCGGCCGCGGTTTCTGTTTGCTTGTCGAAGGAACGGGTATCGCGATCGGACCCGGTGTGTACTTCCTTTTTCCGGGTGACGATGGTATCAATTGCTGTGTTCATCTCTTTCTCCTTGCCGGGATTGTTTGAACCGTGGCTCGGAGAGGTTGCAGCCTCTGCCGGGCCTTTTGTTTCGCTGAGCTTGTCGGTCATTGGTGTCTTGCCCCTTCTTCGTGCAGCATGAAAACAATGCTGTTGCCTTCAGCGATGATCGAGCGGCGTACGATGTCGATCGAGACTGCGATGTCGGCGCTGCACACACCATTGCTTTCAAGGAAGTCGCGGGTGTCTTCGGTCGCTGCCTCTAAGCCGGCATTAAACTGGTCGAGCGACAGGTTGTCCGAGATGACCGCTTGCATGATTGCCCGACCATAGGGGCGACCAATGTCCCTGAGCATCTGGACGCATGCCCCCGCATCTTCGGCATGGCTAAGCCGCTGTGCTGGGGAGCCGATCATGCTGACAGACCAAAGTTCGTCCGGAGCCCCAGCTTCGCGGCCAGCGGCGCGACGGGGACCATGAGGCGACCACCGACTTCGATTGTCTGGAAATCGCCCCGCTTTGCTGCGGCATAAGACGTGTTTCGGCCGATTCCGAAAAACAGTTTGCCTGCGTCTGGGACGGGGATGGTTGGGCGGGATAGGGCTTCTTCCAAGGTCATGTCATCGAACTCCTCTGTTCTAAATCAGCGCCTTTTGTGCCGATTTTTGGAGCTTAAGGCTATATTAAGATGTTTGCAATACTCTCTTGTGCTGCTTGTGCCGATTTTATAATGTTGCGTAACTCTGAAGGTGGGGAAAATGGTGAAGCCGCGTGAAAACCGTGTTCCGATCATGATGTCGGATGCAGAGTTGAAGGCGATCGACGATTGGCGTTTTGCAAACAGGGTAGCCACGCGATCCGAAGCGGTCCGGCGCCTATGTCAGATCGGCCTTCAAGTCGAGGAGCCTCTACTGAAGCTCTTTGACAGTGCGAGGGCGCACCTTGCGGAAACCGAGACCCCAGAGTTTTTGTCCATGTGGAATGATGAAGCTCTCAAGGCGGCGTGGACCGATAAAACCGCTTTCAACAGTGTTCAGATGGCCGTTCGCGCGCTGCAGATCGCGGAAATAATGATCTCCCTGCAGCAAGGTGCCAGCGTTGAGGAGGCGGTGAGCACCGCGGCGCTAGAGAAAGAACGATTCGAACATTGGTTCCGGTCTGCCCCGAAGGAGAATGAAGAATGAAAGGCCACATTCGCGAACGTTCCCCTGGAAAATGGGCCATCGTCCTCGACGTCGGCGAGCCTGATCCCAAGACCGGCAAGAAGAAGCGCAAATGGCACTCCTTCACCGGAACGAAGCGTCAGGCCCAATCAGAGTGCGCGCGTCTCATCGCCGAGATCACCAGCGGCGGATATGTCGAGCCGACCAAGCAGACGGTCGCTGAATTCCTGGCCGAGTGGCTGAAGTTCATCAAGCCGACCGTGACGCCGAAGACCCACGAGCGGTATACGGAGATCTGTGAAAAGAATCTTGGGCCGCTGATCGGCGACGTGGCGCTCGCGAAACTCAAGACGGATCGGATCGACGCCGCGTTCGCCAAAGCTCTCACGGAAGGCCGGAGGAGGGCAGGAGGCGGCCTCGCGCCTCGCACGGTTCATCATATGCGCCGCGTGTTGATCAAGGCCTTGAACCAGGCGGTGACATGGGATCGGCTTGCGAAGAACCCTGCAACGGCTACGACGCCGCCGAAGATCGAGCGCGTCAAGATGCTCGCCTACGATGCCGACCAAACGGCCACGCTTATCGAAGCGTTTCGGCCGAACCGCATGTTCATTCCCATGCTGCTAGCCGTGATGTGTGGACTGAGGAGAGGGGAGATATTGGCGCTGCGCTGGCGGCATGTCGACCTGAGTGACGGCCGGCGGATGCTCTCGGTCAGAGATAGCGCAGAGCAAACAAAGGATGGTGTCCGCTACAAGGAACCAAAGTCGGGGAGGGCACGCACGGTGGCCCTGTCGTCGATGATGCTGACGGAGCTCAAGGCACACCGGACGAGACAGGCAGAAGAGCAGCTAAAGCTGGGCGTCCGTCCCGACGACGATTCGTTCGTGGTTGCCCAAGTGGACGGCCGGCCGCTAAAGCCGGTGTCGCTTACCCACGAATGGACGAGGCTGCTGGCAAAGACCTCGTTGCCGCGCATCCGTTTCCATGATCTCCGGCACACTCACGCATCGCAGATGCTTGCCGCCGGGGTTCATCCGAAGGTTGCCAGCGAACGTTTGGGGCATTCCACAATCGGGATTACCCTCGATCTCTATTCCCATGTTATGCCGGGAATGCAGGCTGATGCTGCCGAACAAGTTGACGCAGCGTTGCAAGCCGCTATAAGCGCAAGTCGGAAAACGAAATAGTTGCAAAGTGCGTAGCAATTAGCGTTTTTCACTTCTGATATCTGAGATGAAAGTTCTTTGATATCAAATAGATGGAAGAGTGTCCGAGTGGTTTAAGGAACCGGTCTTGAAAACCGGCGTGCGGGAAACCGTACCGTGGGTTCGAATCCCACCTCTTCCGCCATAAGTCTCTGCAAACATTTAACAAATTCAATTTCGCAAGTCTGTGGCGCGGGTAGGCGCCTTGCGAATCCCGATGAGGCCGCGATGCCGCCGGCACTCATCAAATTCTCCTTGACGCCCGGTATGCGCCCCTGCTGCTGCAGGACGTTCCTCGCAGGAAGGGGGTGATGCGCACAGAGCGCCACGCCAGAAACTTGCAGGGCTGCCTGGGGGCCCGGTTTTCGTCCCGCAAGCGCTGCCCGGCCTCCGGCAAAGCGCGGAGGCCGGGCAGGCGGCGGGCAGGGAATCAGTTGACGGAGGTCAGCGTCATCGAGGTGCCGGTGGCGGCGATGTTGAGGCCGAGCTGGCCGGTCAGGCTGATCGTCTGAAGATGGATGGAGCCGGACGTGCCGCCGACAAGGATGTTGGCGCCGACGCCCGCGCCGACCGTCGCTTCGGCGGTTGCGCCCTGGTAGATGCCGCCAAGCGAACCTTCGTGATATCCGGCGGTCGGTGCGAGAACGGCCCAGACGAGGCGGCCTCGCGTGGTGAAGCCGAGATCGACGCCGAGCTTGCGGATCTCGCCGCGATAGTGATCGACGGGTTCGCTGCCCATCGTGGTCACGAAGGCGCAATCCACTTCCTTGGCCGATCCGAGAACATAACCGGCGCCCCCGCCGATCGAGCAATCGAGGTAACCGATCCGCACGCCGTCGCGTGCCCCGGATTCCACGACGACCGGTACGTCGGGCTTGACCATGTCGGCAGCGCGCGCGCCCGAAACGCCGGCGGCGGCAATGGTCATCGCGCTCAGGGCAACGGCAACAAACTTCTTCATTTCATTCTCTCCTGTTTCGGCAACGCGTTGATTGCGCGCCGTTATTCGATGCGTGTGGTTCGACGACAGGAACGCGGCTTCATGGCGCGAGGTTCCCTGCAAGACGAATCCGACGCCGTACTCGTCGCTTCGCATTGAGGCGTTTCAACGGCACGCTCAAGCGCGCTGCGAGGGTATGCAACCCTTGTGCAGCGAGGCCTTGCGAACCTCCAGATGAAGTTGGTCATTTGACAGATTGACAGACTGCCGTTGTCGCGCACGCGGGAACGAATGCAGCCTTTTCCTCCGTCTGCAAGTATATCCGCACGGCTGGGAGGGCGGTGGATTGATTAAAGTTTTCATTAACTATGATTCAAATCTGTTCGTCTGTTGCAGCGTATC
This sequence comes from Mycoplana rhizolycopersici, assembly GCF_013378445.1. Lineage (GTDB taxonomy): Bacteria > Pseudomonadota > Alphaproteobacteria > Rhizobiales > Rhizobiaceae > Mycoplana > Mycoplana rhizolycopersici. The sequence continues at coordinate 207,964 of NZ_JABXYK010000006.1, forward strand.
CTCGTTGCGCCGTTCGCATTTTTGCCATTTTGAGGTCATGATTAATGTATTGTTTTGATCAGGCGACTATCGAATGACCGATCGCAGGGCAGGCGATCTTCTACCGAATTCCGACGGGGACCAGCGGCGTGGGACATATGAACAGCGGTATTTTCTCGGCCGGCACGCGCACGGCTATCCGTCTTGCGGCCATCCCGGCCATGTGCGTCGGCCTCGCGGCCTGCAACACCACCGGCGAAACGGCGAAGAAAGCGGGTCGCAGCAAGGAATATTTCGCAGAGTCCGAATACGGCGTCAAAGCGAGCCCGCGGGTCGTGCAGGAAGGGCAGCGGGTGCCGAAGGGCGGTGGCCGTTACCAGGTCGGCCAGCCCTACGTCGTGCGCGGCAAGTGGTACACGCCGAAGGAAGACCCCAACTACAACAAGACCGGTCTGGCCTCGTGGTACGGCTCGGCGTTTCACGGTCGTTACACGGCGAATGGCGAAGTCTACGACAAGTATCACCTGTCTGCCGCCCATCCCACGTTTCCACTGCCGAGCTATGCCCGCGTCACCAACCTGGAAAACGGCTCTTCGGTCATCGTGCGCGTCAACGATCGCGGCCCCTATTCGAAGGGGCGCATCATCGACGTGTCCTCCAAGGCGGCAGAGATGCTGGACGTGAAAGGCAAGGGTACTGCGAACGTCCGCGTGCAGTATGTCGGCAAGGCGCCGCTTGACGGCCATGACATGCCGTTCCTGATGGCGTCCTACGTTCCGAAGGGCGCTCGCGGCCCGGTCGTCAATCCCGGCGGGCAGATCGCGACCGGCGTGATGGTCGCTTCCGCCGCCCCGATGTCGGAAACCTTCGCAGCCGCCGTTCCGACCTTTGCCGAGCGTAGCGTCGAGCCTTCGTCGTCCAGCATGACGGCCCTTGCCGAAGAGGCGCCCGAAACGCCGGCTTTCGCGACGATGGGACAGTTCGTGATGTTGCCGGAAATCGGCCCCGTTCCGCGGGAGCGTCCCGATTCGGGTTCGGGGTACAATCCGAGCTTTGCCGCAGCCTATGCGTCGGATGCCGCCGAGCCTTCCGCCGCGGCTGCGTTCGATGCCATCCTTCAGCGCGACGGTTCGATGATCCTGCTGTCGCGGCCGGCCGGCCCGGAAACAAGAAGCTGAGGGAAGGGGCGCTCGCCGCTTGCCGAACGCGCCGAGGTGTAGGACCCTGATGCGGTCGCGACCTTTCAGATTCGCTCCTGACGCTTTGGGCCTTTGATTTTACGCATGTCGTCAGCAAAACCGCCGCACACGTTTGTGCGACATGCTTCAGGACGGTCTCAGGGAGATTACATGTCCTTGCGCTCGCTCGCCGCCTTCCTTCTCTGCCTGTTCCTGCCCCTCTGTGCGCTTGCCCAGACGGCGCCGGCATCCGGCGCTTTCGATACCAAGGCGAAGCAGGCGTTCCTGGTGGATAGCCGCACCGGCACCATCCTGTTTTCGCGTCGCGAAGACGAGGCGGTCACCGCCGCATCGCTGGCGAAGGCGATGACGCTCGCCGTCGTCTTCAAGGCACTGCGTGCAGGAGAGATCAGCCTCGATACAACCTATCCCGTTTCGGAATATGCCTGGCGCACGGGCGGAGCACCGTCGCGCACGGCAACGATGTTCGCGGCGCTGAAGTCGCAGGTGCGTGTCGAGGATCTCATCCGGGGCGTCGCGGTTCAGGCGGCGAACGACGCATGCATCATCCTTGCCGAAGGTATGTCCGGTTCGGAGGGGGCGTTTGCCGCCCGGATGAACGAGGAAGCCAGGGCGCTAGGGCTCACGAACTCGCATTTTGCCAACGCCACCGGTCTGCCCGATCCCGGAAACCGCGTCAGCATGCGCGATCTGGTGACGCTGGCGCGCCATCTCCAGCAGACCTATCCGGAATTCTACCGCTACTACGCCGAACCGGAGTTCGAGTGGAACCGGATCAAGCAGCGCAACCGCAATCCGCTCGTGGCGATGAACATCGGGGCAGACGGTCTAGTGATGGGATTTGCGGAGGACGCCGGATACGGGCTCGTCGCTTCCGTGGAGCGCGACGGCCGCGGGCTGCTACTGGCGATGAGCGGCCTTTCGAGCGACAAGGAACGGCTGGAGGAGGCCCGGCGCATCATCGACTGGGGAATGACAGCGTTTGCGACGAAGACGCTGTTCAAGGCGGGCGAAACAGTGGCCGAAGCCAGCGTCTACGGCGGCAGCGGCGGCGGGGTGATACTGGTGACGCCGCAGGACGTGGACGTGCTTCTTCCCGTCGACAATTCCGAACGCCTCTCGGCGCGCGTCGTCTATTCCTGGCCCTTGCGCGCACCTGTCGCGCCCGGCCAGCAGGTCGGCGCGCTGAGGATCTGGAACGGCGATCGCTTCCTGCGGGAGGTGCCGCTTCAGACCGCAGGCACGGTCGAGGTGGGTACGCTGACGCGCCGCGCACGCGACGCCCTGCAGGAACTGCTGTTCTTCTGGCTGTAATATGATGGGCCGAGGGGGTAATTGCCGGAAGCGTTTTCCCGGCATAGAGCCGCAAATCGATTTTCCGTTGTCGCCGATTTGGTCTACTAAAGCGCGGCGTTGTTTTCCGGATTCGTAATCGGCGCCGTAGTTTTTGACCATGGAGGCATGGTCGTCGCAAATTCGCTGCACGCGATCGCGCGACATGCTCTATTGGGTGGGATTGGCCTGCAAGGGCGCTGACCGGCATTGGCGCCGGGACGATAGAAGGTCGGGTTTGGCTGGTTTGTCCGGATTGTTCATAACGTTCGAGGGCGGCGAGGGGGCCGGGAAGTCCACCCAGATCCGATTGCTTGCGGAAGCGCTGCGTGAACGGGGCCACAGCGTCGTTCTGACACGGGAGCCGGGCGGTTCTCCGGGCGCCGAGGCGGTTCGGCACGTGATCCTTTCGGGTGCCGCGGAGCGTTTCGGCACGCGGATGGAGGCGCTGCTTTTCGCTGCCGCCCGCAGCGACCATGTCGAGGAGGTCATCCGGCCGGCGCTACGTGCGGGCAAGATCGTGCTATGCGACCGCTTTCTGGATTCGTCCCGCGTCTATCAGGGCATCACCGGCAATCTGGAACCGGATTTCGTCGAACGGCTGCAGCGTGTCGCGGTAAACGGCGTGATGCCGGATTGCACGCTGATCCTGGACCTGCCGGCCGCCATCGGCCTGGAGCGGGCCCGCCAGCGCGCCGGAGGCCCGATCGACAGCGAACCGGACCGCTTCGAGAAGGAAGAGATCCAAACCCACGAAAAGCGCCGCGAGGCGTTTCTCGATCTTGCCGTTGGCGAGCCGCTGCGGTGCCGGGTGATCGATGCGACGCAATCGCGCGAGGATATCGCGCGCCAGGTGCTTGCCACGGTGGAACCGCTGCTGCCGCTGTCGCGGCGTGACCGGCCGGCCATTTCGGAGGATGCAAGTTGAGTGCGGAGCACCCGGGCGTGCTCGACGGCGCCGTTGCGCCCTCCGAGCAGACGCGACTTTTCGGCCATGGCGAAGCTGCGGCCTTCCTCGCCCAATCCTATCGATCGGGCAAGGGGCACCATGCGATCCTGATCGAGGGTCCGGAGGGCATCGGCAAGGCGACGCTGGCCTTCCGCTTCGCCCATCACATCCTTTCGCATCCCGATCCGCGCACGGCGCCGGAGACGATGGCCGATCCCGATCCTTCCTCGCCGTTCGGGCGCCAGATCGCCTCCGGAGCGTCGCACAATCTGCTTCATCTGTCCCGGCCGGTGGACGAGAAGACGGGCAAGATGCGTGCCGCGATCACCGTCGACGAGGTGAGGCGGGCGGGCAAGTTCTTCTCGCAGACGTCCGGCACCGGCGGCTGGCGCATCGTCATCATCGATCCGGCCGACGACCTGAACCGGAACGCTGCGAACGCGATCCTGAAAATTCTGGAAGAGCCGCCGCGCAATGCGCTGTTCCTGGTCTTGACGCATGCGCCGGGCAAGCTTCTTCCGACGATCCGGTCGCGCTGCCTTCCCTTGAGCCTTTCGGTCCTGCCGGAGCGCGAACTGGCGCAGGTGTTGGACAACCTCGGCGTGACGCTGCCCGCCGACCAGAGGGAACGGGTGCTTGCCGCGGCCGGCGGCAGCGTGGCAACGGCGCTGAAGCTGATCAATTACGGCGGCTTCGATATCCTCGAGGCGTTCAGGGCGATCGTCGCGCAGGCGGGTGGTGCGCCGCGCAAGGACGTGCACAAGCTGGCGGACGTGCTGGCTGCGCGAGACGGCGATACGCTTTACGATTTCTTTTGCAGCCAGGCCATCGATCACGTGGTGGAAAAGGCTAGGGCTGTGGGAATAGCTGGCGACGTCGTTGCCGCCGAGCGGATGGCCCGGCTTGTGTCCTCGCTATCGGAAAAGATCACCGTCGCAGCGGCCTACAACCTCGACCGCAAGCAGACCGTCATCGAAGTGCTTGACGAGATCGCGCTGCAGGCCGGCGGCTGATGGCGCTCAGGTAAAGACGAGCTTCGATCCGACCAGTGCCAGCGTGATCGCCAGCATGACGCTGACGAACCGTTCGGAGAGGCGCGGAGAAATGTGACTGCCGATCACGATGCCGGGAATGGAGCCCACGAGCAGCGTTGCCAGCATCAGCCAGTCGACCTCGCCGATCACCCAGTAGCCGATACCGGCGACAAATGTCAGCGGCACGGCGTGCACGATGTCGGAGCCGACGATTTCCCGCACCGCAAGGCTCGGATAGAGCGCCAGCAGCACGGTGACGCCGAGTGCTCCGGCACCAACCGACGTGAGCGTGACGAGGACGCCGATCGTCAGGCCGAGAACGATGGTGAGAACTCCGACAGTCGCGGGATCGACACTCTTCTTCGTCCGCCTGATGTCGCCGATCTTCTCTATGATCCGGCGACGAAACAGCAGAAGAATCGAAGTGAGGATCAGCATGTAACCGAGCGCCATGGTGATCGTGCCGACGGCTGCCACGCTCTTGCGGTCGATGCCCGAGATCAGCCAGAGGGTGACGGCTGCGGCGGGAAGGCTGCCGGCCGCCAGTCTGCCGACGACGCGCCAGTCGACCGTCTTGTTGCGGCCGTGCACGGCCGTTCCCGCGGTCTTGGTGATGGCGGCATAGAGGAGGTCAGTACCGACTGCGGTGACGGGATGAACGCCGAAGAAGAGAACGAGGAGCGGCGTCATCAGCGAACCGCCACCGACGCCGGTTATACCGACGAGAAGTCCAACAAAGAAGCCTGAGACGGAGAAGAGTGGATTGAACGAATTCCAGAGATCCAAACAGTGCTTCCTTACGGTTCCGAGCGCTTTCGACGATCTTCGGTTCGAAACCTCACGAGTCTCAGACATAAGGCGGTTAATGGTGGCGCTGGCCTGTGTCAAGCGGCGCCGGGCTGCTTGTGGGGCAGGACAGGCGCGCAAACTTGCTGTTTCCCTATCTGCCCGCATGCGGTAATAGCTGCCACCATCACAAGAAAAGACAGGCCAAGCTTCGCCATGAGAGATACCTCGCCCTTCTATATCACCACGGCCATCGCCTACCCGAACGGCAAGCCGCATATCGGTCATGCCTACGAGTTGATCGCGACGGATGCCGTGGCCCGCTATCAGCGGCTCGACGGGCGCGACGTGTTCTTCCTGACCGGCACCGACGAGCATGGCCAGAAGATGCAGCAGACCGCGCGCAAGGAGGGGATTTCCGCTCAGGAGCTTGCCGACCGCAACACCGCTGAATTCCAGAAGATGGCGGTTCTGCTGAACGCTTCCAACGACGATTTCATCCGCACCACCGAGAAGCGTCACCATGAAGCCAGCCAGATCATCTGGAAGCGCATGGCCGCTGCCGGTGACATCTACAAGGACAGCTATTCGGGCTGGTACTCCGTCCGCGACGAGGCCTACTACCAGGAGGGCGAGACGGAATTGCGCGATGACGGCGTCCGCTACGGTCCGCAGGGGACGCCCGTGGAATGGGTGGAGGAGGAGAGCTACTTCTTCCGCCTGTCCGATTATCAGGAGCGGCTGCTGAAGCTCTACGACGACAATCCGGACTTCATCGGGCCGGCAGAGCGCCGCAACGAGGTCGTATCGTTCGTAAAGTCGGGGCTGAAGGATCTTTCGGTATCGCGCACGACCTTCGACTGGGGCATCAAGGTGCCGGACGATCCGGCGCACGTCATGTATGTCTGGGTCGACGCGCTGACCAACTACATCACCGCGACCGGCTATCTCAGCGATCCGGACGGGCCGCGCGCGAAATACTGGCCGGCCGACATTCACATGATCGGCAAGGACATCATCCGCTTCCACGCCGTCTACTGGCCGGCCTTCCTGATGTCGGCGGGGCTGCCGCTGCCCAAGCGCGTCTTCGCGCACGGCTTCCTGCTCAACAAGGGCGAGAAGATGTCGAAGTCGCTCGGCAACGTCGTCGATCCCGTCAATCTGGTCGAGCACTTCGGCCTCGACCAGATCCGCTACTTTCTGCTGCGCGAAGTCTCCTTCGGCCAGGACGGCAGCTACAGCGAGGAGGGGATCGCAACGCGGATCAACTCCGACCTTGCCAACGGTATCGGCAATCTGGCCAGCCGTTCGCTGTCGATGATCGTCAAGAACTGCGACGGCAAGATGCCGGTCTGCGGACCGCTGAGCGAGGCCGATCGGGCGATGCTGGCTTCTGTCGATGCCCTGCATTCGATCACCCGCGACGAGATGGGCAAGCTGATGATCCACCGCGCACTGACGGCGATCATCGCCGTCGTGTCGGAAGCCGACCGCTACTTCGCCGGCGAGGCGCCATGGGCGCTGAAGAAGACCGATCCTGAGCGGATGGGCACCGTCCTCTACGTGACGGCCGAAGTCGTCCGCCAGATCGCCATCCTGCTGCAGCCGTTCATGCCAGCGTCCGCCGGCAAGCTGCTGGATCTGGTTGCGGCGCCGGACGACAAGCGGGACTTTGCCGCACTCGGTGAAGCCGGCCGCCTCGTCAGCGGCACGCCGCTTGCGGCGCCGGCACCTGTCTTCCCGCGCTACGTGGCGCCGGAGGCGTGAGGGTCGGACGATGCTGATCGATACCCATTGCCATCTGGACTTTCCCGACTTCGAGGCGGAGCGCGACGAGATCGTCGCGCGCGCCCATGCAGCCGGCGTCGCGCAGATGGTGACGATTTCGACGCGGGTCAAAAAGTTTTCGACGATCCTGGCGATCGCGGAAAAATATCCGACGGTGTTCTGCTCGGTCGGCACGCATCCGCACAATGCCGACGAGGAACTGGACGTGACCGTGGACGAACTGGTCCGGCTGGCCCAGCATCCGCGCGTCGTGGCGATCGGCGAGGCCGGCCTCGACTATTTCTACGACAACGCCCCGCGTGAGGCACAGGCGCAGGGCCTGCGTAACCATATCGCGGCCGCCCGCATCACCGGCCTGCCGCTCGTCATTCACAGCCGTTCGGCCGACGAGGACATGGCGGCGATCCTGACGCAGGAGACGGAGAAGGGTGCCTTTCCTTTCCTGCTCCATTGCTTCTCGTCGGGTGCGGAGCTGGCGCGGGTTGGCGTCGAACTCGGCGGCTATGTTTCCTTTTCGGGGATCCTGACCTTTCCGAAATCCGAAGAGCTTCGTGAGATCGCAAAGACGGTTCCGACTGACCGCATGCTGGTGGAGACGGACGCGCCCTACCTGGCGCCGAAGCCCTTCCGGGGCAAGCGCAACGAGCCGGCCTATGTTGCCCATACGGCTGCCGTCCTGGCGCAGACGCTCGGTATCGGCGAGGCGGAGATGGCGGCTGTCACCACCGAAAACGCATTCCGCATCTTTTCCAAGATGCCGAGGGTCTGAAACCGTGATCCACATGCGCCGCTTCACCATTCTCGGCTGCGGATCATCCCCGGGCACGCCCAGGATCACCGGTGACTGGGGCGCCTGCGATCCGGGCAACCCGAAGAACCGCCGTACGCGCGCGGCGCTATTGGTCGAGCAGGTGGGGCCCGAAGGCCGCACGACGGTCGTGATCGACACTGGGCCGGACTTTCGCGAGCAGATGATTGCCGCGAAGGTCAGGCACATCGACGCCGTCCTCTATACGCATCCCCATGCCGACCACATTCACGGCATCGACGACATCCGCGGCTTCGTCGTCAACAACCAGAGCCGGATGCCGATCTGGGCGGACGTGCCGACGATGGCGCGCATCCGCGAGGGGTTTCCCTATTGCATCGAGACGCCGCCGGGCGGCTTCTATCCGCCGATCGTGAGCGCCAACCTGATCGAGCCGCCTGAAAAGCCTGTCGTCATCGATGGCGCGGGCGGGCCGATCTGCTTCCAGCCGCTGCTGCAGGTGCACGGCGCGATTCACTCGCTCGGCTTTCGCATCGGCGACGTCGCCTACTGCACCGATGTCAGCGCCTTTCCGGAGGAGACCGCTGCGCGCCTTGGCGGTCTCGACCTCCTGGTCATCGACGCGCTGCAATATCGCCCGCATGTCAGCCATTTCTCGCTTGGCCAGGCACTCGAATGGATCGAAACGCTGAAGCCGCGCCGGGCCGTTCTGACCCATATGCATGTGCCGCTTGATTACGACACCGTCATGCGCGAGACGCCGGGGCACGTCGAGCCGGGTTACGACCAGCTCGCCATCGAATTCGACGTGACTGACGAGGTCAAGGCGCTAGAGGCTGCGGCGAGCTGACCTCAGGGCGCACGACGGGTGGGCAGTTCGGACGAGACCGCAAACGCCGCGATGCACCTTACGATGCGCCTTGTGCAATGCGATACTTCAAATTCGATCCGTAACCAGCTGTGATGAAAGTCATTTCGTAAAGTATGGCCGCAGGTTCTCACGAATCCGGTCAAGCACCGTCGCGCCCGACATGTCCGGAACGAACGTTTTTCCGGTGATGGTTTCGTAGGCCTGGATATAGACTTTCGATGTCTGCTCGATCAGGTCGGTCGGGATTTCCGGGATCGGGTCCTTGTAGGGATCGCAGCGTTCGGTGACCCAGGCGCGGACGAAGTCCTTGTCGAAACTCTGCGGGCGCTTGCCGGAGGTGAAAGCGTCCTCGTAGCTGTCGGCGATCCAGTAACGGCTGCTGTCGGGCGTGTGAATTTCGTCGGCCAGCACGATGCGGCCGTCCTTGTCGGTTCCGAATTCGTACTTGGTGTCGACGAGGATCAGGCCGCGCTCGGCCGCGAGCTTCTGGCCGCGGGCGAACAGCGCTAGTGCATAGCGCGAGACGGTTTCCCATTGCGCGGCTGTCAAAAGGCCCTGGGCGAGGATCTCCTCGCCGGAGAGCGGCTCGTCGTGACCGCCGTCGAAGGCCTTGCTGGTCGGCGTTATGATCGGCTGTGGGAGCTTTTCGTTGTCGCGCATGCCGTCCGGCAAGGAGATGCCGTACATGTCCCGTTCGCCGTTCTTGTACTTCGTCAGGATCGAGGTGCTCGTTGTTCCGGCCAGATAGCCGCGGACCACGACCTCGACCGGCAGGATGTCGAGGCGCGTACCGATGACGACGTTCGGATCGGGATAGGCCAGGACGTGGTTGGGGCAGATGTCGGCGGTCTCCTCGAACCAGTAACGCGCCGTCTGCGTCAGCACCTGCCCCTTGAAGGGGATCGAGGTCAGGATGATGTCGAAGGCGCTGAGGCGGTCCGTCGCGATGATGATGCGGCTGCCGTCGGCGAGATCATAGTTCTCCCGGACCTTGCCATTGTAGCGCCCCGGCAGCTCGGGGATGAAGGCATCTGAAAGTACGCGCAGTTCACTCATGGCCAAGTCTCGCATCAAAGGAATGTCGTAGGGCTAAAGCAGGCATGGCCGCCAAGGTCAAGGCGCCGAATGCGGGGCGGACGGAACAGATATCCTATCCCGCCTGCTTCACTTCCCGAAAACGAAAAAGGGGCGGACACGGGGACCGCCCCTTCGATGCCATTGGAGAAAAAATCAGTGCAGGATCTGGCTCAGGAAGAGCTTGGTGCGCTCGTGCTGGGGATTGTCGAAGAAATTCTGCGGATCGTTCTGCTCGACGATCTGCCCCTGGTCCATGAAGATCACGCGGTTGGCCACCTGGCGGGCGAAGCCCATTTCGTGGGTGACGCAGATCATCGTCATGCCTTCCTCGGCGAGCGACACCATCGTGTCGAGCACTTCCTTGACCATTTCCGGGTCCAGTGCCGAGGTCGGTTCGTCGAACAGCATGATCTTCGGCTTCATGCATAGCGAACGGGCGATCGCCACGCGCTGCTGCTGGCCGCCGGACAGCTGGCCGGGATACTTGTGCGCCTGTTCGGGGATCTTGACCCGCTCGAGGTAGTGCATGGCGACCTTTTCGGCTTCCTTCTTCGGCATCTTCCGCACCCAGATCGGCGCAAGCGTGCAGTTCTCCAGGATCGTCAGGTGCGGGAACAGGTTGAAGTGCTGGAACACCATGCCGACCTCGCGGCGCACTTCGTCGATCTTCTTCAGGTCGTTCGTCAGTTCGATCCCGTCGACGAGGATCTGGCCCTTCTGGTGTTCCTCCAGCCGATTGATGCAGCGGATCATCGTGGACTTGCCGGAACCGGACGGTCCGGCAACGACGATGCGCTCCCCGCGCATCACCTTCAGATTGACGTCGCGCAGCACGTGGAAGTCGCCGTACCACTTGTTCATGTTGATGATATCGATCGCGACGTCGGTCGCCGACACGGTCATCGTTTTGGGCTGGGCCAGGTTTGCCATTGTTTTGTTCCCTTGATTATCGTTTGTGGCCCGTGTCGAGCCGGCGTTCCACGAAAGCTGAATAGCGCGACATGCCGAAGCAGAAAAGCCAGAAGACGAAGCCTGCGAAGATCAGGCCTGTCAGCGGCGTCACCGGCGTAATCCAGCCCGAGTCTCCAAAGCTTGCCTTCACGACGCCGAGCAGGTCGTACATCGAGATGATGGTCACAAGCGAGGTGTCCTTGAACATGCCGATGAAGGTGTTGACGATGCCGGGAATGACCAGCTTGATCGCCTGCGGCAGCACGATGAACGTCATCTTGTGGAAGTAGTTGAGGCCCAGCGCGTCGGCCGCCTCGTACTGGCCTTTCGGGATCGCCTGGAGCCCGCCGCGGATGACTTCGGCCATATAGGCCGAGGCGAAGATCGACACGCCGATCAGCGCGCGCAGGAACTTGTCGATGTTGTTGCCCGGCTCGAGGAACAGCGGCAGAAGCACGCTCGCCATGAACAGGACGGTGATCAGCGGCACGCCGCGGATGAGCTCGATGAAGACGATACAGGCCGTCTTCAGGATCGGCATCTGCGAGCGGCGCCCGAGTGCTAGAAGAATTCCCGCCGGCAGCGAGATGACGATGCCGACGAAGGAGAGGATCAGCGTCACCATCAGCCCGCCCCAGAGCGAGGTCTCGACGTGACGCAGCCCGAAGCGGCCGCCCAGCAGCAGGATATAGGCGAAGATCGGGAGGCCGACGAGCAGGAGCAGGGCGTTCAAACCCTTCCGCGGCACCCTCGGTATCAGGAAGGGCACCAGCAAGGCGACGAAAACGGCTGCCACCAGCAACGGCCGCCAGAGCTGGTCGCGCGGATAGGAGCCGAACATGAACTGCACGAAACGGTCGCCGACATAGGCCCAGCACGCACCGCTCCAGCCGGTCGGCAAGGCGCCGCCTTGATCGACCGTCAGGCACGCGGTCCGGTCCGTGCCCGTCCAGACGGCGGACAGGAACAGCCAGTCGATCGCCGGCGGCAGATAGTAGAGGATTGCCAGGATCGCGACGATCGTCAGAACACTGTCGCTCCAGGAGGCAAACAGGTTGCGACGGATCCAGCCGTACGCGGATGCATCCGAGATCGGCGGGCTTTCGGCCGGTATGAAGCGCTCACGGACGTAGGAAATATCGGACATCTCAGCGCTCCACCAGTGCCATCTTGGCGTTGAACCAGTTCATGAACAGCGACGTCACGAGGCTGATCGAGACATAGACGAGCATCCAGATCGCGATGATCTCGATCGCCTTGCCGGCCTGGTTGAGGATGGTGCCCCCGACGGCGACCAGATCGGCGTAGCCCACGGCCACGGCCAGCGATGAGTTCTTGATGAGGTTGAGATATTGCGAGGTGAGCGGCGGAATGATGATGCGCAACGCCTGCGGCAGCACGACCAGCCGCGTCGTCTGGCCCGGTCGCAGCCCGAGCGCATAAGACGCTTCGGTCTGGCCCTTCGCCACGCCGCGAATGCCGGCGCGGACGATCTCGGCAATGAACGACGCGGTATACAGTGAAAGCGCCAGGAAGAGGGCGAGAAACTCCGGCCCAATCGACATGCCGCCGCGCATGTTGAACGATCCGGGGATCGCATAGTCGAGGGAAAGCGGCATGCCGGCAAACAGAAATACGACAACCGGCATGAGCACGATCAGTCCCAGGCTGACCATCAGCACGGGCGGACGCTTGCCGGTGGCACGCTGGCGGGCATTTGCCCAGATCGCGAACGCGATCGCCGCGACGATGCCGATGGCGAACGCTGTCAGCACATAGCCGAAGCCTTCGCCGAAGACGGGTGCCGGCATGTAGATGCCGCGGTTCGAGATGAAGAACACCGCATCCGGATTTTCCTCCAGATGCTGGAAGATGGTGCGGATCGACGGCAGCAGCGCGAGCACGCCGAGATACCAGAAGAAGATGACCAGCAGCGGCGGGATGTTGCGGAAGATCTCGACATATACCGTGCAGAGCCGCGCTATCAGCCAGTTTTGCGAAAGCCGCCCGATGCCGACGAGCAGGCCGACAATCGTGGCGGTGACGATGCCTGCGGCCGATACGACCAGCGTATTGATCAAGCCGACCTGCAGCGCCCGGAAATAGGTCGAATCGCTGGAATAGGCGATCAGGCTCTGGGCGACGTCGAAGCCGGCACGGCTGTTGAGAAAGCCGAATCCGGCCGTCATGTTGGCGCGCGCCAGGTTCTGCGAGGCGTTGTGCCAGGCATACCAGATGACCCAGGCGATCACGACGATCGTGACGATCTGGTAGACATAGCTGCGCAGAGCTGGATTGTAGAGAAGCGATACTTTCGGTGGGTCGCCGGACCCGGTACGGGCGTCCGCAATTGCCATTCAGAACCCCTGTCATTGTTTTCGCCCTGTTTTCCGGGCGTTTGTCCTTACAGGGAGGGTGGCGAACCACCCTCCCGATTTTCGAGCGCGTGCGCTACCGCTTAGCGGATCGGCGGTGCGTACTGCAGGCCACCCTTGGTCCAGAGCGCGTTCAGGCCACGGTCGATCTTGAGCGGAGAACCCTGGCCGACGTTACGCTCGAACGAATCGCCGTAGTTGCCCACGGCCTTGACGATCTGGACAGCCCAGTCCTTCGGCAGGCCGAGGTCGGCGCCGAGCGTGGAATCAGCTTCTTCGCCCAGGAAGCGCTTGATGTCCGGGTTGGCGGACTTCTTCATTTCCTCGACATTTTCCTGGTTGATACCGAATTCCTCGGCAGCGACCATCGCGTAGTGCGACCAGCTTACCACGTCGAGCCACTTGGAATCGTTCTGGCGAACGGCCGGGCCGAGCGGCTCCTTGGAGATGATTTCCGGCAGGACCATGTGATCGTCCGGATTGGCCATCTTCAGGCGGATCGAGTAGAGGCCGGAAGCGTCGGTCGTGTAGGCGTCGCAGCGGCCGGCGTTGTAGGCGGCATCCGCTTCGTCCTGGGCTTCGAAGACCACCGGCTTGAAGTCCATGTTGTTGGCGCGGAAATAGTCGGCGAGGTTCAATTCGGTCGTGGTGCCGGACTGCACGCAGATGGACGCGCCGCTGAGTTCGAGCGCGGATTTGACGCCGAGTTCCTTCTTCACCATGAAGCCCTGACCGTCATAGTAGTTAACAGCGCGGAAATCGAAACCGAGCTGCGAATCGCGGCTGGTGCTCCAGGTGGTGTTGCGGGCCAGCATGTCGATTTCGCCGGACTGCAGGGCAGGGAAGCGATCCTTTGCCGATAGAGGCGTGTACTTGACCTTGGTCGCGTCACCGAAGACCGCTGCGGCGACAGCCTTGCAGAGATCCACGTCCAGTCCCGACCAGTTGCCGGCCGAATCCTGCGCGCCGAAACCGGCAAGGTTCGAACCATTCACGCCGCACTGTACGAACCCCTTGGCCTTGACGTCCGAAAGCGTATCGGCCTGTGCGGCCTGAGCGCCAATCCCCATGACGGCTGCACCGATGACGGCTGCCACAATCTTCTTTGCCATTTTTTACAACCTTTTTTCTACGTTCTTGTTTGTATCGCGTCGCGCTGGCTTTGTGCGGGAGCAACGCGCACTCGCAAACCTCCCGGTGCGAGATGACCTATCTCATGCGCAAATCGACGCAGGGTCAAGAGAGGCAGCCTTTTTTCCAATCAGAGGCATTCATTGTGCCTGGATTGGCCAATTATTGAGCAAAATCATAGGCAAAATTGCCATCTTCGCCTAAAAATCGAACGGAATGGTCGGTGCTGGGAGCGAAGGCATGTAACTTCGGCGTGATGGGTTGTTCAGGATTTTTGGCTTGACCGAACAATTCAAGGCGCAGAAAAGTCGCGAATTTAGCAAATGCACAATTTTCGGATGCGCCAGATGAAAGACAAAGCAGAAGTGTTCGCCGCGGCAGGGCCAAATACCCGTCTCGCTCATGCCGGCAATGACCCCGCGGACTTCTTCGGTTTCGTCAATCCGCCCGTCGTCCACGCATCGACCGTGCTTTTCCCCGATGCGGCCACGATGGAGAAGCGGGCCCAGAAGTACAGCTACGGCACCCGCGGAACGCCGACGACGGATGCGCTTTGCGCCGCGATCGATGAGCTCGAAGGGTCTGCCGGCACCATTCTGGTGCCTTCCGGCCTTGCCGCCGTGACCGTGCCGTTCCTGGCGTTCCTTTCAGCCGGCGATCACGCGCTCGTGGTTGATTCGGTCTACAGCCCCACGCGTCATTTCTGCGACACGATGCTCACACGGCTTGGCGTGACGGTAGAATATTACGACCCGGCGATCGGCGCGGGAATTTCCACCCTGATGAAGCCGAATACGAAACTCGTGCACCTCGAGGCGCCGGGCTCGAACACGTTCGAAATGCAGGACGTGCGCGCCATCGCCGATGCCGCCCACCAGGGCGGTGCGGTCGTGACCCTCGACAACACATGGGCGACGCCGCTGTATTTCAGGCCGCTTGACCACGGCGTCGATATTTCGATCCATGCCGCCACCAAGTATCCCTCGGGGCATTCGGACATTCTTATGGGCACCGTCTCCGCCAACGCGAGGCATTGGCAGCGGCTGTGGGACGGCAATTTCGCGCTCGGCATCTGCGGATCGCCCGACGACTCCTACCAGATCCTGCGCGGCCTGCGTACGATGGGGCTGCGGCTGGAGCGCCACCAGGAAAGCGCCCTGCGGCTGGCAGAATGGCTGGAGGGCCTTGATGACGTCGCCCGCGTCCTGCATCCGGCCCTGCCGAGCTTCCCCGGTCACGAACTCTGGAAGCGGGACTTCAAGGGCGCGAGCGGCATTTTCTCGTTCGTGCTTCAGGGCGGCAGCCCGGACCGCTTCAAGGCAAAGGCGCATGCCTTCCTCGACGCGTTGCGCATCTTCGGCCTCGGCTACTCCTGGGGCGGCTATGAGAGCCTTGCTGTCCACGTCAACCTGAGCGACCGCAAGATCTGCACGGCCCCGAAGGAAGGGCCGGTGATGCGGCTGCAAATCGGCCTAGAGGACATTGCCGACATCCGTGCCGACGTCGAACGGGGCCTTGCGGCCGCACGTGCCGAATAGGACGGGCAGTCAGGGGCGATACAGTGAAGGGCGGCGGTTGCGCCCGCCGCATCCTCAGATCTGCGGACGATAGCCGTAAAGCCAGTCGAAATCTGCGGCGAGGCTTTCCGGGCTGCGCAGTGCGAGCACAGCATTGCGTGCCAGCGCGACCGGGCCGCGGGCGTGATAGGCGAAGCGGTTGAAATCGGCGCGGGAGCGGACCCGGCGTAGGCGCTCGCGCCGGCGTGTTTCGAAGCCGGAAATCGCCGTTACAATCTCGGGGGCGTTGGCGATTGCCTCTGCGAGCTCGGCCGCGTCCTCGATTGCCATTGCCGCGCCTTGGGCCGCAAACGGCGTCGTGGCATGTGCGGCGTCCCCGATCAAAAGCAAGCCATCGTCGTCGAACCAGCGGCCGTCGCCGCATTCGTAGAGCGGCCATGCAAGAGGTACCGCTGCCTGCTGCAGCATTTTCACGATGTCGCCGTTCCAGCTTGCGAACTTGTCCGTCCGCAAGGTCATGCCGGCGTCGCCGGATGGGTGCGACCAGCCGTGGGCGCCCGACGCACTCTTGTGGATCGCGACGATGTTGAAGGCCTTCGCCTCGCGGAGAGGATAGGCGACGAGGTGGGCGTGCGGCCCGACCCAGGCGAAGACGCGCCGCGGATGAAGAAAGTCCGGTGCGCCTTCAAACGGCACCATGAAGCGCCATGCGACGTGCCCGCTGAAGCGCGCCGTGGCGGCGCCGGGAACACTGGCGCGCATCTTTGACCAGACCCCGTCCGCTGCGATCGTGAGGTCCGGGCGGACTCCGATCACCTCGCCTATCGCCGCGCGATCGTAGCGCTCGACCGGCGTCCCGAGATGCAGGTGGGCGAGGGGGCATTCGGCCACGGCGTCAAGCAACGCGCGCTGCAATGTTGCACGGTGAAGGATGCCATAGGGTCGATGCCAGCGATCTCGGGCATCGCGGCCGGCCGGAACCTCTGCGAGCGTTCGCAGATTTCGTCCGGAAGCCAGTACGATACGCTCAGGCTCGATCCACTGCCGTTCAAGCGCCGGCAGCACGCCAAGCGCCGAAAGCACGAAAGACGCGTTCGGCGAAACCTGCAGGCCTGCGCCCACTTCCTCCAGCCGGTCGGCCTGTTCGAGGATATGGCTGGAAATTCCCTTGCGGGCGAGGCACAGCGCCGTGGTCAGGCCGGCGATGCCGGCCCCGACGATAGCGATCGTCCGGGCGCTCATCGACGCAGCACGTCGGAAGGCATGAGGTCAGGCGGCCTGGTTTGCGAAGGTGCAGCCGACGGGGTTGGTCTGCGTCGCCTTGAGCGACGGGTTGTAGCGGTAAAGCGTCGAGCAGTAGCCGCAGACCTTCTCGTTGTCGTCGCCCATGTCGATGAAGATGTGGGGATGATCGAAGGGAACCGAGGCGCCGACGCACATGAATTCCTTCACGCCGATCTCGATCGCTGCGTGTCCGCCGTCGTTCTGGAAGTGAGGAATGCTGTGGCCAGCCATGGGATGCTCCGATGTGGGTATGTCGCGTTTCGCGGCGGACCATATAGCCGTTGAACACAAATGTGTAGCGGCAAACATCAAGTCTTTGGCGAGAAAAAGCGGCCCCGGGCGTTCCATCGCGCGGCAAAGCGTCCTAAGAGCGGGGAGACAGTCGCGTGCCAGAGGTACCTCATGAATCTCGATCCTCCGACCTTTTCCCGCTTCCGCCACGAAGGGCTCGAACTTGCCTTTTTCGACGAGGGCGATCCCTCCGGCGCACCGGTGCTGCTGATTCACGGGTTTGCCTCCAGCGCGAGCGTCAACTGGGTCTATCCCGGGTGGCTGAAGACGCTCGGGGATGCCGGATACCGGGTGATCGGCATCGACAATCGCGGCCATGGTGCCAGCGACAAGCCGCACGATCCGGCGCTCTATCATCCACCGTCGATGGCGGGTGATGCCGCCGCTCTGCTCGATCATCTCGGCATTTCCGAAGCCCATGTCATGGGATATTCCATGGGGGCCCGCATCACCGCCTTCATGGCTCTCGGACACCCGCACCGGGTGCGCTCGGTCGTCTTCGGCGGGCTGGGGATCGGCATGGTCGAGGGCGTCGGCGACTGGGATCCGATCGCGGGTGCGCTTCTCGCTGAATCCCTCGACGACGTTGACCATGAACGCGGTCGCATGTTCCGTTCGTTCGCGGAGCAGACGAAATCGGACCGCAATGCCCTTGCCGCCTGCATCATGACGTCGCGCGACCTGCTGACGCCGGCAGACATGGCCCGCATTGACGTACCTGCACTGGTGGCCGTCGGCACCAAGGACGACATCGCGGGCTCCGCGCAAGCGCTCGCCCATCTGATGCCGGATGCCCGGGCGCTGGACATCCCCGGACGGGATCACATGCTGGCGGTGGGCGACAGGGTCTTCAAGAAGGCGGTGCTGGAGTTCTATGCCGGGATCGACGGGCGCTAGGGGATGCTGCACGCGGCGGGGCATTCCGCTTGGAACCCGTTTGCTCTATAACTGGAACCGGAAGCGAAAAGGAGTAGGGCGATGGTCGCCAGCAATGAGAAGCGAGCCGACGAAAAGCTCAAGGTGATGGACCCGATCTGGGATAGCCTTCAGCAGGAAGCGCGCATCGCAGCTCAGGAGGATCCGCTGCTTGCGGCATTCCTCTACTCGACCGTGATCAACCAGCCTTCGCTGGAGGCGAGCGTCATTCACCGCATCTGCGAGCGTCTCGACCATCCGGACCTGCAGGCGAACCTTTTGCGCCAGACCTACGAGGAAATGCAGGTGGCATGGCCGGAGTGGGGCTCGATTCTGCGCGTCGACATTCAGGCGGTCTACGACCGCGATCCCGCGTGCACGCGCTTCATCGAGCCGGTTCTCTATTTCAAGGGCTTCCACGCGATCCAGACCCACCGGCTGGCGCATTGGCTCTACAGCAACGGTCGGCGTGACTTTGCGCTCTATCTGCAGAGCCGCTCTTCGAGCGTCTTCCAGACGGACATCAATCCGGCGGCGCGCATCGGCAAGGGGATCTTCCTCGACCATGCAACCGGTCTGGTCGTCGGCGAGACGGCGGTGATCGGCGACAATGTCTCGATCCTGCATAACGTCACTCTCGGCGGAACCGGCAAGGAAGGCGGCGACCGCCATCCCAAGATCGACAACGGCGTACTGATCGGGGCGGGCGCGAAGATTCTCGGCAATATCCATATCGGCCATTGCTCGCGCATTGCGGCCGGTTCGGTGGTGCTGAAGGATATGCCGCCGAAATCGACCGTGGCGGGCGTCCCGGCCAAGGTGGTGGGCGAGGCCGGCTGTTCCGAGCCGTCGCGGGCCATGGACCAGATCCTGCACGGCGCAGGCTTCGACATCTGAACGCAAATCTGCTGGAAACTGGCCTCATTCAGGGTTTACAGCATCCCGCGCAGGTGCGAGAAGCGGCGCGAACGAACCGATACGGAGACGCAATCGTGAAGCCCGAAGAGATCAGGAAGCTTGAGGCCTACTTCAAGCGGAACTTCAACAAGGATATGGTCATCAAGGCGCGTCCGAAGAAGGACGAGTCTGCGGAAGTCTATCTCGCGGATGAGTTTTTGGGCGTCGTGTTCCGCGACGAGGAGGATGGCGAACTCTCCTACAACTTCTCGATGGCGATCCTCGACATCGACCTCTAAGAATCTCCTTCTCGAAGGTATTCTCATGAACCCGGCGCCCAGGCGCCGGGTTTTTGCGTTTTGTACGCTCCCGTCATCAAGTATTTGCAATCGCTCACTAATATTGCGATGCGTCAATTCGTTGACTTTATTGTGCATTGCATATAATTTTCGGTCATCTGAACGGAACGAAAGGAGCGTCCCATGTTCAACTTGGAAGAGGCCAACAAGAGGGGGAAAGAAGCCGTGGACACAGTCGTGAAGAGCTATTCCTCGTTGGCGAAGGGCATGCAGGCGATCGCCACGGAGGCGACCGACTACTCCAAGAAGTCCTTCGAGGAGGGCGTCGCACATTTCGAGAAACTGTCGAGCGCGAAGAGCTTCGAAGCAGCCTTCGAACTCCAGACGTCCTATCTGAAGAAGAGCTACGAATCCTATATCGCGGAAGCGACGAAGATCGGCGAGATGTATTCCGATCTCGCGAAGGATGCCTATAAGCCTTACGAGGCGCCGATTGCCAAGGCAACGGCAGCGGCAAAGTCAGCCGTCGCAGCCTGATAGCGCCTTTCCCATCCATGAGAAAGCCGGCGGCACAGGCGTGTCGCCGGCTTTGCTGTCTCTGCCTGTAGCGCCTTTGACGTCTGGCGTCGGCCGCGATCCGAACGACGGAGACCCGCTTTGGTCCGCGGCTGAAATTCGTGTTTCCGCTGCTTTCGGAAATGCCTCAGGCCAGAAGAAAATCGCCCTTGTCGAGATCGGCTTTCTCGAAGTTCTTCAGAAGAAGAATGTCGGTCGAGGCAAACTTGAGCTGAACGTCTTGATCAACCTGCGCGGCCTTTTTCAGCACCGCTGAAATGCTGTCGAAGCCGTAGCTGCGAAGATCGATCTGGTCGACGTCATCCTTGAAATCCTGGATGGTGTCCTTGCCGTATCCCTTCTTGAAGACGAAGGTGTCGCTGCCCGGACCGCCGGTCAGCGTGTCCTTGCCGCGGCCGCCATCGAGTATGTCGCCGCCGCCTGCGCCCTTCAGGACATCATTGCCGCCGCCGCCCGCCAGGCGGTTGGCAACACTGTTGCCGATCAGTTTGTCGGCATAGGCCGTGCCGGACAGGTTCTCGATCGAAGAGTACTTGTCTCCCCTGGCGTCGTTCGTGTTCGACGAGGGGGAGAGCAGGCTTGCGATAACGCCCTTCGATGCCGTCTCGTAAGAAGCGGTGTCGATACCCTTGCCGCCGACAAGCCTGTCCGCTCCGCTGCCGCCAATCAGGATGTCCTTGCCGGCACCGCCGTCCAGCATGTCGTTGCCCCTGCCGCCGATGAGCCGGTTGGAGCCGCTGTTGCCTGTCAGTTTGTCGGCATAGGCCGAACCGCTGAGGTTCTCGATCGACGAGTAGGTGTCGCCGGCGGCATCGTTCGTGTTGATGGATGGCTTGGCGAGGCTCGCGGCGACGCCGGCGCGCGCTGATCCGTAGGATGCGGTGTCATGGCCGGTTCCGCCGATCAGTTTGTCCGCGCCCGCGCCGCCGCTCAGGATGTCGTTACCGCTGCCGCCGTCGAGCGTGTCCCGACCTACGCCGCCATACAGAATGTCCTTGCCGCCGAGGCCGTACAGCTTGTCGTTGCCGCCGTTGCCATAGAGCGTGTTGTTTGCCTGGTTGCCGCTGATGGCGTCGTTGCCGGAACCGCCCTTGGCGTTCTCGATCAGCGAGCGCGTATTGCCTTCGAACAGCAGCGCGTTGAAGATGTTGCCGCGGGCATAGTTGCCATTGCCGAGATTGGTGAGTTGCTCGTCGCTGAAGGCGGAGTAGGAGCCGGGCGCGAGATCGATCTTCAACGCGGTCTGGTAGGCCGACAGATCGTAGGTATCGACGCCGCCCCCGTCCCAGATGGTGGCGAAGATGCGGTTGGCGCCGGGGCTGATGGCGACCTGGCCATCGACAAAGGTCTTGCCGCTCGACGGATCCCATTTGTAGGTGGTGCTGCCGGAATTGGTGCTGTAGTCGGCGCCGTACATGTACTGCAGCGCCTGGATATCGGCCATCATGAAGGTCTGCGGCCCGCCGTACTCTTCATAGAGATATCCGGCAGACCAGTCCGCGCCCACGTAGCTGCGATAGGTCATCACGGTATATTCGATGGAATCGTACTTGGAGGGCATGGTGGCGAAGCCCTCATCGGTGTGGGCGTGGTTGAGGCCCAAGGCGTGCCCAAGCTCATGGATCACCGTGTGCCAGGCGTAGTTGCCCGCAACCGGATTGCGCATGTCGAGGTCGGTTCCGGCATATTCGGTACCGAACCAAAGATCGCCCGCCTCTTCGTACTGGCCGGGAAAATAGGCCTTTGCGGTTTCGTTGTCATAGGTCGATTCCGCAAAGCGAAGATTGGCGGTTGTCGCACTCCCTTGGGAAAAACTCAGCTTGGTGAAGCCTTTAACCGAGAAGCCGTCATTCGCCTTTGCGCGGTAGGACTGCTCCATGGCGAAAAGCGCAGTCGAACGAAGCTTGGCCGAAACGGCGCCGAAGCCATAAAGCGGCTCAAACGACTCGGAATAATCGTACTGGATGCTGGAGGTCGGAAAGGCGTAGGTAACGCTACCGCTCCAGGCGGTGTCGCCAAGGACGGAATCAACAAAGTCGGAGCCGGTTGCCGATATCGACTTGGTATTCTTTCCAATTCCGGTCATTCAAAGTTCCTTGTTCGAATGCAGTGGCGAACGGATTGCCGCGATCAGCAAGCTCGGCCACGACTATAGGTCGATTCTCAATATTTCGTCACGTCCCGGCGGTGTCCGGTCAGTAACTCCGTGGTCTAATGTGGCTTGCCGTAGTCCTGTCGACGTCCGAGGCAAGGTACATCGCCATCGCGCAAGTTCTCCCGATATACTGCGATGCGGAGTGCGAAAGACAACGACGCAGCCATTCTGGAAACAAGCGGCCGATCGGCCGCTCTATCCGCCGGTAGCGTGAGATTATGCCCGTCTCAAGGCATCTTCAGATCGCATGTCTTCCCTGACCCTCCATTTCCAGTGCAAATGTTTGAAACATGCCTCCTGGCCGGCATGATGAGAACAGCAGCCTTTGGAAATCAGTTACCGGAGGGTGATTGGATTAACCGTGCCAAACGTCCTATGCAAAGGCGTGCACGAATGTTCCGTTCTCTGTTTCGTGCATCGGCAAATCACATGCGAAGCAAACCATATTTGAAACGATTATTGCCTGGCGTCGCGAACGTGGCGGCGTCCAGTCGATTCAACGGTTAGTGGGCGGCGGCCGAAGCAGGAGGATCTCGCACGGGTCCCCGGCTTCGGCCGGTTCCGCAAACGGTGGCCGCACGATCAGGCAGTCGGCTGACGCGAAGATCTTCATCATCGACGAGTCCTGTTTCTCGAACGGCGTGGCGACCATCGCACCGTCGTCCCGCAGAGATAGTTTCGCGCGCAGGTGATCCTGACGATGATCGTTGCCGGACAGTGGCGATCCCGCCACGGCGAACGCGCGGCGCTCGGCCCCGGGCAGCCGTGCCAGTTGCCGGACGAGCGGATCGAGAAAGAGCAGCGAGCAGACCATAGCGGAGACAGGGTTTCCGGGAAGGCCGACGATCTGCATCCCGCCCAGCCGGCCGACCATCAGCGGCTTTCCCGGCCGCATGGCGATGCGCCAGAAATCGAGCTCCATCCCCGCGGAACGAAGCACCGGCTGGACCAGGTCGAGATCCCCCACCGATGCCCCGCCGAGCGTGACCAGTACGTCGGCGCCACAGGCCTTGGCCCAGTCGACGGCATCGAGGATGGCGTTGCTCTCGTCGCCGGCGATACCAAGGTCGATCACTTCGGCTCCCGCCTCGCGGGCGATCGCGGCAACCCCATAGCCATTCGAGGCGACGATCTGGCTGGCGTTCAGCGCCGAACCGGGCGGCACGAGTTCGTCACCTGTCGCAAGCAGCGCCACTTTCGGCCGGGCGTAGACGTGAAGCACGGGATGGTTCATGGCGGCGGCGACCGTCAGCCTGCCGGCGTCCAGCAGCTCGCCTTGTCTCAGCACGCATTCGCCTTCGAGGAAGTCCTGTCCGCGGGGGCGGATGTGGCGGCCTTTCGGCGGGACGAAGGTGGTGCGGATGCGCTCGCCCTCCAGCGCCTCGGCGTCCTCCTGCAACAGCACCGTATCGGCGCCGGCGGGGACCGGGGCCCCCGTGAAGATTCGCACCGCGTCGCCCTTTCCGACGGTGCCGGAGAAGGCGTGGCCGGCCGCGGCGCGGCCGATGACGTTCAGCGTGGAGCCGAGTTCGGCGATGTCCTCATGGCGCAGCGCATAGCCGTCCATTGCGGAGTTGTCGAAGGGCGGCTGGGTCAGTCGGGCGGTCACGTCGCTCGAGAGCACCCGTCCGCAGGCTTCGTGCAGCGGGACGCTTTCGCTCTTGTCCGGTGGACTCGCCGAATGCAGCAGACGTTCAAGCGCATCCTCGACCGGCAAAAGCGACATGTCTAACCGTGCTCCCCTCGCTGATAATCGCCGGAACGGCCGCCGGACTTGGCGACGAGCCGAATTCCGCCGATCTCCATCTCCTTGTCGGCAGCCTTTGCCATATCGTAGATCGTCAGGCAGGCGACGCTGACGGCGGTCAGCGCTTCCATTTCGACGCCGGTGCGACCAGTGAGCTTTGCGGTGGCCTCGACCCGCAGGCCGGGCAGGGCGTCGTCTTCGGTAATTTCGACGGCAACCTTGGTCAGCATCAGCGGGTGGCAAAGCGGAATGAGATTGGCCGTCTGCTTCGCCGCCATGATGCCGGCCAGTCGGGCGGTGCCGATGACGTCGCCCTTCTTGGCATCGCCGTCGCGGATCAGTTCCAGCGTTTCCGGCCGCATCCGCACCATGCCTTCGGCAACCGCGATCCGAACGGTCTCGGCCTTGTCGCCGACATCGACCATGTTGGCCTCGCCCGAGGCACCAATATGCGTCAGGGCGCCGCCGCCGGCCGTCATCACTCTGCCGCCATCATCGGGTCGCTTCCGTTGAGAAGCGTGCGGGTGGCGGCGGCGACGTCGTCCTTGCGCATCAGGCTTTCGCCGACGAGGAAGGTCGAGATGCCCGACGCCTTGAGACGTTCGCAGTCGGCATGGGTGAAGATGCCGCTCTCGCCCACCAGAAGCCGGTCCTCCGGCACCATGCGGGACAGACGTTCGGAAACCGCAAGATCGACCTCGAACGTGCGCAGGTTGCGGTTGTTGATGCCGAGGAGCTTGGATTTCAGATTGAGTGCGCGCTCCATCTCTTCTTCGTCATGCACCTCGACGAGAACGTCCATGGCGAGCGAGAAGGCATGGTCCTGCAGCCGCTTGGCTTCCTCGTCGGAAAGCGAGGCCATGATCAGCAGGATGCAGTCCGCACCCCAGGCGCGGGCTTCCTGAACCTGATAGGTGTCGAACATGAAGTCCTTGCGCAGCGCCGGAAGACTGCAGGCCGCACGGGCTTGCGTCAGGAAATCCGGTGCGCCCTGGAAGCTCGGGCCATCCGTCAGGACCGAAAGGCAGGCAGCCCCGCCCGCCTCATAGGCCTTGGCAAGCGCCGGCGGATCGAAGTCCGGCCGGATCAGCCCCTTGGACGGGCTCGCCTTCTTGATCTCCGCGATCAGTCCGAATTCGCCTCTCGCCTTCTTCGTCAAAAGGTTGGCGAAGAAACCGCGCGGGGGCTCCTGGTCGCGGCAGATCGCGCGCAGTTCGTTGAGCGGAACGCGCGCCTTGGCGGCCTCGATTTCCTGGCGCTTGTAGGCCTCGATCTTCTTGAGAATATCGGTCATCGGCAGAGCCTACCCCTGAACTTCGGCGTTGGAAACCGCGACGAGCGTCTCGAGCGCTCTGCGCGCGCTGCCGCTTTCCAGCGACTGGCGGGCAAGCGCCATGCCTTCGGCGATCGAGCCGGCCTTGCCGGCGACCAGCAGGGCCGCCGCGGCATTGGCAAGCGAAATGTCGCGGTAGGGCGTCTCGGCGCCGCCGAGCACCGAAAGGAGCGCTTCGGCGTTATGCGCACCGTCGCCGCCACGCAAATCGTCCAGCGCCACCTGCGGCAGGCCGAAATCGGCAGGCGTCAGCTCGAAGGTGCGAATGCGGCCGTCCTCGAGCGCGGCAACCTGCGTGGTGCCCGTGGTGGTGATCTCGTCGAGACCGGAACCGTGGACAACCCAGATCCGTTCGGAGCCGAGGTCGCGCAGGACTTCGGCCACCGGCACCAGCCATTGCGCCGAGTAGACGCCAAGGAGCTGCCGCCTGACGCTGCCGGGGTTCGAAAGCGGGCCGAGCAGGTTGAAGATCGTCCGCGTGCCGAGTTCCACGCGAGAGGGGCCGACATGCTTCATGGCCGGGTGATGGAGTTGGGCGAACATGAAGCCGAGGCCGGCCTCGGCCACGCAGCGCGCGATCGCCTCGGGCCCGATGTCGAGCTTGACGCCGAGGCAGGAGAGGGCGTCGGCCGTGCCGGATTTGGAGCTGAGCGCTCGGTTTCCGTGCTTTGCGACCGGTACGCCGGCGCCGGCAACGATGATCGAGGCCAGCGTCGAGATGTTGTAGGTGCCAGCGCCGTCACCGCCCGTGCCGACGATATCGATCGCGTCGTCGGGAACACTGACCGGAAGCATCCGTGCGCGCATCGAGCCGACGGCGCCGTAGATCTCGTCGACGGTCTCGCCACGGACCCGCAGCGCCATAAGGAAGCCGCCGATCTGGGAGGGCGTCGCCGAACCGGACATGATGATCTCGAAGGCGGCGCGCGCCTCCTCGCGATCGAGCGGCGCTCCGGTGGCGACCTTGGCGATGAAGGGTTTCAGGTCAGACATGTGGCACGGATCCCGGCTTCGTCATTGCATGCTGCGCTCGGCGGCCGACCGGTTGATCGACACGCCATATGCGCCCTGGAGGCTCGTGACCATCTGGTCGAGGATGTCGTCGCCGCTGGCGCGGGCGATCGCCTCGATCTGCTGGTCGGAGTTGGCGAGCGCGTCGCCGGAGGCTTCGCTGTTGACGTCGGTGACCTGAAGGACGATCTGACCTTCGCCGCCGATTCCCGGCGCATTCGCCACATGCCCAACCGGGCCGCTGAAAACCGCGGTAACGGCGGCCGGGCTCAGCGTGATGTCTTCAACGCCGCGGGTCAGGCCGGCCTTGGTCTCGACCGCCATGCCCATGTCGGCTGCGATATCGGCCATCTTCTCGCCCTTGCGGATGCGTTCGGCAATTTCAGCCGCCTTCTTCGCCAGCGCCTCGCGCTGCTGTTCGGCCGCCCAGTCTGCCGCGACAGTCTCGCGGACCTCGTCGAGCGTGCGGTCGCGCGCGGGCATGATGTCGTTGACCTCGTACCAGATATAGCCCTCGCGGCCGTAGTTGACCGGCGGGCTTTCCAGGCCGACATCCGTCTTGAAGACCTCGGCAAGCAGGCCGGTTTCCTCGGGAAGGGCGATGTCCTCGCCGTCCTGGCCGCGGCCGGTCGAGTCGACCGCATCGATGGTCACCGGCTTCAAATGTGCCTCCGTGGCAGCGTCGGCGATCGCAGCACCATTGGCCTGCGCCTCCTCGAAGCGGTCGTGAACGGCCATCAGGTCCTGGCTGGCCTGGGAAAGCGCAAGTTCGTTGCGCAGTTCGTCCTTCACGTCGTCATAGGTCTTCGTGGTTTCCGGTTGAATGTTCGACACGCGCAGGATGACCGGGCCGAATACGCCCTCGACGACCGGCGACGTGCCGCCGGCTGCAGGAATTGCAAAGGCCGCTTCGGCAAGCGTCTGATCGGGCATCGAGGCCTTGGTGAAATCGCCAAGCGTGACGTCGGATTCCATCTTGCCCTGTTCGGCAACGAGCGCATCGAAGGTCGTTCCGGACGCGAGTTTGACTGCTGCAGCATCGGCCGCTGCGCGATCGGGGAACGTCAACTGCTGGACGGTGCGCGTCTCCGCCGTGCGGTACTTGTCCTTGTTCTTCTCGTAGTCTTCGCGCACTGCCGCGTCATCGATGGTCGTCGGATCGGCAATGTCCTTCGGAGCCAGCGCGACATAGGTGAACTTGCGGAATTCGGGCGCGCGGTACTTGTCCTTGTTCTTGTCGAACCATGCCGCCAGCACGTCGTCGGCCGGCGCCTTGATCGGATCGATGTTGGCGTTGGACATCAGCAGGTAGTCGACGGTACGCGCTTCATTGCGATACTGCTTGAGGGCGCTGGTCAGCGCTTCCGGCGCACGGTAGCCGTCCGAAATCGCCTCGACGATCTGGCTGCGGACGGCGACCTGGCTGCGGTTGTTGATGTAGTCGTCCTCGCGCAGCCCGGCATTACGCAGGATCGAGGAGAAGGCGACGCGGTCGAAGCGACCGTTCGGGCCGCGGAATGCGGGATCTTCCGCAATCAGCTGCGCCAGGCGATCCTTGCTCAGGCCGAGGCTCATGTCGCTTGAAAGCTGGTCGAGCGCGGCACCGGCGACGAGTTCGGCATAAACCTGGTTTTCGACGCCGAGCGCGCGGGCCTGGTCGGGCGTCAGGCGTGTTCCGAAGCGCTGGGACAGTGCGGAAACCTGTCTCTCATAGGCAAGGCGGAAATCCGTCGGAGAAACCTTGACGTCGCCAACCGTTACCACAGCATTGGATGTGCCGGTCACGAGCGAGCTCGAAATGCCCCATACGCCAAAAGAGGCGACCAGGATCAGCAACAGGGCTTTGGCCACCCAGGTCTGGGCGCCTTTTCTCAAAGATTCGAGCATACTTCGCATTCCTCGCTTGCTCGGCACGGGGCCGGACCGAAACCGTCTCATAACGGAAAGTTCGCAGGAATAGAAGGGCATGGATGACGCGGCGGCAGCGCAGCGGGAGGGAGCGGCAGGACGCGCGCGTCCGATGCGGTGAAAGGGTATGTGCCGACAGCAAAATCCCGCGCCGCAAACGCGCCAGCAACTGACGATTTCCTTTGCCGGCAAACGAATTTATTCTGAAATAATTGATGAATTGCACTATGTGCGCTTTGTGCGAAGTTCGCGTCAGCATGTGTGCGCCGGACAGATGCGGGCAATGATCGAATAGTTGAAAGAAGGCATCGGTATGGAGTCGGTGATCGTCATGATCAACCTGTTCGGGGCGGTGGCGTTGCTGCTGTTCGGTCTGGCGCAGGTCAAGGACGGGGCAACGCGCGCCCTGGGCGGGCGGCTGCGCAAGAGCCTGACACTGGGCACCGGCGGCCCCATGCGCGCCTTCGTGTCCGGTTTTCTGGCGACAATTGCGCTGCAGAGTTCGACTGCGACGGCGCTGATGACGGCCTCATTCGTCGAAAAGAACCTCATCCGCTCGCGGATGGCGCAGATCGTCCTTCTCGGCGCGAATGTCGGAACCGCCGTCACGGCCTGGATCGTCGCGACGGGGATCGAATGGGTTGCGCCGATGGTCATCCTCGTCGGCGTCATTCTCTATCGGGGCGCTTCGACCGTGCGGAAGGGGGCGGGCGCCGCAATGGTCGGTATCGGTCTCATGCTCCTGTCGCTGCAACTTCTGAGCCAGGCGACGGAGCCGATGCGGCAATCCCAGGCGCTTGCGGCCTTCCTGACCCTTCTCGACGGTGCGTGGCCGGTGGCACTGGTGTTTTCGACCGTTCTTGCCTTCATGTCGTCGTCGAGCCTTGCGGTGGTCGTGCTCATTCTCTCTCTGGCGTCGACCGGTATCGTTTCGCCGGGGCTGACGGTCGTCCTGGTGCTGGGCGCCAATCTCGGCGGTGCCATCCCGCCGGTCATCGCGACGCTGAAGGCGCCTGCGCCGGCGCGTCGGGTCACCATCGCAAACCTCTTCGTGCGTGCGGTTGGGTGCCTGATCGCACTTCCGTTCGCAGGTCTTGCCGCCGATGCACTGACGATGCTGCCACTGCCGCACTCGAAATTGCCCGTCGACGCGCACCTGGCCTTCAATCTGGCGGTGGCTGCGGTCTTCTGGCCGCTGTCGCCGCTGCTTGCCAGGCTGATGGAGAAGCTCGTGCCGGACGAACCGCCCGGCGAGACGGGTCCGCAGTATCTCGACGAAACGGCACTGGCTACGCCTGTCGTCGCCCTTTCCGGTGCGACGCGTGAAGTGCTGCGCGTCGGCGACCTGATCGAGACCATGCTCATCCAGACGATGAAGGCCTTCGAGGAAAACAATCTGACTGAACTCGACCGAATCGGCGCGCTGGAGAAGCAGGTCGACGAACTGCAGCAGGCGATCAAGATCTATCTGTCGCGGCTTGGCCACAAGGGGCTCAGCGAAGACAACTCCGCCCGGTCGATCGTGATCATCGACTACGCGATCAATCTCGAGCACATCGGCGACATCATCGAGAAGGGTCTTCAGGACCAGGTGCGGAAGAAGGTTCTGAACGGCTTGCGCTTTTCGACGGATGGCTATTCCGAACTCTCGGGCCTGTTCCAACTGACCATCGAAAACCTGCGGATCGCGCAGACCATCCTCGTTAGTCGCGACGCGTCGCTCGCCCGGCAACTGGTCGAGGTGAAGGTGTCGGTAAGGCATATGGAGAAGCAATCCGCCGAGCGGCATCTCGCGCGGCTGCGCGACGGACGGCTGGACAGCCTGCAGACAAGCTCGCTGCACCTGGACATGCTGCGCGATCTCAAGCGCATCACCGCCCATCTCGTTTCCGTCGCCTATCCGATTCTCGACGAAAGCGGACTGCTTGTCGAAAGCCGCCTGCGGGAAGCGGAATAGCTGCGGATTTCCTTTGTCTGGCGCGGGGTGCGTTTGATATGCAACGGCATCCGACAGCATGAAACGGGGATGACGATGCAAAAGGAAGAGACCAAACGCAGCTGCCTGGCGGTCATTCTGGCGGCCGGAGAAAGCACCCGGATGAAGTCGTCCCAGTCGAAGGTGCTGCATCCGATCGGCAACCGGCCGATGATCGCCCATGTCGTCGACGCGCTGGCGGCTGCGGGGATCAGCGAGATTGCGCTCGTTCTCGGCCGAGACGCCGAAAAGGTCGAGGCGGCGGCGCGCCATCCCGCCGTCAGGGCGGAGACGTATATCCAGAAGGAGCGGTTGGGAACGGCACATGCGGTGCTGGCGGCCCGCGAGGCGATCGCTAGAGGCTATGACGACGTTTTGGTCGTTTTCGGTGATACGCCGCTTTTGACGCAGGCGCCGCTGCAAGACGCGCGCGCCGGGCTTGCCGGCGGCAGCGATGTCGTCGTCGTCGGTTTCATGGCCGCCGATCCGTTCGGCTATGGGAGGCTCCTCGTCGAGAACGGAGAGCTGGTCGCGATCCGCGAGGAGAAAGATGCGACACCGGCGGAACGTGCCATTGCCTTTTGCAACGGCGGGCTGATGGCGATCGACGGGCGCAAGGCGCTCGGCCTGATCGAGCAGATCGGCAACGCCAACGCCAAGGGCGAGTATTATCTGACCGACATCGTGGAGGTCGTACGCGCCGCCGGTGGCCACGCCACGACGGTCGAGGCGCCGGAGGAGGAACTGACCGGCTGCAACACCCGCGCCGAACTCGCCTTCATCGAGCGCCTCTGGCAGCAGCGCCGCCGCACCGCTCTGATGCTGTCCGGTGTCTCCATGCTGGCGCCCGAAACCGTGTTTCTGTCTTATGACACCCGCATCGCGCAGGATGTGACGATCGAGCCGAACGTGGTGTTCGGTCCGGGCGTGAGCGTCGAAAGCGGTGCGGTCCTCCACGCCTTCTCGCATATCGAGGGCGCGCATGTCGGCGCCGGCGCGTCGGTCGGCCCGTTTGCCCGTCTGCGCCCGGGAGCCAACCTTGGGCCGGACTCGAAGGTCGGAAACTTCTGCGAGGTGAAGAAGGCCGAGATAGGGGCGGGCGCGAAGGTCAACCACCTCACCTATATCGGCGACGCCTTCATCGGCGCGGGCAGCAACATCGGCGCAGGCACCATCACCTGCAACTATGACGGCATCAACAAGCACGAGACGCGGATCGGCGAGAACGCCTTCATCGGCTCCAATTCGGCTCTGGTCGCCCCGGTGACGATCGGCGACGGCGCCTACGTCGCCTCCGGTAGCGTCATCACGCAGGACGTGCCCGCGAATGCGGTCGCCTTCGGCCGGGCGCGCCAGGAAAACAAGCCGGAGCGCGCCAGGCTCGTCCGCGAACGTAACGCCGCGCTCAAGGCAGCCCGGAAGAAGGCGGCCGAGTAGTCTTCGGCGTTAACGCCTGAAACCGAAAGTGAGCGCGGGGCGATTGCGCTCACTCCAAAAATCACTACCAGAATGCGGCACTTACACCGCATACCCCCGAAAGTCGGAATCGATTTTCGCTTCGGGTTGTGCGCCGAATACAATGGCCGCATTTTCCTGTCCCGCTCTCGGACGCGAAACCTGCGGCAGTCCAAGGACGGAGTGGTTTTCATGTGCGGTATTGTCGGCATCGTCGGGACGGAGCCTGTCGCCGGGCGGCTGGTGGAGGCGTTGAAGCGTCTGGAGTACCGCGGATATGATTCGGCCGGCGTGGCGACCATCCGCGACGGGCGGCTGGAGCGCCGCCGCGCGGAAGGCAAGCTCGTCAATCTGGAAGCCCGGCTCGCAGAGCAGCCGCTCGCAGGCACGATCGGCATCGCCCATACCCGCTGGGCCACACACGGTGCGCCGACCGAGGGCAACGCCCACCCGCATTTCACCGAAGGCGTCGCGGTGGTCCACAACGGCATCATCGAGAACTTCTCCGAGATCAAGGACGAGTTGATCGCCGGCGGCGCGACCTTCGCAACCCAGACGGACACGGAGGTTGTCGCCCAGTTGCTGGCGAAGCTTCGGCGCGAAGGCTACGGCCGGCGCGATGCCATGCTCGCCATGCTGCAGCGGGTGAGCGGCGCCTATGCGCTGGCGGTGATGTTCGAGGACGACCCGTTGACGATCATGGTCGCCCGCAACGGCCCGCCGCTGGCAATCGGCCACGGACAGGGCGAGATGTTCCTCGGCTCCGACGCGATCGCGCTTGCGCCCTTCACCTCCGAGATCACCTATCTGGTGGATGGCGACTGGGCGGTGGTCGGCCGCAATGGCGTGCACATCTTTGACCTGGAGGGCAACCCGGTCGAACGCCGACGGCAGGTCTCGAGCGCTGCGGCCTACATGATCGACAAGGGCAACCATCGGCATTTCATGGAGAAGGAGATCCATGAGCAGTCAGAAGTGGTGTCGCACACGCTCAGCCACTATATCGACTTCATCGAAAACAAGGTGAGAAAACCTGCGGAGGAAATTGATTTTTCTTCTGTTTCAAGCCTGGCAATCTCCGCTTGCGGTACCGCATACCTTGCCGGCCTTGTCGGCAAGTACTGGTTCGAGCGACTGGCGCGGCTGCCGGTGGAAATCGATGTCGCGTCCGAATTCCGCTACCGGGAGATGCCGCTCAGCCCGACGTCAGCGGCGCTGTTCATCTCGCAGTCCGGCGAGACGGCCGACACGCTCGCGTCCCTTCGCTACTGCAAAGATGCCGGGCTGAAGATCGGCGCCATCGTCAATGCGCCGGAATCGACCATTGCCCGCGAGGCCGATGTGGTGTTTCCGACGCTGGCCGGACCGGAGATCGGTGTCGCCTCCACCAAGGCGTTTACCTGCCAGCTCGCCGTGCTGGCTTCGCTGGCGATCCAGGCCGGCCATGCGCGCGGCACGCTGTCCGCGGAGGACGAGGGCGCGCTGGTGCGCAATCTCGCAGAAACGCCGCGGCTGATCGCCAATGTGCTCAATACCATCCAGCCGTCCATCGAGCTTCTGGCGCGTGAACTGTCGAAGTGCCGGGACGTGCTCTATCTCGGCCGCGGCACCAGCTATCCGCTGGCCCTGGAGGGCGCGCTGAAGTTGAAGGAAATCTCCTACATTCACGCGGAAGGCTATGCGGCGGGCGAACTGAAGCACGGACCGATCGCGCTGATCGACGAGAACATGCCCGTCATCGTGATCGCGCCGTTCGATCGCTTCTTCGAAAAGACCGTCTCGAACATGCAGGAAGTGGCGGCGCGCGGCGGCCGGATCATCTTCATCACCGACGAGCGCGGCGCGGCTGCGACCAAGCTCGAAACGATGGCGACGATCGTTCTGCCGGCGGTCGACGAGATCATCGCGCCGGTGCTCTACGCGCTGCCGATCCAGCTGATCGCCTATCATACCGCCGTTTTCATGGGGACCGACGTCGACCAGCCGCGCAACCTCGCGAAATCCGTGACGGTCGAATGATCATCCGCGACGAGACGCCGCCGGACGTCGAAGCCATCGGCGCCCTGACGGCGGAGGCCTTTGCCACCATGCCGTACAGCGTTGGGTCCGAGCCGGCCATCATCGCACGCCTGCGGGCCGTCGGTGCGCTGACATTCTCCCTCGTCGCCGAGGAAGACGGGGTGATCATCGGCCACATAGCGTTCTCCCCGGTCACGATTTCCCGAGAGGACGGCGCGTGGTTCGGTCTCGGACCGATCTCGGTGGCGCCGGCGCGACAGCGGGCCGGCGTCGGCAGCGCGCTGGTGCGGGCGGGGCTTGAGCGCCTCAGACAGATCGGCGCGAAGGGGTGCGTGCTGGCGGGCGATCCCGGCTACTACGGCCGTTTCGGTTTCGCCTGCGATCCGACCTTCACCTCGCCGGGTATCCCTCACGAGTATTTCATGAGATTGGCCCTTTCTCCGGTTTACGCAGGCGGGACGGTTACCTATCATCCGGCTTTCTTCGGCTGAGGTTCCCGGCGGCACACTGGCGATGACCGATATAGTTCCGCGACTTTCCGTGGCCACGCGGCTGCGCAACAATTTCCTGACCGGGCTCGTCATCTGCGCCCCGATCGCGATCACCATCTGGCTGACCTGGACATTCATCCACTGGGCTGACAGCTGGGTGAAGCCTTACATTCCGACCAGGTACAATCCGGAGAACTACTTCCAGTTCGCCATTCCCGGCTTCGGACTCTTGATCGCACTGGTGGTCATCACGCTCGTCGGCTTTCTCGGCAAGAACCTGATCGGGCGGTCGATCGTCAATTTCGGCGAGAGTATCCTCAACCGGACACCGCTGGTCAGCACGATCTACAAGAGCCTCAAGCAGATCTTCGAATCGGTCCTGAAGGAGAAGGGCACATCCTTCAACAAGGCCGGACTGATCGAGTATCCGAGCGCAGGCCTTTGGTCCGTCGTCTTCATCGCCACCGATGCCAAGGGCGAGATGAAGTCGAAGTTCGATGCCATGGGCCGCGACATGGTGGCCTGCTTCCTGCCGCCGACGCCGTTCCCGACAGCCGGCTACCTCGTCTTCGTGCCACGCGAGAAGATCGTGCTGCTCGACATGAGCGCGGAGGACGCGGCCAAGCTGATCATCTCGGTCGGCCTGGTCAATCCGCCGGACAAGCTTCTGAGCGCGCCGACACCGTTCGCGGCGAAGCTGAAAGAGAAGTTCCGCAAATAGAGCAAGTCCGGTGAAATCCGGCTCGCCGGAATTGCTCCGGATTCATGTTTTTCCCGCATTATCCGGCGCGCAGGAAGCGGATCGCCTCGTCGCGACGGAAAAGATAGAGCAGGGTGCGGATTGCCTGTCCGCGTTCGCCTTCGAGGTTGGGGTCCTTTTCCAGCACGTAAGCAGCCTCCTTGCGGGCGATCTCCAGAAGGTCGCCATGCGCCTCGATGCTGGCGACAAGAAAGCCGGGCGTGCCGGACTGGCGGGTGCCGAGCAGTTCGCCCTCGCCGCGCAGCTTCAGGTCCTCCTCGGCAATACGGAAGCCGTCCTCCGTTTCGCGCAGGATGCCGAGCCGCGCCCGGCCGTTTTCGCTGAGCGGTCCCTTGTAGAGCAGGATGCAGGAGGAGGCGCCTTGCCCGCGGCCGACCCGCCCGCGCAGCTGATGGAGCTGGGCGAGCCCGAAGCGTTCGGCATGCTCGATCACCATGATCGTCGCATCAGGCACATCTACTCCGACCTCGACGACCGTGGTGGCGACGAGCAGGCGCGTCTCGCCACTCTTGAACGCGAGCATGGCCTCGTCCTTCTGCGGCCCGCTCATGCGCCCGTGCACGAGGCCGACGGCGTCGCCGAACACGCTTTTCAGCGTCTCGTGCCGCTCCTCGACCGACATCAGGTCGGATTCCTCGGTCTCCTCGACCAGCGGGCAGATCCAGTAGGCCTTCTTGCCCTCGGAGATGGCCGTGCGCATCCGGTCGACGATCTCGCCGGTGCGCTCCTGCGGCATCACCACCGTCTGGATCGGCTGGCGGCCGGCGGGCTTCTCGGTCAGCTTGGAGACGTCCATGTCGCCGAAGGCGGCAAGCACGAGCGTGCGCGGGATCGGCGTCGCCGTCATCACCAACATATGCGGCGAGATGCCCTTGGCCGTCAGCCGCAGCCGTTGGTGGACGCCGAACCGGTGCTGTTCGTCCACGACGGCAAGCGCCAGGTCGCGGTAGACCACGGTGTCCTGGAACAGCGCGTGCGTGCCGACGACGATGTTCGTCTCGCCGCTTTCGATGCGCTCGAGGATCTGGTCGCGCTCGCGGCCCTTGGTGCGGCCGGTCAGAACGTCGATATGGATGCCGGCGGGTGCGGCCATCTTCGACAGAGTCGCGTGGTGCTGACGGGCCAGGATTTCGGTCGGCGCCATCAGCACCGCCTGCCCACCGGCCTCGACGGCCGCCAGCATCGCCATCAGCGCCACCGCCGTCTTGCCCGAGCCGACGTCGCCCTGCAAGAGCCGCAGCATGCGCTGGTCGGTCGCCATGTCGGCCTTGATCTCGGCGATCGCCGAAGACTGGCTGCCTGTCAAAGCGAAGGGCAGGGCGGAAAGCACCGGACCGGACAGCTTTCCCGTCGCCACCACCGGGCGTCCTGCGATGCGGCGCAACGTCTGGCGCACCAGCGCCAGCGAGATCTGGCCGGCCAGGAACTCGTCATGGGCGAGCCTGCGGCGGGCGGGCGCCTGCAGGTCGAGGTCGTGGCCGTCCTGCGGGTGATGGAGGGCAGAAATGGCCTCAGTTGCCGCGGGAAAGCCTTCGCGCGCGGCGAGGGCCGCGTCGATCCATTCGGGAAGTTGCGGCACACGCGCCACCGCGGCCTCGATCGCCTTGCGCAGGGTGCGCGGCGAAAGGCCGGCCGTCAGCCCGTAGACCGGTTCGACCAGCGGCATCGTGTCCGCCTCCGATGCCTTCACCATGAAATCGGGATGCACCATCGAGGCGCGGCCGTTGAACCAGTCGACCTTGCCGCTGACGATCACCTGCTCGTCCACCGGCAGGCTCTTTTCCAGCCAGTCGCCCTTGGCGCGGAAGAAGGTCAGCGCCAGCTCGCCGGTGTCGTCGTGCAGGAAGACGCGGTAGGGCACGTTCGACTTGCCCCGTGGTGGCGGCTGATGTCGGTCGACGCGGCCGGAGACGGTGACGATCGTGCCCTGCGGTGCATGCGCGATGCCGGGCTGGTTGCGACGGTCGATCAGGCTGTGGGGCAGATGGAAGACAAGATCGACGACGCGGCAGTCGTCGATGCTCTCCTGGCCGAGCAGCTTTGCAAAGAGTTCGCCCGTCTTCGGGCCAATGCCGGGAAGCGAGGCGAGGGAGGCGAACAGGGGATCGAGCAGGGCAGGACGCATGGCCGCAAGATGCGCCGGACGATTGCCGCTTGGCAAGGCTGACAATCGTCTTTCGAGCGTCTATAGAAACGCCGGCGAGGGTCGGCGGTACTACCGCCGGGCGTTCGTCCTGCGTTCCGGTCGCGACAGACCGTCGTGCAGCAAGCGATTGAATTCGCGCATGAAGCCGTGGCGGCCGCGGAGCGGTGCTCGAGCCGAGATGCGCCTGGTCCCGTACGCTCCGAACGGGCGGACGGGCGAGAACTCATGCGGGAAAGACAAGGCCATGACCGGCACCACACGCTCCAGCGCAGATATCGAACCGCGACGCAAGCGCATCCTCTTCCGCTGCTGGCATCGCGGCATCCGCGAGATGGATCTGGTGCTCGGCTCCTTTGCCGATGCCGAGATCGAGACGCTGTCGCTGGCCGAACTGGACGAACTGGAGGAGATCATGGCGGAGAACGATCGCGATCTCGTCATGTGGGTGACGGGCGAGCGCCCCGTTCCAGAGCGTTTTCGCACCGGCCTGTTCCCGCGCATCTGCGCCTTCACCCCTGATTTCTCGCCGGTGACGGCCGAAAATTTCGGAAAAGCGAAATGATTCCAGGTCTCGATACCGCAGCCCTTGCCACGATCGGCCAGCCGGCCACCATCGGCGCCGTGCCGAGCGGCGCCGAGCCGCTGGTGCTGGCCGAACTCGCCCGCAAGCTCGGGCCGGTCGCCTATGTCATGTCCGACGGCCAGCGCATCGGCGACATGGAGCAGATGCTGGGCTTTGCAGCCCCTGACATCCCGGTGCTGACGCTTCCGGGCTGGGACTGTCTGCCCTATGACCGTGTTTCGCCGAGCGCGGACACGTCCGCCAGAAGGCTTTCGTCGCTTTCGTCGCTGATCGCACACGGGAAGAAGCCGCATCCGGCAATCGTGCTCGTCACCGTCAACGCCATGCTGCAGAAGATGGCGCCGCGGCAGGTGATCGCCGATCTCGCCTTCTCCGCCCGGCCGGGCAACCAGGTCCGCATGGACGATCTCGCCGGCAGGCTGGAGCGCAACGGCTTCGACCGGGTGGCGACCGTGCGCGAGGTCGGCGAATATGCGGTGCGCGGCGGCATCCTCGATGTCTTCGTGCCCGGCAGTTCCGAGCCGGTTCGCCTCGATTTCTTCGGCGACACGCTGGAGAGCATCCGCACCTTCGATCCGGCCAGCCAGCGCACGACCGGGCAGGCCAGGAGCCTCGACCTCAATCCGATGAGCGAGGTGACGCTGACGCCGGAGACGATCAGCCATTTCCGCAAGGAATACCTGTCGCTGTTCGGGGCTGCGACCCGTGACGACGCGCTCTACCAGGCGGTTTCAGAGGGGCGCCGCTATGCCGGCATGGAGCACTGGTTGCCGCTGTTCTACGACGAGCTGGAGACGTCGTTCGACTATCTCGCCGGTTTTCGGATCGTCACAGACCATGCCGCGCGCGAGGCGGCCGCCGAGCGCTCGAAGCTTGTGCGCGACTATTACGACGCGCGGCTGAATTCGGCCTCCGCCAAGGGGCAGCTGGCCCAGGCCACGCCCTACAAGCCGGTGCCCCCTGGCCAGCTCTACCTCGACGACGATAGCTTTGCCCGCCTTCTGAGCGAGCACGACGCTATCCGCATCTCGCCCTTCAACGAGCACGAGGGCGAGGCGCGCCGCGTGTTCACGCTGGAGGCGCGCGCGGGCGCCCGCTGGGCGAAGGCGGCAAAGGAGGGCGAGGACGGAACGGAACGCGTCAACGTCTTCGACCAGGTGGTGAAATACATCGCCGACCTGCGGTCGGCCGGCAAGAAGGTGCTGGTGACCGGCTGGAGCGAAGGCTCACTCGATAGGCTGATGCAGGTTCTCTCCGAGCACGGTCTCGGCAATGTTGTCGGCGTCGCCGACCTGTCGGGCCTGCGCAAGCTGAAGCCGGGCGAGGCGGGATCGGCAGTGCTCAGCCTGGAGAGCGGCTTCGAGGCCGGCGACCTCGTCTTCATCGGCGAGCAGGACATTCTCGGCGACCGCATGGTTCGTCGCTCCCGCCGGCGCAAGCGCGGCGCCGATTTCATCGCCGAGGTCGCAGGCCTCGATGAAGGCAGCATCGTCGTCCATGCCGAGCACGGTATCGGCCGCTTCGTCGGTCTGCAGACGATCGAGGCGGCCGGCGCGCCGCATGCCTGCCTTGAACTGCGCTACGCCGACGACGCCAAGCTCTATCTTCCGGTGGAAAACATCGACCTTCTGTCGCGCTATGGCGGCGAGGGGACGGATGCGATCCTCGACAAGCTCGGCGGTGTCGCCTGGCAGGCGCGCAAGGCCAAGCTGAAGAAGCGGCTGTTGGACATGGCCAACGGGCTGATCCAGATCGCCGCCGCCCGCCTCGTCCGTCACGCGCCGGTGCTTTCCGCGCAGGACGGCGTCTATGACGAGTTCGCCGCGCGCTTCCCCTATGACGAGACCGACGA
The DNA here is from genome assembly GCF_013378445.1 of Mycoplana rhizolycopersici. Lineage (GTDB taxonomy): Bacteria > Pseudomonadota > Alphaproteobacteria > Rhizobiales > Rhizobiaceae > Mycoplana > Mycoplana rhizolycopersici. The sequence continues at coordinate 247,419 of NZ_JABXYK010000006.1, forward strand.
CCAGGCGAACGCCATCGACGCGGTGCGCGAAGACCTCGGCGCCGGGCGGCCGATGGACCGGCTGGTCTGCGGCGATGTCGGCTTCGGCAAGACCGAAGTGGCGCTGCGCGCCGCCTTCATCGCCGCCATGAACGGGGTGCAGGTGGCCGTCGTCGTGCCGACGACCTTGCTCGCCCGCCAGCACTTCAAGACATTCGCCGAGCGCTTCCGCGGTCTGCCGATCCGCCTGCAGCAGGCCTCTCGCCTGGTCGGCTCGAAAGAGCTGGCGCTGACGAAGAAGGAGGTGGCCGAGGGCAAGACCGACATCGTGGTCGGCACTCATGCGCTGCTTGGCAGCTCGATCAAGTTCGCCAATCTCGGCCTTCTGATCATCGACGAGGAGCAGCATTTCGGCGTCAAGCACAAGGAGAGGCTGAAGGAACTGAAGAGCGATATCCACGTGCTGACGCTCTCTGCCACGCCGATCCCGCGCACGCTGCAGCTCGCCATGACGGGCGTGCGCGAACTGTCGCTGATCACAACGCCGCCGGTGGACCGCATGGCGGTACGCACCTTCATCTCGCCCTTTGATCCGCTGGTCATCCGCGAGACGCTGATGCGCGAGCATTTTCGCGGCGGCCAGAGCTTCTACGTCTGCCCGCGGCTCAGTGACCTTGCCGTGATCCAGGAGTTCCTGCAGCAGGACGTGCCGGAGCTGAAAGTGGCGGTTGCCCACGGCCAGATGCCGGCGACAGAGCTGGAAGACATCATGAACGCCTTCTACGACGGTCGCTACGACGTGCTGCTGTCGACCACCATCGTCGAATCGGGGCTGGACGTGCCGACGGCGAACACGCTGATCGTGCACCGCGCCGACATGTTCGGGCTGGCGCAGCTCTACCAGCTGCGCGGTCGCGTGGGGCGTTCGAAGGTCCGCGCCTTCGCGCTGCTGACGCTGCCGGTCAACAAGAAGCTGACGGCGACCGCAGAACGGCGGCTGAAGGTCCTGCAGTCGCTGGACACGCTCGGTGCCGGGTTCCAGCTCGCCAGCCACGACCTGGACATCCGCGGCGCCGGTAACCTGCTCGGCGAGGAGCAGTCCGGCCATATCAAGGAGGTCGGCTTCGAACTCTACCAGCAGATGCTTGAGGAGGCCGTCGCCGAGATCAAGGGCGACGAGGAGATCGTCGATACCGGTTGGTCGCCGCAGATTTCGGTCGGAACGCCTGTGATGATCCCCGACGACTACGTGCCCGACCTGCATCTGCGTCTCGGCCTCTACCGCCGGCTTGGCGAGATCACCGAGCTGTCGGATATCGACGGCTTCGGCGCCGAGCTGATCGACCGCTTCGGGCCGCTGCCGATCGAGGTGCAGCATCTTTTGAAAATCGTCTACATCAAGTCGCTCTGCCGCGTGGCCAATGTGGAGAAGCTGGATGCGGGGCCGAAGGGCGTCGTCGTGCAGTTCCGCCACAAGGAATTCCCGAACCCGGCGGCGCTCGTCGGCTACATCGCCAAACAGGGGACGCTGGCGAAGATCCGCCCGGACCAGAGCCTGTTCCTCTCACGCGACCTGCCGACGCCGGAAAAGCGGCTGACGGGTGCGGCACAGCTGATGACGCAACTGGCGGGACTGGCGAAGCAGCCAGCAGCCTGAGAAATATCGGTAGGGAATGGAAGAGGGTCAGGCCTCTGCGGCCGCTTCCGCCTTTTTCAATGCGGCGACCTCGCGAAGGGCGCTGGCCAGGACATCCACGGTCTGGGCGCCCATCACCGCATACTTGTTGTCGATGATGAAGCAGGGAACCCCGGTCACACCCATTTCGCGCGCCATGCCGATTTCCTGCTTCACCGATTCGATGTCGGCGTTGGCGGAGAACAGGGCGCAGACCACCGCCCGGTCCATGCCGGCGGCCCCTGCGATGTCGAGCAGCACATTGCGATCGCCGACATTCTTGCCGTCCTCGAAATAGGCCTTGAACAGCGCCTGTGAGACCCTGCTCTGGACGTCGGGTCCTTCGATCATCGCCCAGCGCAGCAGCCGGTGCGCGTCGAGCGTGTTGGGGCTCAGCGCAATAGCGTCGAAATTGAAGTCGATACCATCTTCGTGCCCGAGATTGGTGAGCATGCCATGGGCGCGGTCGACCGCTTCGCTGCCGCCGAGTTTTTCCGCCAGATGCTTCTTGTGGTCGAGGCCGGCGGCCGGCAGGTCAGGGTTGAGCTGATAGGGGCGGAAGGTCACGTTGACGTTCACGTCGCCGGCAACCGCGTCGATCGCCTTCTCCAGCCGCTTCTTGCCGAGATAGCACCACGGGCAGACTACGTCGGATACGACGTCGATCGTTACGTTTTCCATGTCCTGATCGCTTTCCTACTCGGTCATGAACCGCAGATAGTTTGCCTGGCCGATGAGTTCAATGGCCATGAGCGCCTGAACAAGCTGCGCCTGCTGCGGTTGCAGTGCTATTTTTGCGCCCGCACATCCCACCAGACCGGAAGCTGGTAACCGTAGAGAGGCACGGCATCAGGACGGTCGATGTAGTCGTGCCGGGCAACCCATTGCCGGCCGAGATGGTACAGCGGCAGCACGTAATGGTTGGAAAGCAGGAGGCGATCATGCGCGCGGACGGCGGAGTGGAAATCCTCGGCGCTGCGTGCGTTCAGGATCGCGTCCACCACGCGGTCGACGTCGGGATCGTTGGCGCCGGCAAAAGCTTCACTGCCCTCACGGTCACGATAGTCCGAGCGCCAGCGCACGGCCTGCTCGAGGCCCGGCGATAGCGATGAAGCGTAGGCGCGCACAATCACATCGTAGTCAAACGTCTGCGTGCGGCTCTGATACTGCGAATCATCCACCGTCCGCACGGCGGCGCGAATGCCGAGGGCGGCGAGAAAGCGCTGATAGGCCAGCGCCAGTTTTTCCTGGTCGGCGTTCTGCGTCATGATCTCGAAGGCGAGCGGCTTGCCATTGGCATCGCTCATCACGCCATCCTTGATGGTGTAGCCGGCCTCCTTCATCAACATGACGGCCTGTTTCAGTACCGTGCGGTCGCGGCCGGACGCATTCGTCTTCGGCCAGCGATAGGTGCCATCGAGGATTTCGGGCTCGATCCGCGCCAGCGCCGGCCCCAGCAACCTCCGTTCGCTTTGGTCCGCCGGAACGCCCAGCGAAGAAAGGTCGGAGTTCTGCCAGAAGCTCTCCGTCCGCCTGTAGGCGTTTTCGAAGAGGTTCCTGTTCACCCATTCGAAATCGAAGACGAGCGAAAGACCGTGGCGCAGGCGCGCATCGGCGAACATCGGGCGCCGCGTATTGAAGACGAAGCCCAGCATGCCCGAGGGTACCTTTGGCGTGAATTCCTCCTTGACGATCCTGCCGGACGTGACGGCCGGGAAATCGTAGCCTCGCGCCCATTTCGTCGGATTTCCTTCCTGGAAGATATCGACACTGCCCTTCTTGAACGCTTCGAACAGCGTGTTTTCCTGCAGGAAGTATTCGACGCTGATCTGGTCGTAGTTGTCGAAGCCGATCTTGGAGGGAATATCCTTGGCCCAATAGTCCGGATTGCGCTCGTAGACGATCTTCTCGCCAGGGCGGACGTCCTTGACGCGGTAGGGACCGGAACCGAGGGGGAACGTCAGCGACGTCCGGTCGAAGCTCTCTACGTCGATCGCATGCTTCGGCAAGACCGGCGACAGCGCCAGAAGCAGTGGCGATTCTCGGTCGGCCTTGTCGTTGAAGGTGAAGCGGACGCCGTACTGGCCGATCTTTTCCGTCTTCTCGACGACGTCGAGCCTGCGGCTGAAGGGCGAACGTCCCTTGTCGCGCAGCAGTTCGAAGGAGAAGATGACGTCGTCGGGCGTGACCGGCTGTCCGTCTGCCCAGCGCGCCTTCGGGTTCAGGTTGAACTGGATGAAGCTGCGCTCGTCATCCCACTCCACTGTCTCGGCCAGCAATCCGTACATCGAGAACGCCTCGTCGCGCGAGCGCTGCATCAGCGACTCATAGACGAGATTGCCGAATTCGGGGTCCCACATGCCGCGCGCTGTGGTGCGCATGCTCTTCAGGATGAAGGGGTTGAGGTTGTCGAAGGTGCCGACGACGCCATAGGTGATCTTGCCACCCTTTCTGACGTCCGGATTCACATAGGGAAAGTGCTTGTAGTCCGGCGGCAGCGCGGGCTCGCCGTGCATTGCTATGCCATGCACCGGTGCCGCATGCGCCTGGCCGAACGGGGCTGCAAGAGCAAGGCAGAGTGCCGTCAATAGAACTCGCAACGTGATACCTCTTCAACAACGCATATCGATTCGCGACAACTTACAGTCTCGGACATGCGGCAAACAATGATGGTTCCGCTATTTCAGGAACTGCGGGTAAAAATGCGACGAAAGACTGGATATCCATCGCGCCACATTGTAACAGGATGCCTGAAAGCGGGTCATTCAAATGCCTCAATTCGCCGACAGAGAGCGCATAGCTGACCAGAACATTTCATGGGCGAAAAAACGCTCGGCATCGGACTTCAGGAGACGGAACCGGTTATGATCTTTAAATCGAGCTTTACCAAGCAGGCAGTGCTTTCCGCATTTGCAGTTTCGCTTGCTGCCGGCGCGCTGCCTTCCACCGCCGCCGCACAGCAGGCCGGGGCACCGCAGGGCTGGTTCAAGGTCTGCACGAAGCAGGAAGACAACGATGTCTGCATCGTCCAGAACCTTCTGACCGCCGGCGGCGGCCAACTGCTGACGGCCGTTGGCCTGATCACGGTAGAGGGCAAGGTGAACCGCAAGATCATGCAGGTCTCGGTGCCGAGCGCGCGGCTGATCCCGCCGGGCGTCGCCATGCAGATCGATGGCGGCAAGGCGCAGAAGCTCGATTACGCCATCTGTATGCCGGACAAGTGCGTGGCCGAAGTTCCGCTGACCGACCAGATGCTGGCCAGCCTGAAGAAGGGCGGCGAGGTTGTGTTTACCTCGATCAATTTCCAGCGTTCGCCGAACCCGATCAAGATGTCGCTCGCCGGTTTCACGGGCGCCTTCGATGGCGAACCGATCGAGCAGTCGAAGCTTGAGGAGCGCCAGCGCCTGCTGCAGGAAGAAATGCAGAAGAAGGCCGACGAAGCCCGCAAGAAGCTCGAAGACGCCCAGAAGGCGGCCAAGAGCCAGTAAACGGCTTTTCCCTGGAATTGCGAAAAACCCGGCCTTGCGGCCGGGTTTTTTGATTCACCATGCACGATGATCCAATCGTCGTCTAAGAACGGTCAGTGGACGATGCCGGCGTCGATTTTCCAGTGATAGGTGCCACCGTCGTCGGGCGCCATTAACGCCCGCACCTGCGCATGCCGGAGCGGAACGCCGCTGTCGTCCGGCACGAGGTTCTGCTCGGAGACATAGGCGACGTATTCGGTTTCGTCGTTCTCGGCGAACAGGTGGTAGAACGGCTGGTCTTTCGACGGGCGAATTTCCGTAGGGATCGAATTCCACCACTCTTCGGTGTTGGCGAATTCGGGATCGACGTCAAAGACCACGCCGCGGAACGGATAGGTCCGGTGGCGGACCACGTCTCCTATACCGTACTTCGCAGTTCTGATTCTCATATCGGGCCTTCCTTTCAAGTTATATTTGGGAAGGATCGCGTAAAACTCAAGGGCTTAACGCAGTTACGGAAAAATCCGCTTTAAGTGGCGCGCTTTGCTTCGCCGGCCGGGGAGACTTCGTGGCGAAGCGCCCCTTCGCCAAGCTCAGCCGCTTGGTCGTGCAAGGCCCGCTGATTGCGTCGCTGCATTTTTCCCGGCGCGGGACTTCGTCTGACCACTTTACAGAAAAGCCCGGCACGTGGCCGGGCTTCTCCAGTTCGTGCTCCTGGCATGCGCCGGAGCGATCGGCATCAGGCCGAGTAGTACATGTCGAACTCGACCGGGTGCGGCGTCATTTCGTAACGCATGACTTCCGCCATCTTCAGTTCGATGTAGGCGTCGATCTGGTCGTCGTCGAAGACGCCGCCGGCCGTCAGGAACTTGCGGTCCTTGTCGAGGTTCTCGAGCGCTTCGCGCAGCGAGCCGCAGACGGTCGGGATCTTCTTCAATTCCTTCGGCGGCAGGTCGTACAGGTCCTTGTCCATGGCCTTGCCCGGATGGATCTTGTTCTTGATGCCGTCGAGGCCCGCCATCAGCATGGCGGCGAAGCCGAGGTAGGGGTTGCCGAGCGGGTCGGGGAAGCGGACTTCAACGCGCTTGGACTTCGGACCCGTACCGAACGGGATGCGGCACGATGCCGAACGGTTTCGAGCCGAATAGGCGAGCAGAACCGGAGCCTCATAGCCCGGGACGAGACGCTTGTAGGAGTTCGTCGTCGGGTTGGTGAAGGCGTTGATCGCCTTGGCGTGCTTGATGATGCCGCCGATGTAGAACAGGCAGCTCTCGGAGAGGCCGGCATACTCGTCGCCTGCGAAGGTCGGCTTGCCGTCCTTCCAGATCGACTGGTGGACGTGCATGCCCGAGCCGTTGTCGCCGAAGATCGGCTTCGGCATGAAGGTTGCCGTCTTGCCGTAGGCATTGGCGACCTGGTGGACGACGTACTTGTAGATCTGCATCTTGTCGGCGTTGCGAACCAGCGTGTCGAACTTGACGCCGAGCTCGTGCTGGGCAGCAGCCACTTCATGGTGCTGCTTTTCAACGACGACGCCCATTTCGGCCAGAACCGTCAGCATTTCGGAACGCATGTCCTGGCAGCTGTCGATCGGCGGAACCGGGAAATAGCCGCCCTTGACGCGCGGACGGTGACCGAGGTTGCCGGTGTCGTAGTCGGTGTCGTCATTGGACGGCAGTTCGGAGGAGTCGAGCTTGAAGCCGGTGTTGTAGGGATCAGCCTTGTACTTGACGTCGTCGAAGACGAAGAATTCGGGCTCGGGGCCCACGTAGATGGTGTCGCCGATTCCGGAAGCCTTGAGGTAGGCTTCGGCCTTCTTGGCAACGCCGCGCGGGTCGCGGTTGTAGGCTTCGCCGGACACCGGATCGAGAATGTCACAGAAGATGACCATCGTGGACTGGGCGAAGAAAGGATCCATGTGGACAGTTGCCGGATCCGGCATCAGGACCATGTCCGACTCGTTGATGGCCTTCCAGCCTGCGATCGAGGAGCCGTCGAACATAACGCCATCGGCGAACATGTCTTCATCGACGCAGGAGACGTCCATCGTCACGTGCTGCAGCTTGCCCTTAACGTCGGTAAAGCGCAAGTCCACGAACTTGACGTCGTTCTCCTTGATTTGCTTCAGGATATCGTTGGCAGTCGTCATGTTTTGAAAGTCCCTATTTGAGATGACGAGGTAGAAAACCTTGGCCGGACGGCCAGGCGGGGATTAGATGGCATCAACGCCGGTTTCGCCGGTACGGATGCGGATGACTTCTTCGACGTTGGAAACGAAGATCTTGCCATCGCCGATGCGGCCGGTCTGCGCTGCATTCCGGATCGCTTCGATCACCGCATCCGCATTCTCGTCGGCCAGGACGACTTCAACCTTTACCTTCGGCAGGAAATCGACCACGTATTCGGCGCCGCGATAGAGCTCGGTGTGGCCCTTCTGGCGGCCGAAGCCCTTCGCTTCCGTGACCGTGATGCCCTGCAGGCCGACTTCTTGAAGCGCTTCCTTCACTTCGTCGAGCTTGAACGGCTTTATGATCGCTTCGATCTTTTTCATGAGAAAATGTCTCTCCGCTTCTCCCGTTTGCGCAGGATTTGGTGCCTGCCGCTTATGTTGATGCATTTTACGTGCCAATCTTTGCATAATGCGTGCCAGTTTCGTGGCGCGCATGCTGCTTACCCTGGACGAGTTGTCGCACCCTCCGCAAGCGCCGACTTCTCCAGCCGCCGCAACGGCGGTTTCTGCCTAAAATTCGGACTGCAAACGGACGTTTTTTCTTGGGGCAGCGCCAACGAGAGCTGCTATTCGGCTTTTCGCACGTATTTTAAGCACCAAATGGATGCAGATGCACAAATAATACCCAGGAGTGGTTGAAATTTTAAGCCTTGGCGACGGTGATCCTTTGAGTGCATTGTCGAGCGATGCACAAGGAGCTCGATACGATCGTCGTCACGCCGGAGGAAATGGCCGGCATCGACAAGGCGGCCGCCGACAGCGGCATCGACAGCCTTGCGCTGATGGAGCGGGCAGGGCAGGCGGTGGCGGCCGCAGCGCTTCGCCGCTTTCCGGGCGCCCTGCGATTTGTCGTCCTCGCCGGGCCGGGCAACAATGGCGGCGACGGCTATGTGGCCGCCAGGGCCCTTGCTGAGGCCGGGGCCGCCGTTTTCCTCTATCGGCTGGCCACGCCCCGCGCCCGATCCGACGCCGGCAGGGCGAGCGAGCGCTTCGGCGGCTCCATCAACCCGCTCGACCAGTATGTGCCGGCGATCGGCGACGTGGTGATCGACGCACTCTTCGGCGCGGGATTGTCGCGCGATCTCGATCCTGTGGTTTGCAAACTCATTGACCGCGTCAACGGGCTGGCGCTGCCGGTCCTGGCTGTCGACCTGCCGAGCGGTGTAGACGGACGTACCGGCCTGGTTCGGGGGGGCGCCTTCGAGGCCGTCCACACGGTGACCTTCATGTGCCGGAAGCCCGGCCATCTGCTGATGCCTGGCCGGTCGCTATGCGGTGAGCTCGAGGTGTTCGATATCGGCGTTCCTCCCCGGATTGTTCTTGCCGCGTCCCATCATCTGCGCGTCAATGTGCCCGACGTGTGGGCGATGAGCCTGCCGAAAGCAGCAGCGAGTGCGCACAAATACGGGCACGGGCATCTGGCCGTCTTTTCCGGCGGGGCGCTTGCCACCGGCGCCGCGCGCCTCTCGGCGACGGCCGGATTGCATGCCGGGGCGGGGCTCGTCACCGTCCTCTCGCCGGCCGGGGCAGGCGCAGCCAATGCAGCCCAGCTGACGGCGGTGATGCTGCGTGAGATAGACGGTGTGGCGGCTCTAGACGCACTTCTCGCCGATCCCCGCTATTCCGCCTTCGTGCTTGGCCCCGGCTTCGGTGATCTGGACCGGGCCAGAGCCTACGTTGGGAGGCTCTCGGAACGACCGCTGGTTCTCGACGCCGACGGCATCACGGCGTTTCGCGAGCGGCCGGAAGCGCTGTTCGAAGCCTTCGACGGCGGGCAGACGCGGCTCGTGCTGACACCGCATGACGGCGAATTCTCCCGGCTGTTTCCCGATATCGCCGCGGACGCCGCCCTTTCGAAGGTCGACAGAGCCAGAGCGGCTGCGGCACGCAGCCATGCGGTCATCGTTCTGAAGGGGGCGGACACGGTGATCGCAGCGCCGGACGGACGGGCGCTGATCAACGACAACGCCCCGCCGTGGCTTGCAACCGCCGGCTCCGGGGACGTGCTTTCCGGCATCATCGGCGCGCATCTGGCGCAGGGTATGCCGGCCTTCGAGGCCGCCGCCGCCGGTGTGTGGCGACACGGAGAAGCCGCGCACCGCGCCGGCCCCGGCCTGACCGCCGAAGACCTCGTCGATTTCCTGAAGGGGATCGCCGAGTTCGAGTGACACGGGACAGGGTCACGTGCTCCCCGGTGCGGCGCTCCGATCGCAGCCTGCCCTGTCAGTTCCGGTAACGCAATTGGCGGGGCAGCAGGCATTGCCAACACCTACGCTCTCACGTGGCCAGCTGCGCGCCCCGCCGTGTCTGGCATCGCAAGGATCACGCCTCCTCGTCATGCGTCGTGGGCGATCGCCGCCGGTGTACGTCAAAGTCAGAACTTTCCCATCGTGCTCTGCACCCATGAGCCCGGAACGCTTCCCTTTGGCGATGAACGGCTCTAAAGCATTGCCAATCGCAGCGAAGATGGTGGACGCCGACGCATGGGCCTGATCGACATCGCTCTCCTGGTGCTGGTCGCAGCCGTCTGGGGTTTCAATTTCGTCGTCATCAAGATCGGGATCGCGAACTTCCCGCCTATCCTGTTTTCAGCGCTCCGCTTCCTCTTCGCAGCCCTGCCGCTGGTCTTTTTCCTGCCGCGTCCCGCCGTGCCGCTGCGCCTCATTCTCGGCATCGGGCTTATTCTGGGCGTCGTGAAGTTCAGCCTGCTCTTCATCGGCATGGATATCGGCATTTCCGCCGGGCTCGCTTCGCTGCTGCTGCAGTCACAGGCCTTCTTCACCGTCATTCTGGCGGCGTCGATCTATGGCGAGCGGCCGAGGCCGGTGCAGATTGCCGGCATTCTTGTCGCCCTCGGCGGAATGGCCGCGATCGCCACGACCGTCGATGCCGGCTTCACCTATACGGGATTGGCACTGGTGCTGGCGGCCGGCCTGTCCTGGGCCGTTTCGAACATTCTGATGAAGAAGGTCGGCAAGGTAGACATGCTGGCGCTGATGGTATGGGTCAGCCTCGTTCCCCCGATCCCCCTGGCCATCATTTCGCTTCTGACGGAGGGATGGGACCGCGACCTGATGGCTCTCGCCACCCTGTCCTGGGAAGGAATCGGCGCCGTCGCCTACATCGCCTACGCCACCACAGTCTTCGGCTTCGGCGTCTGGGGCTACATGATCCGCAAGCACGGTGTCTCCACCGTGGCGCCGTTTTCTCTGCTGGTTCCCGTGTTCGGCATGAGTTCCTCCGCTCTCGTTCTCGGCGAGAGTTTCGGCAATTCGCGTCTTGCCGGCGCCGCCCTCGTCGTCTGCGGGCTGGTGCTGACTGCGCTCGGCCCCCGGATCGTCGATCGCATGCGTCCTCCCGTGACGGCGGAGACGTAGCGCGCGGCCGTCACGGCCGCGCCACCGCGGAGCCTTCATGTGCGGTGAGGTCTAGCAGAAGTGGTAGTCGGTGCTTGATGAGTTTGACGTCGGCTGGCGAGGCAAAGCCAAGATGCCGATTTGTCACGTCGACTATTGGCTCTTTCGGTCATTTATGAGGCGGGGGCTCGCAGAGGACGCGCATGCCGAAGTCGCCCGAACTCAACCCGGTCGAAAACCTCTGGCAATTCATGCGCGATAACTGGCTTTCAAACTGAGTCTTTAAATCCTACGACCACATCGTGGACCACTGCTGCGATGCCTGGTGAAAGCTGCAACGCCAGCCGTGGTGCATCATGTCTATCGGCCGAAGAAAATGGGCCAGTGAGTTTTGATCATCGAGACTTGGTATTAAGCCTTCTTGAGGCGAACCAGTATTGTTTTCGGGTTATCGGGTGCTCGCTCAACATCGACGATACCGGATGACCTCACGAGATCGCTTAGCCTGGGGAAGCCGTAGTTGCGTGCATCAAAGTCGGGCGCTTGCTTCGCCAGATGCCCTCCCACTTGGGCCAGATTGGCTCGACCGTCTTCATCAGCAGTTGCGATAATCGCTTTGGTCAACATGTCTCGTGCCACTCTATCCAAGGTCGCCTTTTTGGGCGTTGCCTTTGCGGCGGCAGGCTTGGCCTGGACTGGGTTTTGGGCGGGGGGCGCTGCTTCTTCGACCTCCGCAGCCTGAGCACTGAGCACGTCGAAATAGACGAACTTGTCGCAGGCGGTGATGAACGGGCGAGGAGTCTTCCGCTCACCGAACCCATAGACGGTTACACCTTGTTCCCGGATTCTGGCCGCCAGCCGCGCAAAATCGCTGTCACTTGAGACAATGCAGAATCCCGAGAAACGACCCGTATACAACAAGTCCATGGCGTCGATGATCATTGCGCCATCTGTCGCGTTCTTTCCGGTCGTGTAGGCGAACTGTTGAATTGGCTGGATGGAATGTTCGAGCAGGCATTCTTTCCAACCCTTTAGGCTGGGAGCGGTCCAGTCACCGTAGATGCGTTTGACGCTAGCGGTTCCGTAGTTGGCGATCTCAGCCATGAGACCGACGACGATCTTTGGCGAAGCGTTGTCGCCATCGATCAGCAGCGCTAAGGTTCCGGAACTTCCTGTTGCCATTTATCTCTCCCATGTTGCTCGCAAAAATATACATTGTATAGCCTATTGCAACTGCGTGCGCACAGGACGTTGATAAGGATGTCGAGAACGGAAAGGATACCTGGCCCGCCGCGAAGCATGTCGACCTGATGCCGTTCAGGATCGCTTTAGGCTTACGATGACCAACGGCCTCGTTGCCCGCCTGAACTTAGCTTCGGTGACTTTAATGCTCGTCTGGCTCTTGTGGCAATTGCTCCATCATGCCGCAAAAGTGCAAAGCGGTTTTACGATCACGACATGCGTCAGAGCAAGCGCCGGAGGCGCCGGAAGCGGCTCTGAAAGGTCCGACCCGCCTTAGCCCGCGGACGCCAGCCAGCGGCGGCAGTCTTCCAGAGCGCGCGCGGCCAGCGCCTGCTTCTTTGCCGCCGCCTTTTCCTTGCCACGGAAGCGCTTGACGCCCTCCGGCTTGACGATCGATCCCGCCTCAAGCTCGGGAAACAGGCCGAAATTGATGTTCATCGGCTGGAACGAGCGCTTGCCCGGTTCGTCGTTGGACATGATGTGGCCGCCGGTGATGTGGTTGAGCAACGCGCCGAAGGCTGATGTCACAGGAGGCAGCGACACGTGTTGGCCAAGGCGTTCGGCGGCGGCGAACCGTCCGGCCAGAAGTCCGATGCTGGCGCTTTCGACATAGCCCTCGCAGCCGGTGATCTGGCCGGCAAAGCGTAGCCCCGGACGGCCCTTCAGCGTCAGCGAAGAATCGAGCAGGACAGGCGATTGCAGATAGGTGTTGCGGTGCAGGCCGCCGAGCCGCGCGAATTCCGCGTTCTCCAGTCCCGGTATCATCCGGAAGATCTCGCCCTGCGCGCCGTATTTCAGCTTCGTCTGGAAGCCGACCATATTGTAGAGCGTGCCCAGCGCATTGTCCTGGCGAAGCTGGACGACCGCATAGGCCTTGACGGAGGGGTTGTGCGCATTGGTCAGGCCCATCGGTTTCATCGGACCGTGGCGCAGCGTCTCGCGGCCACGCTCGGCCATTACCTCGATCGGCAGGCAGCCGTCGAAATAGGGCGTGCCTTCCCATTCCTTGAAGCCGGTCGTGTCGGCGGCGATCAGCGCATCGACGAAGGCGTTGTACTGCGCCTCGTCCATCGGGCAGTTGATGTAGTCCTTGCCCGTGCCGCCGGGGCCGACCTTGTCGTAGCGCGACTGGTACCAGCAGATGTCCATGTCGATAGAGTGCGTGTGCACGATCGGCGCGATCGCATCGAAAAAGGCAAGCGCATCCGCGCCCGTCCGTTCCTGGATCGCGGCTGCGAGGTCGGGTGCGGTCAGCGGCCCGGTGGCGATGATCGCCTGGTCCCATTCCTGTGGCGGCAGGCCCTTGATCTCCTCGCGAACCACCGTGATCAGCGGGTGCCCCTCGATCGCAGCGGTTACGGCGGCGGAGAAACCCTCGCGGTCGACGGCGAGCGCGCCGCCCGCCGGCACCTGGTTGGCGTCGGCCGAACGCATGATCAGCGAGCCGGCAAGCCGCATCTCGGCATGGATCACGCCGACCGCATTGCTGGTGGCGTCGTCGGAGCGGAAGGAGTTCGAACATACGAGCTCGGCCAGCCCGTCCGTCTTGTGGGCATCCGTGCCGCGCACGCCGCGCATTTCGTGCAGGATGACGGGAATGCCGCGCTCGGCGATCTGCCAGGCGGCTTCGCTGCCGGCAAGGCCGCCGCCGATGATGTGGATGGGGGAATGGGAGGTCGTTTTCGTCATGGGCGGCTGCATATCACGCGCGTGCTGCGCTTCCAATCGCCGGAATCAAAAACGGCACCGTTTGGTGCCGTTCGATGCGTCCCGCAGCAGACGGGGCGGCAAGCCTTCCGGCGCCGCCAGCCCGACGATTAGCGGAAGGAACGTGCCGCGATGCCGCGGATGTCGTAGCGGGTAAGGCCGATGTCCGAAAGCGTATGGGAGGAAAGGTTGCCGAGTTCGCTGAGGGTGCGGCGGTAGCTGAGCCAGTTCTTTGCAAGGCGGATCGGGTTCATGACAGGTCTCCTGAAAGGTTTGGGCGGGACGACTGCGTCCTCGTCTGTTGCCCTTTATCTACTCCTTTCCCTGTCAATGGTGCAGTGCAAAGAAAATGCAGCTGCTATGCAATTGTGCAACTAGATGGATAGAAAATATGCACATGTTGGCGAGGATCGAAAAATGAGCAGATGCTGAATTGGCTGTATCCCTTGATTTTCAGGGAGTGCGCGACTGAATGAACCGGCCGCGAGCCTTCGCTGTCAATGCTGATGCGGAGCGCGCCTTGCGCACAAAAAGAAACGCCTCCCGGAGTGCTCCGGAAGGCGTTTGAGCCGGACCGTTGGGTCGCCGGCGAAGGCTTAGCGGACGGCTTCGCGTGCGACGCGGCGGATGTCCGAGCGGCCGATGCCGAGGTCGTTCAGTTCACGGTCGCTCATGCGGCCGAGTTCGGTGACGGTCTGACGGTACTTGCGCCAATTGTTGAACGAGTGTGCGAAGTTCATGGTCGTATCCCTTCCTGGGCTTCGATGCCGGCGGCCCCTATCGGCGCCGGCCCTGATCTGATGGCTGGAATATACGTCCGGAACGCCCTGAATTACAGCGATATTGCAGAATGGCAGCTATGTCGTTTGTGCATGTCAAGGGAAAAGTGCGCTGAAATTCTGATCATGTCCGCTCCATTTCTGGATGGGGCGGCGAATTGAGGCTGCGCAGAAAAAGAAAACGCCCGCCGGGGGAGGAGGTCCGGCGGGCGCATATCCTGATTGGCGACTTTGGGAGGAGGAGTTGTCACCAATCGCATCGGGCTTGGCTGGGAGGAGGAGTGCCGTGCCCGACTGATGGTGTTGTACCCGGCCTACCTCTGACTCGGAAGTTCGTAGTTTGAATACCACCAATGCATATAATGCATGCCTTGCGTAGCGTGAGGCGCGATTCTGGATCTAAATGCACATTGATTGTGCAGATCCGACGGCGCAGCCAAGCATGAAGAAGAAGTGATATCCTCGTAGCGCATGGCGCTGGAATCGATACGCCCGCCGGGGGAGGAGGTCCGGCGGGCGTTGATCCTGATTGACAACTTGGGAGGAGGAGGGTTGCCAATCGCATCGGGTCTGGCTGGGAGGAGGAGTGCCGCGCCCGATTGATGATGTGTTTATAGCCGTTCCCATTCGTGCGGGGTAGGTGTCGAACAGAATAGCACCAATGCAAAAACATCATGGCTAGACGAAATTTTCGCCTGATTCGCCATGCAGATGCATAAAAAGTGCGCAAATAGGGCGATCCAGGCCCTATGCGCCAGGGGGCGCTATCGCAAAATCGCATCGAGGAGGGAGGAAACAATAACGCCCGCCGGGGGAGGAGATCCGGCGGGCGTCATTTGGGATGATTGGCAACTGGGAGGAGGAGTGTTGCCAATCGTATCGAAGAGGCGCTGGGAGGAGGAGTGCGCCGCTTCGAATTCTGTCAGCCACCTTTCGGCCGCCGGGTCTTTCCGGATTTGCATCCGGGCGGCTGACCGTCGCCGCTTTGACAATGTCCCGTCGCCGATGTTGGCGCCTCTGGATCTCGTCGCTTCGGATCATCTCCGATCCGATGAATTCAATATAGTCCGACAAATCGGTTTTGTGCAGTGCAATATAAGCATGGATGATATGCGTCGTATGCATGCCCTTCGTGTTCGTCAATTTATGCATCGATTACACTGCTAGACGCTCATTTGATGATGCTTCGCGCCACTTTCAAGGCATTCGGCGTCGGGAACGGCGAGATTTTGTCTGACAAATGGAAAGTCCCGCCGATTTTGCGTTTTGTCATGCCGTTTCCGTTTCCCGTTCGCTTTCGCTTGACTTCGGAAAAACTGCTTGCACGACTGCTTCGGGGAACAAGGTGAGGTGAAGTGGCGATGTATCGGGGGCGGCTGGAACGGGATCTGAACGGCTGGGCTGCGAAAGGGCTTCTCGATCCGGCCCTCGTTCCCGCATTGCTTGCCGACTACGACCAGCGCGAGAGCGCTTTCAGTCTCGGCCGGGTATTGATGGCGATGGCCGCCTTGCTGATCGGCGGCGCAGTCGTCCTGCTGATCGCGGCCAACTGGGAGGTGATTCCACGCATTGCGCGGCTTGTCGGCATCGTGGCGTTCATCTGGTCTACCTACCTCAAGGCAGCATATTGGAAGTCGCACAATTCACCCCGCCTTTCGGAGGCATCGCTGGTAGCGGGGCTGTTGTTTTTCGGTGGCGGGATTGCGCTGGTGGGGCAGATGTACCATCTGTCGGGCGATTCGACGCAAGCCGCCATCATCTGGTTTGCCGGCGCGGCTCTCACCGCCGTTCTTTTCCGGTCCCCCGCTGCAGCCGCCGTGTGCGGCTTTCTGGCGTTCGTCGTCGCAGGCACGGAGTGGTCCGACAGTTTCGTCCTGCGCGACAACCTTCTGCTCTGGCTGATGCCGGCCATGGCCGTCGTCGTCATCGGTCTTGCCCGCTTCACGGGTGCGGGGCGGACGCGGCATCTGGCTTACCTCTTGATAGTATGCTGGGTCCTCATTCTATATGGGCAGCACGAGGCGCCGGTGACCGCCCTTGCGATCGCGGCGGCGGGCGCGGTCTGCTACCTGCTTGCAGCACTGCCGGCGTCGCCGCTGAACGGGCTGGCCCGCAATGCCGGCGCAGCACCGTCCTTCTATTCCTTCCTGCTTCTGATGATGGGTCTCCTTCTGCTGCATTTCGAGGCGGAAGGCCTCGTTGAGCAGGTCGTTCTCGGCATTGCCACGCTGGTTGCGGCGATCGCCGGGCTTTTCCTGTCCGGGCGCGACAACGGTGCGGTCCGTTATCTGGCTTACGCGGCCTTTGCCGCCGAAACGCTGTATCTTTCGTCCGCGACGCTCGGGACCATCCTTGGCACCTCTGGCTTCTTCCTGATCTCCGGCCTCGTGGTCGCCATGGTGGCCTGGCTCGTCGTCCGTTTGGAACGAAGCTTTTCGGCCCGCAACGGCGTGACGGAGGCGGGACGATGACGGACACTGCGAAGGCATGGCGTGTTCCGCCGTTCGTGGCTGCCGTACTGGCGGCGCTGATCCAGACAGCGGTCCTCGGCTACATGGTCGAAAGCCGTGCGACAATCCTGAGAAATGGTGCCGAGGTGCGCCTGCAGACCGTCCCGGTTGATCCGCGTGATCTGATGCGCGGCGACTATGTGACATTGAGCTATCCGATTTCACGCATCGATGGCGCGATCGTGGAAGGTGAAGTGCCGAAGGTGTCTGGCCGGCAATCGTTGCTCGTCCGTCTTGCGCCAGGCCCCGATGGGCTGTGGAACGCCACCGAGGCCTCCTTCGAGGCGCTGCCGGCGATGTCCGGAACGGTCGTGGTGCGATCCCTGCCTTTTGAATTCTATCCCGACAGCGACGGCGCCGTCGGCGATTTCATTTCGGTGACCTACGGCATCGAACGCTACTATGTCCCGGAAGGCGAGGGCAGGGTGCTGGAGACGGCCCGGAACGCGCAGGCGCTGGAGGTCGTCGCCCGCGTTTCTCCGCAGGGCCAGATGCAGATCCGCCAGATCCTCTTGAACGGCGCCCCCGCCTACGACGAGCCGCTTTATTGAGGGACCTGCCACCGTTAGGCATACGCGAACGATGACAGCCCCGAAGGCCAATTTCGCGGGCACCGAGAAGTTCGGCTGCTGGACCTCTTTTACTGGGAGCACCGCATGGGGATGTGGGGAGCCTCCATGCTCAGCGAACTCGCCCCCGCAATCTGCAGCCTTGTTGCCCTCAACTGCCGTCCTCTTTGTGTTGCGGCCTTTGGTTTGCCCGACGACGACCGACTGACGAAGGAACTGCTGCTCGACGTGGTGCGGATGTATGATGAGAAATGGGTGGACATTCCCTATCTATGACAGCCCCTATGCATGACGGCCTGCATGACACAGGCGCGCTTGACCTTCATCGAGCGTCGTGACATATCGCCCACCAACGCGGGTATGGCGGAATTGGTAGACGCACTTGGTTTAGGTCCAAGCGCCAAAAGCGTGGGAGTTCGAGTCTCTCTACCCGCACCACAAACCGAGGCATGGCGGATCGGCCGGGCCGACGGAATGCCGTCTTGCCAAGCGCATCTCCAACGAGAGATGCGTGGCGCGGACGAAGAATTTGGCGCATGATGTTCCTTCGGAGCGGTTTGAGCGAAGGATGCGTGCGCTTTAGCGCCATTTTGCTTGCCAAAAGGCCATTGATGACAGTAAAGCCACTCCCGGCAAATGGACCCGGAGGGGTGCTCGCCGATAGAGCCGGTCTCCGGCCGGGGCACCGCCAAATCGAAATGAAGGTTTGAACATGCAGGTAATCGAAACGCTCGCTGAAGGGCTGAAGCGCGAACTCAAGGTCGTCATTCCGGCCAAGGACATGGAAGCCCAGATGAACGAACGCCTGGCCGATGCCAAGGATCGCGTTCGCATCAACGGTTTCCGTCCGGGCAAGGTTCCGGTCGCTCACCTGAAGAAGGTCTACGGCAAGTCGATCATGGCCGATCTCGTCAACGAGATCATCCGCGACCGTCCGACGGCGATCCTGTCCGAGCGCGGCGAAAAGTCGGCGACCCAGCCCGAGATCGCCATGACCGAGGACCAGGACGAGGCGGAAAAGATTCTCGCGGCCGAAGCCGACCTCGAGTTCACCCTGTCCTACGAGATCATCCCGGCGATCGAGCTGAAGGACGCCTCCGGCATCAAGGTCACCCGCGAAGTCGTCGCCATCGACGACAAGGAAGTCGACGATCAGATCCTGAAGATCGCCGAAAGCGCCCGTTCCTACGAGACCAAGAAGGGCAAGGCCGCCGAAGGCGACCGCGTCACCATGGACTATCTCGGCAAGGTCGACGGTGAAGCCTTCGACGGCGGCAAGGACGAAGACGCCGAACTCGTCATCGGTTCCAACCGCTTCATCCCGGGCTTCGAGGATCAGCTGGTCGGCGTCAAGGCCGGCGACGAAAAGGTTGTCACCGTAACGTTCCCGGCCGACTACCCGGCAGCACATCTGGCCGGCAAGGAAGCGACCTTCGACATCAAGGTCAAGGATGTCGCAGCTCCCGGTGAGGTCACCATCGACGACGAGCTGGCCAAGAAGCTTGGCCTGGAATCGGCCGAGCGCCTGCGCGAAGTCGTGCGCGGCCAGATCGAAAGCCAGTACGGCTCGCTTACCCGCCAGAAGATCAAGCGTCAGATTCTCGACCAGCTGGACGAACTGTACAAGTTCGACACGCCGGAGCGTCTCGTAGAGGCCGAGTTCGAAAACATCTGGCGCCAGGTCAACACCGATCTGCAGCAGGCCGGCAAGACCTTTGCAGACGAGGAAACCACCGAGGAAGAAGCCCGCGAGGAGTACCGCAAGCTCGCTGAGCGCCGCGTCCGTCTCGGCCTGGTGCTCTCGGAAATCGGCGAAAAGGCCGCTGTCCAGGTGAGCGAAGAGGAAATGCAGCGTTCGCTGTTCGAGCAGCTGCGCCAGTTCCCCGGCCAGGAGAAGGAAATCCTCGATTATTTCCGCAAGACCCCGGGTGCTTCCGCCTCGCTGCGCGCTCCGCTCTTCGAAGAAAAGGTCATCGACCATCTGCTGACGGAAGTCGCAGTCACCGACAAGACCGTTTCCAAGGAAGAGCTGCTGGCTGACGACGAAGCTTCGGACGAAGCCAAGCCGGCTTCCAAGAAGAAGGCTGCTGCGAAGGCTGAAGGCGATGAAGCCGCCGCTCCGAAGAAGAAGGCACCGGCCAAGAAGAAGGCCGCTGACGAGAGCGCCGAGTAATCGGCCCGAGCAATCGGCGTTTGTGCATCGAGAATTGCTGAAAGGGCCGCCCGATGGGCGGCCCTTTTGCGTTGCGGGTGTCCTGAAGCGCCGGCCGTTTCGGCGCTCCGGCCGTCTCAGACGATGACGAAATCGAGATGCGTCAGCGCCAGGTCCGATGCGAGGGAGGCGAACTGGACGCGGCCGCCGCCGGCATTTCCGTTGGAATCGTAGAACAGGCGTCCCGCATCCTTTTCGTAGATGATCCGGTCGGAAGCGTCGGCGGCCTGGCCGCTCGAATTGGAGCGGAATGCGGATGCGGCAAGCGTCCCGGCTCCGCCGAGCGCAGCGAAGATGGCATTCTCCAGCAGGATCGTGTCACTCGGCACATAGAAGTCGGTGATATGGTCGATATTGCTGGCGGCACTCGGGGCGGTGTTGAACAGGAAGGAATCCCTGCCTGTATTGCCCGTGAGCGTGTCGAATCCGGCGTTGCCGGCCAGTAGGTCGTTTCCCGCGGCGCCGTTTATGACGTTGTTGCCCGAATTGCCGATCAGCCGGTCGGCGTGCGAGGATCCGGCGAGGTTCTCGATCGAGGAGTAAGTGTCGCCCTTTGCGTCGCCCGTATTGGTCCAGGGCGAGGCAAGGCGCGCGATCACGCCAGCGGTCGCTCCGGCATAGGAAGCGGTGTCGAGCCCGGCACCGCCCACGAGCGCATCCGCACCCGCCCGGCCAACAAGAACGTCGTTGCCGGAAGAGCCGCTGAGCCGGTTCTTGCCGCTGTTGCCGTAGAGGACGTCTCCAAACGCCGAGCCGGTCAGATTCTCGATCGCCGTATAGGTGTCGCCTGCCGCTTCGCCGGTATTGCCGCCCGGATTGGTCAGGTTGGCCCTGACGCCGGCGGCGGCGTAGAGATAGGATGCGGTGTCGCTGCCCGTTCCACCGTCAAGCTTGTCGGCGCCGAGGCCGCCGATCAGCAGGTCGTCAGCTGCGCGCCCGAACAGTTCGTCGTCGCCTGCACCGGCGCTGAGACGGTTGCCGACGCCGGACCCTGTCAGGATGTCGTCGCCGTCGCCTGAGACCGCGTTCTCGACGCTGGAGAGGTCGATGGTGCCGGTGTTGCCGGGCGTATAGGTGAATTCGCCGGACGTGAGGTTGATGAAGGCGTTGAAGCCGGCGAACACAACGGTCGAGGTGTCGAACGTATCCGAGCCGGCGCCGCCGAAGAACGCTTCGCCTGTCCCGCCCGTCCAGCCGACGAGGATGGAGAAGCGATCGTTGCCGTCATTGCCGTAGACGACATCGACGCCGGAACCTCCTTCCAGCGTATCGTTGCCCGCACCGCCGTGCAGCGTATCGTTGCCGGCGCCGCCCTTCAGCGTGTCGTTTCCGTCGTCACCATAAAGGGTGTCGGCGCCGGTCCCGCCGTCGATACTGTCATTGCCGGCATTCCCGCGCAGCACGTTCTCTGCGGCGTTGCCCGTCATCGTGTCGTTGTTCGAGCCACCATTGGCGTTTTCGATCAGGGACCGTGAATCCCCATTGAACTGGAAGGCGTTGAAGACGTTGCCGCGCGCAAATCCATTGTTGGGACCGCCGCCGAGGAAGGCGAGCTGGGCCGCGGAGAAAGTGGAGCTTTCGCCGGGCCTGAGGTCGATCCGCATCGCTGTGGTGTAGTTGGAGAGATTGTAGGTATCGATGCCGTTACCGTCCCAGATGGTGGAAAAGATGCGGTTGGCGCCGGGCGAAATGGCAAGGCCACCGTTGATATAGGCCTGCCCTGTGGACGGGTTCCAGGTGTAGACGGTGTTGCCGCTGTTGACGTTGAAATCGGCGCCATACATCGTCTGCAGGGCGAGGATGTCGATCATCATGTAGGTCTGCGGGGCGCCGAACGCCTCGTAGTCGTAGCCGCCCGTCGTATCGCCGATGTAGCTGGAGTAGGTCATCACGGTGAATTCGATGGAGTTGTATGACGCCGGCACCGCCGTGTTTCCGGGGCCGCCCGCCTGATGGCCATGTTTCAGGCCGAGCGAATGTCCGAGTTCATGAAACATGGTGTGCCAGGCATAGTTTCCGGCGATCGGGTTCTTGAGACTGTTGGACGTCCCGTCATAGGCGTTGCCGAAAAACGTATCGCCGCCGTAGACGTTGCTTGCGGGATAGAAGGCATAGGCAGTGCCAGCGTCGCCCGAATTGGCCGCGCGGATCGTCGAGTTTCCCGTTCCGGAACCCTGATAGTCGATAGCCAGGTTGGTGAATGCCTCCACGGAAAAGGCTGTCGCGGCGGAAAGCTGCGTGTAGACGGCCTGGTTCAGGGCGGCGTGAAGGGCGAGCCGTTGTGCGGCCGTGAATTGGGAGAAGCCCTCCAACTGGGCGCTGATGCCGTTGCCGTTCTGGTCGGAATTGTATCCGGTCTGATAGTCGGCAGACGAATCCGTGTCGCTGTAGGTGATCAGCGACTGACTCCAGCGCGTGCCAATCAGGACGCCGTCGATGATGGCATTGCCGGTCGCGGCAACGGCGACCGCCGTCGAGAGGCTGCCGTTCTCGTTCGGCAGTTGCGTCGCGTCGACTCCGAACCGCTGGGTCGAAATGGCGTCGTCGGCCTGGTCGGGACCTACCGGAAACTGGCTCGCGCTGGCGACGGTTGCCCGCTCCGCCACAGGCATGAGCCTCAGATCCGGCAGACCGGAGTTGCCGATGCCGTCGCTGAACGGAGCAACCGACGCGTCGATGTGGAAGGTCAGCCCGGCCCGGGCCGCCTTGGCGGCTTCCTGATGCGATGCGGACAATATGTCATCGGAAGATGCATCGTCGAACAGGATCGAATTCATGCGCGCTATTATGGTCATAACTCCTCCTTTGTCGCGCCGCGCGGTAGCCCGGCAACGCAACTCGGTTCCACGAATGTCCATGTAGCTTTGGTCGAA
This sequence comes from Mycoplana rhizolycopersici, assembly GCF_013378445.1. Classification (GTDB taxonomy): domain Bacteria; phylum Pseudomonadota; class Alphaproteobacteria; order Rhizobiales; family Rhizobiaceae; genus Mycoplana; species Mycoplana rhizolycopersici. The sequence goes on from NZ_JABXYK010000006.1 coordinate 270,018, forward strand.
GAATCCTGGCCGCGATGAAGGTCGCCCTTGGCTCAGGTCGCCTGACTGTCAGAGGAGCGGCCGGTAAGCACGGTCGGAGTTCCCAGGCAGATGCTTCTTTTCCCTCCTATGGATCGAGACAAGCGATACAGTCGCTCGCCGCGTGGCGGGCGCGTCGCTCGGAATGCCTGAAACAGGTTTGTTCGGCCTCAATTGCGCCGGATGAAATCAATAAATTAGCCTAAGCTAAATCACCTAGGCAGACAACAAATTTGCGTGAATACCTCTCGATCCAAGAGCGGAAACTCAGGCGTACGATTTTTAAAATTTGCGCAAAAATAGTGGCCTAAACTCACGTATTAAAGTGAAAATTTAGTATCGGAGTAACGTCATGATCGGCGGAATGCGTTCAAGTCCTACTGCGGGATTTTATGCAGCGATATGTATCTTCGCCCTTGTCGGCTCCGGTTTAGGCAAGGCGGGAACGGTCATCGCGATGGACACACCTCCGGATCCCGACAAAGCCGTCGCCGCCGAATACCAGCGTGTGCAGGATTCGGGGACGGCGGAGGCATATGCGCTGTTCATCGAGCGTCACCCCGATCATCCGCTTGCCGCCGAAGCGCGCAAGATGTTGGAGCGCCTTTCGGCCAAATAGCCGGCACCGGCGCGCCCGGGATCTGGCGCGCCGCGAAGATTTTCTGTCGGATCAGCTTGCCGAGGACAGGCACTGCTTCAACGAGTTCGCGAGGCCACGCATCAGGTCGAAATAGAGTGACGGGCCTTCCGTCAGCGTTCCCGCTTCCGGATCGAGCGTGCCGGCCTTTGCCGGCGTTCCCTCAAGCACGACATTGACGAGCTTCGGTTCGAACTGCGGCTCTGCGAAGACGCAGGTCGCGCCGAGATCGACGACCTTCTGGCGAATCTGTGAGACGCGTTCGGCACCGGGTATGGTTTCCGGGCTGACCGTGATCGATCCGACCACTTTCACGCCATAACGGTGCTCGAAATACTGGTAGGCGTCGTGAAAGACGATAAAGGGCTTGTCCTTCACAAGGGCGATCGTGTCGGCGATTTCCGCATCCAGGGCGTCGATGTTCGCGTCGAGGGCTGCGAGGTTCGCCTTGTACGTTGTCGCGTTCGCTGGGTCCTTTGCCGACAGGGCTTTCTCGACTTCCGTCGCAATCGCCTTTGCATTCATCGGATCGAGCCACAGATGCGTGTCGAAGGCGCCTTCATGCGAATGCTCATCGTGGTCATGGCCCTTTTCGGCTGCGTGCTCTCTGCCATGGTCATGGTCGGCCTCGCCATGCTCATGCCCCCCGCCTTCGCCTTCGTGGCCGTGATCATGCGTCTCGAAAGCGCCGCCTTCGCGGAATTTCAGCTTCTCCAGTCCGGGTGCATCCTCGAGTTCGACGACCGTCGCATTGCTGCCAAGCGCCTCGAGAGGCTTCTCCAGGAACGCTTCCAACCCGTGCCCGACCCAGAACACCACGTCGGCGTCCTGAAGGGCTGCGGCATTGGACGGCTTGAGCGAATAGGTGTGCGGCGATGCCGCGCCCTCGACGATCAGCTTCGGCTCGCCGACGCCCTGCATGATCGAGGCGACAAGCGAGTGGATCGGCTTGATCGAAACGACGACGTTGGGCGCTTCTGCCCGGGCGTTACCGGCTGCGGCGAAGAGCAGGGCGGTGGAAAGCAGGAGATGAGACATCTTCATTATGGGAAACTCCGTATCGCAGGGCGTGTAATGTTATTACATAAGTTGCGTTATGCTATAACGTGTGCCATAGCAAGAGGCAATCGAGCATCCGGACGATACAAATGCTGCAGACCAATCCATCCACATCGCCGCCGCCGCTGGTTTCGTTGTCGGCCGCCGGTGTCCGCCGCAAGGGCCGCTGGCTGGTGCGCGGCGTCGATTTTTCCATCGCGCGGGGCGAGATTGTCACGCTCATCGGGCCGAACGGCTCGGGAAAATCGACAACCGCCAAGATGGCGATCGGCGTTACGCGGCCGGATGAGGGGCACGTGACCCGCATTCCCAGTCTGCGCGTCGGCTACGTGCCGCAGAAGCTTGCGATCGACTGGACGATGCCGCTCACCGTGGACCGTCTTATGACGCTGACGCAGCCCTTGCGCGGCCGCGATATCGATGCGGCTCTGGAGGCGACCGGTATCCGCCATCTGGCCCGCGCCGAGGTCCAGCACCTTTCCGGTGGTGAGTTCCAGCGTGCGCTGCTGGCGCGCGCCATCGCCCGCAAGCCCGACCTGCTCGTCCTGGACGAACCGGTGCAGGGCGTCGATTTTGCCGGCGAGATCGCCCTGTATGACCTGATCAAGACCATCAGGAATACGACGGGTTGCGGCATCCTGCTGATTTCCCACGATCTTCATGTGGTCATGGCGGAAACTGATACCGTAATCTGCCTCAACGGCCATGTCTGTTGCCGCGGCACGCCGGAGGCGGTGAGCCGTAGCCCGGAATATCTGCGCCTGTTCGGCGCGCGTGCGGGCCAGACGCTGGCGTTCTACAGCCATCACCACGATCACACCCATCTTCCCGATGGCCGCGTGCTGCATTCCGACGGCACGGTCACCGATCACTGCCACCCCGACGACGGTCACCATCATGAGGACAGCCTGCCGGTCGGCCGGGCTGGTCCGATGCGGATCGTCCACGCCCACGGGCCGAACTGCGGCTGTGGCGATCATGGAGACGAGAAACCGGAGGGGAATCCGGGCACGCTTCAGGAGCGCGGCGATGCTTGACGATTTCTTCATCCGCGCACTTCTCGCTGGAACCGGTCTGGCGCTGACCACGGGGCCTCTCGGATGCTTCGTCATCTGGCGGCGCATGGCCTATTTCGGTGATACGATGGCCCATTCCGCGCTGCTCGGTGTCGCGCTGTCGCTGTTGTTCCAGATGAACCTCACGATCAGCGTCTTTGCCGTTGCCGCGATCGTCTCGCTGGCGCTGCTGCTGCTTCAGAAGCGCGGTTCGCTGTCCACCGATGCGCTGCTCGGCATCCTTTCCCATGCCACGCTCGCAACGGGCCTCGTGATCGTCTCCTTCATGACCTGGGTCCGGATCGACCTCGTCGGCTTCCTCTTCGGCGACATCCTCGCCGTCACGCCGCAGGATGTCAGCCTCGTGTGGGGCGGGGGGATTCTCGTGCTCTTTGCCATCGTCTATCTGTGGCGACCGCTGATTGCCTCGACCGTCAATCCCGAGCTTGCCGCCGCCGAGGGGCTTGAGCCGGAGCGTGCGCGCCTTGCCTTCATGCTGCTGATGGCGCTGGTGATCGCGATCGCGATGAAGATCGTGGGGATTCTGCTGATCACCTCACTGCTCATCATCCCGGCGGCGACCGCGCGCCGCTTCTCGGCAAGCCCGGAAGTCATGGCGGTGGTTGCGTCTCTTCTCGGCGCCATAGCCGTTGCCGGCGGTCTTTTCGGATCGCTGAAATTCGATACCCCGTCCGGGCCGTCGATCGTCGTCGCGGCGCTGGCAATCTTCCTTTTCAGCCTCTTGCCGTGGCGCCGCCGCGCAGAGGAAGGCGCCATACAGCCAGATACCGGAGGACACCACTGATGACGTCCACGCAACTGACCCGCAACCAGACACTCGTGCTGGGCGCGCTGTCGCAATCCGAGGCGCCGCTGAGCGCCTATACGATCCTCGACAAGCTCCGCGGCGAGGGGTTTCGGGCCCCGCTGCAGGTCTATCGGGCGCTCGAAAAGCTGCTGGAATTCGGCCTCGTCCACCGCCTGGAAAGCATCAACGCCTTCGTCGCCTGCGCCCATCCGCATCAGGATTGCTGCTCGCACGGCCTGACCGCTTTCACCATCTGCGAGAGTTGCGGCAAGGTCACCGAATTCCACGACCACGTGATCGAGGAACGACTTGCCGGCTTCGCCCGCGACAGGAACTTCAAGCCCGGCAAGACGACGATCGAAATCCGCGGCCACTGCGACGGTTGCGCCTGACGATGCGTCGCGCGGAAAACGGTTTAGGCGACGGCTTTAAGTCTTTGTTTTTGCGTATGTCGTAGTCGAAAAACGCTGCGTGCCATGACAAACATGCGGGCGGCGGCTGTACGGCAGCGTCAATCAATCCGTCGCAGTTCCGCCTTGAAGCGCTTCCAGTTTCGCACATAGCCCTCGGCGGATTTCCGCAATCCGGCGATCTGTTCTTCGTCCAGCGTGCGAACGACGCGGGCGGGTGAACCGACGATCAGGGAATTGTCCGGAAACACCTTTCCCTCCGTCACAAGCGCGTTGGCGCCGACGAGGCAGTTGTTGCCGATCACAGCCCCGTTCAGAACCGTGGCGCCCATGCCGACCAGGGAATTGTTCCCGATCGTGCAGCCATGGATGATCGCGCCGTGGCCGATGGTGCAGCCTTCGCCGATCTGGACCGGCTTGCCGGGATCGGTATGGACGATGGTGCCTTCCTGGATGTTCGTCCGGGCGCCAAGCACGATCGGTTCGTTGTCGCCGCGAAGGGTGGCGCCGAACCAGATTCCGACGTCTGGCCCGATTTCGACCTTGCCCATCACATGCGCATCCGGCGCCACCCAGTAGCGGTCGTCGTCGGGCAGGGTGGGGGCGTGTTCGCCGAGGGCATAAAGCGGCATGGACAGATCCTCAGATGACGGTAAGCGAAAGGGTGGCAATGCCATCGACGCCGCAGGCGATGCGGTCGCCGCGCCGGACGGGGCCGACGCCAGCCGGCGTCCCGGTGAAGATGACGTCACCCGGCGCGAGCGCGAAAAGCTTGGAGAGTTCGGCGATGATCTCGGGCACCTTCCAGCTCATCTGGCCGAGATCGCCGTCCTGCCTGACCACGTCGTTGACCTCCAGCCAGATCCGTCCCGTCGCGGGATGGCCGCTGCGCGAAGCCGGCACTACCGGGGAGACGGGCGCGGAATGCTCGAAAGCCTTCGCAGCCGTCCACGGCTTGCCCGCCGTCTTGGCTGCCGCCTGCAGGTCGCGGCGGGTGAAGTCGATGCCGACGCCATAGCCGTAGACCAGCGAAAGCGCATCGGCCGCATCGACGTCGTTGCCGCCGGACTTCAGGAATACCACCAGTTCCACCTCGTGATGGACGTCCTCCGAGCGCGGCGGATAGGGAAAGCCCTGGCCGGCCGGCAGCAGGTTGTCCGGGTTCTTCTGGAAGAAGAACGGTGCCTCGCGCGTCGGGTCGCCTCCCATTTCCACCACGTGGTGGGCATAGTTGCGACCGACACAATAGACGCGGCGGACCGGAAAGCTCTGGTCCGTGCCTTCGATGGGCAGCACCGTGGGCGGGGTGGCGGGAAAAGCCAGCGGCATGACGTGTTCTCCCCTTGCTGTCGATTCTCGCGCCACATTACCACCGCGCGCGGCGATGCGGACAGGAATTGATCGTAAATTGGGTCCGCGAGGGGCGATCGCGTTTGGGATCTAAACCGCGACGGCGGATAGGACTTCGCCATTGCAGCCGCTGGAAAAAGACATCCTTGCCTGCGGTGGTCCGCAGCAGCGCGCCCTCGATAAGGATCGATAGCGTTACGGCCGGACGAGAATCATCTGATTCCCGGCGCAGCGGAAAAATGCACGTCCTGGTATCGGATTTTCACGCCTGGATTGGTCAGTTTCATCCTATAAGAGTGTCATTTTTGCCGCATTGCCACGAGAAGCATTTGTTGATGCATCGCCACACGTGCATTCCGCTTGGCCCGGTGGGAGAGCGCCAATAAACCTCTTGTGTCACGACATGCGTCCAAAAATCAGCATTCGTTGTCGACGGCTTGAGCGGATTTGGGGGGGACACGTGTTCGCAAAGGGAGTTCTTCTGACGGTTTCGGCCGTCTGCGTTGTTGTACTGTCGTCGGGTGCCCGTGCTGCGGATCAGACGCTTTCGGCACCTGCGGCGTCCTGGTCCGGTTGCTATGTCGGCGCCAATGTCGGTTACGCTCGCGCGGATTCCGACGTGACGGACGCGCCTTTCCGTGACGGTGCCTATGCCGGCAGCGGCTTTTCCTGGAATGCCGCCGGTGCCCCCTACGACACCTTCGGGACGGACGACGCCGGTATCGCAGGCGGCGTCGAAGCCGGATGCGACCGCCAGTTCGATCTCGGCGGCAACGCCTTCGTCCTGGGCGGAGTAATTGATTTCTCGCTCACCAATCTTGGCGGAACCCGAACCTCTGCGATCAGCAGCGACACCCATGCCGGCTTCGACGTCGACTGGACGGCGAGCGCGCGACTGCGGGCCGGCATCGCTGCCTCCGACGTGCTGCTCTATGTGACCGGCGGCTATGCGCTCGCCAACATCGACGTGCGTGCCTACGACCGGACCTTGCCGACGGTGATGGATGTTTCCGGTGGCGGGACGGAGAACGGCTGGGTGGCGGGCGGCGGCGTCGAGTGGCGGTTCAAGCCGGACTGGTCGGTCGGGCTTGAATACCTGCACTACGATTTCGGCAAGGTGACGGCCACAGGGGCTGCGACCTTCCCCTCGGAGGCCTATCCGCGCTTCGAAAACGACGTGACCTTCGACACGATCCGCATCGGACTGAAGTGGCGGATGTAGCCGCCGACATCCGTTTTATACCAACGTCCCGGACAGCCCCGCTGGAGCAAAGTCACCATGGCCCTGCCTGAAACACTGGACTTCGACGACATCGCACTCCCCGACGGCATGTACAGCTATGGTGAGAGCCAGCGCCAGTTCGGCAACTGGACCGTCACGCTCTATGACGGTAACGGCAACATCGCGGATCCGCTGAATAATTTTCTCGACGTGACCAACGATCCCGCCCCGACCGATCTTGCCGGTTCCGGCGACAACGCGCTGATCGTTAATGGCTTCTATGGGCAGTCAGCGGCGGCAAGCTTCGCTTCGACGGGCGGGGACGCGTTCTGGCTGGAGAGTTTCCACATCCAGAACTACGGGATGGACGGCTCGCTGCCTGCGGCGACGGTGTGGGTGGTCGGCTATCGCGACGGCGTGGAGCTGGATCGCATGTCCTTGATCCTCGGCGCGGACCCGGTGCTGGTCAGCCCGACGGGTACGGCCTGGCGCAGCATCGACGAATTTCGCATCGTGCAGGATGAGACCGGTGAGACAGGGGGCGAGTTCCAGCCGGCGGACATCGCCTTCTCCATCGATGACATCGTCGTTGCGGCGCCCGTGCCGACCGCCAGCATCGTCGTTGCCGACGGCGCCTTGACGGCCGGCGAGACCTCGCTCGTCACCATCACCTTCAGCGAGGCCGTTACCGGCTTCACCAACGCCGACCTGACGGTGGAAAACGGAACGTTGAGCTTCGTTTCCTCCAGCGACGGCGGCGTCACCTGGACGGCAACATTCACCCCGACTGCGAGCATTACCGACGCCACCAATGTGATCACGCTGGACAATAGTGGCATTTCCACCATTGCCGGCAATGCCGGTATCGGAACGACCACTTCGAACAACTATGCGATCGACACGCAGCGTCCGACCGCGACGATTGTGGTGGCGGATACGGCGCTTAGGATCGGCGAGACCTCGCAGGTGACGATCACCTTCAGTGAGGCTGTCACCGGCTTCACCCTCGCGGACCTGACAGCCCAGGGAGGGGCGTTGAGTGGCCTCTCGACGAGCGACAACATCGTCTATACCGCGACGTTCACGCCGTCTGCGAGCTATTCTGACACGACCAATCTGATCACGCTGGACAACAGCGGCGTTGTCGACGGGGCCGGAAATGCCGGGACCGGCACGACGAACTCGAACAACTATGCGATCGACACGCTGCGCCCGGCCGCAACGATCGTGATTTCAGACACTGCGCTGACTGCTGGCGAGACCTCGCTCGTGACGATCACCTTCAGCGAGGCCGTTACCGGCTTCACCAACGCCGACCTGACGGTAGAAAACGGAACGTTGAGCGTCCTTTCCTCCAGCGACGGCGGCATCACCTGGACCGCGACGTTCACCCCATCTGCGAGCATCACCGACACCACCAACGTGATCACGCTGGACAATACCGGTGTTGCCGACGCTGCCGGCAATGCCGGGACTGGAGCGACCACCTCGAACAACTATGAGATCGACACGGTGCGTCCGACGGCGACGATTGTGGTCGGGGACACGGCGTTGAGGATCGGCGAGACCTCGACGGTGACGATCACCTTCAGCGAGGCCGTCTCCGGCTTCGACAACGCCGACCTGACGGTCGAAAACGGAACGTTGAGCGCCGTTTCCTCCACCGATGGCGGCATCACCTGGACGGCGACGTTCACGCCATCTGCGAGCACCACCGACGCCACCAACGTGATCACGCTGGACAATAGTGGTGTTGCCAACTTTGGCAATGCCGGGACCGGGACGACGACCTCGAACAACTACGCGATCGACACGCAGCGGCCGACAGCAACGATCGTGATGACGGATACGGCACTGGCGATCGGCGAGACCTCGCTGGTGACGATTACCTTCAGCGAGGCTGTCACCGGCCTCACCAACGCCGACCTGACGGTGGAAAACGGTACGTTGACCGCCGTTTCCTCCAGCGACGGCGGCATCACCTGGATGGCGACGTTCACGCCATCGGCGAGCATCGCCGACACCAGCAACGTGATCACGCTGGACAATACCGGTATCGCCGACGCTGCCGGCAATGCCGGGACCGGCACGACGACCTCGAACAACTACGCGATAGACGGCGTCCGTCCGACTGCGACGATCGGGGTGGCGGATACGGCTCTGGCGGCCGGCGAGACCTCGCAGGTGACGATCACTTTCAGCGAGGCTGTCACCGGCTTTACCAACGCCGACCTGACGGTGGAAAACGGAACGCTGAGCGCTGTTTCCTCCAGTGATGGCGGCATCACCTGGATGGCGACGTTCACGCCATCAGCGAGCATCACCGACACCAGCAACGTGATCACGCTGGACAATACCGGGATCGCCGACGCTGCCGGCAATGCCGGGACCGGCACGACCATTTCGAACAACTACGCGATCGACACGACTGCACCGGTGGTGACGTCGGTGGGCGTTCCCCTGAATGGCACTTATTCGACGAGCCAGCACCTGGACTTCACTGTCAACCTCAGCGAAGCCGTCATGGTCAACACGGGTGGTGGCACGCCACAGCTTGCGGTGACGCTCGACACCGGCGGGACCGTCTATGCGTCCTATCTATCTGGCAGCGGTACCAACTCGCTGGTCTTCCGTCTGACCGTGAGCGCCGGTCAGGAGGACACGAACGGCATTTCGCTGGGGGGGCTTAGCCTGAACGGCGGCACGATCAAGGATACCGGCGGCAACGACACGGTCCTGGCGCTGAACAATGTGTACTCCACAAGCGGTGTCCTGGTTGACGCCCGCGGCCCGACGGCCATGATCGACGTCGCCGACACGGTCCTGACACCGGGCGAGACCTCGCTTGTCACCATCACCTTCAGCGAGGCCGTCGCTGACCTCTCCACTGGGGTTTTCGTCGTTGCCAACGGCACGCTCAGCGGGCTCACTTCGTCCGATGGCGGCATCACCTGGACGGCGACGCTGACGCCTGCCGCCGGCATTTCCGACGCCACCAACGTCATCACGCTCTACAACAGCCTTGTCGCCGATCTCTCCGGCAATGCCGGCATCGGCACGACGACATCGAACAACTATGCCGTCGACCTGGGCGTCGTGCCCAACCAGCCGCCCGTCCTGACCGGGGATCTGGAGGCGACGGTGAAGGAGGGCGGCAGCTACACGCTGACGACCGCCGATCTCTCTTTCAGCGATTCCGACGACGGCGCCTCCGGTGTCCGCTTCACCGTCTCCGGCCCGTCGGCCGGCAAGATCCACGTGAACGGCAAGGCGGCAACGAGCTTCACCGGCGCCGAGCTTGCCGCCGGCAAGGTGACGTTCGTCCATGACGGCTCCGAGACGAGCAAGGCCTCGTTCAAGGTGTTCGTCGAGGACGGCAACGAGGACGGCTCGACGCCCGTAACCTCGGCCTTCAACTTCGCCGTGACCCCGGTGAACGATGCGCCCGTCCTGACAGGCGACCTGAAGGCGACGGTGAAGGAGGGGGGCAGCTACACGCTGACCAAGGCCGATCTGTCCTTCAGCGATCCCGACGATGGCGCCTCCGGCGTCCGCTTCACCGTCTCCGGCCAGTCGGCCGGCAAGGTCCACGTGAACGGCAAGGTGGCAACGAGCTTCACCGGCGCCGAGCTTGCCGCCGGCAAGGTGACGTTCGTCCATGACGGCTCCGAGACGAGCAAGGCCTCGTTCAAGGTGTTCGTCGAGGATGGCAACGAGGACGGCTCGACGCCCGTAAACTCGGCCTTCAACTTCGTCGTGACGCCGGTGAACGATGCGCCCGTCCTGACAGGCGACCTCAAGGCTGCGGTGGACGAGGGGGGCAGCTACACGCTGACCAAGTCCGACCTCTATTTCACCGACCCCGACGACGGCGCCTCCGGCGTCCGCTTCACCGTCTCCGGCCAGTCGGCCGGCAAGATCCAGGTGAACGGCAAGACGGCAACGAGCTTCACCGGCGCCGAGCTTGCCGCCGGCAAGGTGACGTTCGTCCATGACGGCTCCGAGACGAGCAAGGCCTCGTTCAAGGTGTTCATCGAGGATGGCAACGAGGACGGCTCGACGCCCGTAACCTCGGCCTTCAACTTCGCCGTGACCCCGGTGAACGATGCGCCCGTCCTGACCGGAGACCTGAAGGCGACGGTGAAGGAGGGGGGCAGCTACACGCTGACCAAGTCCGACCTCTATTTCACCGACTCCGACGACGGCGCCTCCGGCGTCCGCTTCACCGTCTCCGGCCAGTCGGCCGGCAAGATCCAGGTGAACGGCAAGGCGGCGACGAGCTTTACCGGCGCCGAGCTTGCGGCCGGCAAGGTGACGTTCGTCCACAACGGCTCCGAGACGACCAAGGCCTCGTTCAAGGTGTTCGTCGAGGATGGCAACGAGGACGGCTCGAAGCCTGTCGCCAAAACTTTCGACTTCGCCGTGACGCCGGTGAACGACGCGCCGAAACTGGTGATGAAGCAGGTGCTGAAGTCGATCGCGGAAGATGCCTCGACCGGATCGGCACGCAAGGTGGCCACGCTTTCCATCTCCGATCCCGACGGTGGCGGCAACAACAAGTTGTCACTGAAGGGGTCCGACGCCAAGTTCTTCGAGATCAAGAACGGTGCACTCTGGTTGAAGAAGGGCGCCAAGCTCGATCACGACGGCAATCCGTCGCTCAACGTGACCGTCCGTCTCGACGATCCTTCGATCGGCAAGAGCTACGAGGCATCTAAGACCTTTAAGGTTTCGGTCTCCGAGGGCGCACCAAAACCTGGCACCTCCGGCAGCGACAAAATCGTCGGGACGTCCGGCAACGACGTTTTGAACGGCAAGGGTGGCAACGACGTGATCCTGGGCGGCGCGGGCAACGACCGCCTGATTGGCGGTACCGGTGCCGATACGTTGACGGGCGGGGCGGGACGCGACGTCTTCATCTTCACCTCGGAGAAGGACAGCGCTCCCGGTCAGTCCGGTTTCGTCAACAACAGCGGCTACAACCCACAGTCGGGCGATGGCAAGCGAGATCTCATCACCGACTTCGTCCACGGCAAGGACAAGCTCGACGTGTCCCAGATTGACGCCAACGACAAGACCGCAGGCGATCAGGCTTTCACCTGGCGCGGCAAGAACGACTTCACCGGCAAGGTGGGCGAACTGATCTACCGCATCTTCGACGAGAAGGGCACCAAGGATGACCGCACCATCGTCTACGGCGACACCGACCACGACGGCCGAGCCGACTTCCAGTTCGAACTGGCGGGGATCATCAACCTGACGAAATCCGACTTCATCCTCTGACGCACAGGATCCCGAAAGCTGGAAATCGCTTTCGGGATCGGCACGTGTGGGATCTGCGGCGACCGGCAATGTAGTGAGGAACTGGCCCCGTTGTGCTCATTGCGCTCGACCAGGAGACGCCTCCGGTATAAAGCCAACTCATCGGAGGCGTCCGCGCAGCGGCAAGAATTGCATGCTGCCACATCCTTTTATCTATATTCTGGTCCCCAAGCCGCCCGCATCTCCGTTCTCAAAGGGCGTCAGAGGTCTGACGGCCATGCCCGCTTCCATGGACGCGGCCACGAAGGCCTCTCGCGCGATCGCGAGAGGGGCTGTGCTATCAAGCGATGCTCTGCACAGAACAATTGCGCGGTCGTAATTTTGGCCCCTCCGTGAGGGCCATTCATTTTCGAGAAAGTCGAGCGCGTCGTAGGGGCCATGGAACACGCGCTGAATGCCGCAAGGTAATGAAACGTTGACCACGACCGACCAAGGATTATCTGAAAGCATGGTATCCTCCTTTTAAAGTGCTCAAAGGAAGTCAGCAGTCCGAGAACGAAAAAAAGGTCGACGGAATTACCGCCGACCGTAATTTTTCGAAGCATTCAAGCAATCTGTCGTGGTCAACAGATGATTCGTTTTAACACATAATTTTTGTTGCTCGATCAATATATTGTGATATTTCGCGTGTTCTCGTTATTGTTCCGGCTTATTCGCCGGTGGCGATATTCCTCTTTCAAAACAGGAAATCACCCTTTGCCAGCGACAGGGCATCATCGAGGTGGATCGCAAAGTCAGCCTTTTTGTCGCCGTTGACGTCGCCATAAATGTAAGTGTCCGACTTCGATTTGGAGTAGCGGACCTCGCCCGGATCCCCGGTGAACGATTTAGATCCGACAAACTCGAATGCCTGATCACCGGATTTCTTCGTGTTGGCGTCGATCTCCCTCAAATCAATCTTGTCGCCCTGCTTCTTGCTGAAATCGAAAATCGTGTCGCGACCATTTGCTTTGACTGTGGAGTCTTTGGTCGATGTGAAGACGAAAAGGTCTTTTCCTCCCCCTCCATAGAGATCGTCGGCCCCACGCAAGCCTGTCATTTTGTCACTTCCGCCATTGCCTCGAAGCGTATTGTTTTCCGAGTTGCCCAGAAGCGTGTCGTTCCTGGTTCCGCCCGAGACGTTCTCAAAATTGCGGATGAGGAATATTCCATCCCCCGTGTCAACAACGTCACTGACGGACAGGTCGATGTTCAGACCGCGGGTAAATGCCGACATGTTCAAAGTGTCAGAGTTCCGGTCGGCACCGGAAGAAACACCCGATCCGCCATCGACAATGACGAATTGGTCGGCGTCGGCCAACTTCTTCAGGATTACAGTGTCAGCGTCACGGTTGCCGAAAATCGCGTCAGCCCCTCCGGAACCGACGGTGATGGTGTCAGACCCTCTGCTCCCAACGATAGTTCCAATCCAGCCCGATGAAGTGGTGATCTTGTCGTTTCCCCGCCCTGCATCAATGCTTTCCACCTCGGCCAGCGCAGCGATCTTTATAATATCACGGTCGCCGCCGGCGCGAATGTTTCCAGCACCGCCAGAACCGATAGTGACCTGGTTGTCACCGTGACCGACAGATAGATAATCGACGAAGCCGGCGCCCGTCTTTACGATGTCATTTCCGGCTCCGAGTTCGACCAGGCCGGCTCCGGCCGCGCCGAGTGTTACTATTTCGGCATTTCCGCTGCCTTTGATTATGTCGACGTATGTCTTGTTCAGCTTTGCAACGCTCTTCCCCGCATCGTCCAGAGAGCCCAGAAGGAGGTACCCGATGCTGCCGCCAGATCCGGAAGTGGCATCTTTGATGCTGGCTTTCACCTGTCCTGTGAAACGGAACATATCAATGTTCCAGCCACCACCTTTTAGGGTATATGTTGCAGTGCGCACCGGTAGAGAGTCTTCGACCCAGGTGTCCACGTAGAGGAGCCACTTTCCGCTCCAACTATAGTCATCGACGCCGACACTAAATGGCGTTGTACCATCGAGTGTGACACTGATGTTTGATGTCAGTGTAGTCATTTGAATTCCCCCAATCCCCTGGCATTTCGAATCCATAGACAAAAAATCTACGGGCTGCTCACTTTACGTGCGTCGATCTGCAAATCAACGTTGAAAATGGAAAAAGATTCGCGCATAGTCTGTCATTGGGGCGCGATCTCATCGGGGGATTCTTGGCTCCGAGCAACATCGGTCTGTTCTCAGGACGAAGCGGTTGGGGTATATTTCCAACATGCTGTCCGGTGGCGGGGGGCGTGCCGATGAGACGTCGCGGTGCAGTTGGAAGTCCGCTTCTTGCCGGATGCGTTCTTGTGTGCATTACGGCGGCGGTTGTCTCCCTGTGTTTCTTCGTGATGTTGAAATCCTACGGACCCTTGGTGGTCGCCGCTTCAATTTATTCCGAGGTCCGTTGAGGAATTCCGTTGGCGGACCGATCAATCGGGACCGCGCGCCGCCACGTCATTGATTTCGAACAGGGGCGACACTCCGTCCTGTCGCGGATCGCTCGAAATCCTTTTCCCGGGCTGACCATGCGATGGCGCCTTGCTCAGCAAGTAACGCCTCGCGTTATGCCCGTCTGTGCGGTACAAGCCTTTGACCCATCGCGCGACGCCCGCGCTCGGCTATGGCGCCGATGCTGCATGGCCCGGCCAACTCCTGCGGCACAGCAATTCTATGGCAGAAATAGGCGTGGCAGCGGGTGGAACGATCAAATGAAACATACACAAATTCCGGCAAGTGACTGAAATGTATAGACATTCTATAAGAACGGGGACCAAGATCTTCGCCACGGCGCCGATGATCGACTGGTCTGAAGTGGGGAAAAAATATAATAAAAACAATGTCTAAGTATATCTTGTAGCAAAATTGTAGCTGAATAAATGAGTCGAGTTGAGTGAATGTCCTGCACCTACGGTGCCGGATGCTAGATACCCGGTACGCAGGTAACATTCGTCGCGTTGGATGATTTGTCGAGCGCACTTTAGCTGTTGATTAGACCAGTCATCCCGATTTCGATAGTTGGTGCTAACGATCACAGGCACTAACCTCTCATCTGCGCTTTGCGCCTCTATGGTGGACCACAGCTATCGGGACTTAGGGCAGAAACCAATGAATGCACGTATACTGTCGACGATGTCCAGCGGTCAGACATTCATGCTGCTGCTATCGTTAATGTGCGTTGCCGCATTTTCTCTAATTATGCTGCTCTTCCGTGATTGGTACGTTCAGGTTATTAGTTCTTCACTGCTCCTGCTGATATTAATTCTCGGATCTAGGATAGCGCTTCCACCTGAGGCGCATCGGATGAAGTCAGTCCGATACGCTATCTGGATGTTCGGTGGAGTTCTCCTTCTTGTTGCTGGGCTGAGAACGCATCTGGACGCTCTGGCAATTGTCGTTGTTGCCAATTTCTCACCGGAATTTGCGTCTGTGGTGGAGAGGAACCCGATAATCGCGCCAACCAGTACTGTGGTGGCGGCCGCTGTAGTCATGCTCGTTGCCGTGCTGTGGTTTTTTCGAGATCAGGCCCCTCTTGGCGTGATTGCCCCTGACAAAATGATTCGTCAGGCAAGCTATCTCGAGCGCAGATCAGCCTTCGTAGCGGTTTTGAAGTCCCGCTTGGAGCAACTGGATGATGAACTTCGTTGGCATCACAACTATTTTGTTGCGTTGCGCGCTGAAGTTGATGTGCGTAACGCGAAACTGAACCGCCGACGCGTCGGTGATTTAGTGGAAGCTATTAAAATTAATCAGGACGCAGACGTATTTGTTGTTGTCGGCGTGCCTGGGGCCGGGAAAAGTGTAGCTTTACGCAAATGCTGCATGGACTTGCTCACCACTCAGCGACCGAATGAGCGGATTCCGATATATGTGAACCTTAAGGAATGGAGCTCAATACGACGTTGGTCAGCGGATGAACCTCCGACCGATGACGAGTTTTCCCATTTTGTTCGGTCCAATATCCGGGATCGTTTGCCAGATATCACTCGCGCGTTTTTCGATGAGCATTTTGAGCGCATGGTTGATGCGGGTGAGCTGTTTTTTATGTTCGACAGCTTCGACGAAATACCTGGGGTGCTGGACGCGGATGAGACTTCTCGTTTGTTGGATTCTGTTTCGGCGGTGATTGTTCGTTATCTGCGTGGACAGGCGGGGAGCCGAGGTGTAATTGCGTCGCGTTACTATCGTCGTCCCCGTCTCGGTCAATTGCGACACGTTCAGCTTGATGTTCGGCCGTTTAGTGAGCAGCAAATATCGCAAGCTGTTGCCAAAGGTGCGAGTAGGCCACAAGAGCTGAGGCAGATTTTATTTGTCGACCGCCCGGATCTTGGAGCTCTTGCCAGAAATCCATTTTCATTTAGTTTAATTTTGTTGTACTGGGAAAGTAGACTTGAGGCCCCGCCCAATCAATCGGCGGTTTATTCTGCCTATATCGAGGAAAGCCTGAAGAACGCTCAGGAGAGCTTGGATGCAGCTGGCCTCAACGCTGACGCCCTACGCTTGGCGATGGCCGCCATCGCGTGGGCAATGTTTGAAAGCGACCGACGCGGTTTGGAGATGACGGTTGCAGAGCTGCGGGCCGCTTTGGTGCGCGACGACGTCGATGTCATCGTTGATACACTTGTATCGGCAAAGCTCGCACGCAAAGCTCCCCGGACACAGGCCGTCAGTTTTGTTCATCGGCGCTTCAACGAATATTTCCTGGTGGCCCGCTGGCTATCCGGAGAGCGGGAGCCTCCGTTCGAGGCGATTCCTACCGACAGTCGCTACAGAGATGCCCTCGTCCTATATGCAGAAGTCGCTGACGAGGTTGAGGCGAAACGCTTAGCCGCATTTTGTTGGCAGCAAATTGCTTCCGCGCCAAGGAATCCAATTGAAAATGCGAGCAGTGCGATGCGGGCGATATACGCACTGCGCTTTCTAAGTGAAGCATTTCGTGCACTTCCCGGCCCAATTGAGCCTTTTCGTGGGGAACTAGGTCACCACGTGCTCGCTGTAGTCCGTAGCAGTGATGACATCCTCACCAGAAAGATCGCTGTGGAGGCTGTGGGATTACTTGATCCGGTTGATGCAGAGGCTGTCCTTCTTTTTGCTTTGTCACGCGACAACCGATGGATTACGGATACCGCTTTGTTCGCTTGTCGTTATTTGCCTGCTCTTTCTCCGTTAGTTGTAAATGCCTTGGTTGTTGATTTGGCTTCGCGAGCACAAAATTGGATTCTTGTGCCTGATCGTGAGTTTAAGTTTGCATTGGGAGTAGCTGATGCGTTTGGCGAACTGCGGTGTCGGTTTCGCCGCCTCCGGGTTGAAATGTGGCTTGGCGTCATATTGGGTGCCTTTTGTCTCGGGTTTCTGGAGTACCGAATGTGGGGGTTGGGTTGGTCAGTTTTGATTGCGATGGTTTGTATTGCGACAGTGATGAACTTATTCGTTGCGGCAGGGGCAAACGCAGCAGACAGCGGTAGAAATAGCTTAGGCACAGCACGACGTAGCGCACAGTTTATTGGAGGACGGCGTTCATTCGTAAATGGAATGGCCCGTACAATTATTACGAAAATTGCTTTGAGAGACTTAAAGCGCCAAAAACTGACTAATATTCATAGTACATTAAATAAAACGTTGACCATTGCTCGTACTGAGCCAGCAATGAGAATGCTTAACATTATAACAAAGGGAGCTATTGATGGAATAATTGGCATAGTCCGCACACTTCCATTATTCTCGGCGATGATTATGTTTGTTGTTTTGGCATCCATTCAACGTAAATCAATAGATCCCGATTCACCATTAAATGCACTTAAAGAAAATTATAATGATAGGTTGGTATTTTCTGCATTTGTATTTTTATATTTTATGTTGTCAGTTTTTAGGTATTATTCAATTTTTGGTGCAATAGATTATAATATACGTCGAGTATGCAAGATTATTTTTATTTCATCGTTGTATATAGCTGGATTGGCAGCGGTGACGATGTTTGTATTATGGATTGCAATGTTGTTTACATATTTTAGATATGTATTATCCGGGGTTGTCTTCCTTTCCTGCGCAGCCATTTCTTTGGACTTTGCTGGCGCATTCCTCGACTATTTTAAAGGATGGCATAGTGATCGACGCAGGTTTGCAGAGGCGACAGGTCGCTTTAATCCTAGTCGCGAAGTTATCGCCGCTTCATTTGAGTCCTTCGCAACCTCGGCTGCAAGGTTGCGCTACGTGGAATGGGTGGAGCAAGAATCTGCCGCCACGCGGAATCAGCTTGTATTGGCGAATATCGCCGGCAATCCTTGGCCTGAAGATCGCCGTCCAAACTTTGGAGATGATGAAGGAAGTATATTGCTGGCGCGTCTTGATGCTCGTTGGGTGGGTCTTGAGGCGTAAGAAGATATGTCGTCAATAGAGATATATCACCAATGAAGCTGCCTAAGCTCCTTCAGTGCAGGCAATATCACGCCCAATGAATTCGTAGTGGAAATCGCTCTGGAAAAACAGGTCGCATAAGGCGAGAGTAAAAATCTAAGGCTCTCCCGAGTACTGGAGGGAACCAGGAGCTTGGGTCAGAGTATATGGGGTGGTTGATTGCGAAGCGTAAAATTGATAGCGGAACGCGTAGAGGGCGTTGCTAAGGCGATAGGTGCGGTCTTGGCTATCTTGGCAATGTTGGCATTTATTTTTCCTCCATTGGAGACTTCCTTGAAGATCGTAACCGCATGGCGCTTCGGTGCAAGTGGCTATGTTTATTATGAAATTGGCAAAGACCTGATGCCTACAGGGGATAGTGATCTTTTCCTTCTTGAACCCGGAAAAGGAACATACGAGGAGCTATCTATAGGCGATAAGCTGCAAGCAGGATCATGGGTTCATTTTAGGGAGAGCCCCACTACAGCATCACGGGCTCGATTTGTTCTCCAAAGAGGTGATTGTGTGGTCGTTTTGAAAGCAGATAAACCGTTTGCTGTGACTGACGCCCTGTCCGGTGGTTGGGTCTATGTTGCGACCACAGCATGCGGACTGTTCCAATGATTGCAGTCGCTTGAGGGATAAAGGCATAAGAGGCGCAAAGGCATAGAAAGAAGCCTTATGTCGCCGGTATGTCACCAACATATTGGTACGCCAAAGACTACTTTGGCCGCTCGTTCTGGAGAGGGAGATCCGCTTGACTCCGTCCATCGAGCCATACCTGATCAAATGAGGCGAGCAGGCTTTTGACCACAACGGGGTTCTCGACGAGATATACATTCTCGACGTTATGCCCGAATGCGGCATCCGTTAAATTTGCAGAGCCAACGAGGATGGTCGGCGATCGGCCTTCCGCTTCAAATACGATGATTTTGAGGTGTAAGAAGTTTCCGAGCAATTTCGCGTTTGGATTTGAGTTATCCAAATTGTTGGTCGCAAGGTATCGAACTTCGGCGCCTGCATCGATGAGCGGTCTAAGCCAAACATCTCGCTCGTACTGCCTGTTCATAAATTCCCCGTCACCGCTCCGAGCACCAGACGTGGAGGCCCCGACATAGAGCAGATCGTCGTCTCTCAATACACGAAATGCTGTCCCTCGCTTAGTCGCCTGGAGAAACATGTCGCGCAGTAGCAATGAATCTGCCGATTGAACGGCGACCGATACGCGGGAACTTCCACCGAGCAGGAACGAAATTCTATTCGTAAGCTTTGAACGATCGAAGGGAAGTAAAAACTGCGTGACTCCGATGGATGTCCCCGCATCCAGAGATGCAGCACACTTGTAGTATCTACGAGCGGCATCAGTATACGAGGTGATGGGCTTCCCATCCTCGTCCGTGAATGCTCCAAATGCACACTGGTGCCAGTCGTGGATCGGGGTGCTTCCCGGGGTCGTCTCCTTGAATAGAATGCTAACGTCGAAGTTGTATTCGCTGTTGCGCGTGGGATTTCCCGATGAAACCAACGTAACTGCCGTACCGTCTTCAAAGCGAGCTGTGACGAATTTCGGATGAAATTCAAGAAAATCGCCCTCTTGGCCCAAAAGAGAAAGCTCAATTTTGCGTACGCCGTTCTGATACGCGCAACCCACGACATCGTTTGGAACACGTTGATCTCTGGGTCTTTCCCGGCCTCGATCTATTGCACCTCGAACGCTGAGCGTTCTTTGGGTCATCATCTTGCAGAGTTGTTCGCCCCAGCCCTGGTGGGAAAATGCCCAAAAAGCGTATGTAATTTCCGTTGCAGTTTTATGTTTTACTGTGGCTTCAAATAATTGAAGCGCGTTTTGCCGGAGATTTTTGCTAAGGTCGGCATCCGAGCAAAAGCTTGTTATGTTGGGTAAGCCATTGCCATAGCTATACGGACCACAAAGAGGGCGGTTCATCCCAACTGCGATTGTGGTTTCTACTTCATTCTGCATATTATCCGCTGAAGCTTCACGGGGAGAGAGCGTACAATGCAGCGCAGCCAGCCAAAGAAAAAAGAACCGCATCCTTCGCGTCTCCTGATTAACACGAAACTCAATAAAATTGGGTTTGTCTCCATCCTCTTATGCCTATTATCACACATTGCCTATGCAGACGATAAGGTACGTATCCGATTAGCAACGTGGAATATCACGAACTTTACAATGGATGCCGGGAAAAGTTTATTTCCGGATCGCAGCTCGCCCCGCCTTCCTGTCGATTTAGAATTGATGGAGAAGTATTTCTTGATCACTGACGGCGATGTCGTCGCTCTTCAAGAAGTGGATTCCGGTAGATCAGCCCGGCAGTTTGTTGGTAAGGACTATCACGTTTATTCGGAACAGCGCGAATTCGATCGATCCAGGCGAGGCTCGCCAGATCTTTTTACGGCGGTTGCGGTGCGCAATACCGAAAAATTCGCTGCGAGCGCAGTTGAGGAACTGCCTGGACTAAGCGTGCGAATTAGTGAGAATGGTCTTGATACGTTCACCCGTGCAGGAATCGCGGTTACAATTTCTACGCAGCGGTCGAGCTTTATTTTTGTCTCTATCCATCTAAAAGCTGGATGCTATCTCAGTTCGGTATTTACACGACCCGATTGCCTTGTCTTGAGGCAGCAGTTTGAGACGCTCAGAAGCTGGCTTTCTTCAAAAATTGAGGCGGGGTATCGCAATTTTGTTATTGCCGGCGATTGGAATAGAAATTTTGTAAAGCTGGAGAAAA
This sequence comes from Mycoplana rhizolycopersici, assembly GCF_013378445.1. GTDB lineage: Bacteria > Pseudomonadota > Alphaproteobacteria > Rhizobiales > Rhizobiaceae > Mycoplana > Mycoplana rhizolycopersici. The sequence continues at coordinate 291,034 of NZ_JABXYK010000006.1, forward strand.
AAGACCTATTGCTTGACATTGTATACGAGCCGGCCTTGCAAGAAAATATTCCCGTATCACTACTGCATGGTGAAGCAGGGGCATGTTCTGTTCGAAAAAATATCTACGACTATATACTCGTTATAGGCGACATCGCAAAGGACGTTGCAAAGGTTCCGGTGACAACTGTCTCGCCGTCAGCGTACGAGCTTGCCACAGGAGCAGTATTGGGGGACCACTGTTCCATCGCTCTGGACCTTATTCTACCGAAATAGACAGTTTTCAAATCTCCCAGTAATCCACGATCAGATGCGATGGTCTTTCCGGGGCAATGGTTCGAAATCTTCATCCGGATCGGGATAGTCACGTGGATCACCGAAGGGCTTTTCAGGGTCATAATCTTGATCGGGGATCTCGCCGGGTTCTATCGGCGTGTCCCAGCTGTCGTCCCAGGGTATTAACCCCTCGCTCCGATCAAGATCAGGCATCTCGGGATCCCCTAGTTCTCCTTTTTCAACCAATGCGTCGTATGCTGCGGATACTGCTTCAAATATGTCTGTTTCGGGTTTATGTATTTCGTCGATATCACTCATGGGCACGTATATAGCTAATCGCCTCTGGCGATTGTCGCCCTGCAAGACGCCATTAGCAGTTAACGATTTTCGGAGACCTTCGGCGAGAGCGCTGCGACGGGATAATTGTTCGAATGCAAGTTTTATGAACTTCCGAGCTTCTTCCTCCGACGCTTTGTTTTGCCATGGGGTTTGAAGTGCGCGTCTAGCCAAGACATATTGTCTTGCTGTTACATGCATCGTTGCAGCAAGCACGAGCATGGCGTCTGACATATCCTCGCAATATTTCTCCACAAGTGCCGACTGTGCGGCGAACGCGCCGACAAGATCGATGATGCGAGCATCCAATCCATTGGTCTCGGCTACGGCTGGCACAGAGAATACCGCGGCTTCGGTTATGTCGGACTTCGTCAAGAGACAAAGTGCATCTACGTGTGCAGCGATTCCATTGGCGAGAACATCTTGCACTGATTCCATTCGTTTCTGCATACGTGAAAAAGCGTCTGAGTCCTCCCACTTGGTCTGACTGCATCGCACAAGCCAGCGATCCAGCAAAACCCAAGCGAAGACATCACGGGAGAGGAAAATCCATGGCTGTCTGGATTTTCCATCGTCAACTACCCGAAGTGCGCGGATGTCATCCTGTTTTGAACAAGCTTTACCTTCGAGCGGACTCATATTCGCCTCCTAACCCCGACAACGCCAGACGAAATAATCTATATCTCGATTGATACTATCTTCACTTTAGTGCCGTGCAAGTGAAAGTTGTTGTTTCTCGCGGGATAGGATTCGAGCGAATATGTTGAGGCGCACCTGAGCTTTGAAAGTGAGGGAATGTTGCGGCTTGCGGTAAATGAGGGCGTTGTTGGGTTTTGCCCGGTTACCGTCATGGAGATCAGGCAAGCGTTTCTATCGATGCAATTGCCTAAATTCCTTCAACGCTGCCTCGCGCCTCTTGTCGAGATATGTTGCGAGGTCATGTAGGTGGACGCCCTTCTGGCACTTCTGTGACGTCTCTGCCCGCACCACGGGAATTGCGATGTCGCCGGAGCCGACCTTGCGAAGGAACTTGTCTGGCGTCAGGTGACTGAAATAGTCGCGGCAGACCTCCTCGACTGGGATGATCGCCCGCCCACCATATTGCGCGAAAAGCAGGAACGAGGTGGAGAACCCTTCGGCGCCGAGTTGTGTCGCGGTCATGATTTTGCTGCTCCACTTTCGGCGACCACATAGCGTGCGGCAACGCATGAGAACGAGGGGTGGGGGAGGTGGCGGCGACGCTTGACAGGCGTAGCGGGCTCGGTTGATCTTGTCGCCAGGGGCAACTTTAGATTTCGGAGGGGGGCATGCGGGGACGCTTCTTGTGCGGCGCGGGGAGAGTGGCGATTGCAAGTGTGTTTTGCGGAGTTCTGTCGGCGTGTACCGCGCTTTACGACGCTCCCGATCCACGGGAGGAGGTCGAGGTCGACGTCGTTATCGCTCAACTGAAATGCGAGCTCGCACGTTATCTGACCAATTCCGACATCACAACCGGCGACAAACTTGGCGTGAAAGGCGGAAAGGCCGAAATCACACTTGGGCTCAACGTGGTGGTTACGGATACCGTTGACGCCTCGTTGAAGGCGCCCAAGCTCTTCGTCTTCCATACCGGCACTGCCGGACCGTCTGTGTCCGGTAGCCTGGCGGTCAAGCGTACCGTCAACACGAGCATGAAATTCACCGTCGAAGGCGGCGCCACGAACACCAAGGCTTGCGAGTACGTCAAGAACGTCAAGGGAGAGATCGGCCTCTACACGTTCCTTTCGACCCGCAGCAATCAGTTGCGGCAGATGCCCGTATACGAGCCGAAGGCGCGCATGAACGAGCTGAAATATGAATCGCTCTTCGCTGTCACCAAGAACGTCAAGGCCGGCGGCGGGACTGAACTCGTGTTCGTGCGGCTTGGCGCAGAGGCCAATTACACAAACGTCAGAGACGACGTGCAGAGCATCTCGGTCGTGATCAAATCCACCGGCGACATCGAATGGATGCTCCCGGGCTAGCAAGTTGGCTACTAATGGACTGCCGCCCTTTGCCGCACCGACCTGGGTGGAGCCGTCAGTGCTGGTCATTAGCTGCCGGCGGGCTACGTCGATGGCCGCAATCGGGGTGCAGGCGAGGGGCTTCATAGGGCGCTCCGCAAGGCTGCAAGCGAGGTCTGGCCGAGGATCCGGTCGTCGCCGATCAGGCGGCGGGCTGCGAGCGTGAACTGTTCCTCGGCCTTGCCGGGCGGCCATGGCCTGATCGCGCCGGTCAGCTTCGGGGTGGCGGCCTTCGGGAATTTGGTGCCGGCCGGCGGGCCGAAGAGGGCGATGGCCTCGGCGCGCTGCATGCGCGCGTCCATGTCCTTGACCAGCTTCGCCTGCCGTTTCGTCCAGGCCTCAGGGCTCGGCAGACCAGCGGCGAAATAGATCGCCTCGTCCCATGCTGCCTTGCAGGCCGCGATCGCATCGTGAAGGTGGGTCTCGCCGTAGAGCTCTGCGCACACGGCAGCGAAAAGGTCGGCACTGGGGCGGATCAGGTCTCCAAGCGCCCATTCGTGCGCGTCGTGCAGGAGGAAAAGCGCCGCCTCGAGGCGGGTGGCGCCCTCGTTTTCCATCGCCTGCGCGCCCATGACACAGTGCTGCGCTACAGAAAGCGCCAGGCCCGGATTGCGCCCGTTGAAACGGGCGACCTTCGAAAGAGTGTTCGCGATCTCGGCGAAATCGACGATCTGGTGATCGGGGTTGCCCAGGTCGACAATGCGGCCATCGGCCCACATCGTCTCGACCGGATTATCGACAATACGCATGGCGGCTCTCATCAGAACAACCATGCGCCGAGCGCGATCATGCTCGAGGACAAGATAGAACCGGCGATAATTCCGATCATGAACGCGCCGAGACCGGAGCTGACCTGTGGCGCTTCGGCGAGCGGCACGGAATACCACTCGTTGCTGGGAAGGATGAAACCCGGCTGACGCTGACGGTCGATTATGTCAGGCGACCTACGGGATTGATTTTCGACGGGCGAAACTGCGACAGCGATGTCGGGGCGCGTGATGTAGCGGATCATGGGAAAATCCCCCGTTAAAAAACGAGCGGAATATTACCCAATATGTGTAACTTGTAAACCCCATTTTGTGTAGTATCGTCACTGCACGTATTGGGGCGCCTTCTTTGTTAGCTTGCGCCTAGTCGTAGCCGGCCTTGCAGGCCGCCGGACTTGTTTATGCTGCTTAGTCCGCTCCCGGGCAAGACGGCGAAGATTTCCCCGATCCACTCCAGGTGCACGTTCTCAATCGGGGCGGCATTCCAGGACATTAGATTCACGCCGGAAATTCCCTTCATGATCGTCTTAATGAATCGGCGCCCGTCCGCAGTCCGGACAGCGGCGTCCTCTCCATAGAATGCGTCTAGGGGTCGCTTTTGCTCTCGATACACAATGACAGTGGCGCCGTTCTTGTAAACGGGAAGCATTGAATCACCGCGCACGCGAAACGCCACCATTTCATCAGGCAACGGGAAGGGCACGTGGATTTGTTCGATACCTTCGGGAGGAACTTGCTCGAATTCCGGCATGATTTCCGCGCCGGCGCCGATGTAGCCCATCAGGGGAACGGTGTCTGGTGTTGAGCCTTCCAGGATGTCGGCAGGGCGAACACCAAACGCCTTCGCCAGGCGCCCAATATAGTCGGCGGTCAGGCGACGTTCTCCTCGCTCCAACTTCACATACTGGCTCTTGGAAACTCCCACCTCGTCGGCCGCTTCCTCTTGGGTCAAATTTGATTGGATGCGAAGATTCTTCAGATTGTTTCCCATGACGTGCAACTTCTCAAATCAGAGCTCACGCGTCTCACCACATTTTGGGGTTGTCAAAGCTGCACAAAATGGGTAACTACAGCTCATGGAACTCTCGGACTACATGCGTCGGAACAGGATCAGCCCCGAGGAGATGGCACTTCTCGTGGAGGAAGTGTCCGCTTCCGCAGTTCGTAAGTGGATGTATCGCGAGCGCGTCCCTCGACCGGAACAAATGCGCCGCATTGCAGAGGTTACCAGCTTTGCGGTTCAGCCAAACGACTTTGTTCTGGGTGTCCCTTCGGAGGCTGCAGAATGATGTGCGCCTTGTCATGCGGTCCCCCTTGATCTGATGCGTTCACCGTAACCCGCGCGTTTTCGCGGTTCACCAAAAGATTCTCCGAAAAGATTTCCTTGATTTTCAGGGAGGATGACTTGCGTCCTACGAATGAACACGACCGACGGGACCTGAAGGCGGCGACCAATCGCGCGCTGAGAAAGGTGGGGGCCGCAAATTTCGCGCCTGAGACCCGCGTGCGCGAGGCGCAGCTCTCGAAATACGGCTCCCTCGGTGACGATGAGAACTTCATGCCGCTCGATGTCGTTGCCGACCTCGAACGCGTCCTCGGCGACCCGATGATTACGGCGCAACTCGCTGCCCTTTCGGGATTTCGCCTCGTGCCCGATGCATCAGGCACGCGCCCGCTGACGATGGCGCAGGTCGGCGCGGTCGCCGATACCAAGGGGAAGCTTCTTTCCGCCCTCATCGCGGCGCTGCTGGACAATCACGTCGACCCGCACGAGCGCCGCGAATTGCTACCACTGGTGCGCAACGCGATCGCGCAGCTGCAGGATCTCGAAAAGGCCCTGATCGGCGGTGCGACGTGAGCGCGCGCGGGAACCTCTCGTTCAGCTGGTCCGAGGACGTTACGGCCAAGGCGCAGATTCTTTGGCGCGAAGGGCTATCGGCGGCGGCGATCGCCACCAGGATCGGAACGTCGCGTAGCGCCGTCTGCGGTTTTGCCACGCGCAATCGCGACCGGTTTCCGCAGCGGATCAACGCCGCCGGCCAGCGGGTGACGAAGTCGAAGCCTGCGAAGACCAAGCCCGCGAAAGTAGAGACAAAGAAGCCCAAGCGTTCGGTAATGCAGCCAGCACGGCAATCCATCCGTCTTCCCTGGGCTAATCCGTTGACGGTCGCCGAACGTTCCGCGGCGAGCACGCGTGATTTGTCGCGGTATCACATCGCAGGCCTGACGCCTGTCGCCTTCGCCGACCTCGCCAACGATCAATGCCGCTTCCCGCTCGAGGCCTTCGAAACAGTCTCGGGGCCGGCCTCGCCTTGCTGCGGCGGCAGGACAGCCGAAGGGGCGAGCTACTGCGCCGCGCACTATCGCCTGATGAGGGGGCGCTCGACATGAAATTGATCACTCAGTGCCCTCATTGCCGAAAGCCGCTTTGCCCCGGCGAGGTTATCGAACGCTTCTGCGAGAGCTGCGCCAAGCCGATCGCTCGCCCGGTGTGCGGGGTCGCCCATGGCTGACATCCGGCTCTTCATCCTCACGGACAATCCGCGGGACGCTGCGCTCGACGTGCTCGGCGTTTCGACGCTGATCGATGTTCCCGATTTCGTTCGCATCGTCAGCGACCCTGCGCAGATCGCCAGGCTGCCGGACGGCGCAAGAGGCATTGGCCGCTGGTACGGCGCCCACCGGTCCATGGCGGAGCTTGCCTGGATCGACCGTCGCGCAATGGGCGGCATCTCCGGCGTTTCCTCTGCCTTTCAAGATCGCCTCAACGAATGGAAGGCCGCCCGCCGAGCCGAGGAGGCAGCGTTGCTGAGACAGATCCTCGCCGGAGAGGCAAGGGCAACTTTCGCCGTCGTCGCGCAGGCGGCCACCCCCGAAACCATCAAGCCAAGGCAGAAATGGTCATGACATCGATTTCGCTTTTCTCCACGACGCCGACCTCCGTCTCGCCAGAAATGTTCGAGGGCTTGCCCGCACACTCCCAAACCGAACTGGTGCTGCTGCTCTCGGAGCGCCGGGCGACGGTCGCTTCGATCGGCAAGGCTGTCGGCCTCACCGCCGGCGATGTCGTGGCGATACGCGCCCATAAGCCGCTCTATCGGCCGCCGAATCCCGATTTCGTCGCGAGCGTTGATGACGCCGGTGGCCGTCCGAAGAAAGGGCAGATCAGCGGACCAGCGCGCCGAGTCCTGCGGCTCTTCGCAACGTCCGAAGACGGCATGCTTCAAATCGATCGCGACACCATCGCACACCGCGCCGATCTCAGCGTCGGCGCTGCCAAGGCGGCACTCGATCAGCTCCGCGAGAAGGAAATGATCGTGCTCAACAGGAAGGGCAAGGCGGGCAGCCCTGCCATATGGGCGTTGGTGGACACGGGGCGCGAGGCGCTGGCTCGGATCCTCGACGGAGACGGCCATGCGTGACCGTCCCCAGCGCATCCTCCTGATCGTCGCGCCGACGATTTTCGAATGCCGTCGTGCGATCGAATCATTTGGCCTCGACCTCGGCCATCTCGATCGCATGCGTAGCGTCACGCGCGCGCATCACCTGCGCGGCTGGTCGCGGGGAACGCCCTTCATCGCCATCAACCGGGAGACCTGGTCCCGCGATCAGCAGGCATGGGACCTTGATCGGACACTCGACGCCTGCATCGTCGCCGGCCGCCTGCGCATCGCCAGCGAGCGCGACCTCGAGGAACTTCGCATCAGGAGTGTTGCATGACCTCAAGCCTCAATCACCGTAGGCCATCGCGGCTCCTGACGGCAAACGAAGCGGAAATCTGCCTCGAGCTTTGGGCGACGAAGCGCTTCGATACCTTTGACATCGCCCGGCTCCTTTGTGTGGGGGAGGATGCAGTCGCCCGAACGATACAGGCAGCGCGCGATATCGCCCGCCAGATGCGCGCGCATACACCGGCGCGGGGGGAGGCGTGATGCGCGCGCGCTATTTCACGGTCTGGGGCGGATCCGGGTTCTCGTCAGGATTTGGCACCGGATCCTCGTCCGGGAGCCTCGGTGGATCAGGTTCCTTGATGGGCGGTGCAGGTTCGATCGGCGGTGGCACTGGCGGCGGCGGAATGTCGTCGCCGGGATTGACGGGCAAGCTCATGGCAAAAACTCCTTTACAAGAGGCCAACTCGCTCACACCCCCTGATGTTCCGAGTTCATTTCGCCTGCACGAAGATGCCCGCCGCCTCGCAGGCCTTGATGAACGCCGCTCGCGCAAACTCCGGCGGCTCCTTTCCGCCCAACACCTGGATGCAGGCACGCCGCGCGGTTACGTGCGCCGGTCCAGTCTCGTCGAGCGGCCAGTGCATAAGAAGGAAGTCAGCAGCCTCCAGAGCGCTGGTGATGGCCAGCAGCTTTCCCAGTTCCTCCGTCACAACGTTAACGGGGATACTCCATCTCATGGGATCCATGGACGTTCTCTCGCGGATGTAAAATCGGCGTCTGGAAGACGGTCTCATCATAAAGTGTTTCCGGTAAGACCGAGGGGAAAACGATGAGCGACGCCCGTTTTTCCATCATTCCGGGGTGGATCGTCACGGACCCGCGCCTGAAGCGACGCGACCTGCAGGCCTGCCTTCTCGGCCGCCAGACGAGCCGCAAGCACGGCTGGTGCCGCCGCAGTCAGGTGAAGATGGCAGAGGAGCTTTCCTGCGCGCGCGACCATGCAGGCCTCCATCGATCAGCTTGTCGAGATCGGGGGTGCCGATGAGCGTCGGGACTAATGACATCGACGAATTCATTGAGCGCGCGCGCCGGGTTAGCGTCGTCGAGGCGGCCACGGCTGCCGGCCTGAAACTGACGCGCAAGGGCTATGCTGGCCCTTGCCCGGCCTGTGGTGGCAAGGATCGATTTTCGGTCAATCCCGCCTTGCCGGCATGGAATTGCCGAGGTGCCATCGGCGGTCGCGACGGTATCGGGCTGATGGCCCATGTACTGGAACTCGACACTCGCTACCGGACTGGCTTCCTCGAAGCGTGTGCGGCGGTACTGGGGGAAGCCATCCCGCAAGGTGGCGAGCGCGAAAGCGACGAGGATCGGGCGGCGCGCCTTGCCCGTCTCGCTGAGCGCCGTCGAAAGAGCGAGGAAGACGCGGAGAAACAGGCCGCCGACCAGAACAGCTTTCGCGAACGCGAGATGAAGAAAGCGAGGGGCATTTTCTTCAATGCTGGCGATGCGGCCGAAACCGAAGCTGCGCGCTATCTCTTCCTCCGAACCGGCTTCGAAATGCCCACGGGCGTTTTCGAGAACATCAGGTTCGACCGGAATCACAGCTTCTGGCACGGGCAGGACGAATTCGGCCGCCCTGTCTCGCCATTCTCCGGGCCGGCGATGATTGCGCCCTTTGTCGATCTTGCGGGCCATGTCACCGGCTGCCACGAAACATGGATCGATGTTGAGCGCGGCCCGAAGTTCCGGCCTGATCTCGGCGTTGATAACAAGGGCCTGCCTCTGCCGACAAAGAAGATGCGCGGCACCAAGAAGGGATCGCTCATTCCGCTTCTAGGCGAGATGACGGCACTGCGCTGGCTGGGCGGCGAGGGTATTGAAACGGTTCTGGCGGTTGCCGGCGCCGAAGGCTTTCGGGCGGACACCTTCTATTTCGCCACCGGCGACCTCGGTAACCTCGCCGGGCCTGCTGACCAGCGCTCCGCCTTCAGCCATCCGACGCTGAAAAAGACGGATGCGAAGGACGTGCTGAAACCGGTGCGCGTGCAAGGGCCGATCCCGAAGCCGGATCAGGCGCCCGACGATGCCGTCCAGATCGCCGATCACGTCACGACGCTCGTGCTGCTCGCCGATGGCGACAGCGAGTTCGTTATGACCGCCGCCGCCATGGCCAGAGCCGAGGCCCGGCTCGCCCGCGCGACGCGGACAATCGATATCTGGTGGCCGCCCGAAGGCGACGACTTTGCGAGCGCCATCGTCCATGCCATGCAAGAGGAGCCTGCCTAAGTGTCAGACAAGCCAAAGAGCGGCATTCCCGAAGCCGTTGCCCGCATCATCGCGCAGGCGCAGGCGCAGCGTGGCGGATATCATCAGAACCCGGACCCCCTGACTGTCGTCGAGCCGGAAGCCGAAGACGCGTCCGTCGAGCTTTCCCCCGAGGAAATCCTCGAGAACTGCGCGCGGGAGCCGGAGACGGATATCGGCAATGCCAGGCGCTTTATCGAGCGCTATGGCGATCGCATCCTGCATGTAACCAATGTCGGCTGGCACGGCTACACCGACGGGCGCTGGCTAGAGGATGCTTCGGGTGCGGTCGTGCGTCGGCTGGCGCACCTGACCGCGGAATTCATCGACGACGAAGCGGTGATGCTGGATTGCTCGGAGGATGAGCGGGCCAAGATCGAGGCCGGAAAGCTCGCCATCGAGGAACTGAAAAAGCTTGGCAAGCCGGACAAGGAATGGACGGTCAAGGATATCGACAGGCACGATGCGCTGCAGGATGCCGTGAGGGCCATGCAAACGGTCAACAAAGACCGCGACGGGCGCATGTCATCGCGGCACGGCCATGCCAAATCCTCGGCCGGATCGTCGAAGCTGACCAACATGATGAATGAGGCAATCCCGTATGTCTCCCGGGAGGTCAACGATCTGAACGGCGACCTTCACGCCATCAATTGCCGGAATGGCACCTTGCGCTTCTTCTGCGCCAAGGTGAGCGGTTCGCGCAAATGGGCGATCCGCCTCGATCGCCACCGGGCCTCTGATTTCATATCCAAGCTCGCCCAGGTGGACTTCGACGCCAAGGCCGCCGCACCGCTCTTTGCGAAGTTCCTGCAAAAGGTGATGCCGAATGTTGATATCCGCCATTTCCTGCAACGCTACATGGGCTATTGCCTCTTGGGCCTGACGGTCGAGCAATGCCTGTTGTTTTTCTATGGGGCGGGCAGGAACGGCAAATCCACCTTCGTCGACCTCATGGTCGAGATCCTCGGCGACTACGCCGTCTCCATGTCGATCGACAGCTTTGCCGGCGACAGTAAGCGCGCCGGAGCGGAAGCGACGCCCGACCTTGCGAGGTTGCCAGGCGCCCGTCTGGTTGCAGCGTCCGAGCCGGAAATGGGCGTGCGCCTCAAGGATGCGCTGATCAAGGCCTTGACCGGCGGCGAGGTGATCGCCGTGCGGCGCCTGCATCAGGACTTCTTCGAGCTGGTGCCGCAGTTCAAGATCATCCTGTCGGGCAACCACAAGCCTATCATCCATGACGATTCGGATGGCATCTGGCGGCGCGTGCACCTGGTGCCTTTCGAGATCCAGATTGCCGAAGAGGAGGTGGACCGCGACCTGCCGCGAAAACTGCGGGCAGAGAAGGCGGGCATCTTCGCCTGGATGGTACGGGGTGCGCTGGAATACCTCGAACATGGTTTGCAGGTGCCAGCGGGTGTCTCGGCCGCCACGGCGGAATATCGGGAAGAGAGCGACCCGATCGGCGCCTTCCTGCGCAATGCCTGCCGTGTCACCGGCAGCGACGAGGACCGGTGCAGCCCGGAAGACCTGTTCATCGCCTATACGAATTACGCCAAGCGGGAGGGCCTGTCGGAATTTAAACAGGCGACCTTTACACGGCGATTACCCGACCAGACGCGCAAGAGCTGGCGCGGCCCGGATGATCTCATGCATCAGTTTCGGCGGGGACGATCGAACGGCACGGTTTATTACGGCATCCGAATCCGTGACGAATTCCGATCCAGCGGGCAGGACGCACCGCCATCATCGCGCTTCTACTCCGACGACGAGCCGTTGCCGGAGACCTGGTCATGACGTTTCACCCGGACCCTTCGCCGGACGGGCAGGGCATCAGCCCTGAAATCCGGCCTTTCTGCCCGCCTTCCAAGGGTGTGGGTGGACACGAAGGACACGAGGCCCTGTGCCCCGGACTGCTGCGGACAGCAAGGCGCTCGGGGAAACTGAAACGGTTTCAAAGACTTGCGCACCTAGGACAGCTAGGACAGCAATTTTCCGGGTTTACATCATGCGCGTGCGCGCAGGTGAACCGGCTTTATCGGCATTGATGATGAAAAAGGCGATAGCGCCTCGCATCACATAAACCCGGCAATCAACTGCCCTACCTGTCCAACCATTGATCTTATTAGAGAATATCTGTCCGCAGCATTCATCTATCTGTCCATTTTGAAAACGGATGCTGTCCTTCCTGTCCATAAGGGTCAAATGAGAGGGTAAAACATGAAAAAGGTGAGCATCGAACGTCTGCTGACATGGGCCTTTGCGGTGGAACTGGCAGGCTGGCGGCCGGAAGAGCGCGAAAATCTCGGATACGGATCCTCCGCCTGGTCGATAATCGAGCGGGTCGGCGCGCTCGGCACCCGTATCGATGGCGGGACGCCGCTAGGGCAGGCCCGGCGGGAGGAGCCCCAGGCCGATGCGCTGATCGCGGCCGATGCCGTGATGGGGCTTGCTGCGCGCGGCGGCTTTGATGTCGCGCCGGGCTGGCAGCCTTTCCCGGAATGGCACGACGGGCATGGGTTGGTGGCGGCCGAGGTGGCGCGCGTGATCGAGGAACAGCGTTTGCGGGGCGACATCGTCAATGGCGATCACGTCGTCACGCTCGTGTTGTCGTCGGCGGTGCTCGGCCACGGCCCGGACTGGGAGGCGGAAGAGCCGTTCGCGCAACCAGTCTCGATGAACGGGAAGCCCCGCTGGTTCGTAAAGCGCAAGGCCAAGGATGCTTTCGGCCGCATCTATGAGTATGAGGCCGATGGCCGCGACCCGGCCAAGCGCAGGCCGATGCGGGGTGCATATCGCAAGTACGAGCTGACCACGCCCGTCCGTGGCGCGATCCTCTCCCGGCTGGACTGGCAATTGTGGCAGGACGCGCTGGTGCATCTGCACGAATCGCTTGCGCCGCGGCTGGAAAATCACGTCCTTTTGCCGTTTCGCCCGGACAGGCAACCATGGGTACGTTTGGTCGAGGCTGCGTAACGTATTGAAAAGGCGCTGGAATGTCCGTCAGTTTCGGCTCTTGAACTGCGCCAGTTGTTTGACATAGTGTAAGCACACTGAAAAAGGTCAGAGAAACCCGCTAGGCGAACGCCCGGCGGGTTTCGCCGTTTTCGGCCTTTGAAATCCTTTTCGGATGGAGGCTGTCATGCACCCGCCGCTGTAATGGCGGCTATCCTGACAAGAGGCTGGCGATGTCGCTTACGATCAAATGGGGCGACGTCTCCGGCATTCAGCGAACGGTGAATGTGCTCGGGCGCCTGAATGGCGCGCAGAAGCAGTTGGTGCTGCAGCGGGCGGTCAACCACACCGGCGCCAAGGCCCTGACGCAGGTCAGCCGCACCTTGGCAAGGCAGACCGGCTTGCCCTATGGCACGATCAAGTCGGCGCTGAAGGTCCGAAAGGCCGGCGGTGCTTCGATCTCGGCCACGTCCCGCACGATCAACGTGTCGGAAGGCGCAAGCCTCGTCTATGAAATTTCCTCGTCGGGTGGGGACATTTCGCTGAAGTACTTCGGCGCGCGCGAAACCCGGGCGGGTGTATCGGCAGCACCTTTCGGCAAGCGGCAGCAGTTTGCGGGCTCGTTCATCAAGGGCGGGCGCTTCCCGAACCGTGTCGCGGCGAAAGGCCTGCATGGCCATGTCTACCGGCGCGCGGGTAAGGACCGGCGTCCGCTCGACTTTCTCGACTCCGGCGTCGTCATCCCTTCCGAGATGGTGAAGGGCGCGACGGCGAGGGTGTTCATGGAGACGGTGACGAAGGACTTGCCCGACCGTGTCATGCACGAGATCGGCTTTCTCGTTCCCGGCTTCTTCGACTGACCGGCAGCCCACCCCCCGGGGTTAGGGACCGTACCGGCGCTCTCGCCCCCGACGGGCGTACGAGCGCCTGAGATTTTACCAGTAGGTGTCGTTGAAAGCGGTACACGCAACACACGTGCTTGCACGCGTGTCCTGCACGGATGATGCACGATGGAAGAAGACTGGATTTCGATCACGGAGGCCGCGACCCGGTTGACGGCGCGCGGTGATGCCGTCGACCGGTCGACGCTGTCGCGCTATCTCAAGCAGCACAGCGAGGCGCTGGCGCTTCGTCCGTCAGGAAAGTCCAATCTCGTCGAGTTCGGTGCTCTGCTCGAACATAGGCAGGCCAATATCCGTCTGCGGCCGATGGCGGCTGCGCCCACCTCGGCGCCGCCCTCAGCTGCGCGGGGCGGGGTGCCGGCGCAGCGCTTTGCCGGTAGCCAGTCCGACGGCGCGGCACGCAAGGCCCAGGCAGACGCAGAGCTGCGCGAGATGGATCTCGCCGAGCGCCGCAAGGAACTGACGCTGGTTGCGGAAGTTGACCAGGCCGGACGCGATGCCGTCGTGCTGATGCAGAGCGCCTTCGAGCGGGCGGTGGAGAGCGAGGCGGCGACACTTTCGCTCAAATATGGCTGGGACGAGCGGACCGTTCGCCTGGCGCTGAAGAACTTCATCAAGAGCGGGCTCAGCGTCTTCAATCGCGAGATCCTGATGCGCCTCGATGCAGCACGGCGCGAGGAGGAGGCGGTCGAGGCCGGCATGATCGAAACCGCCGAAGGGGTATCGCTCCAATGACGATCCATGATGTGCGGCTGAGATTTCCTCGGCTGCCCCGTGGTTCTACCGTGCTTTTCCGTGGGCTCGAGGCCGCGAGCCGCCCGGTCGAGGACCTCACTATCAGCGAGCATGCAGACCGGCATCGCAAGGTCTCGGCCGAGTCAGGTTCCCCCTGGCCCGGCGATTTTCGCACGGACCGCGTGCCCTATCTGCGGGAACCGCAGGACTGCCTGCATCCGGATCATCCGGCGCGGCGTGTCACCTGTCGCTGGGCGGCGCAGCTCGGCAAGTCCACGGCGATCGAGAACTGGTTCTGCTTCGTTGTCGACCAGGCGCCGGGATCGATGATGATCGTGTTGCCGACGCTGGAAGAGGCGACGAAGTTCAACAGGATCAAGCTGCAGCCGACGATCGAGGCCAGCCCGCGCATCAGCCACAAGGTGATGCCGGTTAACAGCCGCGACGAGGCCGGCTCGACGACATCGTTCAAGCGCTACGCGGGTGGCTTCTGCCAGGTCGTCAATGCAGGCTCTTCGAAGGGTCTGCAGATGGTGTCGATCAAGTATCTCGCCATGGACGAGGTGACCGGCTATCCGAAGGACGTCGATGGTCGCGGGAGCCCGCGCGACCAGGCGCGGACCCGGCAGAAGATGTATGGCGATTTTGCCAAGGAATGGCAGGGTTCGACACCGGGTATTGCCGGCGAGTGCGTGATCACCGCCGATTTCGAGGCCGGCGACAAACGCTACTGGTATATGCCTTGCCCCCATTGCGAGGTGTTTCATCCGTTCGTGTTCGATCAGATGCGCGGACCGGATGAGGCGCACGGGCTGCCTGTCCATTTCCGCTGCCCAAAGTGCGACGGGGTGATCCTCGATGGCCACAAGGGCGAGATGGCACGGCGCGGTGTCTGGATCGCCAGTCGGGTTCGGGAAGGCGAAGCGGCCGTGCCGCTGGCAATTCCGGCCGGCGAGATCGCCGATTACCAGTGCCCGCCCTGCGAAGGGCGGTGTCGCGACCTGCAGCCGAGCTACCATCTCTGGGCGGCTTATGCGCCGCGAGAGCGATGGTCCGACGTCTGGGATCGATGGCAGACGGCGCAGGGCGACACGACAAAGTTGCGGGTGTTCTATCAGCAGGACCTGGCTGAGCCATACGATCCCGGTGGCCTGACGGTTGAATGGGAGAAGATCGTCGATGCCGCAAAGGGCGCTTTGCGGCCGGCGCGAAAGATCCCGGTCGACGCCGGGCTCATTGTTTCTGCCGCAGACGTCCAGAGCTACGGCATCAAATGGGTCGTCTATGCCATCGGCCCCGGTGAACAATTCTATCTCATAGATCGTGAGGTGTTCGAGGGTGCACCGGAGCAGACCGACGAGCCCTGGATTGCGCTGGCCGATGCGCTAATGCGAACCTACGAGACCGCCGGCGGCGGTGAGAAGGGTATCGACCTTTCGGGCGTCGATGCCGGTTTCGCCACCGATCGCGTCTACCGCTTTTGCGCCGGACGGCCGAACGTCTTCGCCCTTGACGGTCGCCATCAGCCTGGTCTTCCGTGGCTTGGCACGCCGAGCAAGAAGGACATTCGCGATCACCGCAAGCGCATCATTGCCAAGGTGATGCTCTATCCGGTCGGCAACTACGACATCAAAACGGCGGTGATGGCCGGGCTCGCCAACCTCGTCCAGGGGCCTGACGAAAAGGGTAACTGGCCGCGGGGCACGCTGCACATGGCCGCTTCGCTCTGCGACCAGAGCTTCGCCGAGGAAATGACGGCGGAGCGGCTCGTCGATGCCGAGGAGGAAGCTCGGGAGATTGTCAACCGACGTGCTCGCCGGCTGATCAATCCCAAAGCCGGGCGGGTCTGGAAGAAGGTCATCGGCCGGGCGAACGACTGGTTCGACGCCACCGTCTATGCCTTTGCGCTAGCGTGGCAGCTGAAGAACCAGCGTCGCCTCAACGCCGAGCGGTGGGCCGACCTGCTGATCAGCGTGCACGGCAAGCCGGCTGAACCGGATCTCTTCAGCGTCGCCGAAGAGGGTCCGTTTGCGGGTAAGCCGAAGCGGCCCCCGCGTGAAAAGAAACCGAACCGATGGAAGAACCGTTGACGAAGCCGAGGATCAGAGTGCCTGCGGGGCGCGCCGTGCACGATGGAGCGCAGGCGCGCCCGCGTGCCTATCTGCGCGACACCCGCTCCGGCGTGATCGCTGCCCGTCCGGCCTATCTTCGCGAGCATCGCGACGAGGTGCGCCGCGTATGGGACCGAACGGCAGCACTCGCCATGGATCTGATTCAGAATTCGGGGCGACTGAAGGGTGCATGCGACCAGATCCTTGCCGACACCGTCGGGACGGAGCTGACGCTCAACCCGCAGCCCGACCTTTCGGGCCTCGGCTACGACGACAAGGAGCGAGCGGACTTTATCGCCCTTGTCAAAAAGCGCTGGAAGATGTGGGCGTGGAACGCCGCCGAGTGCGATCTTCGCGGCAAGCTGACGGTTCCGCAGATGGCAGATATCGGCCTTCGCTGGTGGATCGCCTTCGGCGAAAGCACCGGCGTCATCTCCTATATGGACCGCGGTCAGCGCCGGCGCTATGGCATCGCCTCCGGCACAAAAATGCTGTTGGTTCCGCCTTCGCGCCTGGTGCGCGAGACGCGCGAACTGGAAGGCCTGCATCAGGGCATCTTCCATGACGAGAACGGGCGGGCCACGCACTATCGGTTTCGCACCCGCGAGACCGGCCTCAGCATCACACGCGACTATGCGGCGCGCGATCGAGAGGGCAGAACGCTCGTTCTGCACGCTTTCGACCCGATGGACGCCACGGACGTCCGCGGGATTTCGTTGCTGGCGCCGGCGTTTCGCCGGCACATCCAGCATGAGATTCTCGACGATGCGACCCTGCAGATGGCAGTGCTGCAAACGATCTTTGCCATCACGCTGACCAGCGACGCTCCGAGCAAGGATGCGTTCGAGGCCATGGCGGCGCTCAATGACGAGGCGCTCGAGGGCGAGTTCGTCGACTACATGAGCGCTCGGCTGGAGAAAGCCGCAGAGTCCAGCATCAACGTCAGCGGCGACCCGACGGTGTCGCACCTGGCGCCCGGTGAAAACCTGTCCTTCGAGACGGCGAAGATTCCGGGTGGCGAGTATCTGCCGTTTGCCAAGGCTCTTTCGCGCGACATGGCCCGCGCGCTCGGCGTCACTTATGGCGGGCTGACGATGGACTATTCGGACGCGACCTATTCGTCTGTCCGGATGGAGACGTCGGCTCTTTGGCCCGTCGTTCTGCGCCGCCGCGAACGCATCGCCGCTCCGCACTACCAGGTGCCCTACGAGGGCTTTCTCGACGAGGAGATCGGCGAGGGCCGTATTCCCTTCAAGGGGGGATACGAGGCGTTTGCAGCCAATCGCGAGCGGATCAGCTGGGCCTTGTGGCAGGGTCCGGCGAAGCCGACCGCGGACGACGGCAAGGCCGCCAAGGCCACCTCGGAGCGGCTCGCCAACGGGACGACGACGCTGGCGCATGAATGCGCCGAAATGGGCCTCGATCCCGACGAGGTGTTCGAGCAGCGGCTCATGGAACACCAGCGATATGTCGATGCCGGCATGCCGTCGCCCTTTGTCCGCAATGTCGGCGGCGGCCAGCCGGGACGTAGCGGCGAAGAGGACGACCAGGAGAGGGCGGAACGGTAATGGCCACGGTCAAGATGAACGGGACTGCCGTCGATGGCGACGATCCGTGTGCGCTCTACCAGGCGCTCTATGCGGTCAAACTGCAGATCCTGTCGGGCGAGCGGGTCGAGGAGATGTCGATCCAGTCGCCGGTCACCCGCGAAATGGTTCGCTTTTCGTCGACGAACATGGCGGCGCTCGATCGTGAGCTCGAACGCCTTTCCGCCGCCTGCAACCTTAAAACCAGCGGACGACGCACACGCTTCGCAAAGCACATCCGCTTCACGTGAGGAATCTAACATGGCTGTTCTGGTGAACGGCGAGCTCGTGCTCTACGGGTTTGTCGGCGAGAGCTATTGGGGTGACGGCTTCACTTCGCGCGAGGTGATCGACGCGCTCGCCGAGATCGGGCGGGACACCGATATCGTTGTCCGGATCAATTCCGGCGGCGGATACGTCGACGACGGCGTCGCGATCTTCAATTCGCTCGTTGCTCATAAAGGCAAGGTCACCGTCGTGGTCGACGCGATGGCCGCGTCCAGCGCCTCGGTCATCGCCATGGCGGGCGACGAGCGCATCATGCGCAAGGGCGCGATGATGATGATCCACGACCCGTCCTCGGTCGTGTGGGGCACGGCGGCCGACATGGAGCGGGCCGTCAAGATGCTCGAAAAGCACGCCGAGAACCTCGCCGGCATCTATGCCGAGGTCACCGGTGAAGATCTCGGCGACATTCGCGCCGACATGAAGGCCGAACTTTGGCTGACGGCCGACGAGGCTGTCGAGCGCGGTTTTGCCACGTCGGCGAACGACGACAAGGCCAAGGCCGCCGCGGCTCACGACTACAGCATTTATGCGCATGCGCCGGAGCGCCTGGTCGCGCTCACTGGCCGGAAAAACTGGTCTCACACCGAGGCCCGTCCCAAGGCACTGGCGTCCGCCACTGCCGCCAACCGTCAAACGAAACGGGAGAAATCCATGCCGACGGAAAACAGCCAGGCGGACATGACCTCCGCCGATACCGCGAAGGCGCTCGCCGACGCAACCGCCAAGGCGCAGGCCGACACCAAGGCCCGCATCAAGGCGATCACCACCAGTGAAGAGGCCACCGGGCGTGAGGCCCTCGCGAGCCACTTCGCCTATGAGACCGACATGACGGCAGAAGCCGCGGTGGCAGCGCTGAAAGCCGCGCCGCAGGCGTCCGCCGGCAACGGCGCTGGAGAAAGCTACGAGGCCCGCCGTCTGGCCGCCTCGGCGCTTGCGCAGCCGGGTGGCGAAAAGACGGCAGCCCCATCCGTGGCCGCCAAACTCAACCCGACGGCGATCTTCAATGCCCGCCGCAACGCAACGAAGGGAGCCTGACATGGAAACCTTTACCGAAAGCGCGCGCCCGCTCGCCTTTCTCCTGTCGGAGGCCAACGGGCTCCTGTCGCGTGACACGGTCACCATCGCCTCCGGCGCCGGCAAACTGGAAGCCGGGACAGCGCTCGGCCAAGTCACGGCTAGCAAGAAGTACGTCGCCTCGCCGCACGCCGAGGTGGCCGGCAACGAAGGCGCCGAAACCGCCATCGCCGTGCTCGCCTATCCGGTCGACGCGACCGCCGCCGACGTCGAGGCGGTTGTCGTCAACAAGGATGCCGAGGCCAAAGCGCCGATGCTGGTGTTCCACGCCTCGGTCAACGACGCCACGAAACGCAACGCCAAACTGACGCAGCTCCGCTCCGTCGGCATCAAGGCCCGCTAAGGAGAGCCCCCATGCCTGGACAGAATACCCACACCGGCGATCCCTACAGCCTGGAGAGCCTTACCGCCGCCGTCAACCAGGAGCACTATCGCCCGGGCCAGATCAGCGCCTCGGGTCTCTTTGAGGAAGACAGCGTCACCACGACCATCGTGTCGGTGGAATTGCGCGACGGCAAGCTTGCCCTTGTCGAACCGTCCGAGCGGGGCGGCCCGGGCGAAACGACCGACCAGGAAAAGCGCACGAAGGTTCCGTTCGAGGTCGACCACTACCAGCGCGACGACGCCATCAAGGCCGACGAGGTCCAGAACGTTCGCGCCTTCGGGACGGAAGACACGCTGGAGGTACTCGAAGATCGCGTCAATCGTCGTGCCCAGCGCCATGCAGCGGATCTGACGATGACGCTCGAGCATCAGCGCGTCGGCGGTATCAAGGGCATCGTGACCTCGAAGTCCGGCAAGGTCCTGCACAATCTCTATAACGTCTTCGGCATCGCCGTTCCCGCGGCTGTCGCGCTGGAACTCGATGTCGAATCCACACAGGTGACGAACCTGTGGCAGGACGTCGTTTATTCGATCGAAGATGCCCTCGACGAACCCTATGACGGGCTGCACGTCTATACCGGCCGCGATTTCCACAAGCGCATGTGGCAGCACAAGTCGGTCCGCGAAACCTTCCTCTATGGTAGCGGCGCGGTCGTGCTGCGGCAGGACGTTCCTGACGTCTTCGAGTTCGGCGGTGCGACCTGGGAGCGCTACAAGACCGGCGCGCGGGCAACCGAAGACGCGGGCGCGCCTTACATCGCTACCGATCGCGCCCGTGTCGTGCCGAAGGGCGTGGCAGGTCTGTTCATCACACGGTTTGCGCCTGCGGACTACAACGAGACCGTCAACACCCCGGGCCTTCCCTTCTATTCGCGCGCCGTGGCGAAACCCAACGGCAAGGGATACGACCTCGAAGTGCAGATGAATTCGATTTCGCTCTGCACCCGGCCACAGGCCCTGCGCGAGCTGACGCTGACCTGATTTCCGGGCGTCCGCGATTTCAATCAGCCGGGTCATCTGGCCCGGCTGTTCATCCCACTTGCTGCGTTTGCGCACAGGAAGGAAAGTCATGAGCAAAAAGATGTTTATCGCCCTCCCGGCCGGCGGGCTGCTGGATCGGGCCGCCATGGGCACCGACAAGGATGTCGAGGTTTCGCCTCACAAGCCTATCGCGGTTCCGGTCGCCTATGGTCTATCGCTGGTCCACAACCGTTTCGCTGTGGAGGTGGATGCCGAAACGGTGAAGAAGGTCGGCGGTTCCGCCAAACAGCCGGCCAGCACGGCAGACGAAGTCGCCGCTGCGCAGACCGCAGTCGCCGACGCGAAGGCTGCGGTCGATGCCGCAGGGGCCGACATGGTCGCCAAGGCGGATGCCGAGGCCGCACTAAAAGTCGCCGAGGAAGCACTCGCGAAGCTGAAGGGTTAGGGCGATGGATTTCGGCGCAGTGCGTGAAAGGCTGCCCGGCCTGACGCGGGCCGTGTTTGGCGAAGACATTGCCATCGTTCCGCGTGTCGCGGGTGAGATGGGCGAGCGCGACGATGGAGATCGCACCCGGCAGGATTCCGTCCGTGCGCGCTACGATGTCGATCCCGGCAGCGAGCAGCTGGGTGATCGCCGGGAGGCCAAGAACCGTGTGTTCGGGACGCTGGCCCGCACGACGTTTTCGATCCAGCGAACGGCGCTCGCGTGGATGCCGCGCGAGGGCGACATTGTTCGGCGCGCAAACGGAGATCAGTTCCGCGTCGACGCGGTCAATTGCGACCAGCCCGGCCTGGTCATCCTCTACGTTTCGAAGGTCAAGTCATGAGCATCGTTCGTCAACTCCTGCAGATCGCCGCAGTTCAGGCGATGCGCGGGCGGACCGTTGCCAAAGAGGCCATCTTCGACAGCCGTATTGGCCCGCTTCCCGATATCCTCAAGGGCGAGGAAAAGCCGATCCTCGTCGTCTCGATCGAGGAAAGCGAGCAGCCCGAGGACGGTGGCAATGACGCCGGTTTCTTTGGCCGCAGCATCCGCTTCACGATGCTTGTGCAGGCTGCGGTCGCATCGGCCGTCAGCGTCGATATCGACGGCGAAGAAACAGTCACCGTCGGTATTGGCGAGACCGATGCCGGATATGAAGCGACGTTGAACGTCCTGGAACGGCAGTGGCGAATGGCGTTGAGCAAACCGGCAGATGCCTGGGCGGAACTGTTTCGTGACCTCGTGATGAGGGTAGGCGTGATCCGGGATGCTCGCGGTATCAACCCCAAGAGCGGACATCGCCACGCTTCCCGCTTCACCGAGGTGGTGCTGACCACCGTGCCCGAGCCTGTGCCCGGGGAGGAATCGCAGGCGGTCGAGCGTGGTATCACCCTGCTTGAAGGCCATCCCGATTACGCCGAGCTCGGCGCTCTCCTCCGCTCGCTGCTGTCGGCGGGGGCCGCTGCCACCGACTGGCAGAAGCTTCGGCATCAGTTGTTCGGTTCCGAGCAGACACTGCTGGCCGTCGGCATCGCCCCTCTGGTGAGCGAGGAGGACACCTTGACGACGGCGATCTTGGAACGCACGGGCCTTTCCGGTGTCACGGTGACCGGTGATGCTTGAAGACGTTCTCGTCGGCATCGTCACCGACCTCCAGATGCTGAAGACGGCCTTCGGCAAGGCTATGAAAATGGGGCCGGTCGAGCAGATCGATCCCGTCAAAGGGTATCGGCTGAAGCTCGGGGAGGGACCCGACGGGCCTTTCCTGTCCCCCTGGTATCCGCATCCGGAGACCGGCAAGTCGAGCATCCCGTTGAAGAAGGGGCAGGTCGTGGGGGTCGTCAATCCGACCGGTGACCCGCGACAGGGCTTCCTGATTCGGGGCGGCTACTCGGAAGCCAATCCGTCGCCCAACGACAATATGGACGCCAACGTCTTCGAGGATGCGGGCGTCCGAATTACCGTCGCTGGCGGCGCGCTGCGGGTCACCGCAGGTGGCGTGACGGTGGTCATTTCCGGCGATGGCCTCGTCGTCTCCGGCGGCATGGTGCAGCACGACGGAAGGAACATCGGATCGACCCATACCCATGGCGGGGTCCTTCCGGGCGGAGCGAATACATCGGAGCCGAACTGATGACGGAACAACGTAGGATGGCTTACCGCGTCTCGAGCGGCGTCACGCATGTCAACGGCGCGCTCGTGAAGTCGGACACTGTCTGGCTGACTTCGGCCGAGGCCGCTTTCGATCTCGCACACGGCCGCGTCTCCCTCGACCGGGTATTGCCGGCGCGGCGGAAACGGCGGCGGGTGCAGAAGGGGGACGGTGATGGCCGGGATTGATCGCCGAACCTTCAAGCCGATCGAAAGCCTCACGTCGGCCTACCAGGGTGTGGAGGTCATCGTGACGACGCTGATCGGCGATCGTGTGATGCGCCGGGAATTCGGCGGAGGGATTCTCGAACTCCTGGGTCGCCTGGTGACCGCGCCGCTCTTTGCTGCGTTCCAGCAGATCATAGCAACCGCCATTGATCTGTGGGAGCCGCGGTTTCGCGTGCGACGCATCACACCGCAAGGCAGTGTCGAAGAAATCCGGCTCGGTCATCTCGGGCTTGTGATCGAGGTCGACTACCGGCCACGCGGTCACCTTGGCGACTTCACCGTCGAACGGGTTCTTTCCTTCACCATGCTGTTTCGCGAAGCGAATATCAGCATATCCAGCTCATAGCGTCATCACCGGAGGGCTGCCGAATGACCGTTTCGGACAAGCTCGATCTCTCGCAGCTTCCGCCTTTTGCCCTGGTGGACGTCGAGTTCGAGGCGATGCGCTCTGCGCATCTCGCAAGCCTGCGGCAACGCCTGGCGGAGGAGGGGATCGACTGGGATGTCGACGTCCTCGAGACCGATCCGCTGGTCATTGCCGTCGAGGAAATCACTTACTGGCGCACCGTTGACAGGCTTGCCCTGAATGACGTCGCCAAAAGCATGACGCTGGCATTCGCCTATGGGTCACACCTCGATCACCTCGCCGCTACCCTCTATCCCGACCTCGGGCTTGTGCGCCTTGCCGGCGAAAGCGACGAGCGCTTCCGGCGCCGTGTCGCGCTGGCTGCCGAGGCCCGTTCGGAGGTTACGCCAGGTGCCTATGTGTTCAAGGCACTCTCCATAGACACGCGCGTGGCCGATGCTGCCGCGCTGAACTATGCGTCGGGCCTGGTGGCGGTCGGCGAGATACTCGTTCCAGTGCTGGTTGAGGCCGCGCACATGGACGACGAGGCTGATATCATCGATCTGGCGCGTCAGGCGATCCTGTCCGATCGTATTCGGCTGGCGAGCGAGGTGATCACCGTGCGGCCAGCCCGGCCGGTGGATGCCGTGATTTCGGCCACCCTTCATTTGCGCCGCGGTCCGGATCCATCGCTGGTGTTGAACGAGGGGCGCGCTCGTCTTGATGCCTACCTCGCTGAACGGCGTCGCGTCGGGCGCGTGGTTTCGCGATCGGGGCTGATGGCGGCCCTCCACAGCGGCACAACCGAATGGGTTTCCGTGGCGTCGCCATCGGCGGACGTTGACCCCGGGCCGGACGGATGGGTGCGGATAACCGATATCGACGTGTCTTTGGAGGTTTCGACTTGACCGCCTACAGTTCACTGGTCCCGCGAAATGCCACGCCGATGGAGCGCGCTTTCAGCTTGGCGAGCGCCGATCAACCGCGGCTGCCGACAGAGTTGCTCGGAGCGCTCTATGATCCGATGGCCTGCCCGGAGCGGCTGCTTCCCTATCTGGCGTGGGCCTTCTCCGTCGACATCTGGAAGGAAGAGTGGTCGATCGAGAAAAAGCGGGCGGTGATCGCCGCGTCGGCTGCGCTGCACCGGCTGAAGGGGACGAAGCCGGGGCTGGAGAAGCACCTCGATATCGTCGGTGCCAGCCTCGTTCGGTTGCGGCAACCGCCGGCGAAATTCATTCCGGATCCGGCGTTGACGAAGGAAGAGCGCGAGGCCTACCTCGCGCGTTTCAGGCAGATACGGGTATATCCATTCCGTTCGCGGGGAACGGCGACGTTTCAGGCCTATGCCAATTCCGGTGGCAGGCTTCCGAGATTGTTTGCCGGGGCCGGATTTTGGCCTGCAAAGACGGATGCAATCGGGCGCATCGGTCGCAGGGCCTACCTCTACGAGCCCCGGACCGGCGCCGAAACCCCGATCGTCCGGGTTGTCAGAGAAACGATCGGCGAGACGCGGGAAGCGATAGCGTTTGAACAGTTCCGCCTGCCCGGCAAGTCAGGTTTCGGTATGTTCGCTTCGGAGGGCGCTCGTCGCAGGCAATTTGCGATCGACACCGGCGCGCGCTCTCGCATCCACGCGATGACGATCCGCTCGGCCTACGACAGCAGGTCGGATGTGCTACATCTCGTGGGAAGCCTGCCAAGCGATCAACCGATTGATGTCCGCCCGCGCAAGGTGGCCCAGCCGGGTCAACGGAGGCTCGGCCAGCTCTTTACTCGCCTGGGTGGAGACCCGGCCTCGTTCGTCGGACGGGCAGCCGATGGAC
This sequence comes from Mycoplana rhizolycopersici, assembly GCF_013378445.1. Taxonomy (GTDB): domain Bacteria; phylum Pseudomonadota; class Alphaproteobacteria; order Rhizobiales; family Rhizobiaceae; genus Mycoplana; species Mycoplana rhizolycopersici. The sequence continues at coordinate 315,955 of NZ_JABXYK010000006.1, forward strand.
GTTATCGCCTGTTTCTTCCGTCCGGCACTGCGGGCGAACGGATCTTCGATCAGGTCTACCTGCACGATCCGGAACGCCTGCCGGACAAGCGCCATGCCCGCACCTTTGCCGGTGCGAGCTTTCTCGGCCTGCCACCGCATCATCTGATCGCGACGGTGCGGCTTCGGGGAGGCCGCTCGCGCTTTGCCTTCGGGCGGTTCGCGTGGGGTTTCGTTGTGGCGTCCCTCAAGGATGCCGTCACAGACGCGATCATGGCGACGGCGGTCTCGAAGGCGGCTGCCGAGAAAGTGCTTCTGCGGACGCGAACCATGCGGCCTGCGACTGCCGGCGACCGGCTGGCGCTGGGTTCTGTCACCGTCGGCGAATGGATCAAGGACTTCTAAAAGGGAAAATTACCATGGAAAAGCGGGTCATCATACGCGACAGGCAGGAGGTCCAGGCGGGCGACCTCAACAACTTCGGAATCTACGCCGGGGAATCCTTCGACCGTATTGTTCGCGAAGGTCTGACCGACGAGAAGAAATTCTCGGGCATGGCTGTGGCCAAGACCGGCGTCACCTCGGTCACGATCTCGCCTGGCACATACTGGACCAATGGCGAGCGCTATATAAGGGAGGTGGCCCACTCTATCGAATTCCTCTCGCAATTGCCGCTGGCGACCAAGAAGATCGCCGCCATCGTCGTCATCGGCAGCGCGATCGAGACCAACATCGAGCCGCGTGATTTCCTGATCGATGCGGAGACGGGCGCGACCGAGCCTGACAGCGTGGCAATGCAGGCGCTCCGCTACGCCGAGTTCCAGGTCGTTTATGGCACCGAGAACTCGGCGCCGCAGCGGCCGACGGTGTCGACCGACAATGTCGTTATCGCCTGGGTGACGCTTGGCACGACCGGCGTCGACGCGGTCGAGCGGGCGTCCGAAAACGATTTCATGTCGCTCAAGCGGCTCGACCTTCGGGCGACCGAGCTCGAAGTCTGGAAGCAGGCGGCCGGAGAGCAGCTGACGACGCTCGGGACCGACATTTCCAACATCAACGACCGGCTGCGGCAGATGGCGGACAGTTCGGTGCTTGCGCGGATCTTCGCTGATGTCGCGGCGATCAAGGACACCCTCGAACTCGAAGACGACTATTCGGGCTATGGCTCGGAGAACTTTCTCGCGCTCGACCAGAGCATTACCGACAACACGGTCTCTGGCTACTATGCCAAGGTCGAGGAGGGTGTTCGTTTTCCCGATGCCAACGCGTCGGCCACGGCCATCCAGTTGTTCAACCCGCAAGAGCCGTCGGTTCTTGTCGCAGGGAACGGCCTTTGCCTGCCGCGATACACCGAAGTGAGGCGTCTCAATATCGACGCCTACTATCAGCCGCTCTCGCTGTCGCAGTACGAATACCAGGAGGTGCAGTTCAAGACGATAGCGATCAGTGCAAAGCGCCTCCGCTTCGGCCTGGCGCGTACCGTCTGCAACAACTCCGAGTTCTGGAAGACGGGTACCTTCGACTATTCGAAGGGCATCTTCACCGACAAGCTCGGGCGCACCTATCAGGCGCTTGGAACGGACTTCGACAGCGCCTACACGAACAGCAAGGAGAAGTTCATTCGCCTGCAGCAGTTCTGGTACGACACGGAAGTCGAGTACTACCAGGAGCGCGTCGCGACGGATTTCACGGTCAATGGCGCGATGGTGGCGCAGACCTTTCTCAACACCCAGGCGGGTTGGCTCACCTCGTTCGACCTGTACTTTACGCAGGTGGCGGCCACCGGGAATGTTCGCGTTCTGCTGACGAAGACGGCCGGCGGCAAGCCGGACCTGTCCAAGGTCATTGCCGAGACGACGATCGCTGCGGCCAATCTGGTCATGGGCAGCAATCCGAAGACGGCCAGCCACTGGACCCGGATTTCTCTCGCGCCGACGGCGCTGGAGGCCGGCGAGCGCTACGGTATCGTGCTCATCACGAGCGGCGATCACTATGTCGGCTTGACGCAGGGGGCCAACTATGGCGCCGGCACGCTGTTCTATTCGACCGACGGCGCATTCTTCCAGGGCGATCTGACGCTCGACATGATGATGCGGGCGAACTTTGCCAGCTTCACCAACACCCGCGTCGAAGTGGATCTCGCGTCGCTCAACCTCTCGGGCGGTATCAACGATATCGACATTGCCTTCGAGGGCATCACGCCGGCCGGTACCGAACTGCATTTCGAGGTCCGGCCGGAGGGTAGCGGGACGTGGTTCCGGATCGGCGGCGACGGCAATCCGTTCCTCGGGCTGCCGGCGCTTGTCCGTTTCCGGGCGGTGTTCGTCGGAACGAAGGATCTGATGCCCGGGTTCAAGCTGACGGGTAGCGACGTCACGGTATCCCGTCCGGCGACCACCTTCCGTCACCATACGAAGACGCGCAACCTTCCGGCGGCGTCGCAGTCGGTCAAGGTGATCTGCATCCTCGACTACTTCAACGAGGCGAACCACGACTTCGACGTCAAGCTGAACGACGTGCAGCACGGTACGCTGAACATCGCGCCTGCGACGGTTGTCGACGAAGTGATCGGGGAGAATGACGGGACGCGCAAACGTATCCGCCGGACGTGCGAATGGACGTCGGCGCAGATCCCGGTCGCGACCAACCAGATCGCCATCCGCAGCGACGGCGCAATCGCCGCTGCGACCGAGGTCTTCCACGTCGAGCGGATGACGTACCTGACCTTCTGATTTTCCCCGACCGGTAACGGCCGGGCATCCCTAACCCGTGAGGAACTTCAATGGCGAAGCGGCCAACAGCTGCGGCGGCGATCGAGCCTGACCGCATGTACAAGATCACGTTCTCGCGCTCATTCGAGCATGAGGGCCGGAAATACATCCCGCGCGCCGGTGTCAAACACCGTGCCGTCGGATCGGTCGTCGAGGCGATCAAGGACAATCTGGACAGCTACGAGGCCATCTGAATGTCACTCTATGCCGACGTCGCCTTTACCGGCACGACCAAACTGAGCCAGGAGGAGCTTAACCGCAGGATGAAAATCCTGACGGATGCGATTGAGACCCTTCGCCTTTTCTCTCCGGACTGGCAGGCACAGGTGAACGCGCTGGTGGCCGTCGGTCTTGAGCGCATCGACGATGCTCTTCTGCCGATCTACGAGCGGATTAAGGAAATCGCGCATCTTGGCACGATCTTCTCTACGACCTCCGCCTCGATCGAAACGTTCGGGCTTGGTGTGAAGCGGTTCGTGGTACCCGAGCAGCACCGACCGAACTTCGCGCCGAGCCGCTTCCTCCTGATCATGGTGGAGGGCGGCTCGTTCGACGCCGTCATGATCGGACGGCTGTCATCGTATGACCGCGAAGCTGGCGAACTGTCGGTGCTCGTCGAGGACAGCACGGGTGAGGGGACGCACAATAGCTGGATCATCGGTCCCTACGCGACCAACGACGGGCTGGAAGAACTGCGTGCGGACGTTCAGGCGGCAAGGGCGGCGACCATTGCCGCGAAGAATGATGCGACCGCACAGGCCGCCATTGCGACCGAGCGGGCGGCCTCGGCTAGCCTTCAAGCAACCAACGCTGCTGTGTCCGCCGGGATGGCAACCACCAAGGCGACGGAGGCCAAGGGCCAGGCCGAACGCGCGGAGGCGGCGGCTGCCGCTCTTTCGGGGCTGGTGTCAGACGTGCTCGGCCGCGTAGCCGCGACGCCGACCATCGATCTGGACTTCACCCAGGCGGACGGGTTCAGCGGGTTTACCCGCGAGACGGTCGTCAACAATTCCGGGGGCTTCCGTCGAGCGCCGAACGGCTCGCTGGTGGCGCTCGGTGCGACCGAGCCTGCGATCGATTTCCATCCCGTCACAGGTGCAGCCCTCGGGCTCGGTATGTGGCCGACGACGGCCAACGCCTTCGCCGGACCTTGGGACCTGACCGGCGTCACGATGGCGACGAGCGGAACGGTCGTGGCACCTGACGGCTCGCTGGCGGCGAGCGCCGTGACGCACCAGGCTGTCGCCGGAAAGCACCGGATCAGCAAGGAGATCAATCTTGTCGGGGCGGGCGTCTACGCAATGTCGTTCTTCATGCGTCTGCCGAACTCGGCGCCATACCTCTATCTCCTGTCGGTCGAGGACAAGCTGACAGGCGAAGCCATGGTGCTCGAACTCGATCTGCGCGGCGAGGGCGCGATCTACGAGTTCATGGGCGGCATCATGCAAAGCGGGGCCTCATGGAGCATCACCCGCCATGCGGGCGGTTGGTACCGCATCGAGGTCTCGGGTCCGCCGGCCCTCAGTGGCGGCGCCACCATATTCCGCATTCACGAGGAAGATGCGACCGACGAGTTTGTCGGCAACCCGGTCGTCGGGGGCTTCTATCTGTGGGGCGTGCAGATCACTCCCGGTGTCGAGCGGCTTCCGATCTACACGTCGGCGGGCCGCCAGATTGACCAGATGGTAGTCCCCACCAGTGACCTCGTCGCCGTCGCACAGAGCACGACCGAGGCGACCGTCTTCGTCGAGTATATCCTTCCAAGGATCTTGCCACCGCGGTCGCACACCGTCGTGTCGCTGGCCGGTTCGACGGAGTTTCTCTCCCTTGGCCACATCGGCAATCGTGTTGCGGTCCTCGCAAGCGCGGGCTGGGGCATCGACTTCGGCGCGGGCAACGCACTGGATGTCGTCGTGCCCGGGCAGGTGATGAAGGCGGCGTTCGCGTTCGGCAATTCCCGCGCTGCCTACGCCGTCAATGGCCGCGACGCGCGTGTCGATCCGCTGACCTCCTGGCGGCATCACACGTCGATCGTCGTCGGCAACCGCTTCAACGGCGATCCCGATCACGTCCTGCACGGGAGCGTTCGGCGTCTCGTCGTGTTCCCCGTCGCCCTGGGCGATGCCGACCTCAAGAGGATGACCGCCTGATGACAAGCCATCTTGCACATGCGATGCGCCGCGGCCTGATGGGGCCGGGGCACATCCGCAATCTCGAAGCGGCGCTCGGCAAACGCGCCGGTGCCCTGAGCGATGCGGAGAAGGGGCAGGCCCGCGCGAACATCGGTGCTGGCGTCCTCGCCGGCTTTCGAAACAAGGTCATCAACGGTGACTTCGACATCTGGCAGCGCGGACCTAGCCGGGTGACCTCCGGCGCCGGCGCCGGGAGCATGGCGGCCGATCGATGGAGGCACACCGGAAATTTTACAGGTACCTCGATTACGTGGTCACAGAACGCCTTCACGCTCGGGCAGATCGAAGTCCCGGGCAACCCGCGTTATTTCTTTCGCGCAGAGCGGACGGCGACCGGAGCGAACATCGCCTCGCTACAACATCGCGTCGAAAGCGTCCGGACTTTGGCCGGGCTCAAGGCCACGCTCACCTTCTTTGCGCGGGGCACGGCGGGCAAGCAGATTGCGCTCACCGTCGGGCAGGTATTCGGTAGCGGTGGTGCATCAAGCGCCGAAGTAACCGCTTTCCAGCAGACCTTTGCGTTGAACGCTGCGTGGACCAAATACCAATACGTGATCGACTTGCCGTCGATTATAGGGAAGGTGCTCGGACCAAACGGCGACGACTTCCTGTCGCTGGATTGGGCGATGGCTGCCGCGCAAGGCAACATGGTCTTCGATATAGCGCATGTGTCACTCGTCGGAGATGATGCCTCGGCAGAAAGAGACCCTTTCACTCCCCGCCACGTCGGGCAGGAATTGGCGCTCTGCCAGCGCTATTTCTTTCGCTCGTACGACTGGCAGGGGGGGCATGCTATCCGCTATGGCACCGCGGGATCACTCAGGGATGGCGGAGTGCTTCCATTCCCGGTCACGATGCGGGCGTCGCCCACGACGACGATCGTGGTGACCCCGGCTTTCCTCAATTGTTCCGCGCCTGTTTGGGGATTACCCAACCTTGATATGGCGGCTCTGCGGCTCACTGTTACGGCGACCGGAGATTACCGCGCGTGGGGCGGGGAATATCACTTTGATGCGGAGCTCTGAAATGGACGTTATCGGCAGAGACGAAACAGGGTCGATCAAAATCGTCATCGAGGGCATCGCACTCTTCGTCCCCGACGACCCTGGCAACCGCCATCGGCAGATGATCGCGGAATGGGAAGCGGAGGGAAACACCATTCCGCCCTACCAGCCCGCGCCGGTGGCGCCGCCATCGATCACCCGCCGGCAGATGCTGCTCGGGCTACTATCGATCGGCATCACCGAGGCGATGGTCGAGGCGGAAATCTCGGAGATCTGCGACCCCATCGCCGACCCGGTCGAGCACGCCGCGCTCATGATCGAATGGCGGGCGGCCGGCACCATCGAGCGCGACCACCCGCTGGTGACCGATCTTGCCGGCGCCTTCGAGCTTCCGGCCGAACAGGTTGACGCCCTCTGGATATGGGCGTCGGCGCTCTAGCGCCGAATGCATTCCGGCTCATCGGGCCATCCCACACATAGCAACGGCCAAAGGGCCATTTGAAGGAGCACTTTCATGAGCGCACCGATTTTCGGCATGCAGTTTTTCCGCCCTGATGACGAGCCGGTTCCGGTGCTCGGCGCGGACTTTTCCAAGGTTCTCGTGATCGAGAGCTCGGCCGATGCCTCGGCCACCGAGTATCCGATCGATACGCCTGTTCGTATCTCGTCCTCGGACCCGCAGGCAATGGCAGCACTTGGCACCGGCCTGCTTGCCGACATGGTGAAAGGGATCAACGCGCAGTTGAGCGGCCTCAACTCCGGCGCTGACGTCACGGTCGTTCGCGTCCAGGAAGGCGAGACCGTCCTGGACACGGCTGCCGCCATCGTCGAAGTGCTCAAGGGCGTCGAAAGCATCCCCTCGGCCGTCAACGCCACGCCGCGCATCATCGTTGCGGGGCGAACCGCCTGGCGCCCTGATCTCGAAACGACCAATCCCGTCATTGCCGCACTCGAAACCGCCTGCGGCAAGCTGCTGGCAATTTCGCCGGTCGATGTCGACGACACTTCGCGCGACAATGCGATCGACGCACGCGAAACCATGAGCTCTGAACGGCTGATGCCGATCGGCGTCATGGCCCGGGTCTATGAGGGGACGAACCTCGTCACGCGCTCGATGGCCGCACGCGTGGCCGGGCTGTTCGTTCGGGTCGACAACGAGAACCTCAGCAAGCCGTTCAATCCCATCGCAAACCGGTCGATCCTCGGCCTTGCCGGTCTGTCCCGGCGAATTCCGTTCTCGCTGCTCGACGGCTCGACCGAAGGCCAGCAACTGCTGGACGGCGAGGTCTCCATCGTCGTGCCCGGGGAGGTGAACGTGGACGGTGCGGTTGCTGATGGCGGCTTTACCTTCATCGGGACGGACAACGCCACGACCGGCGAATTGTGGAAGCAGATCCACCAGGTACGCGGCTGCGACTACCTGACGGTCAAGATCATGCAGATCACCCGCCAGTTTCTCGGCAAGAAGATCACCGCGGACCTGGTCGAGGCCTGGATAAACTCCATTGCCTTCATGCTGCGCGACCACAAGGCGGCGAACGACATTCTCGGCTACACCCCGCAAAGCCAGATGTTCAAGGCCAGCCAGAACAGCCCGGAGAATATCCGCCTCGGCACCCTCAAGATCGACATCGGCATCGAGCCGGCGCCCGCCTTCAAGCGGGCAGACCACGAAATCCGGCGCTATCGCCCGGCGGTCGAGGGCCTCGTCAACGAAATCATCTCGCGCCTCAATAGCGCCGCCTGATCGACCTCCCAGGAAAGGACAGCCTCATGCAGAAGCTACTCATGCTCACCGCCGTCGACGTGCGCCGTGCGGAGGTCGCCGGCTCTTCACGCGTTACCACGATCGACAAGCTAACGATCCCGCCGATCAAGTTCGCAAGCGCAACCCACAACCCGGGCGGCGGCGTCATGGCGGTGGATTTCAATCTTCCGCGCATTCAAGCCCTGGAACCGGCGTTCGCGGTGAGGGGGGTGGACATCGACATTTTCAGCGGCTTCGGCAAGGCTGATCGCTGGGTCTTTGCCGGCGCCTATCGCGACAAAAGCGGAAAGCACTATGGCGGGCGCGCGATCATCGAGGGCGCCGTATCGGACTGGGAGCCTGATCAGAGCGCGCCGACCGAATTCCAAGGCTGCAACCATATCATCCGCGAAGTGACGCATTTCGAGCTTCAGCTCGATGGCGAGGAGCTTTGGTACATCGATTTCGAGGAACGGATCATGCGGCGAAGGGGCGAAGATCTCTTTGCCGAAGTCAGGCAGGTGCTCGGAGCGTAGCAGATGGACGATCGCGAGATTGATGAGTTGATCGGCGGGCCGGGCATGCCCGCCGAGGAAGAGCCTGCCGTGTCGGACGACGGTATCCCTGTGATCTTGGCGGGCCAGGGCGCCTCCCTTTCATACCGGCTGCTGGTGCCGCTCAAGGTTGATGGCCGATGGTTGCGGCGCGTGACCATGCGGCTGCCGACGCAGGGCGATATCGACGACTGGGGAAGCGGAGAGATTGCGTCACCGCGGCAGCTTTTTTGCAGGCTGACCGACCTGCATCCTGCCGTCGTGAAGGCGCTGCATTGGCCGGATAGCGAACGGCTGCATCTGATGTTCTCGGAGATGCTGCCGGAATTCATGCGTACACCATAGAGAGGAAATTACGGACATGGGAAAGCTTTCGGCCTCGCTCGTCGTCGATATCACCGACAAGACCGGCGCGAAGACAAAGGCGATCATCGGCAATATGAACCGGCTGCAGCGCGCCGAACGAGATCTCGCGCTTGCAGACCGTGGCGCCCAGCTTTCCCGCCGCGATCGTGCGCTCGAGCGCGTCATGATCGAACGAGAGACGAGCATCGAGGAACGTCGCCAGAGGGTCGCGATGTGGGCGGCGCGCGGTGGAACGGCGCTGGCTGTTGCAAGCCTGGCCGCGGGCAAGGCCTACAAGAACTATGCGGACGTTGAGCGGCGGATCAACCGCATCGTGCTCAATGCCGACAAAGGAGCTGAGGCGATCCGCCCGACAATGGCGACACTACAAAAGGTCGCTTCCGACACGCGAATGAGTTTCGCCGACGCTACGGAAGGTCTTGAAACGCTGGTTGCGTCCGGAAGATCTCTCGAGGACGCCCTTGGCTTTCTGCCATCGGTCGCGGTAACGGCGCAGGCATCTGGTGCAGCCATCAGCGATGTCGCGCTTTCAGCGGATTCCATGGCCGGTTCCATGCAGATCGGCGCCGCCGAAATGCAGCGCGCATTCGATATCCTGGTGGCCGGCGGCAAGGCTGGGAAGTTCGAGCTGCGCGACATGTCGCAGTATCTTCCTTCACTGCTGCCTGCCTTCGCGGCCCTTGGATACGAGGGGACCGAAGGGCTCCAGAAGATCGTTGCTATCCTGCAGGTGATGCGCAACCAGGCCGGATCGAGCGGCGAGGCCGCGACCTATCTCGGCAACGTTTTGAACAAGATGTACTCCGAGGAGACATCGAACAAGTTCAAGAAGTTCGGCATCGATATTCGCAAGGAACTTGATCTGGCGAAGGCCAGTGGCAAGGACGTCATTGACGTGTTCGTCGAGATGGCGGCGAAGGCGACGAAGGGTGATCTCGCCAAGCTGCCGATGATCTTCACAGATTCCGAATTGCAGAAGGGGATGCGCGCGCTGATCACCCAGCGACCGGAGCTCGAGAAACTGTTCAAGGAACTGGGCAATGTCGATGGCACTGCGCTGAAGGATGTGAGCCAGATCTTCGAGGATTCGGCCTCGAAGATCCAGAAGATGTCCAACCTGTGGGGCAAGTTCACCAACCAGATCGGGACCGGGGTCGCGTCGGTCGCAAATCCAGTGCTCGAGACCGTCACAACGGCAATCGACGATGCGTCTGCACAGGTGAACGCGTTGAAATCGTTCCGCGACAACGCTCATTATGAGCAGACGCAGGCGGAGTATATTCGAAGATACCAGGAGGTTAATCCGGATGCGTCATGGGCGACGGCAAACGAATATTTCGGGCAGGCGCTGATCAAGCTCGGGCACGGTCAAATTAAGAGCGTCCTTGACGAGATCGACCGCGACCTTGGTCGTGTTCGTGGAGGGAACATCACCGCGCGGTTCCCAGGTCGAGGTGCCTATCAGCAAGCGGCAGAAGAGACGTTGGATGTTTCTGCGCCTCGGCAGAAAGGTGATATGGCCGTTCCGCAGTCAAAGCCTGATCGTCAAGCGCCACTCGGCTTCGGGGAGGGCTATGCGTCGCCGGGTTCCTATGAACGGGAAACCGATGCAGGCCTGCGGCCCGACCAGGAGGGTAGTCTTAGCGATGTGGAGGCACTGGCAGCCCGCGCGATCAAGGCGGACATCGCGCGCGAGGCACGGGGACGCAGTGGCTTCGAATGGTTGTTCGATCCGGAATTCTGGCTCGGCAAGGCGGCCGGGGGTGGAACGCTGCGGGAGCAAATCGGATTCGAGGTGACCGGCGGTGCGCTCGGCCGGTCTTCGGATACGTCCGCGGTCAGAGAAGGTAGCGGGCTACCGTCGGTCACCGCACTCGGTATCGCCCCGCCGAGTGATGTGGTTGATAAATCGTCGTTATCTCAGGTGCGCGGCCCGCAGGATGTATCTCTGCGTGGTGCCCCGACTGTCATCAGTCAGCCGAGCGATGTCCAGCTGGTACAGGTGACGAACCTGCCTGTTTCGGGGGCGCCAACGGAAATGCCCGGCGCGCGCGACGATGGCCCTGATCCGGCGTGGTTCTACGATGCCGGCCGCTGGCGAAAACAGCTTTTACAGCGGCATGAGGACACCGCGCCTCTATATCAGCGTGCCGAGCGTCTCGACCGCGACCTGCCGCCTGATCGGGGATACTGGCCGGGCAGGAACGCGCCTCCGTCGCGCGAGGCTGTTGCCGTGCCAATGGCAGGGGCGGCGGGTTCGTTCGACGGCAAAGTCGAACGCCTCGAGGGCGCAGACAAGGTCTCGCCCACGCCTTCCGTCCAGGATGTTCAGGTCAATAGCATTCCGTCTGCCGGTGCGCCCGCTTCGCGGCAGGCGGAGGGCGGTGACCGTGAGCTGATGATCGACCGGGGGTACTGGCCGGGAGACGTGCCGCCTTCAAGCGACGACGGTACTTTGCCGAAGACGGAGGCGAGGGATGCGTTCGACGGCGAGGTCGAGCGCCGGGATGGCCTGGGCGATGTATCGCGCACGCCTTCCGTCCAGGACGTTCAGGTCACCAACTTTCCGACGATCGTCGCGCCTGTGTCCCGGGCTCGGGAAGGGGACGGGCATGAGCTGATGCTCGATCGGGGATACTGGCCTGGCAGGGACGCGCCGCCTACGCGTGACGAGAGCTCTTCGCGACCGGCGGCACCGGTTGCCTCCTCCGACGGCAGTCCTGAACGACAGGAGGCCGCCGAGAGCGGGCCGCAGGAAGTCTCCCTGCTGGGCACGCCCACGGTGATCTCTCAGCCATCAGGCGTCCAGCAGGTGCAGGTTATGAACCCGCCGCCTGCGCCGCAGATCAATATGAGCGTTGTCGTGCATGCCACCACCAACGCTTCGCCGCAGGAGATCGGTGACCAGGCGGCCAATGCCATCGGCCAGCGGGTGAAGGCGGCGCTTGCCGGCGTACACGCGGATACGGAATATTCGGTAGGATGAACGATGCTCTACATGCTCGGGACGCTTTCGATCGACACGCGCCCGTTTTCGATCGACACCATGGAACGGCAGGCGACGGCCTCGATCGTCTCCAAGCCGGTGATTGGCGCGTTGCCGCCAAAGGAGTTCACCGGAGAGGGTGAGGACGAAATCACACTCTCCGGACAGATCCTGCCGGTTCGCATCGGCGGGCTCGACGAACTGGAAATCGCACACCAGATGCGGCGTGCCGGCGCACGGTTTCCGTTGATGCGGGGCGATGGCTATCGATATGGCTGGTTTGCGATCACCAGCATCACCGAGAGCCATTCCGAGCTGACGCGCACCGGCGTGCCCTTCGTCGTGAAACACTCGATCACGATGATCAAGACCGAACCCGACGCCGGCGCGGGCCAGCAGATCATCCAGGGACTTCTGTCGCTGTTCAACGCGCTGCACTGAGGAAACCATGCCAAGAACAATCACCGTTGAGCGGGAGGCTGTCACCCTCGACGCCTTGCTCTGGCGCGTCCATGGCGTGCGTGGGCGCGGGCTTCTCGAGGAAACCTACGCGATCAATCCCGGCCTTGCGGCAGTCGGAATGCTGCTGCCACAAGGCGCCATCGTCACCATTCCAGATCTTCCCGTGCAGGCGACGCCGGCGGTGAAGGTCGTTACCTTGTTCGGATAAATCATGCCGTGGTCTGTGGACTGGAAAGTGACCGTCGATGGTCAGGACATGTCGGCGGCGATGAAGCCGTTCCTGATCAGTGTCGATGTAACGGACAAGGAAGGAACGGCGAGCGACACGTGTTCGCTGACCCTCGACGACAGGGGTGGACAGGTTCGCCTGCCGAGGGAGGGGGCTGCGGTCTCCGTTGCGCTTCAGGGCGCGACAGTGTTTCTCGGTATCGTCGATACGGTTCGCTCGACCGGGACGAGGGGAGGCGGCTCGCTTCTTGTCGTGGGTGCCAAGGGCTTCGACAGCCGCGGCAAGGTCAAGGAGGGGCAGTCGTTCCACAAGGACGACGCCACGCTCGAGGATTTCCTGTCGGAGGCGGCGAAGGCGGCCGGCTATTCCATCACGATCGATCCGGACCTCGGGAAGATCGAGCGCAGCTACTGGGCATCGGAGGGGGAGAGCTTCCTCGCGCTTGGCCAGCGGATCGCACGGGAGGTGGGCGGTACCTTCAAGCTTCGCGGGACACAGGCGATCCTGATGAAGCGGGGCAGCAGTCCACTTGCCGCCGTCGTCGCGTTCTCCGGTCCCGGGGGCAACCTGATCTCCTGGGACATTGCGCCGTTCACGGGACGCCGGAGCTTCACCAAGGCGAAGGTGCAATACTTCGACCGTGAAAAAGCAAAGTTCGAGCAGGAGGAGATCGAATTCGAAACGGATCGCGACCTGCCCGATGCGACCAACGTCATTCGCTCGACGGCCGGTGACAAGACGCAGGCGAAGGACATTGCCGAGGCCCGCAAGCGCGAGGCCGAGCGCGAGGGCGGCGAGGGCACGGTCGTACTCGATCTGACGCCGTCGGCCCAGGCTGAGGCGATGCTGATCCTGAGTGGAACGCGGCCCGGCGTGGACGGGAGCTATCGGATTGTCACTGTCAGCCACAAGACCGACCGGACCGGTGGCGCGACCACGTCGCTCGAGCTGCGGCAGCCGACAGGAAGTGCCGGCAAGGATCAGCGCTAGAGAGGGTTTAACGGGCGGCCCGGGGAGGCGGCGAACGCAAAACAGATCGCCTGACATTAAGGTGAGGGGCTGTCACGCCCGACCCGATGAGGGCGAGTAAATGATGCCAAATCAAGTCGTTATGGCATACCTGTGCGTCCGTATCCGGTCGATACAAAAAAAGGATAGTTGCCGCAAACGCCGGCGGTAGGCAGGGGTGCCCTGATGATGGATACGCCTGTCACAATGGTCCACTCCGGGCGGCTTGATTGCTCAAGCGGCGAACTTAACGTTCGTCCGGAGTCTATTGGGAAAATAGGCAGCCGCGCCCGCGCCCGGCAAGGTGGGCGAAGAGGATGTATCACGATTCCATAGTCGCGTGATCCCTGCTCATTTGAGCTATGGCGACTGACGGGCGGCCTGAACAGGCAGGCGACGAACGGGGAAGCTCGCCCGACTTCATTCTTGGGGAATTTAGCAGTCGCGCCCGGCCCGCCGAGGGGCAGGCGAGCATTGTTGCATTGCGACCTTGGGTTGCCAAGGCCCCGCGCAAAAATCGTTCAATCTGAAAGGAAGCATCATGAACCGCAGCGCATTCTATGCGTCTGTGCGCTCGTCGCTGTTTGGCGGCCGGCTGACACAGGGTCAAGTCAAGGGGATGGAGACCATCCTGAACAAGTGGCAGGCGGACGGGCTCAGCGACGCCCGCTGGCTGGCCTACATGCTGGCGACAGCGTTTCTCGAAACCGGCGAGACGATGGCGCCGGTCACCGAGAACCTGAACTATTCGGCGGCAGGGCTCCGCAGGACGTTCCCGAAATACTTCACCGTGGCGCAGGCCAATGCCTATGCCCGCCAGCCGGAGCGGATCGCAAACCGCGCCTATGCCAATCGCATCGGCAACGGCAACGAGGCGTCCGGCGACGGCTGGCGTTATCGGGGGCGTGGGTTGGTGCAGATCACCGGTCGGGCGAACTATCGGACCTATGGCATGGAGAACTCGCCTGGCGATGCGCTGCTCGACGCCGTGGCCACCCGGATCATGTTCGACGGCATGATCAATGGCCGCTTCACCGGAGTGAAGCTCGCCGACTGCTTCAACGAAACCACCACCGACTGGACGAACGCCAGACGAATCATCAACGGGCTCGATCGCGCCGACGATATCGCCGGTTACGCGAAGAAATTCCACGCGGCCATTCTCGCAGCCGCCTAAGTAGAAAAGGACACCACATGCAGAAGATCTCGAAAGCCATCGCAGCCGCAGCCGGCGGCGCTGCAACCGGCACCATCGGTCTACCGTTCATGCCGGAAGGGACGCCCTGGTACGGCTACCTCGCGCTCTATGCCATCAC
>NZ_JABXYK010000007.1 GCF_013378445.1 Mycoplana rhizolycopersici
AAGCGGCCCTTTTGCTTTGGTAGCCTTAAAGCAGGACAAAAACCGGATAACGCGGGGTGGAGCAGCCCGGTAGCTCGTCAGGCTCATAACCTGAAGGCCGCAGGTTCAAATCCTGCCCCCGCAACCACTGAAACTTGAATATTTACCCATTCAAGTCGCTTCTCAAAAAGCTCCTCCGCGTAAGCGTCGAGGAGCTTTTTTGCGTTTCTGCGCCGTGTCCAACTCGCCGGCGCGCAGCCGTTCCAGATAGTCGTGACGCGCCAGAGCCTCGAACCGCTTCTCCAAGATCGTCGATACCTACCGCATTTACTGTGGCGGTTGCCGGTTTCTCGCGGGATGATCTCAATAGGGCGGAGGTTATCTTCATCGGGATTAACCGGCCGTCCCTTACGGCGGCCGATACCGGCCACAAGCCGCCGGTGTCCGTCGAAACACTCTGCGGGTACGGCAAGGCTAAATACTGGGCGCTCGATCTGAAAGCGGATCTGGATCGCTTCCGGGCGAGCGTGCTCACCCTCGTCCGAGATGAGCGCCATCCTGCTTCTCCGGTGCGCCAGCGTGTGCGCCATGCCTCGGTGATGTCGCAGAGGTGGCCGGAAACAAAGCGCCGGTGCGGAGGGAACGGCCAAACTGCAGGGTTGAGGTGTTTTGTGTCGTGAGTGCCTATTTTGGGGTGGTGACAGCTCTAGACATGTCGCACGGTTGCGACCGCCACGATGCCAGGATCATGGTCAGGACTTTGGCAATGTTCGCAACGGGGACGAAACGGAAAATATACCCAGTGCAACTTTTTGCACTGGATTTCCCTACGGTTCCGACGTTGAATGCGGCACACGCCCCGCGGGAGGTCCGTATGCCAACACGATGGCAGAAAGAATATGCCGAAGCGTCGTCGAGTTCGTGCCCGCCCCCGGAGACGGTGCAGGATGAGCTTCAAAGAATCCTCGACAGTTCTGATTTCAAGGGCACACCCCGTCGCCGAAAGCTGCTGAGATATCTCGTTGAAGAGATGCTTGCAGGCAGGGATCGCGAGCTCAAGGGGTATACGATCGCCACCGTCGTTTTCGGCCGCGATGACGATTTCGACCCCCAGACCGATCCCATCGTGCGTCTCGAAGCGCGTCGACTGCGACACGACCTCGACGGCTACTACGCCTCATCTGGACGAGGCAACGCGATACGTATCTCCATTCCCAAAGGGCAATATGCACCGACCATCGAATGGTCGGAAGAAGACATTGGGCAGGTTGCGACAACCGTTTCACTGCAGGCCGAGGACGTCGCTGCCAACAGTCCCTCTCCACGGGCACCTTTGGGCTTGCCGGCTCGACGACGACGGCTGGCATGGGGCGTAGCGCTCGTTCTCGCGCTAATCGTTGTCAGTATCGGCTATGTCTATTGGTCGCGGTCGGGACTGGATCGTCAAGAAAGTGGTCGCGGTCCCGCACTTGCAGTCATGGCGTTTGCGACGGATGGCAACGCCGATCATGCCGCGCTTGGAAGCGGGTTCGCCGATCAAATCATGGCGGACCTGAGCCGCTTTTCCGGTTATCGCTTGTACTTGCCGCCGGCAACGACCAGCGGGACGATGACCGGTGATCCTATGGAAATCGGCGATCGGCTCGGCCTGACCTATATCGTGGACGGTAGCGTCCATTTTGATGCGGGGGCCGATTCCATTCGGATCTCGGCGCGCCTCATTGAGGTCGACACGCATCGGATCATGTGGATCGGCACTTTCGAACGGCCCAGATCAGCGCGCTCGCTATTCGCAATTCGCGACGAAATCGCTTCGGCGGTGGCGTCGGCGCTTGGTCAACCCTACGGCGTCATCCGGACGGAAGAGAGCAGCCAACTGCGGGATGAAGCCGTGCCGAGTACGTCAAGCTATGAATGCGTTCTGCGCGCCTTCGCCTATCGGCGATCGTTCACGGCAGCGGGACACAAGGCTGTCATGACCTGCCTCGAGCAGGCCGTCGTCCGAGACCCGAAGTATGCTGACGCATGGGCGATGCTGGGTTGGCTGCACATGGACGCCGGGCGCTTTGGCTGGGCAGTCGACGGAGACGCCTGGGCGGCCTTCCAACGTGGACTGTCAACGGTCGCTCACGCCCTGTCGATAGACAGAAACAACATCACCGCCCTTAAGGCCCAAGCTTCCATTCATCACTACATGGGCAATTATCCCGAGAGCGAGCGCATCCAGCGGCGGGCCTTGGAACTGAATCCGAACGATCCCGACACGCTGGCGCAACTCGGTTGGCGGCTTGCCGTGCGTGGACGTTTCGACGAGGGGGTTCCCTACCTCCAGCAGGCGATCGCGAACACGGTCAATCCGCCTGGCTGGTATCGGCACCTTATAGCGATCGATCTTTACCTGCAGGGGCGATACGAGGAGATGCTCGAAACCGCCAGGGCCTCGAGCATTGACGGATCGAGCGTAAGCTGGTCCCTCGTGGCAATTGCCGAAGGTGCCCTTGGCCACAAGACAGCCGCAGCGGAAGCCCTGGCAAAGATGGCCGAGATCTCGCCGATGCTCTACAGGGACCCTGCGGCCGCGTACCGCCGTCACCAGGCGATCGATCCCATTATTGTCGGCCTTGTGGCAGGTCTTCGCAAAGCAGGGTGGCGGGAACCCGAAGAGATTACGGGCTTTCCGTGAAGCGTTCGCGCGGCGTGTGCTCAGGGGGCTGAGATCCGGAGCGAATCGTCCGTTTCAGTCGTCAACGATATGCCAGTCATCGTTGGGGTTGAATGTTTCTATCCCTGCCGCAATGTCGCTCGTCTTTTCACCGAGGTCCGCCTCGTAGACGATCCCGTGCCGGTCGACGGCAAAGGTCTTGACGCCGCTCATTCCATAGTTGACCGGCCATGCCACCAGAGCAAAGCCTGCGATCATGTTGCCGTTGATACGATAGTCGTGCGCCCCGCCGGCAATTGCATCTCCCTGGCGGGTCAGGATGCGATAGTGATAGCCGTTGAAGCCGTCACCCGCTTTGGCAGATTGCAACGCATCGCCATCCGCCAACGCAGGCCCGGCAGGGCTTTCCTCGCCGCCAAATTGATCAGCCGGCCAGTACAGCCCGTCCTGCGCTCCGTCCGAGCTGATGAGCTTCTGCGCGTATTCGAGAACGCCGTCGCCATCGTGGTCCGCAAGGGCATACCGCTCCTGCGCTTCCACATAGGCATGCAGGGTCGCGATCGTCGAAAGCTCGTTCTCGCCGACCCGGCGATTGGCGACCTCTTCCAGGCCGACATAGGTGTCGAAAGCCCATTTGCCGTCGGCGCCTTTTGCGATCGGGAACGGAAACGGCCAACGCTCGCCTCCAAGTTCGAGCACCTTTCTGCCGTTGACGTCCTGAACGCCGACATACTCCTTCACGCGGGACTGGATGTCGGTGTAGGCGTCGATTGTGCCGTCGCTCTGCCTTGTTCTGGCGACGTCGAGCCCGAGGAGAGTGGCCAGCTTGTCGAAGTCCCCTCCAGCCACCGTCGACTTGAAGGTCTCGACGGCCTCCTCTGCTGTTGCAAATCTCTGCGGCTCCTCGGAGGCAACGTACGCGTTCAGGGATTCGGTACCGGAATCTGTGACCTGCGCGACCGCGGTCAGTGCCGTGGTGCCGAGCAGGAGGGCGCACAGGGAGGCGGCGATACCATTGCGAAGTGCTTTCATCGTGAACATCTCCTTTGCACCTTCCTCAGCGGTGGCGACCGCCGCCGTGCCTGACGACTTTGTGCCCGCCGCCGCCGCGATGCCCGCCACCCATGGAGTGCCGTCCTCGATTTGACGAGAGGTGGGTCTGATGGCGATTTCCCGGATGGCCGAGCACGGAATGGTTTCCGGTGGCATGTCTTTGGGCATGTGCCCCCGGTTTCGGTTGTTTTGCATGGCGCGTCACGTGCTGGGGCGAGTGCTTCGAACCGATGTGCGTATCGGAAGCGCCCTGTCGGTGGGAACCCGCAGCCTGCCTCGCGTTCCCCGGCCTGATGTTGCTTTCGCGATTACGAATTCTGTCCGCATCGACCTTGCTCTTCCGGATGTCGCCGACCGACACTTTGGGATGATTGCCAGAAATCGTATCCCCGTGCCCGCGCCTTACATTCTTTGCGCGCGCGGAAATGTTGTTGTTCCGGTTCGATTTGAAGTCGCTTTTCAACGCGTTGTGGTCGATCCTGTTGAACTGGTTCCGGTCGAACTTGATTTTGGATCGGTCGACATTCTTCCAGTCGACGTCGTTGAACTTCAGCTTGTCGCGATCGATGTCGATGTTGTTAAAGCAGCCGTCGCAATCGATATCGACGTCGCCTCCGTGCCAGTCGCCTCCCCACACGCCCCAGTCGTCCCAGTCCATCACGGATGCCCATGCGACGCCGGTGACGGCGGCAGCGAAAAATGGCGCTGTTGGATAATAGTAGTTCGGATAGGGATCGGGATAATAGGCAACCGGGGCAGGGGGATAGCCTGGCTCGTAGAGCATCTGCGGCTCATACTGCGGAACGTATATCTTCTCCGGGTCCTTGGATTGAATGACGACATTATCGCCCTCGTTCACGACAGTGATCTTGTCGTCGCTCTTGATGACGTTGCCCGCCACAGCCTTGTCACGCAGGGTTTGAACGGCGATCAGCACGTCCTTTTGCTGGAAGGACAGCGCACTGCCGAGCGCCTGGGTCCATTCGAGGTCGTCGCTCATCATCTTGACGACCTGGGGATAGTTCAGCAGCGAGATCACGCTGCCATCCCAGCTATCCTTGGGCTTCAGGTCCTTGTCTGATTTTGATTGCTGAAGGAACCGCTCTGCTTCCACGATCTGGAGGGGAAACAGCGAGGCAGACGAGATCACCGCGACGAGTTCATCAGGATAGAGCGCGATCCGTGCCACGAGCACTTCGAGTTCTTCCTCCGTGAGCAGGTCGGGCGTGTTCTCGCTGCCATCGACGGCAGGTTGGCTCTGAGAGCTGTCTTGCGCGCTGGCATTGGAAGCCAGAAGCGGGCTACTCGTAAGAAGGAGTGTGACGATCAACGAACCGACTGTGCGGCCGACGAGGCTGAAGGCAATGGTCACTGTCAGATGCTCCCGGGGTAAAAATACGAATAGAAACGAGCTGTGAGGCACAGCGAACGCGGCATTTGCGGCTACTGCGGATACACCTTGTTCCAGTCGTTCTTCATGCTGACGATGTTCCAGCCGCGTTTCGGGCCCTCCGTCAGACCTCTATCAAGCTTCCCAAAGTGTGAGTTGCGGTCGTAGGCGTATTCTCTTTCGGCGTCGTCATGATGGACGATCAGGCCGAAGGTCCGCCCCGGTCCCGACGTCGTCCATTCCAGCATCTGGAAGTCGCCGTCCGAATTCCCGAAGGCAGCGATTGGGCGTCGGCCGATGTGGCCATAGATCCCTATCGGCTTGCCCGGGCCATCGTCGATGAAGTCGACTTCCGGCAGGCGGACGATGGAGGGCTTTCCGTCCTTGTCGTCGTACCGCGACTTGATCGATGACCCGACGACGTTCTCGGCGGGAATTCCGTAGATCCGTTCCGTCCAGGGCCGCATGAACTCGATCCCGCCGCCGGAGACGATGAACACCTTGAACTCGTTTGCCTTGAGATAGGTGACCAGTTCGAGCATCGGCTGAAATACCATCGACGTATACGGCTTCCCGGTCTTCGGGTGCCTGGCGGTGTCGATCCAGTCGCCGGCAATCCTGGTGAACTCGTCGCTGGTCATGCCCGCATGGGTGACGCCGACGAGGTCGACGAGCCCTTTTTCGCCGGAAGCGGCAACCCCTGCGAGATCGCCGGCAAGCACGGATCTGAAGGGTTCGGTCTCCTTCCATTCCGGGTGATCTGGGGCAAGCGCCTTGATGCGGTCCAGCGCGAAGGCTAGCTGGACATACATCGGCTGTTCGCCCCAGAGCGTGCCGTCATTGTCGAAGACCGCCACGCGATCGGCAGGCGCGACATGGTCCGGACCGCCCGCGGTCGAAACAGCCGTCACGAATTCGATGATGTTCCGCTTCGCTGCCCCGTCGTTCCAGGACGGCAGGTCATCCGCCATCGCCACGCTGGGAGCGATGAGCAAGGTGAGTGCCGCGGTCCAGGCGGCGACATGGCGGAGTATTGTCATTGCGGGACCTCCAGGGTGATGAAGCCGGAATGTTCAGGTTTCCGGGTTGCGTCGGATCCGATTGAGCGATTTCTGCAGGGCCTCGAATATCTCGTCCTCGATCTCCGCAAGCAGTCGCTGAAAGTCTTCGGCCTTGCTTCCATCGGAACCCCAATGCTCGAGCGCACAGCGGGCGGCCTCGTAGTCCTCGCAAAGCACCCGGAAATCCGGTGCGTTCGCATAGAGCCGCCGGATTGTGAGTTCATGGGCCGGAAAGTGGTCAATCACCGCGGTCAAGTCCGACATGACGGCAAACCCGGATGGACGTTCGATGGAACAATTGTTGCGCCTTGTTCGAAACACGCTAGGTGCGAACAGGTACGAACATGTTCGTCGGGTTGCGCAGCGGCATTCGACGAGAATTCTGTTGCAGCCCTTGCCGCCCGGTGGTGATCTGTCAGGTGTCGAAGCCGCGAAGATCTTATGCCAACCGCTCTTTGCCGCATTCTCCGACAGCGAGGATTTGTAGCCGTCTCAGACGCACCTTTGTGCTCCATGCATATGCCAACGGTCGAAGGACTAAACGATGGGAAATCGAGACGACATCCGCGAACTTGCTGCGAGAATGGGACAATCGATTATCGGGCAGGAGGGGTTGATCGAGCGCCTCCTGCTGGGCCTCCTGTCGAATGGCCACCTGCTTGTCGAAGGGCTGCCCGGCCTTGCCAAGACCCGCGCAATCAAGAGCCTCGCCAAGAACCTTGACGCCGATCTCTCGCGCATACAGTTCACTCCTGATCTGCTGCCTTCCGACATCACCGGCTCGGAGGTCTATTTCAGCGAAGGCGGGAAGGGCGAGTTCAAGTTCCAGCAGGGGCCCGTCTTCGCCAACCTGATCCTGGCGGACGAGATCAATCGCGCACCGGCCAAGGTCCAGTCGGCGCTGCTGGAGGCGATGGAGGAGCGGCAGGTCACGGTCGGTGGCGAGAGCCATCCGCTACCGGAACTCTTCCTCGTCATGGCGACGCAGAACCCCATCGAGCAGGAAGGCACCTATCCGTTGCCCGAGGCGCAGCTCGACCGCTTCCTCATGCACATCCGCGTCGATTATCCGGATGCGGCCTCCGAGGCCGCAATCATGAAGCTTGTCCGTTCGGAGGAAAAGACGACCCATGGCAAGGCGGCCGCCGCGGAGAAACTCGCCGCCGATGTCGTGCTTGCATCGCGCCGGGAAATTTCCGAAATCAACGTCTCCAAGGCCATCGAGGACTATATCGTCGCACTCGTGATGGCGACGCGATATCCTGACAAGATCGATGCCGACCTGGCAAAGTGGATCCAGGTCGGCGTCAGTCCGCGCGGCGTGATCGGGTTGGACAGGGTCTCGCGCGCCCACGCCTGGATGGACGGCCGGGATTTCGTCACGCCCGACGACGTCCAGGCGACCGTCCACGGCATCTTCCGCCACAGGCTCGTGCTCTCCTACGAGGCGCATGCGGGCGGGACGACTGCGGACCAGGCGATCGACAGGATCGTCGAGAAGGTGGCGACGGCTTGACAGGGAGGGACTTGCGATGGCGATTTCTCTACCCGCCTTCGGCAGGACGAAAGGGATGGCGCCGCCGGCTGCGAAGGGCACGGAAGGTGTCTATGTCACGGTCGATGATCTCGCCGCACTCGAGCCCATCGCCTGCGACCTGACCTTTCTGCGCAAGGCACCGGTCCGCCGGCTGCTCGCCGGCCGCCACGAGTCGCGCATGCGCGGTCGCGGCCTGAGCTTCGAGGAACTGCGCAACTACATGCCCGGCGACGACATCCGCACCATCGACTGGCGCGTTACCGCCCGTACGGGGCAGCCCTTCGTGCGGGTCTATGACGAGGAGAAGGATCGACCCGCGCTGATCGTCGTCGACCAGCGCGTCAACATGTTCTTCGGCAGCCGGCGTTCGATGAAGTCGGTTGCGGCGGCGCAAGTCGCCGCCCTTTGTGCCTGGCGTGTCATGGCGCTGGGCGACCGGGTCGGCGGCCTGGTGTTCAACGACGGGGAGCAGGAAGCCGTGCGCCCGCATCGCAGCCGCGAAGCCGTCATTCGCTTTTCCGATGCGATATCGGTCAAGAACAGGGCACTCAGCGCGACGTCGGACGCAACGCGGGCGCCCGGACAACTCGACGCCGTCCTCTCGAAGGTTGCCGCAGTCGCCCGACACGACCATCTGGTGATCGTCGTCAGCGATTTCGACGGGCATGGGCCGGCTACACGCGACCTTCTCTTGAAGATGTCGGTCGCAAACGACGTGATCGCCATCCTCATCTACGATCCCTTCCTGCTCGAGCTTCCGCGCCAGGGCGACATGGTGATCAGCGGCGGGGCGCTGCAGGCGGAATTGCAGTTCGGCCGCAGCAATGTCCGCGATGCCGTCGACAGCTTCGCCCGCAATCGGGGCCGGGACCTCTTGTCCTGGCAGAAGGAGATGGGGCTGCCGATGCTGCCGGTCTCCGCTGCGGAGGAGGTTGCCCCGCAGTTGCGCACGCTCCTCGGTCAGCTCGCATGGCGGCAGAGGAGGCGTTGAATGGAGCCCGCCACCGCGTCCCCGCCGACCGACCCCATGCTGGCAGCCACCTTGCGCGAACTGGCCGACATCGCCCTGCCGCCGCCGGTATCGATGATGCCGGCGACATGGGGATGGGTGGCGCTGGCCGCACTCATTGCCTTGGCGCTTGCCTTCGCCCTCTGGCGCTGGCGTCGGCATCGGGCACAGAACCGCTATCGACGCGAAGCGCTCGCGGAACTCGCGGCGCTGGAGGCAGCCGTGGGACAGGCAGCCGGCCGGGCGGACGCCCTGCAGCGCCTGCCGTCGCTGATCAAGCGCACGGCACTTGCCGTCTGGCCGCGCGACGCAGTGGCTGAACTGGCCGGACAGGATTGGTCGGACTTCCTCAGGACACACGCAGGCAAGGCCGTGCTCGACGACGAGACCTATCGCTTCTTTGCCGAAACCGAGTATCGCCTGCCGGCGGCCGGACCTGCGAATGAAGACATGGCCCGGCGGGCGTTTGCCGGCGCGCGCCGATGGATAGAGGGCCACGATGTACACCCTTGACCATCCCTGGCTACTGTTGCTTCTGCCGCTTCCGTTTCTCGTCTGGTGGCTTCTGCCACCCTACCGCGAGCAGACCGCGGCGGTGCGCATCCCCTTCTTCGAAGACATCACCAAGGCTGCCGGTATCGGCCCGACCGAAGGTTCCGTCGTGCCGCGGGCGAACCTGCTGCAGAAGATCATCGGCCCGATCTGCTGGGTTCTCGTGGTACTGGCGCTGGCAAGGCCGCAATATGTCGAGCCGCCGATCGAGAAGACCGAGCCTCAACGCGACCTGATGCTGGCGCTCGATCTTTCGCAGTCGATGGACACGCGTGACTTCCGCGATCCCGAGGGCAATCTGGACGCCCGCGTCGATGCCGTGAAGACGGTGGTCGCCGACTTCATCGAGCGCCGCCCGAACGATCGACTTGGCCTTGTCGCCTTCGGGGACGCGCCTTACCCGCTCGTGCCCTTCACGATGGACCATGGCACCGTGCGCACCATGCTCGCCGACACGCTGCCGGGAATGGCCGGGCCGCGAACGGCGCTCGGCGATGCGATCGGCCTTTCGATCAAGATGTTCGAACAGAGCCAGGCACCGGACAAGGTGTTGATCGTGCTGACGGACGGCAACGATACGGCCAGCAAGATGCCGGCGGACAAGGCCGCGGAGATCGCGAAAGACAATCATGTTCGCATCCATACGGTCGGGATTGGCGATCCGGCCGCGCGGGGGGAAGAGAAGCTTGATGCGGCTGTTCTGGAGAAAATCGCAACCACGACCGGCGGGCGCTACTTCTTCGGCCAGGACCAGAAGTCGCTCGCCGACATCTACACGCTGCTCGACGAGATCACGCCGGCCAACCAGAAGACCCTGAGCTGGCGGCCACGCATAGAGCTGTTCCACTATCCGCTCGGTGCTGCCGTGCTTCTGGTGCTTGCCTATCACGTCGTGATGTGGCTCCTGTCGATCGGTGCGTCCCACCGCCGGGACAGCGGGGCAGGGGCATGATCGCCGAGTTTCACTTCCTGCGGCCTTGGTGGCTTCTGGCAGTAGCGGCAGCGCTCCTTCTGATCTGGCTGCTGGATCGGCAATCGGACATGCGGTCGAGGTGGAAGAACTTCATCGCTCCAAATCTGCTCGATCATCTTCTGGTCGGCCGCGAACGGGCTAGCGGTCTGCGACCCGTCCACCACATCGCCTTCCTGATCGCATTGTCAGGGATTGCCGTTGCGGGGCCGACCTGGGAGCGCGAACGCCCGCCCTTCGTGGAGGATACGGCACCGCTGGCGGTGGTGATCGACCTCGGCCCGACGATGAACGCCACCGACATCACGCCGACCCGGCTCGAGCGCGCAAAGCTGAAGGTCCAGGACATCATGGCGCGGCGGCAGGGCGCGCGCACGGCGCTGTTTGCCTATGCCGGCTCTGCGCATATGGCGCTGCCGCTGACCGACGACGCCTCGCTGGTCGCCACCTATCTCGCCGCCCTCTCGCCTGCGGTGATGCCGGTTCCCGGCAAGGATACCGCGAGTGCCCTGGAAGCCGTCGAGGCAGCACTCGCCGACGAGACGGCCCCCGGCACGATCCTGTTCTTGACAGATGGCGTCGAGCGCGGTGCCTTCCCCGCCTTCAGTGGCTACAAGGGACGCAACGACCTGATGGTCCTTGGCATCGGTACGCCGGAAGGTGGCCCTGTCAAAATCGGAGACGGCGAGTATCTGACCGACAGCACGGGTGCGCGCGTTCTGGCGCAATTCGATGTCGACGCCTTGAAGGAACTTCAATCATCGTCCCCCGTACAGGTCGCGACCGTCACGCTCGATGACGGCGATGTCGACTGGATCGTCCGCCGCATCCAGACTTCGTTCGCGCAGAAGTCCGAGGAGGGGCTGACGCGCTGGCGCGATTTCGGCTGGTACCTGACCATCCCTGTGGCCTTTCTAACGGCGCTAACCTTCCGCCGCGGGCAGAAGATCCACTGGCTTGGTGCTCTCTTCCTTTTTCTCTCACTTGGAGGCGCGCCACCGGCGCAGGCTGCCGATTTCGCCGATCTCTGGCTGACACCGGACCAGCAGGGGCGGCGGGCCTTCGACCGCGGCGACTATCAGGCGGCGGGGGAGCATTTCATTGACCCGGCCTGGCTGGGCGCTGCGCTCTACCGCGCCGGGCGCTATCAGGACGCGATCGATGCGTTCGCGCGATCGACCACGGCCGAGAGCTACTTCAACCAGGGCAATGCCCTGATGCACCTGGACAAGGCGGATGAAGCAATTGAGGCCTATCAGCAGGCGTTGAAGCAGCGCCCGGAATGGGAAGAGGCGAAAGCCAACATGGCGCTGGCGGAGCGCCGCAAGAAGCAGAAGGACGACGAAGAAGAGGAGCAGCAGCAGGAGGCTGCGGATCTCTCGCCGGACAAGATCCAGTTCGACGACAAGGGCAAGCGCGGCAAGGAGGGCAGGGTCGAAGGTGGTGCGCAATCGGCGGAATTGTGGATGCGCAACATCCAGATCTCGCCTGCCGATCTCCTGGCGCGCAAGTTCGCAATCGAAGCATCCGGAGCGGCAAAACAGTGACCTTTACCCCCTCCTTCTTCGCCCGTCTTCTCGCGCTGCTGCTTGGGCTGTTCGTGGGGGCGTCCACCAGCCAGGCCGCCGATCCGCTTGCGCGCGCTGCGCTGCAATCAAAGGGGACGCTGTATGTCGGTCAGGAGGTCCTCGTCGACATCGATGTCCTTGTTCCGAACTATTTCCTGCAGCCGCCGCAGTTCCCGCCGATCGATCTTCCGGGCGCGATCGTGACGCTTCAGGACGGGCAGGCCCTGAACCTCAACGAGACGATCGAAGGGACCGCATATTCGGGCATTCGACGCACCTATGTCGTCACGCCGCAGCGCGCAGGCGCGTTCGCCCTGCCGCCGGCTGAAATCCCGTTCGGCTACGCCGCAGTGCCGGGGCAGGTGTCGCAGGGCAGGGTCACAATTCCTCCGCTGCGATTTTCCGTGCAGGCAGCTCCTGGTGTCGAAGGCGGCCCGGGCGTCGTGGCGGCCAAGGTAAGCGTCACGCAGGAACTCGATCAGGACCCCTCGAAGCTAAGCGCCGGCGACACGCTGGTGCGGACGATTACCGTCCGGGCCGAGGGCATGCGTGCCATGATGATCCCCGAGCCGGACCTTGTGGCGCCCGACGGCGTGCGCATTTACCACCGGGACCCGTCGCTCTCTGATGAAACGGACCGCAACGGGCAGGCGGTCGCAGGCATACGCAAGGATGTGGTGAGCTATCTCTTTGCCGATCCCGGCACCTATGTGCTGCAGGCGATCGAACTGAGCTGGTTCGACCCGGCGACGGAGAAGACGCAATCGGCGGGAACTCCGGAGGTGACTGTGACGGTCGCCCCGGCACTCGCATCGCCGCCGGCAATCGCGCCGCCCGCCTCGCCATCCGATGAGCCGCCGTTCGACTGGCTCCGCCTGGGCACCGTCGTCGTGGGAGCATTGGCCACCGGTCTCGTTTTGGCCCTTCTCGCGCGCGGCCTGTCCCGGCTCGAGGCACGGTGGGCCGAGCGCCGGTCACAGCAGCGACAATCGGAGGAAGCCTATTTCCGGCACGTCGTGGATGCCTGCAACGACGGTTCGGCGGCCGGGATCGGCAAGGCCATCGATGCGTGGTCGCGCAAGGCGGGGATTGCTCCGCTGCAATCCTGGCTCGGGCGCTTCGCCGACGCGGACACACTGACGGCCTACAATGCCCATCTGCAGGCCATCTATGGAGTTCCGACAGGGCGCGAGCCGCTGGCGACCACAACCGTGCTTTTGTCCGGCCTTGGCAAGGCTCGGAATGCGTGGCTAGCCGCTGCCGGCAAGAATGGAAAGGCGCACCAGTCACCGGCACTGCCGCCCCTCAATCCGGTGGAGCATGCCCGGCCGGATGTCGAAACCGTTCAGTAGCGCTTGAGTTTGCGAGGGGCGATTGACGACGTTGCCGCAGAAACGCAGGCGCGCTCAGCAGTGGTAACGAAGTGCAGGCGCATCGCTGACCAGAACCGGAAAGAACGACTGATCGGCGGCGCATTTGGAAGGGGGTTGCGGGAAGGCAGGATTGCCCGCCTTCCCACCACTTGTCTGATTAGCGCGGAGCCAGACCTTCCAGTTCGTTCAGCCGCTGAAGCGCGGCCTGCTGCTGCAGCCAGGCATAGTTGATGCCGCTGGCATTGAGCGTGCTGCCCGTCTGGAACGGATACTCATTGAAGTCCGAGAAGAACTCCTTGATCTTCGCTTGTATCGGCACGAGGAGCCACATGTTTCGCCCCAGGAATTCCATCGCGCCGCCACCTTCTTCCATGCCGCGCTCGTACGGGTCCATGCGCAGGTTGGTAATCAGCGCCCAGCTAGGCGTCTCGCGTGTTGCCGTTGCGATGTTTCCGTGGCTGGCGATGGCGAAGCTCAGCTTCCAGTCATTCCAGCGGATGGCATTAAGGTTGCCGCCCTGGTCGAAGTAGTAGACCGTATCGCGCGGCGGCTCTTCGGCTTCCCCTTTCAGGAGGCTGGTGAGATCATATCCGTCGAGATGAACCTTGAAGTTCTTGTTCCCGGCCTGGAACCCCTGCTTCATCTGCTCCTTGAGGTCGGGAATTCCGGCTGCTGCCGCAAACGTCGGCATCCAGTCCATCAGCGTCACCGGCTCGTTGATCTGCGTGCCGGGTTTCACCACGCCCGGCCACCGCACCATCATCGGGATGCGCATGCCGCCTTCCCATGTCGTGCCCTTCTCGCCATGGAACGGCGTCATCGCACCATCCGGCCACAAGGCCAGCTCCGCGCCATTGTCGGTCGTGTAGAGCACGATCGTGTCCTCAGCGATGCCGAGATCGTCTAGCTGCTGCAGGAGCTGCCCGACGTGCCCGTCATGCTCGACCATCCCGTCGGCATGGATGCCCTTGCCCGTCTTGCCAAGGGAGTCCGGCTTGAGATGCGTGAAGACGTGCATGCGCGTCGCGTTGAACCAGACGAAGAAGGGCTTGTCGGCCTCATGCTGCCGGCCGATGAAATCCTTGGCTGCGGCCAGGAACTCCTCGTCGACAGTTTCCATGCGCTTGGTGTTCAGCGCGCCGGTGTCCTCGATCTTGCCGTCGGCGCTTGACTTGATGACGCCGCGCGGACCGAAGTTCTTCCGGAACTCCGGATCCTTCGGATAGAAGTAGCCTTCGGGCTCTTCCTCCGCGTTAAGATGGTAGAGGTTTCCGAAGAATTCGTCGAAGCCGTGATTGGTCGGCAGATGCTCGTCGCGGTCGCCAAGGTGGTTCTTGCCGAACTGGCCCGTCGCATAGCCCTTGGATTTCATGACGTCGGCGATGGTGGGCATCCAGTCCTGGATGCCATGCGGATCGCCCGGCATGCCGATCGTCAGCAATCCTGTGCGGAACGGCTCCTGCCCAAGGATGAACGACGCGCGACCCGCCGTGCAGCTCTGCTGTCCGTATGAATCCGTGAAGATCGCGCCTTCGGCTGCGATCCGGTCGATGTTCGGCGTGCGGTATCCCATCAGCCCCATCGTATAGGCGCTGATCTGCGGCACGCCGATGTCGTCGCCGAAAATGACGAGAATGTTCGGAGGCTTCGTGCCGCCGGCGGCCGGCTGTTCCTGCGCCCGGGCCGTGCCCGGGGCACCTGACGCAATGGCTGCAGAGGCAGCCGCGAGCACTGTGCCGCCCAGCAGCAGATCGCGGCGATTGATGTTCAGCGGACGGTCGGCCTTGGATTTTTCGGCATCTGGAAAGCTCATTTTCTGCTCCTCGATCAGCTTGAATGCGTGGAAAGCCTGGGATTATGCGAGGTTGTCGTGAGCCGGCCATCGGCCGGCTCCATCAGCGCAGGAACTTCATGGTTGGACGAAGCGATATCGGGCGTCGTCGACCGATGGTCCAAAAAGGGAAATGGGAAAGGAACTGATCTCGACAAGTCTCCCTCGTGGCGCTCGCAAGAAATCTTGCGTTCCGTTCTGACAGTGCGGTCGCTGCCTGGATTGTCGCGGATGTAACTCCCGCCACTCCTGCACTCACGGATGGGGTCCCCGCACTCACGGATGGGGTCGCCTCCCGCGGCTGTGTGCGACCGGTACATACTTGCTCAATCACCTAAAACCGACAGGTGCGAACAGGTACGAACATGTTCTCCCGGGCGAACGACTTGCGCAGTTCCGTCAGCACGATAGGCTTTCTCTGCGTCGGCGTTTCGCCCCAAGATCTGCTTCCCCATGGGAGTGACCGAAGCGATGAATGAAGCTCACTCCGAGCCCTCCTCTGACCTGGGACCAAAAGATCCCCGGACGGCCTCCAACGCGACGGAGCTTGGCGAGTTTCTTGCCTCGCATGGCGGTCCGTTCTTCGAATTGCAGGAGCAACTCAAGTTGTTGCGCCAAAGTGCGTTGCGTGCCCCCGCGCGTGCTGCGCTATTCGTGGCGCTGGCATGGGGCGTGCCGTTCCTGCTCGGCCTTCCGCGCAGCTTTTCGCTGGACCACGGCCGCGGTGCCTATCTGGCCGATCTTGGGGTGTGGGCGAAGTTCTTCATCGGAATCGGCGCTTTTGTTCTCGCCGAGCAGCAAGTGGAACGAGGGCTACAGGCAAAATTATCGCAGATGGTCCGCGCACCGATCATTGCGCCGGCGTCCATTCCAGAAGCTGCGGCGATCGTTTCGGCGGCGCTTCGGAAGCGCGATTCGCGCGCAGCAGAACTCGTGTGCTTGCTGATGGCGATATTTGCGTCCTGTCTCTCCTATCTCAACTTCCACACGGTCGGTACCTCTTCCTGGGCGGTTGAACACCTCCCGGCAGGCAACAGGATCTCGGCGGCAGGATGGTGGTCGATATGCTTCAGCCTGCCGCTATTTGTCTTCCTCTTCTTGCGCGGGATCTGGCGGCATTTCGTATGGGCGCAACTTTTGCGTGGGCTTGCAAGGCTGGACTTGCGCCTGGTCGCTACCCATCCTGACGGCAAGGGCGGGCTGGCCTTTCTTGCGCAATACCCCAATGCGTATGTTTTCTTTGTTTTCGGGATGAGCTGTGCCGTGGCCGCAGCGGTTGCCAAGAACTTTCTTCACGAAGGCTTGACGATGACCACCTTCACCATGGTGATGAGCGGCTGGCTGGCGATCGTTATCAGCTTCTTCGCCTATCCGCTGTCCGCGTTTACGCCTCCGCTTTCCCGCCTCAGGGAAGAGGGGCTGGCGCTGCTTGGCGCACAGGCCACCCAATACTGCAGGACGGCAGAACGGAAGGCAATCGGGCGAAACGTATTTTCTGATCCCACACCCGAACCTGACAGTGAGATGTCGGATCCGGCAAAGCATTATGAGGCATCGCGAAAGCTTTCGGTCGTCCTGGTCAGTCGATCAGCAGTGGTTCCGGTTGCCGCGGGTGCTCTCATCCCATTCGCCGTCGCAGGAGCGACGAAGCTGCCATACAAGGAGGTCGTGTCCGTCCTGAAGAAGCTCCTCCTTCTTTGATTTGCCCGAGAAACTCACGGGCGGGAGCCAATTGGGGACACTGCTTCGGCGCTGGCGATCGCGGCGGCATCAAGCGTTAACCTTCCACTCTGTTAGCGTTTGGAACATCGAACGAAATCACCATCGATAGCATCTCGAAGGACTGCAAGGATCGGGGAGAGAGCCATGTCGAACAGCGGGTCTGGTAAAAGGAGCACGTTCCAGCGACGCCATCGCAGGCCGCCCTCCATCGCACGCCGGAAGTCGCCCCATCCGCTGCGCAAGGCCGCCCTTGCGAGTATCTTCTTACTTCCCGATGCCGGCATTGCGCTCGCGGACTGCAATCCGGCGGCTCCTTCCTCGGGAGACACGGTCGTCTGCGATGGCAATCCGGCCGGATACACCACCAACGGCCTCGATGAACTCTATGTTGACATCCTCGCTGGCACAAACTTCAACGGGCCGTTCAGCGCCTCGAACACAGGCTTGCTTGACGTCACCAGTGCCGGCAATCTGAACAGTGTGACGCTCGACGACAACGATGTCGTGATTTTCGAGAATTCCGGCAACATGAACAATGGGCTCGTCATCACCGGAGATGGGAACTACTCCGTCGTGAACAATGCCGGTTCTGCGATCAATTCACCGTTCAGCTTTACCGGTGACAGCGATAACAGCATCGCCAACAGCGGAACGCTGAACAACGGTGTAACGATCGACGGCAACGGCACGACAGGGATCGTCAACAATTCGGGCGCATTCATCAACAACGGGGTGTTCGTCATCGGCGCAAGCGAGACGGACATAACCAACTACGGCACCATTCAGAGCACGGTCGCACTTGGAAGCGGCGATGATACGATCATCAACTACGATCCGGGCTCCATCAATGGAAGCGTCGACCAGGGGAGCGGCAACGATCTCTTCCGCATGGAAGGTGGCCGCGTCAGCGCCAGTGTTCAGCAGGCCGCCGGCCGCGACACCTTTCGGCTGATCGGTGGTGAGGTCACCGGCAACCTGGAAGCGGGCACCGGGCGGGATACGATGGTGTGGACCGGCGGTTTGATCGGCGGCATCGATATGGGCGACAACCGCGACCGCGCGCTGTTCCGGGGCCTTGACGACGCCGAGCTCAAGACAATCCGCGTTGACGGCGGAATGAACAGGGACACCCTGACATGGGAAGATACCCAAGGCGCCGGTCCCCAGAGACTTGTGAATTGGGAGCTCATTGCCCTTACGGAGAGTTCGTCCCTGCAGATGACGGAAAACCTTACGCTCGGGGACAGCGGGACGGCCACCGGAACGTTGACCATCGACGAGACGAGCACGCTCTTCGGCGGCGGGCGTCAAACGTCGGTCCTGCCCTTCGGATCTGCCCTCGTGAGCGTCGAGAACAGCGGCGTGATCGACCTGGCATCCGGCTCCAACTCGACGACCGACAGCCTGACGATACAGGGCGACTACCTTGGCGATTCCGGGCAGTTGCTCCTCCAATCGGTGCTGGGCGATGACACTTCGCCGGCAGACAAGCTCGTCGTCTCTGGCGGTGAAGCGTCCGGTGTGACCCGAGTGGGTGTTGAGAATGTTGGCGGTGAGGGCGCGCGAACCCAGGAAGATGGCATCCTCGTCGTGGAAGCGACCAATGGCGGCACTACCGCGCCACGATCCTTTCGCCTGCTCCACCGGGTCACCGCCGGGGCCTACGAGTACTTATTGTTCAGAGGCGGCGAAGACGATGAGACGGCCGAAAACTGGTACCTGCGCAATCATCTCCGCGATGACGCGGATGGAGATGGGGACGGGGACGGCGACGGTGATGGCGATGGCGATGGGGACGGCGACGGAGACGGAGACGGAGACGGGGACGGCGATGGTGACGGGGACGGCGATGGGGATGGCGACGGCGACGGAGACGGCGACGGCGACGGCGATGGAGATGGAGACGGCGACGGGGACGGCGACGGCGATGGGGACGGCGACGGAGATGGGGATGGCGACGGTGATGGGGACGGCGACGGCGATGGGGACGGGGACGGCGACGGCGACGGCGATGGCGACGGAGATGGAGACGGCGACGGGGACGGCGACGGCGACGGCGATGGGGATGGCGACGGTGATGGGGATGGCGACGGGGACGGCGACGGCGACGGCGATGGGGATGGGGATGGGGATGGTGACGGGGACGGCGACGGCGACGGCGATGGGGATGGGGATGGGGATGGTGACGGGGACGGCGATGGAGACGGCGACGGGGACGGAGACGGGGATGGAGACGGCGATGGCGACGGCGATGGCGACGGAGACGGAGATGGTGGCGGCGGGAGTGGGTTCATACCGTCCTACCGGCCGGAAGTTCCAATTTTCACCGTTCTCCCCAGCGTATCGCGCGGTCTGCTCCGCTCGACGCTCGGGACGTTCCACGAACGTCACGGCGAGCAGAACTGGTTCGACAGCGAGAATCCGAAGCACCTCGTTTGGACGCGGATGTTCGCAGAAAGCTACAGTCAGGATCTGGAAGGAATTCTGAACCCCAGTTTCGACGGGACGACCTGGGGTATCCAGGCCGGCGCGCCTGTCTACAAGGTCGAGCATGCCAATGGCCAGGACGATACGTTGGGCCTCTTCCTGGGCTATAGTCGTGCCAGCGGCGAGATCGAAGGATTTGCACTCGGTCGCTTCGACATAACCGTCGGCACACTGGATATCGATGCCTACAGCATTGGCGGCTACTGGACCCACACGTGGCCCGGCGGAGGCTATGTCGACGCGGTTCTCATGCATTCCTGGCTGGACGCGGAAACGAGTTCAATCGGCCGATACACCTCCAATGTCGACGGAACTGCGCTCACGGCTTCGCTCGAGGCTGGGACGAAATTTGACGTTCATGAGAATTGGTCCATCGAACCGCAAGCGCAGTTGATTTGGCAGCATCAGGACTTCGATACAGTCCAGGATCCCGGCGGGCGCATCGCCATTGACGATGAAAATGCCTGGACGGGGCGCATCGGCGCACGGCTCGTCAGCAGCTACGATGTGAATGACGCGAAGGTCAATCCATTCCTTCTCGCCAACCTCTGGCACGAATTCGGTGCCGATAGCACAGTCGCATTCAACGCCACTGGCTTCACCTCGACGCGAGAGGCAACCACCTTGGAGCTTGGCACCGGGCTTACAGCGGATTTCGACCAGAACACACGCATCTACGCAAACGTGTCATACAACATGGACGTTTCGGGAAATGACTTCAACGGCATCGAGGGGAATGTGGGCCTGCGTATCAGGTGGTGACGTAGCTGCCCCGTCGCGCGCCGCTTGCGAAGCTGTGAGACATGCCGCAGGGGGTGTGCGGTCGCGGAACCTGGAGGATGACCAAACTGCAAGTTCCGACAGAGAGAGTGCTCGCGAACCTTCGCCAGGCGGCCGCCGCTCTCGAGGGGGAAGCCATCGACGGCACTTCATCGCACTTTCGGCGCAAGCCCAAGCTCGTCCTGATCGTGTCTGTTTCGGATGCCCAAACCCGGGCGATCTGCGCCACGGGTGTCGGAAACACGCTGGACACCGCCTGGCGCGCGGCCATCGCACACCTCAGGAAGCGAATGCCCGATGAAGATCGCTGGCAATGGATCAAGATCGACGTCGTACGTTCCATTCGTGTCGCCACGCCGCCGGAGGTCCTTGCCGAGTTGTCCGGCCGACGTCGAAACTACTTCCGCCACGGCATCGCCTTCGACCCGAATTTCAATACCGCTCTCCTTGAACAGGAATTGAACGGTATCGCGGCCTGGGCCTGTGACGGCGGCCGTCCGATCGGACTGAACTTTGAACGGATAAACCGGTATCTGCAGACGTCACGCAGACAGCCGCCGCTTTCCAGCGGCGTGCAGCAACTGCCCGCATGGTACCTGTTCGATACGAAGAGCCTGTTTGGCGATCGGACGGGCGAGGTCCGCATCCTTGCCGATTGCGGCTTCGGCCAGGGAATCCGGGCCGCACCGATGGTCGCCGACGAAATCGAAAATCTCATCGACAATGCCGGCATGTACCTGACCAGACAAATGCGGGATGACGGTTCCTTCGTCTACGGCTACTTCCCCGCATATGACGCGGTCATTCCCACCTACAACATCCTTCGCCATTGCGGGACACTCTATGCGATGCTCGAGGCGTGGGAGGCAGCCGGAAACGGCGAGATCGGCCGTCACGTGCCGCGGGGTATCGACCATGTGCTGCGCACCGCGATGCGACGGGATGGCGACCGGCTCTTCGTCGTCGATCACGCGAACCACGGCGAAATCAAGCTCGGTGCGCAGGCGGTTCTGGTCCTCACGATTGCCAAATTCACGTCGCTGACGCGCGATGCGCGTTATCTGCCCGTTGCTCGCGCCCTGGCCAAAGGCATCGTCGAGCGATTCCTTGATCCAGCGAGCGGCGCGTTCGTGCATGTTCTTCACGGCGAGGCTCTCGCGGTCAAGGATCGCTTCCGCATCGTCTTCTACGACGGAGAGGCGGTATTGGCGCTCCTTCGTCTTCACGAGATCGACAGAGATCCGCTTTGGCTGACGTCGGCGATCAAGGCGTTCGAGCATTTCATTCGCACGGATCACTGGAAGCATCACGATCATTGGCTCGCCTACTGCGCCAATGAGATCACGCGCCACCATCCGGAACAACGCTACTTCGAGTTCGGGTTGAAGAACGGCTTCGGCAACCTGCCATTCATTCGAGAACGAGAAACGGCATATCCGACCTTTCTGGAGCTGTTGATGGCGACGCTGCTGCTCGTCGACACGATGAAGACCACCGGCAATCCGCTCCCGCCGCCATATGATGTCCGGGCATTGGTCGAGGCGATCGATCACCGTGCCGAACACCAGCGGTTCGCCTGCTTCTATCCAGAGATGGCCATGTACTTCAAAGCGCCGCAAAGAATCGCTGGAAGTTTCTTCAGCAGGCACCATGCCTTCCGGGTCCGCATCGACGACGTCGAGCATTTTATCTCGGGCTATTGCCTGTACCTGTACAATGTCGTGCGCATAAGGCGAAGAATGTCCAGGCAAGCGGAAAGATGATGCCCGTCGGGCGAGCAGAGAAACCGGCCGCGGCGACCATCACCGCCTTGGCGAGGAAACGAAGGCGTTGGCACATGAACGTTGGCGGCCAACGTGGACAGTCTCCTGATGCGGCATTTCCCGGATCTTGCCCAACCGCTGTTGAGCGGACGCAAACCGGACGAACGCATTGTCGCGGGCGTTACCCTGCTAGGGCTGGATAAGGCGGAGAGCGAGGTATTCGACCGAGAAATCGCCGCTGCGCTGGGGCCCACGCCCGCGACCGCGACCGAGCCCTCGGCTGTCAAACCGGCGGCTGCGCTGCCGAACGCCGAGCCGGACACGCCAGCGGTCGAACCTGCAGCGAAGTCGGTTTTCAGCTTCTCGCAGTAAGGTGTGCGGATCAATACGACCAGGCGTGAGGCGCCGCGGCATACAACGAAGCACGGTGCGTTTTCTTGGGCGCGTGAGCTTACGGAAATTAAACGTCTGCTGCGCTACGGATGGATGGCAGAGTTATCGGGTGCCATGACGGCGAAACCTCTCTGCCTGTTTTCATAATTTCAATCGCGGGAGATGCGAATGCCGTGCTGGCGCTTCAGCTGGCTGGTGTCCGCCATCTTGGATACTCCCGCGCCGGTCGTATCGACCGATAGCGAGGCAAAATGTCTTTCCTTCGGAATGCCAGGATCCGCACCAAGGTCGTCGCCGTCATTGCGCTGACGAGCTTCATTTCGCTTGCGGGCCTGTGTTTTGTGAGTTTGCAGTACAAGAATACAGACACTGTCTATAGTGATTTCATTGCCAATGATGCGACTGCCGCGATGCTCAATGCGCGGGCCACCGGCAATCTGCTGCAGATGGGCTTCCAGCTCAGCCTGGTGACGCTTGCGGACCCGGCAAGCAAGGAATTCGGCGCTGCAGTGATGAAATACGATGCCGATCGCGATCAGATCAAGAAGCGCATCGCCAGGAGCGCCGAGCTGGTTCCCTCCCGCGCCGAGCCGGTAGCGAAGATGCTGCAGGGGCTGACCGTGATCGAAGAGGCGGGCGCGAAGGTGATCTCGCTGGCAAAGGTCGGCCAGAAGGTCGAGGCGCAGCAGCACATGGTCGTTGCCGGCAACAAGATCATGGAACTGCTGCCCCTTTTTGCGAGCGGCAATGACCAGATGATGAAGGCTATGACGGACGGCAGCAATGCGCTGAGCGAACGGACGAACAGCACGATCATGACCACCATGGCGTTGCTCGTGGCAGTCACACTGGCCGCCATCGGCTTTGGTCTGCTTGTCGCTTCGCGCGGCATCACCGGTCCGATCGACAAGCTGCGCGCGCGGATGCTGTCGCTTGCCGCTGGCGAGACGCAGGAGGAGATCGCCGGCCTCGGCCGCAAGGACGAAGTTGGGCAGATGGCGGACGCAGTTGCAGTGTTTCGTGACAATGCACTGGAGCGCATCCGGCTGGAGCAGGAGGCGGAAGCCACCCGCAGTCTCGGCGACAGGGAACGCATCGAGCGCGAGCGGCAGAAGGCGAAGGAAGCAGCTGACGTCCAGTTCGCCGTCGATAGTCTGGCCGCTGGCCTGTCGCATCTCTCCGATGGCGATGTTTCCTACCGCCTGACGCAGACCTTCGTCGAAAGCCTCGACGGCGTGCGCAAGGACTTCAACGCTTCGGCTGAAAAGCTGCAGGCAGCCCTCGTCCTGGTTGCCCAGAACGCCCGCGGCATCGACGCTGGCGCCAACGAGATCCGATCGGCCGCCGACGACCTTGCTAAGCGTACCGAACAGCAGGCGGCGGCTGTCGAGGAAACAGCAGCAGCACTCGAGCAGATCACCACGACCGTCAAGGATTCGGCCCGGCGCGCCCAGGAAGCCGGCGAGCTGGTTTCGCGCACCCGCAACGGTGCGGAACGGTCCGGCGAGGTCGTGCGCCACGCGGTGGTGGCGATGGAGCGCATCGAGAAGTCGTCGAGCGAGATCGGCAACATCATCGGTGTGATCGACGAGATCGCCTTCCAGACGAACCTTCTGGCCCTCAATGCCGGCGTGGAAGCCGCGCGGGCCGGCGACGCCGGCAAGGGTTTCGCAGTCGTTGCCCAGGAAGTGCGCGAACTGGCGCAACGCTCGGCCAACGCCGCCAAGGAGATCAAGGCATTGGTGACGACCTCGAACACCCACGTGCAGGAGGGCGTCCAGCTCGTGGGCGACACCGGTCGTGCGCTGGCAACGATCGTCAGCGAAGTGCAGGAGATCAACGGCCTCGTGGTGGCAATCGTCGAGGCGGCGCAGGAGCAGTCCTCCGGCCTCCAGCAGATCAACACGGCCGTCAACCAGATGGACCAGGATACGCAGAAGAACGCGGCCATGGTCGAGGAAACCACCGCCGCCAGCCACGGGCTGGCCAAGGAGGCGGTCTCTCTCAACCAGCTCCTCGCGCAGTTCAAGCTGTCGGAAACCGGCTATGCCGCAAGCGCGCCGGTGAGCGCATCCACAGCCCCGGTGCGTGCCGCCCGCACGACCGATGCCCCGGCTGCCTCGCCGGTGCGCGCGCTCGGCCGCAAGCTGACCGCGGCCTTCTCGGGCAACGCTGCCGTCAAGGACGAGTGGGAAGAGTTCTGAGAACGTCCGGGGAAGGACCTTATCCTTCCTCGGACGCCGATCGGCAAAATGACAAGGCCCCGTCCGCATGTTCGCGGACGGGGCCTTTCTTTTTCGAGGTCGGATCGAAGGAAAAACGCACCGGCCTCGGACGGGCCGGCACGCTCTTCGAATAGCTGAGATCTCAGGTCCGGGGCTTGAGGTTTTCCGGGTCGTAGATCGGCTTGTAGCCGATGCCGACCACCTCCACTGGATAGGTCTCTGCGAAATACTCGACGTTCAGCTTGCGCCCAACCTGGCAGTATTCCTGCGGCAGGTAGGCGAGCGCGATGTTCTTGCCGACCGTGGGGCCAAAGGCGACCGAGGTCGTGTAGGAGAGGCGGCCGAGGCTGTCGACCAGCGGCTTGCCCGTTTC
This sequence comes from Mycoplana rhizolycopersici, assembly GCF_013378445.1. Taxonomy (GTDB): domain Bacteria; phylum Pseudomonadota; class Alphaproteobacteria; order Rhizobiales; family Rhizobiaceae; genus Mycoplana; species Mycoplana rhizolycopersici. The sequence goes on from NZ_JABXYK010000007.1 coordinate 24,729, forward strand.
CGGATCAACCACCGGCATCGAGCCGACCGGATAGCGCTTGACGCCATTCCTGTCGGTATTCTCCGTCATCACCAGCGTGCAGAGCATGGCCGGCTGCCGTTCTCGGGCCTTGTATTCCAGATGCTTGGCCTTGCCGCGGAAGTCGGCTTCCTTGACCTTGGGGCGCGCCAGGTCGGCTTCGATCAGGTTGTACTGGGTTAGCAGGTCGGCGTTCTGCAGGCGCAGGCTCTTTTCCATGCGCCGCGAGTTCGCATAGGTCTCGACGCCGAAGGCCATGACGCCGGTGGCGCGCAGCGCATCCCAGACGGCAAGGCCGTCCTCGTATTTCATGTGTAGTTCCCAGCCCTGTTCGCCGACATAGGAGATGCGGAAGGCGGTGACGGGCTTGCCGGCGATCTCGATCGGCTTGATCGCCGCAAACGCGAAGTTTTCCGGATCGAGCCCGGCCGGATCGGCAACGGCCTTCTTCAGCGTTGCGCGCGCGTTCGGGCCCCAGATGCCGATGGTGACGTATTTCTCCGAGACGTCCGTGATGGTGACATCAAGGCCGCGATCTTCGGCGACGCGCTTCATGTAGTGGAAGTCGCGCGGGCCGGCATCCGCACCGTTCACGAGACGGCAGCGGTCGGCCATGCGGAACACGGTGAAATCGGCGCGTACCATGCCCTCGTCGTCGAGGAAGTGCGTGTAGATGCCCTTGCCGACATTCGCGTCCCCGCCGATCTTGGCGGCGCAGAGCCATTCGAGCAGCTCGACATGATCGGGGCCTTCGATGTCGACCATGTGGAAGTGGCTGAGGTTGACGATGCCGCAGTCCTCGCTCATCGCCAGATGCTCGGCGTTGGAGACGCGCCAGAAGTGGCGGCTGTCCCACTCGTTCTCGCGGACGGGAACCCTGTCGCCGTACTTTTCCAGAAGATGCTCGTTGGCGGCATAGCCATGCGCACGCTCCCAGCCGCCGAGCTCCATGAAGTAGCCGCCGAGTTCCTTCTCGCGCTCGTAGAAGGGCGACCGCTTGACGTTGCGGCCCGTCGCATAGGGTTCGCGCGGGTGCACGGCGGGGAAGTAGATCTTCTGCGCCGCCTCGAAGCAGCGGCCCTCGATGAACTTCTCCTCCAGCTGGTGTGGGTAGAACCGCGAATAATCGATGGAGTTATGGTCGATCTCCGTGCGGCCGTCCGTCATCCAGTCGGCGATCAGCTTGCCGTAGCCGGGGCCGTCCTTGACCCAGATCGCGACGCAGTACCAGAGGCCGCGGACCTTCTGGCTCTCGCCGCAGGAGGGGCCGCCGGCTGCGGACACCTGCAGCAGGCCGTTGAAGGAATGGCTCTCGTTGTAGCCGAGTTCGCCGAGGATCGGCGTCAGCTCCATGGCGCGCTCGAGCGGCTCGAGGATCTGCTCCATGTCGAGGTCGCGCTGCGAGGGCGAAAGTCGCGCCTCGTTCTTCTCCAGGATGTCGCGCGGATGGCAGAGACGCGGATTGGCGGTCTCGTAGTAACCCCATTCGATCTGGCCGCCCTCGGTCGTCTTCGGGTCGCCGGTGTCGCGCATGTAGGCGGAGTTGCCCTGGTCGCGCAGAAGCGGATAGCCGATCTCCTTGCCGGTGCCTTCGAACTCATTATAGGGGCCGAAGAAGGTCAGCGGATGGTCGACCGGCATGACGGGAAGGTCCTCGCCGACCATCTCGGCGATCAGGCGGCCCCAGATGCCGGCACAGACGATGACGTGATCAGCCATGATCGTGCCGCGATGAGTGACGACGCCCTTGATGCGGCCGTTCTCCACGATCAGCGATTTGGCCGGGGTATTGGCGAAAGCCTGCAGCTTCCCGGATTTTTCCGCAGCGTCGACCAGCTTGCCGGCAACGGTCTGCGAGCGCGGAACAACCAGGCCGGCATCGGGATCGAACATGCCGCCCATCACCTGATCTTCCTCGATCAGCGGGAACATCTCCTTGATTTCCGAGGGCGAGACGTAATGCGCACGGGTGCCGAAGGCTCTGGCGGAGGTCAGCTTGCGCTTGATTTCCCCCATCCAGCTGTCGTCGCCGGTGCGGGCGACCTCGAGGCCGCCGATGCGGGCGTAGTGGCCCATCTTCTCGTAGAAGTCGATCGAGTACTGGGTCGTCCAGACAGACAGGTAGTCGTGGCTGGTGGTGTAGCAGAAGTCCGAGGCGTGTGCGGTCGAGCCGATGTCGGTCGGGATGCCCGACTTGTCGATACCGACGATGTCGTCCCACCCGCGTTCGATCAGGTGGTGGGCTATCGATGCCCCCACGATGCCTCCGAGCCCGATGATGACGACCTTTGCTTGTTGGGGAAATTCAGCCATTGCGTGCGACCCTGATTATGTTCCGGAGGCGGATATTAGGGCTTGTGTCACCGTCACTAGAGCCTGTCTACGACATTCTCGTCGTGCTGCACGACGAGCACGATGTCGCTCACAGAACATCGCCGGGAGTTTCGCCGCCGGCATGGGCCGCTTCCAGCCGCTCCAGCGCGGCAAGAAACGCTTCGGCCTGATCGCCGAGCGCTGCGACGATGCGTTTTTCGAAATCCAGCGCGCGTGGAACGATCTTTCCATAGACGCTTCGCCCAAGCTCGGTCAGGGCGAGGTGCTCTTCGCGCCTGTCGGCGTCGTTGGGCTTGCGCCGCAACCAGCGCCGGTCCTCCAGCGCCTTCACCGCGCGGCTGACCTTGGTCTTGTGCATCGAGGAGTGATGGCCGATTTCGCGGGCGGTGATGGTCTCGAACTGGCCGATCGTGGCAAGCACACGCCATTCGGGGATCGTAAGGTCGAAATCCGGGCCGTAGACGGAGCGGAAGTCGCGGGAGACCGCGGCGCTGATCCGGTTGAGCCTGTAGGGGAGAAACTGTTCGAGCCGGAGCTTCGTCATCGGATATTCGTTGCAAGTGAGACCGTTGCGTTTGCGACGGACTATGCGACGGTGCCGGGATACCTGTCCAGCCTCAAGGCATGTCAATCGCGGCGGACGCGTGCCGGCCCGCCGCGTCCCTCGGCCGTCGGGCGGCGATGTTAATCCGGCTCGCCCTCACGCCGCAGCATCTCGATGATCGCGGAGAAATCCCGCCCGCCGTTTCCGTCCTTGTCGAAGGCGGCATAGAGGCCGGTCGCGGCCGCACCCAGCGGGGTGGAGGCACCGCTTGCGGCTGCCGCCTCCTGCGACAGCAGCAGGTCCTTCAGCATCAGGCTCGCGGCAAAGCCGGGCTTGTAGCCGTTGTTGGCGGGTGAGGCCGGCACGGGGCCGGGGACGGGGCAATAGGAGGTGAGCGACCAGCATTGCCCCGATGAGGTGGAGGCGACGTCGAACAGGGCCTGATGCGACAGCCCGAGTTTTTCCCCCAGCGCGAAGGCCTCGCCGACGGCGATCATCGAGATGCCGAGGATCATGTTGTTGCAGATCTTCGCCGCCTGTCCGGCGCCGTTGCCGCCGCAATGGACGATCCGTTTTCCCATCGCCTCCAGCAGGGGCCTTGCGCGGCCGAAGGCGGCTTCCGTTCCCCCCGCCATGAAGGTCAGCGTGCCGGCCGCAGCACCGCCGGTGCCGCCGGAGACCGGCGCGTCGAGCGAGGCGCAGCCGGCGGCTTCGGCCAGCGCATGGGCGCTGCGGGCGCTCTCCACGTCGACCGTCGAGCAGTCGATCAGGAGCGTGCCCGCGGGCACGAGGCCGCAAAGCTCGCGCCAGACGGCAATGACGTGCTCGCCCTTGGGCAGCATGGTGATGACCACCTCTGCATCCTTGACGGCATCGCGCAGGGTGCCGGCAGCCGTGACGCCGGCCTTCGCCGCGGCGTCGAGAGAGGCCTGCGACAGGTCGAAACCCGTCACGCGGTGGCCGGCCTTTGCGAGGTTGCCAGCCATGGGGCCGCCCATGTTGCCCAAACCGATAAAGGCGATCTGCTTCATTGTCGTTTCCTTCGGTGTTCTCCAGCCGGCTTGGCCGGGATCTGGCAGGGCCGGGGCCACGAAAGGGCCGCCGTTCGCCCGGGTCTTCGTCGAGGTGGGGCCGCCTAGCGCGCGCCCGCGAGAATCATCGCTGCGGCCTTCTCGGCGATCATGATCGTCGGCGAGTTGGTATTGCCCGATGTGATGCGCGGCATCACCGAGGCGTCGGCAATGCGCAGGCGTCCGAGCGCCCGCAGCCGCAGTTGCGGATCGACGACGCTTTCGGGATCGCCGCCCATGCGGCAGGTACCGGTGGGGTGGAAGATCGTCGTGCCGATGTCGCCGGCCGCCTTCTCCAGTTCGGCTTCCGTTTCGAAGCTCGGGCCGGGCTTGTACTCGACAGGCTTGAAGCGCGCGAAGGAGGGCTGGCGGACGATGCTGCGGGTCAGCCGGATCGCTCGCACCGCCACGTCGCGGTCGCTCTGCTCGCTCAGATAGTTCGGCCGTATTTCGGGCTGCATTGCGAAGTCCGGACCCTTCGCATGCACCGAGCCGCGGCTGTCCGGGCGCAGGTTGCACACGCTCGCCGTCATGCCCGGGAAGGGATGGACACTCTCGCCGAACTTCTCCAGCGACACCGGCTGGATATGGTATTGCAGGTCGGCGGTCTCCTTGTCCGGACCGGAGCGGGTGAAGATGCCGAGCTGGCTCGGTGCCATCGCCATCGGCCCGGAACGCTTCAGAAGATACTCAAGGCCGATTGCGGCCTTGCCGAACATGGTGCTCGCCTTTTCGTTGAGCGTCGGCACGCCGGTCACTTTGTAGATCATGCGAAGCTGCAGGTGGTCCTGCAGGTTTTCGCCGATCCCGGCGACGTTCTTCACGGTCTCGATCCCCGCCTTCTGCAGCACGTCGCCACGGCCGATGCCGGAGAGTTCGAGCAGATGCGGCGAGCCGATCGCACCGGCGGCGAGTACGGTCTCCCGGGTCGCGCGCGCTTTCTTCGCCACACCGTCATGCTGAAACTCGACGCCGCGAACCTCGCCCTCCTCGATGATCAGCCGCCGCGCATGCGCCTTGGTCAGCACGGTCAGGTTGGGGCGGCCGCGCGCCGGCCGCAGGAAGGCCTTTGCGGTGTTCCAGCGGATGCCCGAGCGCTGGTTGACGTCGAAATAGCTCGATCCCTCGTTGTCGCCGCGGTTGAAATCCTCGATTTCGGGGATGCCGGCTTCGCCTGCCGCCTGCTGGAATGCGTCCAGCACCGCCCAGCGCACGCGCGCCTTCTCCACCCGCCATTCGCCCCCTGAACCGTGCATGTCGCCGGCGCCCTTGTAGAAATCCTCGGACTTCTTGAAGAACGGCAGCACGTCGTCCCAGCCCCAGCCGGTGCAGCCAAGCTGGCGCCACAGGTCGTAGTCGCGCGCCTGGCCGCGCATGTAGATCATGCCGTTGATGGAGGAGCAGCCGCCGAGCACCTTGCCGCGCGGATAGTTGAGCGCCCGGCCATTGAGCCCCGCCTCCTTCTCGGTGGTAAAGCACCAGTCCGTGCGCGGATTGTTGATGCAGTAGAGATAGCCGACCGGGATGTGGATCCAGTGATAGTTGTCGCTGCCGCCGGCTTCCAGCAGCAGCACGCGGTTGTTGCGATCGGCCGAAAGGCGGTTGGCGATTACGCAGCCCGCACTTCCGGCACCGATGACGATGTAGTCGAACTGTTCCATGTTGAACTCCGAGCGGAACCTTTCCCGCACGCCGCACGGACGCTACAGGCCGGTTTCCCTGATCCTTGCCGTTTGCGGGTGCCGGCCCGCCGGTTGCGCCGTGCCCGGATGGCGACCGGACAGCGCCGTTGATCTAGAAGCCGAGCTTCTTGCCGAGTCTCGAGGCGTAGAATTCGCCGATGATGCCGCGGCGGAAGAGCAGCACGCAGACCATGAAGACGATGCCGGTGATGATCGTGACCGGGAAGTCGGAGGTCGCGAGATAGTTCTGCAGCGTCACCACCAGCCCTGCGCCGACGATCGGGCCGATCAGCGTGCCGATGCCGCCAAGCAGCGTCATCAGGATGACTTCGCCGGACATCTGCCAGCCGACGTCGGTCAGCGTGGCGAACTGGAACACCAGCGCCTTGACCCCGCCGGCGAGCCCGGTGAGGGCGGCCGACATCACGAAGGCGCCGAGCTTGTAGCGCGCGACCGAATAGCCGAGCGAGGTGGCGCGCGCCTCGTTCTCGCGGATCGATTTGAGGATCATGCCGAATGGAGAATTGATGAAGCGCCAGATGATCGCGACACCGATGACAAAGACGGCCAGCACGAAATAATACATGTTCGTCGTGTTGCCGAGATCGACGATGCCGAACAGGTGGCCGCGCGGCACGGACTGGATGCCGTCCTCGCCGTGGGTGAACTGCGCCTGCAGGCAGAAGAAATAGAACATCTGCCCGAGCGCCAGCGTGATCATGGCGAAGTAGATGCCCTGGCGGCGGATCGCGACAAAGCCGACTATCAGGCCGAGCAAGGCAGCACCCGCCACGCCGATCAGCACCCCGATCTCCGGCGTGACACCCCATTCCTTCATCGCATGCGCGGTAAAGTAGGCGGCCCCGCCGAAGAAGGTGGCGTGGCCGAACGACAGCAGCCCGGTATAGCCGAGCAGAAGGTTGAACGCGCAGGCGAACAGGGCGAAGCAGAGCAGCTTCATCAGGAAGATCGGATAGAAAAACAGCGGCGCGGCTATCAGGCATCCGACAGCCAAGAGGAGCAGGACCGCCTGGAGCCTGGAGGTGCTGCGTTCGGTCTCGATGGTCGTGGTCATTTTCTCGGATAGCTCCACCATGTCACGCATCCCGTCCGAAGAGGCCGGCGGGCCTGAGCAGAAGTACGATCGCCATGATGACGAAGATCACGATGTTGGATGCTTCCGGATAGAACACCTTCGTCAACCCTTCCGCGATGCCGAGCATGTAGCCCGTGACGATTGCCCCCATGATCGATCCCATGCCGCCGACGACGACCACCGCGAAGACGACGATGATGAGGTTGGTGCCCATCAGCGGCGAGACCTGGTAGACGGGGGCGGCAAGGACGCCCGCGAAGGCTGCAAGGCCGGCGCCGAGCGCATAGGTGAAGGTCAGAAGCAAGGGCACGTTGACGCCGAAGGCCTGGACGAGCACCGGATTTTCCGTCGCCGCCCGCAGGTAGGAGCCGAGCTTGGTCTTCTCGATCAAGAGCCAGGTGCCGAGGCAGGCGAGCAGCGAGACGACGACCACCCAGCCGCGATAGTTCGGCAGGAACATGAAGCCCAGGTTCGTGCCGCCGGCCAGCTGCGGCGGCGCGGCATAGGGCTGGCCGGACGCACCGTAGAGATAACGGAAAGTGCCTTCGATCGTCAGCGCCAATCCGAAGGTAAACAGCAGCCCATAGAGCGGATCGAGCTTGTACAGGCGGCTCAGCATGGTCCGCTCGACCGCCGCTCCGAACAGGCCGACGATCACCGGCGCCACGATCAGCGCCGCCCAGTAGCCGATGCCGAGATACTGCAGCAGCAGATAGGCGACGAAGGCGCCCAGCATGTACTGCGCGCCATGGGCGAAGTTGATGACGCGCAGCAAGCCGAAGATGACGGCGAGCCCGAGGCTCAGTAGCGCATAGAAGGAGCCGTTGATCAGGCCGATCAGCAACTGGCCGAACAGCGCCTGCATGGGAATTCCGAATATCGTGGTCATGGCGCTAGACCCCCAGAAGCTTGTGGAGCATCGGCATCTGGTTCGGCAGGTCGGATACGGGGAAATCCGCCACCATCTGGCCGTGGTCCATGAGATAAAAACGGTCGGCGATCTTGCTGGCGAAACGGAAGTTCTGTTCGACCAGGAGAACGGTCATTCCGCGCTCCTTCAGCTTCTTCAAGACTTCGCCGATACGCTGGACGATGACGGGCGCCAGGCCTTCCGTGGGCTCGTCGAGCAACAGCATCTTGACCCCGGTACGCAGGATGCGGGCCATCGCCAGCATCTGCTGCTCGCCGCCCGAAAGCTTCGTGCCGGGGCTGGAGCGGCGTTCGGCGAGGTTGGGAAAAAGTTCGTAGATCTCGTCGAGCGACATGCCGCCTTTTGCAACGACCGGCGGCAGCATGAGATTTTCCTCCACCGTCAGCGTGGCGAAGATGCCGCGCTCCTCCGGCACGAAGCCGATGCCGGCATGCGCGGTCTTGTGCAGCGGCACCGCCATCATGTCGCGACCGTCGAAGACGATCTGCCCCTTGCGCTCACGCAGGATGCCGATGATCGTGCGCAGCGTCGTCGTCTTGCCGACGCCGTTGCGGCCGAGAATGGTGATCATCTCACCTTGGCCGACCGTCATGTCGACGCCGTGCAGCACATGGCTTTCGCCATACCAGCTGTTGAGACCCTTGACCTGAAGCATGGGTTTCATCTCAGGCCTCCTCCGTGCCCATGTAGGCGACGCGGACCTGCTCGTTGCGGCTGACGGTGGCATAGTCGCCCTCGGCCAGGATCTCGCCGCGCTGGAGCACGGTGACGTGGTGGCAGATGTCGGCGACGACGTTGAGATTGTGCTCGACCATCAGGATCGCCCGGTCCTTCGACAGGTCGGTGATGAGGCGGGCGATGACGCCGACATCCTCCTGGCCCATGCCGGCCATCGGCTCGTCGAGCAAAAGCACCTTCGGATCGAGTGCGAGCGTGGTGGCGATCTCAAGCGCTCGCTTGCGGCCATAGGAGAGGTCGGCGGCCATGCCGTTGCGCCAGCGCTCAAGCCCGACCATCGAGATCAGTTCGTCGGCGCGCGCGTTGAGGCTGTTCAGCGACGAGAGCGGCTTCCAGAACTGCGTGGCGAGATGGTTGGGTCGCTGCAGTGCCACCCGCACGTTGTCCAGCACCGACAGATGCGGGAAGACGGCGGAGATCTGGAACGAGCGGACGAGCCCCATGCGCGCCACCTTGTCGGGCGGCGTTTTGGTGATGTCGGTGCCGAGCAGGGTGATCGTCCCGTGGGTCGGCTGCAGGAACTTGGTCAGGAGGTTGAAGACCGTGGTCTTGCCGGCGCCGTTCGGCCCGATGAGGGCGTGAACACGGGCATGATGCACGTCGAGGTCGACGTCCTTCACCGCCGTGAAGCCACCGAAATCGCGCCGGAGGCCGCGGGCGGAAAGCACCACCCGCGGATCCGGCCGTGTCTGTCTTTCAGACATAGCCATGTCTTGTTCCAAGATGCTTACTGGGTCACCAGATCGCAGCCGCTCTTGGCCGGATCGATGAAGGCTTCCTTGCCGGGAATGGTCGCGAGCACCTTGAAGTAATCCCAGGCAACGTCGCTCTCGCCCGGCTTCTTGACCTCGAGCAGGTACATGTCGTGGATCATGCGGCCGTTCGGGGCAACCGTGCCGTTCTGGGCGAAGACATCGTTGACCGGCATCTCGTGCATTGCCTTGGAGACCGCGTCGGCATCGTCGGTGCCGGCCTTGTCGATCGCCTTCAGGTACTGGGTGACGGCGGAATACGTGCCGGCCTGGACCATGTTCGGCATGCGGCCGGTGCGCTCGAAGAAGCGCTGGCCGAACTTGGCCGATTCCTCGTCGCGATTCCAGTAGAAGCCCTCGGTCAGCGTCAGGCCCTGCGCCGCTTCCAGGCCGAGGCCGTGCACTTCGGCAAGCGTGAAGAGGAGTGCGGCAAGCCGCTGGCCGCCGGCAACGATGCCGAATTCGGCCGCCTGCTTGATGGCGTTGGAGGTGTCGAGGCCGGCATTGGCCAGGCCGATCACCTTGGCGCCGGAGGACTGGGCCTGCAGCAGGAAGGAGGAGTAGTCGGTCGTTGCAAGCGGGTGGCGGACGGAGCCCGCGACCGAACCGCCGTTCTCCTTGACGAAGTTCGACGTGTTTTCTTCGAGCGAGTAGCCGAAGGCGTAGTCGGCGGTGAGGAAGAACCAGCTGTCGCCACCCTGCTTGACAAGCGCGCCGCCGGTGCCGACGGCCAGCGAATGGGTGTCGTAGGCCCAATGGAAGCCGTAGGGGCTGCACTGCTTGCCGGTGAGTTCGGTCGTCGCCGCACCCGTGTTGATGGTGATCTTCTTCTTTTCCTTCGACAGCGCCTGCACCGCAAGGCCGACCGACGAGGAGGTCAGTTCCATGATGCTGTCGACCTGCTCGGTGTCGTACCACTGGCGGGCGATGTTGGAGGCGATGTCGGCCTTGTTCTGGTGGTCGGCGGTCACGACTTCCACCGGTGCGCCGGCTGCCTTGCCGCCGTAGTCCTCGACCGCCATCTTCGCGGCTTCGTAGGACCACTTGCCGCCGAAGTCGGCATAGACGCCCGACTGGTCGTTCAGGATGCCGATCTTCACCTTGCCGTCGGAAACGTCGGCGGCCTGGGCGCTGGCGCCCATGGTGAGCAGGATGGCGGTGGACGCAATGAGGCTGTAACGCATGATTTCTCCTCCCAGAGACAAACAGACAGCGGATCTGTTCAGAAATTGGCCGATCGCTCTCCCGACGATTGACCCTTCATGTTTCAGTTTCGCGAATTGTCCGATTGACGCAAGGCCTTGCCCGGACTAATTCCAAACAAGGTCTGTTCATTTTTGGACAGAAAGGGGAAGCATGACGGGCAATCCGCATTTCACCTGGGACGACCTGATGTACTTTCTGGCGGTCGCCAGGACCGGGCAGCTGTCGACGGCGGCGCGTCGGTTGCGGACCAGCCACGCGACGGTTTCCCGTCGTATCGACCGGCTCGAATTCGCGCTCAAGGTGAAGCTGTTCGAACGCAATCCGCGTGGCTACGTGCTGACCGGGGTGGGCCAGCGTTTCGTTGAAACAGCCGAGAAAATCGAGGCCGAGGCGGATCGGCTGCAGGCGGAAATCTCCGGCGGTGCCACGGCGCAACGCGGTGTGATCCGCATGAGCGCGCCGGAAGGGTTCGCCAATTTCTTCCTGACCCACCGGCTGCAGGATTTCACCGCCGGATTTCCCAATCTCTCGCTCGAACTGGTGACGATCCAGCAGATCATGTCGCTCTCGCGCAAGGAAGCGGACCTCGCCGTCGCCCTCGATCCGCCGAAGGCCGGACCGTATTTCTACGAGAAGATCTCAGACTATAGTCTACATGTGTACGGCTCGCGGCGGTACCTGCGCGAGCACGGTCCTGTGCAAAACCGCGACGAGCTGCTCCAGCACCCGTTCATCGGCTATATCGAGGACATGATCTTCGCACCGGGCCTCGACTATCTGGGCGACGTTCATCCCGGCATCAAGGCGCGCTTCCAGAGCTCCAGCATTTTTGCCCAGCTGACGGCGACGCGAAACGGTCTCGGGCTGTGCATCCTGCCGCATTTCGTGGCCAAGCAGCATCCCGAACTCGAGATCGTGCTGGCCGACGAGGTGGAGCTGAAGCGCAACTACTGGCTGATCTGCCACCACGACCTGCGCAACGTCCCGCGCGTGCGCTGGGTGATCGATTTCCTGTTCACCATCGTCCGATCGAACGTAGCGTCTTTCCTTCGGGAGCTGGATGACAGCACGGTCAACGCACCGCTGCGCTGACTTCGTCAGAGTTGGGAAAGGCCGCGAACGCTGCCCTCACCGGGAGGGTCAAGCTTCTTTCGGATCGCTGTCCGCGGCAGGCGTCTTGCTGATGGAGGCGGGAACGTCTGGATTGCCCTCTGCGCGCTCCCGGTGCAGCGTCGACTGGGCGAGCAGCATGAGCGTCACCGGCGTCGTCACCGTCACGAAGATGCCGATGAGGATCTCGTGGAAGACCGGCCTTCCGCTCGTGACGGTAAAAAAGATCATCGACGCCATCACCATGGCGCCGGTGCCCCAGCTGGTGCCGAGCGTGGGCGCGTGCAGTCGCTCGAAAAAGGTCGGCAGGCGCGCCAGCCCGATCGTGCCGATCAGCGCCAGCGATGCGCCGAGCAGCACAAAGGCGGAAACGACGATTTCGGCCCAGAACGGCAGGTTGAAGGCCTCGTTCATTCGATCACCTCGCCACGCATGAGGAACTTGGCGAGCGCCACCGTCGCCACGAAGCCGAGCAAGCCGATGATCAGGGCAGCCTCGAAATAGAGGGTTCGGCCGCTGCTGATGCCGAGGGTCAGAAGCATCAGCATCGAATTGACGTAAAGCGTGTCGAGGCCGAGCACGCGGTCCTGCGCCCGCGGGCCGTGGATCATGCGGAAGAGGGCAAGCGCCATCGCGACCGTGAGCATGACCTGCGCCGTCGTCAGGGCGCCTTCGAGGATGGTGATGTTCATTCGAAGATCTCCATCAGTAGCCTTTCATAGCGGTTCTTGACGAGATCGGTCCATTCCTGTTCCTCGACCAGGTCGAGGACGTGCATCAGGAGCGTGCCGTCCGACGAATTGTATTCGAGCCAGGCCGTGCCGGGCGTGCTGGTCAAAATGACCGAGAGGAGGGCGAGCGCGGTCGTATCCTTCAGTTCGATGTGGATGGTCATGAAACCGGACCGGCGCGTGCGCGTGCGTCCGGTCAGGATGATGCCGACGACGGCAATGTTCGACCGGACGATGTCGTAGAGCACGATACCCAGAAGCTTCGGCAGGAGGTACCATTTGCGCAGGCGCGGCTTTGCCGGCCGAAGTGCCGCCATCGCCCAGGAGGCGACCGTTGCGATGATGGCGCCGAGAATGAAATGCCCGATCGAGAAGCTGTTCAGGGTCATCCACATCAACAGCAGCGACGCCGTCAACAGCGGGTAGGGAAGGACGGTCATGGTTGCACCTCCGTGCCCGGAACGCCGGCGCGCCGCGCATCGAACACCGCCTCGATATACTGCTGCGGGGTGGTCAGCGCACGTGTCGTGTCGTCCATGAAGCGCATGACCGGTCCCGCCTGTACGGTGAGATAGAGCGTGGCGGCGATGAGCAGGAAGACGGGGGCCACTTCGATGACGAGCACGCGCGGTTCCGTGCCCTCCATCGACGCCCAGAAGGTGCGGATGCCCGAGCGGGTCATCGCGATCAGTGCCGCCAGACCGGAGAGGATGACGAGGAAGACGACGAACCATACGTAGCCCGGGATGGTGGCCGTAGTGTCGCCGCCGATCGGATTCAGCATTGCCGAAAGCATCGCGAACTTGGCGACGAAGCCGGAAAGCGGCGGCAGCCCGGCCAGGAGGATTCCACAGGCGGCAAAGCAGATGCCGAGAACGGCCATCGTGCCGGGCATTGCGAAGCCGAGATCGCCTTCCTGTTCCTCTTCGTCGGGATCGGCGTCGCCATAGGCTTCCATGGTGACGGCGAGAACGCTGGCACCCGCGTCCTGCCCTCGCTCGACGAGTTCGATCAGCATGAAGAAGGCACTGATCGTGAGCGTCGAGCTGACGAGGTAGAAGAGGGCGCCGGTGGTGATGCCGGCACTCCCCATGCCGATCGCCGTCAGCAGCGTTCCCGAGGAAACAAGCACCGAGAAGCCCGCAAGCCTGCCCAGCGCCTGCGAGGCCAGGACCCCGATCGCGCCGAAGGTGATCGTGGCCAGCCCGCCGACCAGCAGCACATGAAGGCCGAACCCCGACGACGCCGAAGAGTCGTGGCCGAACACCAGCAGCGAAAGCCGCAGGACGACATAGATGCCGACCTTGCTCATGATGGCGAAGATGCCGGCGACCGGCGCGGATGCGGCGGTGTAGGCCGGCGGCAGCCAGAAGTTCAGCGGCCACATGCCCGCCTTGATCAGGAAGGCGACGCCGAGAATGCCGGCGCCCGCTTCGAGAAGCATGCGCTGTTCCGGACCGACCGTCGAGACGCGGACGGCGAGATCGGCCATGTTCAGCGTGCCGGTGACGCCGTAGATCAGGCTGACGCCGATGAGGAACAGCAGAGCTGCCGCGAGGTTCACCGCGATATAGTGCAGGCCGGCCTTGACGCGCAGGAGGCCGGAACCGTGCAATAGCAGGCCGTAGGATGCGGCGAGCATCACCTCGAAGAAGACGAACAGGTTGAACAGGTCGCCCGTCAGGAAGGCGCCGTTCAGGCCCATCAGCAGGAACTGGAACAGGCTGTGGAAATGCGCGCCTGCCGTATGCCAGCGGGCCAGCGCGAAGATCAGCGCGGCGATCGCAAGCGTCGCCGTGAGCACGAGCATCAGCGCGGACAGCCTGTCGACGACGAGCACGATGCCGAAGGGCGCAGCCCAGTTGCCGAGCAGGTAGACGCCCTGTTGTGCCGCTTCGGGGCCGTCGATACTGGCGGCGAAGCGGAAGAGACCGAGCGCCACGACGAAAAGCAGCAGCGTGGAGCCAAGCCCCACCAGGGCCTTCACCGTGCGCTGCCGCTCGTCGATGAGCAGAAGTAGGGCGCCGGTCGCCAGAGGCACTAGGATCGGGGCGATGATGAGATGGTGGGAGAGGTTCATCAGGGCTGCTCCCGGCCGTCGACGTGGTCGGTGCCGGTCAGGCCGCGTGCGGCAAGCAACACGACGAGAAACAGCGCCGTCGTGGCAAAGCCGATCACGATCGCCGTCAGCACCAGCGCCTGCGGTACCGGATCCGTGTAGGCGGAAATGTCCACGCCGTCCTGCAGGACGGCGGGCGCGTTCACCTTCAGCCCGCCGACCCCGAAGATGAACAGGTTGACCGCATAGGACAGCAGCGAAAGACCGATGATGACCTGATAGGTGCGCGGCCTGAGGATCAGCCAGACGCCGGAGCCGGTCATGACGCCGATGCCGAGGGAGAGAATGAATTCCATTACGCGTCCTCCGTCTTCGGCGCGGCCTTGACCCGGTACGTACGGATCGACTGGTGGGCGATCGCAATCAGGATCAGCACGGTTGCGCCGACGACAAGACTGAATACGCCGAGGTCAAAGAGCAGGGCGGAGGCGGTCGGAACCTTTCCGATCAGCGGCAGGGTGAGATACTGCGAATGCGAGGTCAGGAACGGATAGCCGAAGAACCAGGACCCGGCACCGGTCGCAGCCGCGATCAAAAGGCCGAAGGCGATCCAGCGCAAGGGCAGGATCCTCAGCCGGTCCTCCGCCCAGCGCGTGCCGCCTGCGAGATATTGCAGCAGGAAGGCGATCGCCATGGTGATGCCGGCCGCGAAACCGCCGCCCGGCAGGTCATGGCCGCGCATGAAGAGGTAGATCGCAAACGTGATGACCACCGGGAACAGCCACTGCATGACGACGGAGGGGACGAACAGATAGTCCCTGACCGTGTCGCCCTTGTTCCGCTCCGGCTGGGCGTCGTCATAGGCATTCTGGATGCGCTGTTGCTCCGGCAGCCCGATGCTCTCCGTCGCCGGCCGGAAACGGCGAAGCAACGCAAAGACCGTCAGCGCGACGATGCCGAGGACCGCGATCTCGCCCATCGTGTCGAAGCCGCGGAAATCGACGAGGATGACGTTGACGACGTTCCGTCCGCCGCCCTCGCTATAGGCACGCTCGAGGAAGAAGTTCGCGATCGTGTCCGGCACCGGCAGCGTCATCACCGTATAGGCGAGGATCGACATGCCCACCCCGCAAGCGACCGCTATGGCAAAGTCGCGCAGGCGCCGCAGGCGTGCCGAGAACGTCGCGCTCTCGTCGATCTTGTCCAGCCGCTTTGGGAGCCAGCGCAGGCCGAGCAGAAGCAGAACCGTGGTCACGATCTCCACCAGCAACTGGGTGATGGCGAGATCCGGCGCCGACAGCCACGCGAAGGTGACGCAGGTGACGATACCCGAACCGCCGATCAGAAGCAGTGCCGCGAAGCGGTGATACTTGGCGAGGAAGGCGGCGGCGAGCGCCGACAGCATGCCGATGATCCAGAGCATCACGAAGGCCGGATCGACGCCCCTCACCGGCGGCAGCTTGGCGTCGAAGCCGGAGAGGTGAAGCGGCAGGAAGGCCGCGAGGAATGCGACCACCGCAACGATCCGCAATTGCGGCTGCAGGCGCCGGGTGCCGATATTGGTTTCGAGCCAGCGGGCCCATTTCCAGGAGACGGTAACGAGGATGCGTTCGAAGATGCGCTGTCCGCGCAGGTGGCGGAAGATCGGCGGCCCGTCCTCACACCGCGCCAGGTAGTTATGCAGCGCGAAATAGAGCGCCGCGCCGCCGAGCATCGCAACGATGCTCATGACCAGCGGCAGGTTGAAGCCGTGCCAGACCGCAAGGCTGTAATAGGGCGTTTCGGGGCCGAGCACCGACAGAACCGCCGTGTGCAGGAATGGTCCGATCGAAAGGCCCGGCACGATGCCAACGATGAGGCAGGCGAAGACCAGCGATTCCACCGGAAAGCGCATCCATCGCGGCGGCTCGTGCGGATGGGGCTTGGGAAGATCCGTCGGTGGCGGCCCGAAGAAGACGGTATGGATGAAGCGGATGGAGTAGGCGACGCTGAATGCGCCGGCGAGTGTTGCGATATAGGGTAGGGCCTGGTCGAGGATCGAGTCCGCATGGGTCTCGACCGCCTCGGCGAAGAACATCTCCTTCGACAGGAAGCCGTTCAGCAGCGGCACCCCAGCCATCGCCGCGCAGGCGACCATGGCCAGCGACGCGGTGTAGGGCAGGTAGCGGAACAGGCCGCTGAGCTTCTGCATGTCGCGCGTGCCGGTCTCATGGTCGATGATACCCGCCGCCATGAACAGCGACGCCTTGAAGGTGGCATGGTTGACCATGTGGAAGATTGCGGCGACGGCGGCCAGCGGGCTTCCGAGGCTGAGCAGGGTGGTGATCAAGCCAAGATGGCTGATCGTCGAATAGGCGAGCAGGCCCTTCAGGTCGCGCTGGAAGATCGCGAAATAGGCGCCGAGCAGCAGCGTGCTGATGCCTGCAAACCCCACCAGCCAGAACCATTCGAACGTGCCGGAAAGGGCCGGCCACAGGCGGACGAGTAGGAAAACGCCCGCCTTCACCATCGTCGCCGAGTGCAGATAGGCCGATACGGGCGTCGGCGCCGCCATGGCGTTCGGCAGCCAGAAGTGGAAGGGAAACTGTGCGCTCTTCGTGAGCGCGCCGATCAGGATCAGGACCAGCGCCGGCAGGTAGAGCGGGTGCTCGCGGATGATGTCGCCGGAGGCCAGCACGCGGTCCAGATCGTAGCTGCCGACGATATGGCCGATCAGCAGGAAGCCGACGAGAAGGCAGAAGCCGCCGATGCCGGTGATCGTCAGCGCCATGCGCGCGCCGTCGCGTGCATTGGCGTTGTGGTACCAGTAGCCGATCAGAAGGAACGAGAAGATGCTCGTCAGTTCCCAGAAGATCGACAAGAGGATGATGTTGCCCGACAGGACCACGCCCAGCATCGCGCCCATGAAGGCAAGCAGGAACGAGAAGAAGCGCGGGATCGGGTCTTCCGCCGACATGTAGTAGCGGGCGTACAATACGACGAGGAAGCCGATCGCGGTCACGAGCATGGTGAAGAGCCATGCGAAACCATCCAGCCGCAGCGTGAAGTTGAGCCCGAGTTCGGGCAGCCACGCGATTTCGTAGCGGACGACTTTTCCGTTGGTGACCGACGGGTAATAGGAGGCTGTAAGGATTGTCGCCAGAAGGGCAACGCCTCCGGCAAGCCAGGAGGGAAGAGTTCTTGCGGCGGTGCGAAGCAGCGAAGCGATCGCAAGGCTGCCGGCAAAGGGGAGAACTAAAAGAAGCAGCAGTAAATATTCAGGCATCAGCAAACATATCGTCTCGAATCGGAACCTCTTTGTCACATTGGGGTATGTGTAGCGCAGGTCGCGCCCGTGTGCGCGTGGCGCGCTGTAAAATTATCTTTACCGATCAATACGCTCGTTGCAATCCGCCGAAGGGGGAAATCGAGCGGTTTGGGGGAAAACGGGCGCGTTTTCCTTCTCCCGGGCACGTCATGCGCGTCTTGATTGCGGGCGCCGCCCGCCGCATCCGGCGGCGATCTGCCGCCGCCAGCCGGGTTTCGATTGTCGACCTTTATCGGGTGAGTTTCATGTGCCGGTTGACATCCTTGTAGAGAAGGTAGCGGAACCGGCCGGGACCGCCGGCATAGCAGGCCTGCGGGCAGAAGGCGCGCAGCCACATGAAGTCGCCGGCCTCGACCTCGACCCAGTCCTGATTGAGCCGGTATACGGCCTTTCCTTCCAGCACGTACAGGCCGTGCTCCATCACATGCGTCTCTGCGAAGGGAATGACCGCACCGGGCTCGAAGGTGACGATGGTGACATGCATGTCGTGGCGCAGGTCGGCGGGATCGACGAAGCGCGTCGTCGCCCACTTGCCCTCCGTGTGAGCCATCGGCGCGGGCGTGATGTCCTTCTCGTTGGCAAAGATCGCCTCCGGCACATCCAGGCCGTCGACGCGCTCGTAGGCCTTGCGGATCCAGTGAAACCGCGCCGCTTCCGAGCCAGTGTTGCGCAGGCGCCATCCGCTCGACGGCGGCAGGAACGCATAGCCGCCCGGTGTCAGCCGGTGGGTGTTGCCGTCGAGCTCGACGGTGATTTCGCCCTCGACCACGAAAAGCACGCCCTCTGCACCCGGATCGAGTTCCGGCCGCTCGCTTCCGCCGCCCGGTCCGACCTCCATGATGTATTGCGAGAAGGTCTCGGCGAAGCCGGAGAGCGGACGTGCAAGAATCCACACGCGCGTATTTTCCCAGAAGGGCAGAAAGCTCGTGACGATATCCATCATCACGCCCTTCGGAATGACCGCATAGGCTTCGGTGAAGACGGCGCGGCCTGTCAGAAGCTGCGTCTGCAGGGGGGCACCGCCCTTCGGTGCGTAATAGCTTTGCTCGGTCATTCGGCCCTCCATGCGGACTTGGTGATTTCGACGTTTCGTGATTTGCTGACCGATAGCGCATACGCGCCGAAAATGCAGCGGCTTGTTGAAGCTTTCCGTGGTTCCGGTTCGGGCCGGGGGGAGGCGGAGCGGCCGCACCAAGGAGCCTGACAATGCCTTGCAACTGCGAGGATATAAGAGACTTCCTGCGCAATGCACCCGATTGCATGCTCGTCGAGGTCGCGGCAGCGGACGGCTCTACGCCGCGCGAGGCTGGCGCCTGGATGCTGGTGTCGCGCGGCGGCTTGTTTTCGACCATCGGCGGCGGCCAGCTCGAATATCTGGCGATCGACCATGCCAGACGCGCCTTGCGCAATGGAACGGTAGCCGAGGCGCTGACGGTTCCGCTCGGGCCCGAGATCGGCCAGTGCTGCGGCGGCCGTGTTTCGCTGGCCTTTACCGGCGTGACCGCCGACCTCTCCCGCTGGCTGGTGGAGCGGGCGGAGGCGGAGCTCGAGGCGAGGCCCACCGTCCATGTGTTCGGCGCCGGCCATGTGGGCGACGCGCTCGCCCTTGCCCTTTCGCTTGCGCCGGTGCGTACCATCCTCGTCGACAGCCGTTCAGATGAACTTGCGGCAGCGCGCGCCCGCGGCATCGAGACCGAACTGACCGCGATGCCGGAGAAGCTTGTTCGCGATGCCGCGGCCGGCTCGGCTTTCGTCGTCCTGACGCACGACCACGCGCTCGATTTTCTCATTGCAGCCGAAGCCCTGAAGCGCACGGATGCCGCCTATGTCGGCATGATCGGCTCGAAGACGAAGCGTGCGACGTTCAGGAACTGGCTGGCGCGCGAGGGGGGAGATGCGTCTCAGCTTCGCCGTCTGGTCTGCCCGATCGGCGGGGGCGCGCTGAGGGACAAGCGCCCCGCCGTGATCGCGACCCTGGCAGCTGCGGAAATTCTCACCGCGGTGCTCGCCTATCGCACGGCCGTCACCTCCAGGCTCACATCCGGCGCTTCTGTGGCGACCTGACCGGGCGCGTTCCCGCCCTTCCTTTGAATACCGTCTGCTGCGGGCCGCCCTGCAAGTTCTGCGGTTTATCTGCCTGTTCATGTGAACTATAGACGGAGGTAGGAACAGCAGTACTGATTCGGGGAGCGTTGCTTTGCCAACGGTCTGCGTCGCAAGACAATCCATACCGGCTCATTGCCTTGTCGGGCTCGCGATCGTGGTCGCGCTTGCCGGTTGCGCGGCGCGCGATGGCGTGCGTATTCCGGCCGGAAACCGGGTCGTCGCCGAGAGCGATGCCTTGATCCTGCCTGCCGCTGGCGGCCCTGCCGTCCTCGATGTGGTCGAGCGCACCTATACCAATGCGGTGGAGCAGAAGGTGTCGCTGTTCACGTCTTCCGCCGTTCCCGGACAGAACTACCTCAACATCCAGATGTTCGGCCCGATGCAGGCCGAGCACGACGGGGAGACGAGGCTCGGATTCCGTCCCGTGCATGTGGCGCAGCTAGCCCGCGAGATGCGCCAGCAGGTTCCCGGCGTGCCGCTGCGAACGTCCGGCCTCTATCTGCAGAACAACTACGGCCCGTTCGGATACGCCTTCGGGCGGAGCGCCAGCGGCGACGCCTGCCTCTACGGCTGGCAACAGATTCGCGCCCGCGACAACGAGCGAACGATGTTCCAGAACCGCGGCAACATCCAGATCCGTGCCCGCGTCTGCGACAGCGAGGCGGACGAGCGGCAGCTTCTCGCCCTCATGTACGGATACACCATCAGCGGCACTTTCGTGCCCGGCGGCTGGAACCCCTACGGCGCGCCGCGCCCCGTCGACCCGACCCTTGGCGAGGACTCGAGCCCCATCCTGCCGAGGGAAGAGGAGCTGTCGACCCGTCCGGTACCGGTCGCAGCACCGAGGGTTCGGCGCGTGGCAGTGGAGAATGCGGCGCCGGCCGCGACGGCGGCGGACGTTTCAGGGGCGCACCGACAGCCTGCGGTGCTTGTTCCTTCTCCCGTGGCCGTGGAGGGGGCGGCCACCCAGAAGGGCACACCCGTCGTGCCGGCACCCGGTTGTGTCGAAGGCGGCTCCGCCTGCAATTGAGCCCGGCCCGCAATATCCACGCGGGCTAATTTCTCGTTAACGCGACGCGGCTAGTTTTACCAAGCCGCCCGCATACGAAGGAATGGGAATGAACAGGTTTGGTACGGTCGCAATCTGGGCCATCGTCGCGTTCTGCGTCATCAGCCTGATCACGCTCCCCATCAACATGCAGACGCAGCTCATCGCCAGCATCACGATCGTGGCGTTGATGGCGGTGATCAAGATCATGAAAGGTGACGGCATCTGGCGGCTGATCGCGCTGGCCTTCGGCACGGCGATCGTCCTGCGCTATGTCTACTGGCGCACGACGAGCACGCTGCCGCCGGTCAACCAGATCGAGAACTTCATTCCGGGCATCCTGCTGTATCTGGCCGAGATGTACAGCGTCGGCATGCTGGCGCTCAGCCTTTTCGTCGTTTCCATGCCGCTGCCGCAGCGCACCGAGCGGAAAGGCGAGCTCAAGTATTTTCCCAAGGTCGACGTCTTCGTTCCGACCTACAACGAGGACGAGGCGCTGCTGGCAAACACTCTGGCGGCCGCCAAGGCGCTCGACTATCCGCCGGATCGCCTGCAGGTCTGGCTGCTCGACGACGGCGGCACCGAGCAGAAGCGCAATTCGGTCAATGTGCTGGAGGCCCAGGCGGCGATCGCCCGGCACAATTCGCTGCGCCAGCTCTGCGATGATCTCGGCGTGCGCTATCTCACGCGCGCGAAGAACGCGCATGCCAAGGCGGGCAACCTGAACAACGGCCTCGACCATTCCGACGGCGAACTGATCGCAGTGTTCGACGCCGACCATGCGCCCGCGCGCGACTTCCTGCTCGAGACCGTCGGCTATTTCGAAGACGATCCCAAGCTTTTCCTGGTCCAGACGCCGCACTTCTTCCTCAATCCGGACCCGCTGGAACGCAATCTTCAGACGTTCGAGAAAATGCCGAGCGAGAACGAGATGTTCTACGGCATCATCCAGCGCGGGCTCGACAAGTGGAACGCCGCTTTCTTCTGCGGTTCGGCCGCCGTCCTCAGTCGCAAGGCGCTGAAGGAAACGGATGGCTTCAGCGGCGTCTCCATCACCGAGGATTGCGAGACCGCGATCGCGCTGCACTCGCTCGGCTGGAACAGCGTCTATGTCGACAAGCCGCTGATTGCCGGCCTGCAACCGGCGACGTTTGCAAGCTTCATCGGCCAGCGCAGCCGTTGGGCGCAGGGGATGATCCAGATCCTGCGGTTCCGTTTTCCGCTCCTGAAGCGCGGGCTGAGCTTCCCGCAGCGCCTGTGCTACATGTCGTCGACGATGTTCTGGTTCTTCCCGTTCCCGCGGACGATGTTCCTGATCGCGCCCCTGTTCTATCTCTTTTTCGACCTGCAGATCTTCACCGCATCCGGCGGCGAGTTCCTCGGCTACACGCTCGCCTACATGCTCGTGAACATGATGATGCAGAACTACCTCTACGGTTCGTTCCGCTGGCCGTGGATTTCCGAACTCTACGAATATGTGCAGAGCGTGCACCTGCTGCCGGCAGTCGTTTCTGCGATCATCAATCCGCGCAAGCCGACCTTCAAGGTGACGGCAAAGGACGAGTCGGTGCTCGTCAGCCGCTTGTCGGAGATCAGCCGGCCGTTCTTCGTCATCTTCGCCGTGCTTTTCGTGGCGCTTCTCGTCAGCATCTACCGCTTCTACGCCGAACCCTACAAGGCGGACGTGACGGCGGTGGTCGGCGGCTGGAACCTTCTGAACCTCATCATCGCCGGCTGCGCGCTGGGCGTCGTCTCCGAGCGCGGCGAGCGCTCGGCAAGCCGCCGCGTCCGGCTGAGCCGCCGTTGCGAATTCGTCCTCGATGGCCGCAGCTACCCCGCGACGATCGAGAATGTTTCGGCAAACGGCGCCCGCGTGCAGGTGTTCGGCCTCGACCGGCAGATCATCGGCGAGGACATGGATGCGGCGATCCGCTTCAAGCCCTATAGCGGCGAGGAGCCGGAGGAACTGCCGGTGCTGGTGCGCAATTTCGAAGGGCAGGGGGAACTGACCGCCGTGGGTTGCCGCTTCACCCCGTGCGTTGCCCGCCATCACAGCCTCGTCGCCGACCTGATCTTCGCCAATTCGAACCAGTGGAGCGACTTCCAGATGGCTCGCCGTGGCAATCCCGGCATCTTCTTCGGGACGCTCTGGTTCCTGCGGCTGGCGCTGTTTCAGACGAGCCGTGGCCTCGTCTATCTCGCGCGCAGCATGAAGCCCAAGGCGGGCGCCGCCAAGAGGGCTGCATGATGAGATCGCTGCTTGCTGCAACGCTGATCGCATCCTGCGCTTTCGCAGGCACGCTCCATGCCCAGGTCATGCCCTTCGATATGAGCGGCGAACGGCCGGACGAGCCGGCGAAGCAACTCCCCCCGGCCACAAGTCCGGCGCCCGCACGGCCACAGCCGGTCACGCCGGCCGCGCCGCAGACGCCGCAGACGCCACAGGCGCCGCCGGCCGCCGCGCAGCCACCGCTCACACCGCCGCAACCGGCCGCACCCGCCACGGGCCCGGCCACGCCTGCGCAGCAGCCACCGGATTCGACACCGGCAGGACAGCCCGCCGCGCAGCCGGCAAGCCCGGCAAGTGCGGCGACTGCCCGCCAGCGCCATTTCGTCGTGCCTTCCGATCGCCTCAGTCTCGCCGGCGAATTCGCCAGCCGGGAATGGACGATCTATCTGACGCCCGATCAGGCCGAGGCCGCCGCGCGGCTGAATTTCGGCTACCGCAACAGCATCTATGTCGCCCCCGAAGCCTCCACGCTTTCGGTGCAGGTCAACGACACGGCCATCGGGGAGACGACGATCCGGTCGGCTTCCGGCGTGACCGAGAACAGCATCGAGCTTCCCTACGGCCTGATGCGCCCGGGCTCCAACAAGATCAGCTTCAGCGCCTCCCAGCGCCACCGCACGGATTGCACGGTCCAGTCCACCTACGAGCTTTGGACCGACATCGTTCCCGAGCAGACCTATCTGGATTTCGATACGGCGAAGATGACAATGCCGCCGACGCTCGACGACATCCGCGCCGTTGGCGTCAACGGGCACGGGCAGACGCGCTTCAATATTGTCGTGCCGAAGCTGGATCAGTCCGCGTCGACCACGCCGCTTTTGCGCCTGTCGCAGGCGCTCGGCATGCTGGCTGCGATGCCGAACCAGGTCTTCGAGTTCTCGACCACCCTGCCGACGCAGGTGTCGCCGGGCGAGTTGACGGTGGTTGTCGGTACCGCGGCGGAGCTGGAAGGCGTCCTTCCGAGGTTGCCGGACGGCGCCCTTTCGGGCGGCATCGCAGCCTTCGTCGAAAACCCGGCGACGGCATCGCGGCTCCTGGTGCTGACCGGTCCAAGCTGGCCGGCGGTCGAGAGCATCGTCGAAAACATACTCGCTCCTGTCGACCGCCCCGAGAACGTCTCGCGTTCCGTGCTGATGACGCAGCGCTGGACGGGGATGAACACGCCGCTCCTGACCGGCAGCACCCGCATGCCGTTTTCGGCGCTGGGCCTGAAGTCGACGGAGTTCAACGGCCGGCGCTTCCGCACCGGCTTCAACGTCGGCATCCCCTCGGACTTCTTCGGCAATGCCTATGGCGAGGCGCGGATATTGCTCGACGCCGCCTATTCGAGCGACGTCCTGCCCGGCAGCCACATCGATATCTACGTCAACGGCAACATCGCCTCGACGGTGCCGATCACCAGTTCCGGCGGCAGCGTGCTGCGGCACCTGCCGATCCGCTTCACCATGCGCCACTTCCGCCCCGGGCCGAACCTGATCGAGCTCGAGGCGGTGCTGTTGACGCGCGCCGACCAGGTCTGCTCGCCCGGCTCGACGGCCAGCAAGGAGCCCCGCTTCGCGCTGTTCGACACCTCCGAATTAAGGCTCGGCGACTTTGCGCGCATTGCGCAGATTCCCAATCTGGCCGCCGTTGCCGGAACCGGATTTCCCTATGGCCGCGGCGAAAGCGTCGACCTCTTCATCGACCGCATCGACAATCAGACGCTCTCGGCAACAGCCACGCTCCTGAGCCAGCTGGCTGTCGTGGCGGGGCGGCCGCTGCGGACCATACCCAAGGCGTCCGCGATCGCGACGGGCGAGGGCGATGCCATTTTCGTCGGCCAGATCTCGCAGATACCGCCGCTCGCGCTCGCCCAGACCCATCTGTCCGAGGAGGCGCCGAAGGTCTGGGGCACCTCGGCCCAAAGCGTGCCCGGCAATCTCAATCAGGACATGCTGGACGAGTGGCGGCAGAAGACCAGCGTCATCTCTCCGTTCGCCACCATAAGCGACTGGCTGGGCCGGAACTTCGACATTTCCCTGGGGTCGCTGCGGTTTGCTCCGGGCGACGAGCAGATGTTCCTGCCGCCCGAGACGGCGAATGTCGTCCTGAGCCAGGGCGTCGCCCCGTCGGGCAATGGCACTTGGCTCGTCCTGACGGCGCCGACTTCCGAAAAGCTGCAGGGGGGAGCGAGCAGCCTGACGCAGCAGACGATATGGGAACAGCTTGACGGTTCGCTGACGCAGTATGGCGTCGGAGATCCGGCTTTGGAGACGCGTGCGGCGACCCAGGTGTCCTTCCTGCCGACACAGCCCTTTTCGATCCGGAATTTCCGGCTGATCGCGGCGAACTGGCTTTCGACAAACATCCTGTCGTTTGCCGTCCTCCTGGTCTGCTTCTCCGTACTGCTGGGCCTGGCGACGTCGGCGCTTCTTAGCCGTTTTGGCAAGAATAGGTGATCGATGCGGCGGAACTGGCCGAATCATTTACCCTGCGTTTACCATGATCTGGCTTTCTCGACCCTGGGCTGTTTTTGGGTGGAATCACCTGAAGGCCGCCCCCGTAGCAGGATTGCACCGGCGGTGCTTGGCGCCGGATA
This sequence comes from Mycoplana rhizolycopersici, assembly GCF_013378445.1. Lineage (GTDB taxonomy): Bacteria > Pseudomonadota > Alphaproteobacteria > Rhizobiales > Rhizobiaceae > Mycoplana > Mycoplana rhizolycopersici. The sequence continues at coordinate 50,329 of NZ_JABXYK010000007.1, forward strand.
GTTACCGGTCGCTTGCACGCCGCTTGGCCTCGTCGCCTCCGGCGCGGTTCTTGCGACGGATCGCCTTAAACGGAATGACGTGCGTGATGTGTCATGCATGCCTGTGATGGAGACTGGCATCGCGATGAGATCTGCTATCCTGGCCCTTGCATGCGTCGGCGCGGCGGCCGGCAGCGTCATAGGCGTGCTCAGGCCCGACGTCGACCTGTTCGGCGACACGATAGACATGCTCAACCAGACATCGTCGGTGGAACAGGGAGCCTCGGGGCCGGGAGCAGACACCAGGACGGGCAGGGTTGTGGAGGACCCCATCGAACTGGCGCAGGCGTCTGTGGCGACACCGCCGGCCGAAACACCGCCAGCGCCCGTCGAAGCGCAAAGCCCAACCGCCGGCGGCGAAGCCGTCGTAGTCGATGAAAGTGCCCTTCGCTATTTTGCAAGCAAGGGGGACAAGGCGCGGCTGGAAGCCGAGATCGCCCGCCTGCGGGCGCTTTATCCGACCTGGACGCCTCCGCGCGATCCGCTTGCCGTGCCGCAGAACGCCGACCAGGCGCTGGAGCGCATGTGGCAGCTTTATTCGGAATCGCGCTATGCCGAGGTCCGCGCCGCAATCGCCGACCGGCAGGCACGCGAGCCCGGCTGGACGCCTCCGGCCGATCTGCTCGAGCGCCTGGCGCTCGCCGAACGGCGCAGCCAGCTGATCGCTGCCTCCGATGCGAAGAAGTTTGCCGAAGTGGTGAGCCTTGCCGCGGACGCGCCGAGCCTGCTGACCTGCAGCGACGTCGATATCCTCTGGCGCGTGGCCGAAGCGTTCGCCGGCACCGATCGCAGGATCCGCGCACGAGACGCCTATTCCTATATCCTGAAGAACTGCACGGACCAGCCGGAGCGGGTCGCCACGATCCAGAAGGCCGCGGCGCTGCTCGACTATGCCGACATGCAGGAACTGCTCGGAAACGAGAAGACGCTGGCCGACGGCACGCGCGAGTTTGAGAGCATTCGCGACGATCTCGCCCGCCGCTTCGTGGCGGAAGGCGATGACGACGAAAAGCTGGTGGTGGGACTGCCCTATATCCAGCGGGTCGAGCGTCTCGTCGAGCGCGAGGGGCTCGCATCGGACGCGCTCCTGGTCGGGTGGTACGCGCTTCGGCGCGACGACATGCCGACCGCTGAACGCTGGTTCCGCAAGGCGCGCGACATCGAGGACACCGCATCGGCCTCGCAAGGGCTTGCTCTGGTGCTGATCGATCGCAAGGCACCCCTCGAGGCGGAAGCGGTCATGTACCGCTGGTACGACACTTCCGACGAGACCAAGGCCACTTACCTTGCCGCGGTCGCCAATACGCTGGCGGTCGAGCCGGTCGTCGTCATCGCCTCCGATATCCTGCAGCGAATGGCAGCGGTGACATTGAAGGAGCGCGATCCGGCGAGCGGCCAGCAGTTCGGTTGGTACGCGCTGGCCTTCGAGCAGCCGAAGACCGCGGAGCAATGGTTCCTTTCCGTGCTGAACTGGAAGCCCGACGACGAGCCGTCCGCCTACGGCCTTGCCGTCTCCCGGCTGCGAATGAAGGACATGACGGGGCTTCAGGCCGTGCAGGCGCTGTGGAAGGGGCGTTCCGAGCGCATCGCGCGTGTCGGCGAGCCGGAGAAGAAGCCGACCGTGCCTGGTCTGGTCGAGCAGACGGTCCCTCACGTTACAGGGACCGGCGTGGTTTCGACGGCCGCTGCCGAAGAACCGCGTGTGGTCGCCTACGAGCGCCCGATGGCGAGAAACGAAAAGACCGCGCGCGCCCGCACCGTTGCCGGCTGCAGGGCCACCCTCGACCCGCAGACCCTGGCGCCGGCTGCGGCATTGTCGCGGGGGTGGTGCCTGATGGAACTGAACCGGCCGCTGGAGGCGGCAGCGTCCTTCGGCGTCGGCTTGCGCGCCACTGCCGAGAACGTCCGGCGCGATGCGGCCTACGGGCAGAGCCTCGCCTATATCCGCGCCGGCCTGCTCAAGGAGGCCGCCGTCGCTGCGACCAAGGCAAAGCAGCCGCGCGAGCGGGCCGTGGAGCTCCAGTCGGCGATCCTTTCGGATCGAGCCGTGGCGGCGTTCGATTCCGGCAGATACCGCGAGACCCTTCTGTTCCTGGACCAGCTCGCGCAGCTCCGCACGGAACGCCAGGACCTGATGGTGTTGCGCGGCTATGCCTACAAGAGCCTGAACCGCACGGCCGACGCGCGTGCGATCTTCGAAGCACTGGCAGCCACCGGTCAGCGGGACGCGGTTCGCGCGCTGGGCGACATGCGTGACCAGGGAACGAGGGCGCACTGACAAGGCCCTGGTGCCACGATCATTTTGTCCCGTCCGAATTGACGGAACGGTGCCGGCGCCGGCGACGGATGGTTGTTGGCGGCGCGTATTTCCGTGGATGAATGCCGAAATGTGGCCGGCCGGCTGCAGCAGGACCATAGGAATGCCGGATTTCGGCTATGATGGTCGCGCGGGTCGGAGCGTATGTCGAAAGCCGGGAAACGGTTTGCGCATCCACACCGAGACGAAAAGGCGGTGCGATGGCCGGATCGACGATCCGGCACCGTTCCGGGTGGCCGGGCAAGGAACTGGGCACGACGCGTAGTCCGGGGTTGAGGCGAGCGACGCCAGCCTTTAGGAGAAGCGTCAGGGCTGAACTTGCCGAAGACGGGTGAAACTGTGATCGATCCCTATGACATTATCGGTGTCGCGCGCGATGCCAACACGGCCTCCATCAAGGCCGCCTATCGCCGCCGCGCCAAGACGGCCCATCCCGATTCCGGGGGCGACGTCGATACCTTCGCACGGCTCAAGGCAGCCTACGAGTTGCTGCTCGATCCGGTCCGCCGCAAGGTCTATGACGATACGGGCTACGACCCGGAGCTGGCCGACACCAAGGACCTCAAGGGTCTGATGGTGCTCGAAAAACTGATCAACGAGGTGATCCTCGACGAGCGCGAGCCGGGAAGCTTCGACCCGATCGCCGCCATTCGCCGCAAGCTCACCAACGAGATCGTCAACGCCCGTTTCCACATCATGGAAATGGAGCGTCACCGTGCGCGCATACGCAATCACATGGACCGCGTCGGCAAGCGGCCCTCGACCGACGTCTTCGGCAGCATGCTGCGCTCCCGCAGCGAGGCAATCGCCGAGGCGATTGAGAAGGCCGAGGCGCAGATCAAGGATATCGAGCAGGCCTACGGCATGCTTGACGGCTATTCCTACGACGTCGAAGTCGAGATCGAGACGCGCAACGCGGCCGAGTAGCCGCGCTTCCGCCTTCTACATCATGTCCCCGTCGGTGGAGCACTCGTAGAGCGTCTCGCCTGTCTCGGCATCGACCCCCACAAGGCTGACGTCATAGCCCCAGAGATGACGGATGTGGCGCAAGGTTGCGTCGCGGTTGGTCTCTTCCAGCTGCACGCCGTCCTTGACGTTGTGCCGCAGCCGCAATTGCCGGTCGCCCAGCAGATCCACGTCCACCACCTGGATGTCCTGCTGGTTCGCGCCGATGTCGTAACTGCGGGCCAGCGCGGCGCGGATCGCCTGGTAGCCGCGTTCGTTGTGGATGGAGGCGACCTCGAGGAAGTTGTCGCCGGCATTGTCCGTCAGGAGGAACAGCCGGAATTTCCGGATCAGCGCCGGGCTCAGATATTGCAGGATGAAGGATTCGTCGCGGTGGTTCGCCCAGGCGTCGAGCAGCGTGTCGCGCCAGTTGCCGTTGCCGGCGATGTCGGGAAACCAGTCGCGATCTTCCGCAGTGGGCGCCGTGCAGATCCGTTCGATGTCCTGCATCATCGCGAAACCGAGCGCATAGGGGTTCATGCCGTAGTAGCGCGGGTCGTCGAAGCCCGGCTGGAAGACGACGTTGGCATGGCTCTGCAGTACTTCCAGCATCGTGCCTTCGCTGACCTGGTCCTTCTCGAACATGCGGTTCATGATCGTGTAGTGTACGAAAGTGGCGCAGCCTTCGTTCATCACCTTCGTCTGCCGCTGCGGATAGAAGTACTGGGCGATGACGCGCACGATTCGCAGCAGTTCGCGCTGCCACGGCTCGAGGATCAGGCTGGTCTTTTCGAGGAAGTAGAGCAGGTTTTCTTCCGGCAGGTTCAGCGCCTTCTTGCGCTCCGAGGCGTCCCGTTCGGCTTCCTCCTGATCCCTGGTGGAGGGCGGCAGCGTCCGCCAGAGGTCGTTGAAAGTCTGTTCCTCGTATTCCAGCCGCTCGCGCGCCCGCTCGCGTTCCTTCTCCGACGAAAGCCGCGGCGGGCGGCGATAGCGGAAGACGCCCTGGTCCATGATCGCGTGCGCCGAATCCAGGATTGCCTCCACGGCAGCGGTGCCGTGCCGTTCCTCGCATTTGGCAATGTATTTCTTGGCGAATTCCATGTAGCTCAGGATCGCGCTGGCGTCGGTCCACTGCCGGAACAGGTAGTTGTTCTTGAAGAAGTGATTGTGGCCGAAGGCGGCATGGGCCGTGACCAGCGCCTGCATCGCCATCGTGTTTTCCTCCATCAGATAGACGATGCAGGGATTGGAGTTGATGACCAGTTCGTAGGCGAGCCCGCGCCGGCCCTTGCGGTAGAGGTGGTCCTCGAAGACGAAGCGCTTGCCGAAGGACCAGTGCTGGTACATCAGCGGCATGCCGACGGACGAATAGGCGTCCAGCATCTGCTCGGACGAGATGATTTCCATCTGGTTCGGATAGATGTCGAGCTTCAGTTCGCCGAGCGCGATCTCCTCGATCGCGTCGTAGGTGCGCGACAGCGTGGCGAAGTTCCAGTCGGATCCGTCGAACAGCAGCTTTCCGGCGCTCTTCGTCATGGCGGCTCCCTATCTACTTGCGCGGCTGGTGCTGCGCCGACTGCTTGGCGAAGAGCTTGCGGAAAACCGGGTAGATGTCGCCGGGCTTGGCGATCCGCGTCATCTGGAAATTGGGCCACTCGCCATTGACCGTGCGGTAGGCGCGCCAGAGCGAGGTGCCGTTGTCGGTGCGCGCGAAGATCTCGCTCTCGCGCTCGTCGATGATCTCCACATAGGCATAGTACTGGCAATACTTCATCGCCGCGCTCAGGAGGCTGACGCAGCGCTCCGAATCGCCGGAGATGTTGTCGCCGTCGGAAGCCTGGGCGGCATAGATGTTCCACTCGTTGGCCGGATAGCGCGCCGCAATCACGCGCAGCATCTCCTCGAGTGCCGTGGAGACCATCGTTCCGCCGCTCTGCGTGCTGTAGAAGAAGGTTTCCTCGTCCACCTCGTGCGCCTCGTCCGTATGCCGGATGAAGACGATGTCGATCCGTTCGTAGCGGCGCCTCAGAAACAGGTGCAGCAGCACGAAAAAGCGTTTGGCCAGGTCCTTCTCCCGCTCGCCCATCGAGGCGGAGACGTCCATCAGGCAGAACATCACCGCGTTGGCATTGGGCAGCGGTTGCTGTTCGAAGCGGTTGAAGCGGATATCGACCGTGTCGATGAAGGGAACTCGCCGCCGCCGCCGCTCCAGCCAGTCCAGTTCGGCCTGCAGCATGGCGAGCCTTTCCTTGGCCTCTGCACCCGGCTTTTTCTCAAGCTCTACGATTTCTGCGGCGAGCGCGTCGATCTCCGCCTGCTTCGGGCGGCGCAGTGCGATGCGGCGGCCGTGGCTGTTGCGCATCGTCTTGGCGACGTTGATGTTGGTGGGAGAACCGGTGACGGCGTAGCCCGCCCGCCGCGGCTTGAAGGTCAGGGTCTCCTTCAGCGACAGCTTGATCATATCGGGAAGTTCGAGGTCTTCGAAGAAGAGGTCGAGCACTTCGTCTTGCGATAGCGAGAACTGGAAGTCGTCCTCGTCCTCGCCCGTGCCCGCACCGCCCTTTCCGCCTCCGCCGCCCTGCGGCTTGCGCAGCCGGTCGCCCGGGGAAAACTCCTTGTTGCCGGGCAATACGCGTTCGCGGTCTCCGGTATCGCCCGCGGGCTGGAACGTCGGCTCCGAGACGCCGCGCGTCGGCATGGAAACGTTCTGCCCGCCGCCGACGTCGGCGATGCCGACCGACTTGATCTGCTCCTTCACCGCGCGCTTCAACTCTTCGCGCGCCCGTTTCAGAAAGCGCTGCCGGTTGCCGATACTCTTGTCTTTGGGATTGAGGCGCCGGTCGATGAAATTCGGCATGCTAAAGCCCCGGATGGTTGATATCGAGCGCACGCCCCGGCGACATTGCGCGTTCGGCATCGTCCGATGTCTTGCGCTCGAACCGTCTCGCTTCGCCGCGGCCGTACCTCAGGGTATGCCCTTCGACGAAAATCGCAACCATGGCCAATTCCTTCCGGGGCGATGGGACACTGACAACCGTCCGGGGGAGGGAGCCCCCGGGAGATACGCATCATCCGGCCTTGTTCACGCGCATGTACCAGTCGACGAGGCGCCGGACCTGCCGCTTGGTGTAGCCGCGCTCGATCATGCGGTGGATGAACTCGGCATGCTGCTTCTCGGTGGCGCTATCCTTCTTGGAGCCGAAGCTGATCACCGGAAGCAGGTCTTCAACCTGACCGAACATTCGCTTTTCGATCACCTCGCGAAGCTTCTCGTAGCTCGTCCAGGACGGGTTGCGGCCGCTGTTCTTCGCCCGCGCACGCAGCGTGAACTTGACCACCTCGTTGCGGAAGTCCTTCGGATTGGCGATACCGGCCGGCTTTTCGATCTGCGACAGCTCGCTGTCGAGGATCTGCCGGTTGAGGATCTGGCCGGTGTCGGGATCCTTGAAATCCTGGTCTTCCAGCCAAGCGTCGGCATAGGCGATGTAGCGATCGAACAGGTTCTGTCCATATTCGCTGTAGGATTCCAGATAGGCCTTCTGGATCTCATGGCCTATGAACTCCGCATAGCGGCTGGCAAGCTCGGAGCGAATGAAGTCCAGATAGGCAGCCTCGGTTTCCTTCGGATACTGCTCGCGCCGGATCGCCTGCTCGAGGATGTACATCAGGTGCACCGGATCGGCGGCCACTTCCTTGGTATCGTAGTTGAAGGTCTCCGACAGCACCTTGAAGGCGAAGCGGGTGCTGACCCCGGTCATGCCCTCGTCTACGCCGGCGGCGTCGCGATATTCCTGGACGGACTTCGCCTTGGGGTCGACGTCCTTCAGGTTCTCGCCGTCATAGACCCGCATCTTGGTGTAGAGCGAGGAATTCTCATGCGGGGCAAGCCGCGTCGAGACGGTGAAGCGGCTGAGCGTTTCCAGCACTTCCGGCGCGCAAGGATTCTTCGCAAGCTCGCTTTCGCGCAAAAGCTTCTCGTAGATCTGCCGTTCCTCGGTGACGCGCAGGCAGTAGGGGACCTTCACCACGAGGATGCGGTCGAGGAAGGCCTCGTTGTTCTTGTTGTTCTTGAACTGCAGCCATTCGGATTCGTTGGAGTGTGCCAGCACGATGCCCTGGTAGGGGAAGGCGCCGAAGTTTTCCGTACCGTTGTAGTTGCCTTCCTGGGTCGCCGTCAGCAGCGGATGCAGCACCTTGATCGGCGCCTTGAACATTTCGACGAATTCGAGAAGGCCCTGTGTCGTCCGGTTCAGGCCGCCCGAATACGAGTAGGCGTCCGGATCGGCCTGGCTGAAGTTTTCCAGTTGGCGGATATCGACCTTGCCGACCAGCGAGGAGACATCCTGATTATTCTCGTCTCCAGGCTCCGTCTTTGCGATCGCGATCTGTCGCAGCCGCGACGGCATCATCTTCACCACGCTGAACTTGGAGATGTCGCCGCCGACCTCGTCGAGCCGTTTCGCGGCCCAGGGAGAGATCAGTCCGGTGAGGCGTCGCCGGCTGATGCCGTACTTGTCTTCCAGCAGGTCGGCCATGCGTTCGGGGTGGAACAGGCCGAGCGGGCTTTCGAAGATCGGGCTGACCTTGCCGTCGACCATCAGCGTGTAGATCGGCCGAAGCTCCATCAGCTTCTTGAGCCGCTCGGCCAGAGACGACTTGCCGCCGCCGACCGGTCCGAGCAGGTATAGGATCTGCTTGCGCTCCTCCAGACCCTGCGCCGCATAGCGGAAATACCCGACGATACGCTCGATCGTGTCTTCCATCCCGTAGAATTCGGAGAAGGCCGGGTAGATCTTGATGGTTCGGTTGGAATAGATGCGCCCGAGCCGTTCGTCGGCGCTGGTATCGATCAGGGTAGGTTCGCCGATCGCTTCCACCATCCGTTCCTGGGCGGTGGCGTACATGCTTTTGTCATCTCGGCACGCTAACAGGTATTCCTGAAGAGACATCTCCTCGCGCGCCGTGCTGGAGTAAATCTCCGAGAAGAGATTGAAGACGTCGGACTCACCCCTTTGCATGTTCGTCTCCTAGGACAACCCGCTGAAGTCGGATGGAATCAGTGCCTGTGTAAACACTATACAGGAAAACGGATTTCATGGCTTAGTGTTCCCTTCACAATAATGAGCCAATGTGGCGATTTGTGTGATTGGAGGGCGCGCGCGAACCGCTCAGTCGCCTCAGTAAAGGCGAAGCCTTCGTGGCTTGGGAAGTTCTGGAACTTGAACCCAGGAAGAACGGCCATGAGCGCGAATGGAGCACATATCGAGCGCCATTGCCAATCACGTCCCTGAGATTGAACGCGCTGCAGCAAATTTTCTTTTGCAGCGCAGCGAACAATGACGGGGAAACCCGGTCGTCAGCACTCTCGTCGATCTTTCTTTATGTCGCGTACACGCGGCCGAATGCCTCGTTCCTGCTGGATGCCAAAGGGAGGTTTGCAGGCGCAGTCCCGCCCCAGGCATGCCCCGAAAGGGGGAACCATTGCCCGGACCCGTCGTTGACCTGTGGCAAGGAAGGAGAACAGTCTGATGCAGGAAGCAACGAACGATCACGAAGTCGAAAGGAGAGCGCTTGCCGTAGAGCGCGCCCTGATCCTTCTCATCGGCGATCTGGCGACCCGTGGCGTGGTTTCCACCGACGAGGCGGAAGTCGCCTTGCAGGTGATTGGGGGAAGTTCGCAGGCCTCGTCGGCCCGCACCTCGAGCGCCCTCATGCTGATGCGGCAGCTGCGCCGCCTGCGTGCGAATGACGGCGCGATCGCACCGGGCGCGGCGGGATGCTCGTCGCAAGAATCGTGAGATCGAAAAAATCCGATCGGGCCCTGCAGGGCTTCGATCGACATGTATGGAATTCAGAAGAGACGCCGCGGCAGCATGCGTGCCGCGGCGTTTCTTGTTCTGCCCATCGAGGGCGTCAGCCCTTTTTCGCCGCCCGCTTGCCAGCGCGTCCGGCCGGGATGGTCGAGGTGGTCGCCGATGCCGGGTCGCTCGCCGGGAAGGACCCCAGCAGGCCGGCTTCAAGCTCTTCCTCCAGCGCCTGGGTATCGCCGGCTTCCCGGGCGCTTCGCAGGACGCGCATCTTCTCGTCGTCCATTTCGGGGAGAGCGCCACTGGTGGCGGCGATATCGGCAAGAAGCGCGCGCGCCTCGTCGACGGCGTTCACCCGGTTGCGCCGTCCACCGCCGTCGCCGGTAAGCTGGACGCTGATGACTTCGCCGTGATCGCCCACGAACTCTACTGTGAAGGCACCTCGGCGGCCGGCTTCGGAATGAACCTGTGTTCCGACAATCTGCATGGCAATGATCCTCCGTTGGATATCGACATCCAAACGTCGCGTCGGACGCCAATGTTCCGGTGGCGCACATTCGCCCGCAGGCGATCCCGAAATCAGCCTCTGTGGAGCAGGCCGTAGGCCTCGTCGGCGATCACCTGTTCCTCGTCGGTCGCCATCACGTGGACGGCAATGCTGCTCTCCGGCGAGGAGATGAGGAGAGCGTTTTCCGCATTGGCCGCGTCGTCGAGCTTGAGACCGAGCCAGCCGAGCCGCCGGCAGACGCCCTCGCGCACCTTCGGCTGGTTTTCGCCGATCCCCGCGGTGAAGATCAGCGTCTCCAGCCCGCCGATGCTCATGGCAAGGCGGCCGATCTCGCCGGCAATACGGAAGACGAAGACGCCGATCGCCTGCCTTGCCTCCGCCCTGTCGTCGGTCAGCAGCTCGCGGCTGTCGGCGCTGATGCCGGAAATGCCGAGCAGGCCGCAGTCATGGTAGAGCATGTGTTCCACCTCTTTTGCGCTTTTGCCGCGCTCGTTGATCAGGTGAAGCAGCACGCCGGGATCGATGGCCCCGCAGCGGGTCGCCATCGGAACTCCGTCGAGCGTGGAAAAGCCCATGCTGGTGTCGCAGCTTCTGCCGTCGTCGAGCGCGCACAGGCTCGCGCCGCTGCCGAGATGGGCGACGACCACCCGGCCTTTCGCATCCTTCGGCGCGCGGCGGGCGAGTTCGCCGGCGATGAACTTGTAGGAAAGCCCGTGAAAGCCGTAGCGCCTGACACCTTCGTCATGCAGCGCGCGCGGTATCGCGAAGCGGCGGACGACGTCCGCGTTGGAGCGATGAAACGCCGTATCGAAGGAGGCGAACTGCGGCAGTTCCGGCTTCAGCAGGCGAATGGCGCGTATGGGCCGCAGGCTCTGCGGCTGGTGCAGGGGCGCCAGCGGGATCAGGTCTTCGATCCTGCTGATGGTGTCCTCGTCGAGCGGCACCGGCCCGTCGAACAGGTCCGCGCCGTGAACGACCCGGTGGCCGACGACGGCGACCCTTTGGACGTCGAAATGCCGGCTGAAAATGTCGAGCGCCTCGACGAGAATGTCGTGCAGGTCCTCGCTCACCTGCGCAGATAAGCTGGCGTCGAAGCTTGCCGATTCCGAGGCGAGGTGGAAGGTAGGCGGCCGCTTTCGCAGGTCGATCACCGCCTTGGCGATCCGGCGCGGATGCCCGTCGGACAGCTCGAACAGCCCGATCTTGATCGAAGACGATCCTGCGTTGAAGGTCAGAAGCAGGTCCTGGGTTGTGTGCTTGGTCATAGGCGCATCAATCCCGTCAACGGCTGCGGCCGGGCCGCGAGCTTGGCAAGGGCAGCCGAGGCGATCCGCGCCGTCAGCGGATCGGCCCGGCTGGTCAGCACGATCGGCACGCGCGCGCCAAGCACGAGGCCGGCCGCCGTGGCGCCGGCGAAATAGATCAGCTGCTTTGCCAGCATGTTTCCGGCTTCGAGATCCGGGACGAGCAGGATGTCGGCCTGCCCGGCGACGGCGGATACGATGCCTTTCGTGCGCGCGGCGTCGGGGCTGATGGCATTGTCGAAGGCGAGCGGCCCGTCGACGAGCGCGCCGGTGATCTGTCCGCGCGCCGCCATCACCGTCAGTGCGGCGGCGTCCAGCGTGGCGGGCATGGCCGGGTTCACCGTTTCCACGGCGGCCAGCACGGCCACCTTCGGCTCGGCCATGCCGAGCGCGCGCAGGAGATCGACCGCGTTCTGGCAGATGTCACGTTTCTGCTCCAGCGTCGGCTGTATGTTGATCGCAGCGTCGGTGACGATGAGCGGCTTCGGATAGGCGGGGACGTCCATGGCGTAGACGTGGCTGATGCGCCGCTCCGTGCGCAGTCCCCCGGTCGCCGAGACGACGGCGGCGAGAAGTTCGTCCGTGTGGAGACTGCCCTTGACGAGGACAGCGACCTTGCCGGCAGCGGCAAGTTCGACTGCGCGCGCGGCTGCTGCGTGGCTGTGCGGTGTGTGTTCGATCGGCATGCCGTCGAGCGAGACGTCGGCGAGTGCCGCCGCGCGGCGGATCTTTTCCTTCGGCCCCACCAGCAGCGGCTCGAGCAGGCCGGCGCGCCGGACTTCGATCGCACCGAGAATGGCCTCGGGCGAGCAGGGGTGAACGATGGCGGCGGGCAAGGCAGGCGTTTCAGCCGCAGCCCTGACGAACGCCTCGTAGCGGTCATGGCGGCGCAACGACACGTCGGGCAGCGTGGTGCGTGGCCACTCGATGCTTCGCTCCGGCGCGATCACGGTTGCCGTGCCCGAAAGAACCTGTTCACCCTTCTGGTTGGTGCAGGTGGTGTCGAGCACGACGATGCGCTTCGCCGGCCGCAGCTCCTTCACCGTGACGCTGGCAAGGATCGTGTCGCCGATCGAGGCGGGCTTGAGGAATTTGAGCTCCTGGCCGAGATACACCGTTCCGGGGCCGGGCAGCTTCGTGCCGAGCACCGCCGAGATCAGCGCGCCCGTCCACATGCCGTGTGCGACGATGTGCCCGAACATGTCGGTGCTGGCGAATGCCGCATCCAGATGCGCCGGATTGACGTCTCCAGAGACCATGGCGAAGAGGTCGATGTCGTCGCGGCCGACGACCCGCGTCAGCGACGCCGTATCTCCCGGGGAGATTTCATTGAATGCCCGGTTCCTGAGAAAACCGCCGGTCATATGCGCCTCCGAAATTTTATCCGCCGCAACCGCCCAAAGCAGGTTGCGAACGCAGGCGACGGCGATAACCGATTGCATTTGCATGGTTTCCGGAAGTTCCGGTATCGTTCGTCCGCGATAGTGCGGCACAACCTGCCTCGGCTCCTGGTTGCCGCAGAAATCGATTGCCACCATCAAACGCTATTCCTAGTATCGAAGCCGGTCAACCGACGTTGACCTTGATCAAGGCTGGAGAGAGCACCGCACAATAGGTCTTTTGCATCGCATGATTTGAAATTCAGGAGTTTCTGCAATGACGATCGTGAACGGGATGACGACAGGCCTTCTGGCGGCGGACGGGATTTGCCTGCCACAGCGTTCCGCCCGGAGCCGGGCTGCCCGTGCAACCTCTGCAGGTGCCGCCACAATGGGCTGCCCCGTCCGTCCGCCTCAATATCCCGCTCCCGTGCGCACGCCGCCGCCGCGCGTGCCTCCATCACGGCGATATCCGCCCGCTCGGGCCGCCTGAGCCGCTGTTCCCTTGAGGCCGCAGCGGATGTCCGGCTGCGGCTGCTCCAGCCAATAGCCCCGAGCAACGGGCATGACGTGAAGGATTCCGATTGATGACCAGGAAGGGTTGGATAGTCGCAGCGCTGGTGGTGGCTGTCGTTGCGGCGGGTGCCTATTACGGCTGGACCAGCCTCACCGCTTCGCGCCTTCCTGCGGGCATTGCGAGCGGCAACGGTCGCATCGAGGCCGTGGAGATCGACGTCTCCACCAAGATCGCCGGTCGTATTGCCGATATCCTCGTCGACGAAGGCGATTTCGTCGAAGCGGGGCAGGAGTTGGCGCGGATGGATACCGCCCAGCTGGACGCCCGGCGCCGTCAGGCGGAAGCGGAACTGGCGCGGGCAAAGATCGGCGTGGAGACGGCGGGAAGCCTGGTCAAGCAGCAGGAAGCTCAGAAGGAGGCCGCCGCCGCCCTGATCGCGCAGCGCGAGGCCGAACTGGATGCCGCGCTGACACGAAGGAACCGCTCCGAGCAGCTGTTGCGGACGAATACCGTCTCGCAGCAGGTTCTCGACGACGACCGGGCGAACTATCAGGCGGCGGTTGCAACGGTCGCTGCCGCCAAGGCGCAGCTCGCAGCGGCCGAGGCTGCCGTCAGCACGGCGCAGGCGCAGGTGGTGGACGCGAAGGCCGCAGTCGAGGCGGCCGAGGCCGCAATCGAGAGCATCGACGCCGACCTGAACGACAGCGTGCTGCGGTCGCCGCGCGCCGGACGCGTCCAGTACCGGGTCGCCCAGCCGGGCGAGGTGCTTTCCGCCGGCGGTCGCGTCCTGAACCTGGTCGACCTGACTGACGTCTACATGACCTTCTTCCTGCCGACGGAGCAGGCCGGCCGCGTCGCGCTCGGCAGCGAGGTCAGGCTCGTGCTGGACGCCATTCCGCAATACGTGATCCCGGCCAAGGCCACCTTCGTCGCCGACGTCGCCCAGTTCACTCCGAAGACGGTCGAGACGCAGGAAGAACGGCTGAAACTGATGTTCCGCATCAAGGCGAGGATCGAGCCGGAGCTTCTCAAGCGATACATCCGCCAGGTGAAGACCGGCTTGCCGGGCGTGGCCTATGTGAAGATCGCGCAGGATGCCGAGTGGCCTGCCGCGCTCGGAAACGTGGTGAAATGAGCGTCGCCGCGACGAAGGATGCGACAGCCAGCGCCGTCGTGCGTATCGAGGTTGTCGGCCTCTCCTACGGCAAGACACGCGCGCTGGACGGGATAACGCTGGATATTCCTTCCGGCTGCATGGTCGGCCTCATCGGCCCGGACGGCGTCGGCAAGTCGAGCCTGCTGTCGCTGATCGCCGGTGCCCGCGCCATGCAGCAGGGGCGCATCGAGGTGCTGGGCGGCGATATCGCGGATGCGCGCCATCGCCGCCTGACCTCGCCGCGCATCGCCTTCATGCCGCAGGGGCTGGGAAAAAACCTCTATCCGACGCTGTCGGTCTTCGAGAATGCCGATTTCTTCGGCGGCCTGTTTGGTCAGGGTGCACAGGAGCGGAAGGCCCGCATTGCCTCGCTTCTGAAGAGCACGGGGCTTGGCCCCTTTGAGGATCGACCCGCCGGCAAGCTTTCCGGGGGCATGAAGCAGAAGCTCGGCCTCTGCTGCGCGCTGATCCACGATCCCGACCTCCTGATCCTCGATGAGCCGACCACCGGCGTCGATCCCTTGTCGCGGCGTCAGTTCTGGGAGCTGATCGACAAGATCCGCGACGAGCGCACCGGCATGAGCGTGCTGGTCTCGACCGCCTACATGGAGGAGGCGGCACGCTTCGACTGGCTGGTGGCGATGGATGCGGGCCGGGTGCTGGCCACCGGCACGCCGGCCGAGCTTTTGGAACGGACCGGCACCTCCAATCTCGATGCCGCATTCGTAGCGCTGCTGCCGGAGGAAAGACGCCGCGGCCACGTCGAGCTGACGATCCCGCCGCGAAAGCCCGGCGCGGACGAGCAGATCGCCATCGAGGCCGAGCATCTGACCATGCGCTTCGGCGACTTCACCGCCGTCAGCGATGTCAGCTTTCGCATTCCGCGCGGCGAGATCTTCGGCTTCCTCGGCTCCAACGGCTGCGGCAAGACGACGACGATGAAGATGCTGACCGGCCTGCTGCCTGCCAGCGAAGGCACCGCACGGCTGTTCGGCAAGGCGGTGGATCCCAACGACATGGCCGTGCGCCAGCGCATCGGCTACATGTCTCAGGCATTTTCGCTCTATGGCGAACTCTCTGTCCGGCAGAACCTCGAACTGCACGCCCGCCTGTTCCAGATGCCGGCGGACGCGATCCCCGGGCGCGTTGCGGAAATGGCCGAGCGCTTCGAATTGACCGATGTGATGGATGCCATGCCGGACGCGCTGCCGCTCGGTATCCGCCAGCGGCTTTCGCTGGCCGTTGCGATGGTCCATTCGCCGGAAATCCTGATCCTCGACGAGCCGACATCCGGCGTCGACCCGGTCGCGCGCGACGGTTTCTGGGCGATCCTGGCCGACCTGTCGCGCAAGGACAACGTCACGATCTTCGTCTCGACCCACTTCATGAACGAGGCCGAACTGTGCGACCGCATCTCGCTGATGCACGCCGGCAAGGTGCTGGTCAGCGATACCCCTGCCAATATCGTCAAGTTGCGCAATGCGCAGACCCTGGAGCAGGCCTTCGTCGAATATCTCGAGGAGGCGATCGACGAGCCGCCGTCCGAGGCTGCAGCCGAACCGCCGCAGGCCGTGACGCCGGTGGCCGAGGCAGCAAAGGCCGAGGCGCGCGCGCGGCGCTTCTTCGATTTCGGCCGCATGTTCGCCTATACCAGGCGCGAGACGCTGGAATTGCAGCGCGACCCGATCCGCGCCACGCTAGCCCTGATTGGCAGCCTCGTCCTGATGTTCGTCATCGGCTACGGCATCAATCTCGACGTGGAGAACTTGTCTTTTTCGGTTCTCGACCGCGACGACACGACGATCAGCCGCGACTACACGCTGCAGATCGCAGGCTCCCGCTATTTCACCGAGAAGGCGCCGATCACCGACTACGAGGACATGGACCGGCGCATGCGCAATGGTGAACTCAGCCTTGCCATCGAAATCCCGCCGGGCTTCGGGCGCGACGTTGCCCGCGGTAACGATGCGCAGGTCAGCGCCTGGATCGACGGCGCCATGCCGACGCGTGCGGAGACGGTGCGCGGCTACGTGCAGGGCATGCACGCCAACTGGCTCAGCCAGAAGGCGCGCCAGCGCTACGGCGATGCCGCCGCCCAAGGCGATTACCAGCTGGAAATCCGCTACCGCTACAATCCCGATGTGCAGAGCCTGATCGCGATCGTTCCCGCCGTCATGCCGATCCTGCTCTTGATGATCCCGTCCATGCTGACGGTTCTCAGCATCGTGCGCGAAAAGGAACTGGGGTCGATCATCAATTTCTACGTGACGCCGGTGACGCGTTTCGAGTTCCTGCTGGGCAAGCAGATCCCCTATATCGTGCTCGCCGCGCTCAATGTCGTTCTGCTGACGGCCTTTGCCATATTCGTCTTTCGCGTGCCCTTCACCGGTAGCTTCCTGGTATTCGGCACGGCGGCACTCCTCTATGTCGTCGTCACGACCAGCATGGGGCTGGTGATCTCCACCTTCATCAACAGCCAGATCGCGGCGATCTTCGGCACGGCGCTGATCACGCTGGTTCCGGCGGTGCAGTATTCCGGCATGATCGACCCGGTCTCGTCGCTGCGCGGCTTCGGCGCCATCGTCGGCAACATCCTGCCGACCACCTATTTCATCACCATCTCGCGCGGCTCGTTCTCGAAGGCCCTCGATTTTGCCGATCTCGGCGCAGCCTTCGTTCCGCTGCTGATCGCCGTCCCCGTGCTCTTCGGCCTCGGCGTGGCGCTCCTCAAGAAGCAGGCGACGTGACATGCGGCTAGCCAACGTTTTCCAGCTGGGCGTCAAGGAACTGCGCGGGCTCATGCGTGACCCCGTGCTGCTGATCCTCATCCTCTATTCGTTCTCGCTGTCGATCTATTCCGCCTCCAACGCCACGCCGGACACGCTGAACCACGCGGCCATCGCGATCGTCGACGAAGACGAATCGCCGATCTCCTCGCGCATCATCACCGCTTTCTATCCGCCCTATTTCTCGGTGCCGAAGTTGATCACCCAGGCGGAGATGGACAGCCGCATGGACGCCGGGCTCGATACCTTCGCGCTCGATATCCCGCCGAATTTCCAGCGCGACCTCCTGGCCGGAAAGTCGCCGGCGATCCAGCTCAACGTCGACGCCACCCGCATGTCGCAGGCGTTCAGCGGCGGCGGCTATGTCCAGTCGATCGTATCGGGCGAGATCGACGAATATCTCAACCGTTACCGCGGCGAGACGAGCCTGCCTGTCGAACTCGTGCTGCGCGCCCGCTTCAATCCGCAGCTCGACAAGGGCTGGTTCATGCCGATTTCCAACGTGATCACGGCGATCACCATGCTGGCGATCGTGCTGACGGGGGCAGCCCTCATTCGCGAGCGCGAGCACGGCACGATAGAGCATCTTCTGGTCATGCCGGTCACCCCGACCGAGATCATGGTCAGCAAGATCTGGTCGATGGGAGCCGTCGTTCTCGTCGCCTCGGGCCTCTCACTGGCGATCGTCGTGCAGGGAATCCTGCGTGTTCCGATCGAGGGATCGCTGGCGCTCTTTCTTGCCGGGACGGCACTGCAGCTCTTTGCCACCACCTGCATGGGCATCTTCCTTGCGACCGTGGCCGGCTCCATGCCGCAGTTCGGCCTGCTGCTGATGCTCGTGCTTCTGCCCTTGCAGGTCCTCTCCGGCGCGCTGACGCCGCGCGAAAGCATGCCCGAATTCATCCAGACGCTGATGTTCGCAGCCCCCAACACCCACTTCGTCATCCTCGCCCAGGCGATCCTGTTTCGCGGGGCGGGGCTCTCTGTCGTCTGGCCGCAGTTCCTGGCGCTGACGGCGATCGGCGCGGTCTTCTTCTATATTTCATTGCGCCGGTTCCGCCAGTTCCTGCGCTAGGGTTAGCGGCCGCTGCCCGTTCGCATATAGTTGCCATTCAAGGAGATATCCGATGACACCGAAAACGACCGAAGCGCACAGGCAGAGGCCGGATGCGGCGGAAATCGCCCTGATCGACCGATACTGGCGGGCTGCGAACTATCTCTCCGTCGGGCAGATCTACCTGCTCGACAATCCGCTCCTGCGCGAGCCGCTGCAGCCCGAGCACATCAAGCCGCGGCTGCTCGGCCATTGGGGCACGACGCCGGGGCTGAACTTCATCTACGCGCACCTGAACCGCGTCATTCGCGCGCGCGACGCCGATGTGATCTACGTCTGCGGCCCCGGCCACGGCGGACCGGGCATGGTCGCCAACACCTATCTGGAGGGAACCTACAGCGAGGTCTATCCCGCGATCGGCGAGGATGCGGAAGGTCTGCAGAAGCTGTTCAAGCAGTTCTCCTTCCCCGGCGGCGTGCCGAGCCACGTGGCTCCGGAGACGCCGGGTTCCATCCATGAGGGCGGCGAGCTCGGCTATGCGCTGGTCCACGCATATGGTGCCGCATTCGACAATCCCGATCTCGTCGTCGCCTGCGTGGTCGGCGATGGTGAGGCGGAGACCGGTCCGCTCGCCACCAGCTGGCAGTCGCACAAGTTCCTCAATGCCGCCCGCGACGGCGCGGTACTGCCGATCCTGCACCTGAACGGGTACAAGATCGCCAATCCCACCGTTCTCGCCCGCATGAGCGACGAGGACCTGCGCAGCCTGTTTTCGGGCTACGGCTACCATCCCTATTTCGTCGAAGGCCACGAGCCGGCGAAGATGCACGCCCGCATGGCGGAGGTGCTGGATGAGGTGTTCGATGTGATCGCCGAAATCCAGGCGAAGGCGCGATCCGGCGATGCGGGGCACGGTTGCCCGCGCTGGCCGATGATCGTGCTGCGCAGCCCCAAGGGCTGGACCGGGCCGAAGGAAGTGGACGGCCTAAAGGTGGAGGATTTCTGGCGTTCGCACCAGGTGCCCGTTTCCAATTGCCGCGGCGATGCCGGCCATCGAAAGATCCTTGAGGAATGGATGCAGAGCTATGCTCCGCACGACCTTTTCGACGAGGCGGGCCGGCTCAGACCGGAGCTGCGGGCGCTGGCGCCGGAGGGACGACGCCGCATGGGCGCCAACCCGCATGCGAATGGCGGCCTGCTACGACGCACGCTCGAGGTGCCCGACATCTGCGACTATGCCGTCGCCGTCGAAAGCCCCGGCCGCGATCTCGGGCAATCGACCAAGGTGCTCGGCAGCTATCTGCGCGACGTCATGCGGCTGAACGCGAAATATTCGAACTTTCGCGTGTTCGGCCCCGACGAGACCGAATCCAACCGTCTGGGCGACGTATTCCAGGCGACCGACCGCGTCTGGATGGAGGACATCCAGCCCTACGACGTCCACCTTTCGCCCGACGGCCGTGTGATGGAGGTGCTGAGCGAGCATCTGTGCCAGGGCTGGCTGGAAGGCTACCTGCTGACCGGCCGGCACGGCTTCTTCTCCTGCTACGAGGCCTTCATCCACATCGTCGATTCGATGTTCAACCAGCACGCCAAGTGGCTGCAGGTCTCGCGCGAGTTGCCCTGGCGCAAGCCCGTCTCGTCGCTGAACTATCTTCTGACCTCGCATGTCTGGCGGCAGGATCACAACGGCCTCAGCCACCAGGATCCGGGCTTCATCGATCTGGTCGCCAACAAGAAGGCCGACATCGTCCGCATCTATCTGCCGCCCGATGCCAATACGCTGTTGTGGGTCGGCGACCATTGCCTGAAGACTTACGACCGCATCAACGTCATCGTCGCCGGAAAGCAGCCCGAGCCGCAATGGCTGACGATGGAGGAGGCCGTCCGGCACTGCGAGGCGGGCATGGGCAGATGGGATTGGGCCAGCAACGAGGGCGAAGACGAGCCGGACGTCGTCATGGCCTGCGCCGGCGATGTTCCGACGATGGAGACCCTCGCGGCCGTGGATCTCTTGCGCGAGCATATTCCCGACCTGAAGATCCGGGTCGTCAACGTCGTCGATCTTCTGGCGCTGCAGCCGCAGTACCGTCATCCGCACGGGCTGGACGATGAGGCTTTTGACGCGCTGTTCACGAAGAACCGGCCGGTGGTGTTCGCCTATCACGGCTATCCCTACCTGATCCATCGCCTGACCTACAAGCGAAGGAACCACGACAACATCCACGTGCATGGCTTCCTCGACGAAGGGACGACGACCACGCCCTTCGACATGACCGTGATGAACGAGCTGGACCGCTATCACCTCGCCCTTGCCGCCATTAAATGGGTGCCGGGCCTGGAGGTGCGCGCTTCCGAGGTGGTCGCCGAACTGCAGGGCAAGCTCGACGCGCATCATCATTACGTGCGCGCCTACGGCGAGGACATGCCTGAAATCCGCGACTGGACCTGGTCGCGCTGAAAACGCCTTCCCCGCAATTGGCAATCGGTTGCGGGGCGCAACGGGAGGAAACGGGCGCAGGAGCAGGCGGAGCCGTTCGCTTCGATCGCCGTTCGCCTGGAGCGCCGGGCAGGGGCGCCGGGCAGGGGCGTCAGGCTGGGAAGCCAGGCAAATACGTCAGTCACAAGGCCGGTGGAACGCACGCCTTTGAAGTAGTCACCGCCGCGTTCCCCGCTTGACATCGCAGCGCGGCTGCGTGACGACCGGTGCCGTCGAATTCTCCTCCCGCCTTTCGAAGGACTCCCCGAAAATGCCCGGTCCCTATGTTGTTCCCGTCCACGGTGATGCCGATCTGCCGAAGGAGGTCGATGTCGTCGTCATCGGCGGCGGTATCATCGGAACGTCCACCGCGCTGGAGCTTTCCGAACGCGGCCTGCGTGTCGCGCTGTGCGAGAAGGGCGGGATCGCGCAGGAGCAGTCGAGCCGCAACTGGGGCTGGGTCCGCATCGCCTGCCGCGACCCGCGCGAGGTGGCGCTGATGGCGGAGTCCCTGCGCATCTGGGACACGCTTAATGAACGCACCGGCCGCGACACCGGCTTCAAGCGGGCGGGCATCATCTTCACCTCGTCGAACGAGAAGGAGTTCGACGACCACAGCCGCTGGATCCGGAACCTCGACGGCTACGACATCGAGGCGCGCATGCTGAGCGGCGGCGAATTCCGGGAGATGTATCCGGGCACGACGATGAACCTGAAGGGCGCGCTCTATACGCCCACCGATGCCCGCGCCGAGCCGCAGAAGGCAGCACCAGCAATCGCCGAGGCGGCCCGGGCCAACGGGGCGGCGATCCTGACCGAATGTGCGGTGCGCGGCATCGAGACGGCCGCCGGTGCCGTGTCCGGGGTCGTTACCGAGCGCGGCACCATCGCCTGCAAGGCGGTGGTGCTTGCGGGCGGCGCCTGGTCGAGCCTGTTTGCCGGCACGCTGGGCATCCACCTGCCGCAATTGAAGGTGCTGAACTCGGTCCTGCGCACCACGCCGCTCGACGGTGCGCCGGAGCAGACGATGTGGGCCTCCGGCTTCGCTTTCCGCAAGCGCCAGGACGGCGGCTATACGGTGGCCTCCGGTCACGAGAACATCGTCGACATCGTGCCGAAGTCCTTCCGCTTCGCGTTCGATTTTCTGCCCGCGCTGAAGATGCAATGGCGGTCGCTGAAGTTTCGCGCCGGCTGGCGCTTTCTCGATGAGGCGCGCATCGCCAACCGCTGGGCGCTGGACGAGCCGAGCCCGTTCGAATATTGCCGCGTGCTCGATCCGGTTCCGTCCAGGAGGATGGCGGACAATGCGCTTGCGAGCCTGCGCCGCGCCTTCCCTGTCTTCGAGAGGGCGCAGGTTGCCCAGCGCTGGGGCGGCCTGATGGACGTCACGCCCGATGCGGTTCCCGTGATCTCCGCGGTCGACCGCATTCCCGGTTTCCATATCGCGACGGGTTTTTCCGGCCATGGCTTCGGTATCGGCCCAGGAGCGGGCCGGCTCATGGCCGACATCGTCACCGGCGCAACGCCGGTGGTGGATCCGAGGGATTTCCGCCTTTCGCGTTTCACCGACGGCTCGAAGATCGAGCTGATCAGCGGCTTCTGAGACTTGCGGACACTATCAGCTCTTCAAGGCGATCCGGATGCGATCATAGCAGCTGCAGCTTCTTGAATGCAGCTGCTGCCGGTCGCGCACGGTGACGCGGCCGCGGTTGTAGCTGATCGCGCCGGCTTCCATCAGTTCCGTGCAGACGACGTTGACGGTCGCGCGCCGCAGCGCCAGAAGCTTCGACATCGCCTCCTGCGTGATGTGGAACTGGTCGCCGGCCACGCGGTCATGCGTCTGGAGCAGCCAGCGCGAGACCCTTTGCTCGGCGGTATGGAGGCTGTTGCAGGCGGCCGATTCCATGAGCTGCACGATGAGCGAACGCACATAGCGAAGGATGGCGGGGCGCAGATCGTGGAAGCGGTCCAGTGCCGTCCGGAAGTCTTCGACCGGCAGCCAGAGCGCCTTGCCCGGCACCTGGACGACCGATTTGCCGAGCGCACGGTCTCCTTCCAGAACGAAGGCGAGCCCGAGGAGACCTTCCGGTCCCAGCGTAGCCTTCTCCACGTTCTTGTCACCGGTCACGTCAGTAACGAAGGAGATGACGCCTTCGACAGGGAAGACGGCATGGCTCATCGCCTCTTCTTCGCGGAAGATGACGTCTCCGGTTTCCAGGGGACGCATTTCCCCGCACTCGAGCATGAATTCTCGAGCGTCTGGATGCAGCGAGGATAGAACCTTGTTGCCGCAAAAATTGTCGGAATTGTTACTGTCAGTCAAGGAACACCCCAGTATGTTCCGGGAAACTTGTAGCATATCCAGCGAATTTTTAAACGCTCATTTACCGTTCATTAGGTATCTTCTGGCCGATATCGACATGGAGTTTCGGCATAAGGTTAACGTCCCGCTGGCCGTTAATCATGGGGAAAGCTGAAGAAGACTTAAGTCAAATTGCGTATGTCGGTCTGAATATTGCAATAAAATGAAGTGGTGCGCATATCCCGCTCACGCTGTGGCACGCAGCCAGTCTTCCATTCCGCGCGCAGCGGCGCGGCCGCTGGCAAGGCATGCGGTCAGCAGATAGCCGCCGGTGGGGGCTTCCCAGTCGATCATTTCGCCGGCCACGAACACGCCGGGCATCGCCTTGAGCATGAAACTTGCGTCGATACCGGCCCATTCGACGCCGCCGGCCGACGAGATCGCCTCGGCGATCGGGCGGGGACGCAGAACCGGGATCGGCAACGCCTTGACCAGGGCGGCGAGCTCTTCCGGCCCGCGGCGACCGGCCTCCGGGGCGATTTCCCGCAGCAGCGCCGCCTTGACGCCCGAAAGCCCGGCTCCCTTGCGCAGGCGATTGGTGAAGCTGGCCTTCGTCCCCAGTCGGGCGAAATCGCGCGCAAGCTTGTCGATGCCGCGGCCGGGCGCCAGGTCGATGACGAGGTTCGCTGTGCCGCCTGCCGCGAGCCGGTCGCGCAATGCAGCCGCATGGGCATAGACCAGGCTGCCTTCGATGCCATGTCGCGAAATCACGAACTCGCCGGGCACGCTGCCGGCATCCGAGGTGGCGGTGACGGATTTGAGCGGCTCGCCTGCGAAGCGGGTCGCAAAGGCCTCCGACCAATCGACGTCGAAACCGCAATTGGCCGGTCGGAACGGCGCCACAGCAACTGCGCGTTCGACGAGCATATCCACCCAGGCCGCATCCGAGCCAAGTCGCGGCCAGCTCGCTCCGCCGAGCGAAAGCAAGGTTGCGCGGCTTTTGACCGTCACCTTCCCGTCCGGCGTGTCGAAGACGAGCGCGTCGCCTTCGAAGCCGATGAAGCGGTGCCGGGTGAAAATGGTTGCACCCTGCGCCTCGAGCCGGCGCAGCCATGCCCGAAGAAGAGGGGAGGCCTTCATCGCTGTCGGAAAGACGCGCCCTGACGTGCCGACGAAGGTGTCAATGCCGAGGGCTGTGCACCAGTCCTGCACGGCCTGCGGCGGAAACGCGTCGAGTGCTGCGCGCAGGTGTGGCGACGCCGCCCCGAAGCGCCCGGAGAAGAATGCGAAGGGTTCGGAATGGGTGATGTTAAGCCCCGACTTGCCGGCAAGCAGGAATTTCCTGGCGACGGTCGGCATCGCCTCGTACACGGTGACCGCGCGGCCGGCCGCCGACAGGACCTCCGCCGCCATCAGCCCGGCCGGCCCGCCGCCGACGATCGCGATTTCCACTTCCTGCATGCGTCTGCCAGCCGGTTTTGCGTTCTTCGGTCTTCTCTTTTGCGCGGGCGGCGCGCCGGCGCAAGGGCGGCGATGAAAATCGCGTTCATGCCTACGGCCTGTGGACATGCGCCTAGTGCATTGGCAGGGGACTGGCGATTGGATAGCGTCGCGGCAAAGAAGAGGAGCAGATCCCATGACAGACCGCGCGCCACCCGATCTGCTTGTGATCCTGCGCATAGACTTTCCCGAAACGGACCGTCTCGGCCGCGGCAAGATGATGCTGCTGGAGAAGATAAGGGAAACCGGGTCGATCTCGGCTGCCGGGCGGGCGATGGACATGTCCTATCGCCGCGCGTGGCTGCTGGTCGATGCGATGAACCGCATGTTTGCCTCGCCGGTGGTGGAATCGCAGCGCGGCGGCAAGCAGGGCGGCGGCGCGGCCATCACGGTCTTCGGCGAGGCACTTCTGGCCCGCTTCCGCGCCATGGAGCAAAGGGCTCGGGAAGCGCTGGCACCGGACCTTGAATGGCTGGAGGCCAACCGCGCCAAGGGTCCGCAGGACAAGGGCTGACTCAACGGGGATCCAGCGCGACCGTCTTGATGACCGCAAAGACCGGCTTGCCGGGCTGCAGGTCGAGCCGTTCCACCGAGAGGCCGGTGATGCGGGCGTGGACGACGTCCCCGCCGCAATCGACCCGCACGGTGACCATTCCATCGCTGTCTTCCACGATCGTCTCGATCCTGCCATCGAGGATGTTGAGCGCGCTGAGGCCGCTCGGTCTCTCAATCGCCAGCATGACGTCGCGGGCGGGAATATGGACGCGCACGGGCGCGCCTTCGGCAACGTCGCTGTTGGGCACGTGCAGGACATTACTTTGCAGTTGCACCGTGGCCAGCCGGTGCGGCGGGTCGAACGACGCAGTCACGCCGGAAAGCACGCTGCCCATCTCGCGGCGGTCCATGCCCGAGTTCATGGCGGGTGCGCTGAGCACATCGGAGACGCGACCCGTCGCCACAACCCGCCCGTCACGCATGAGGACGACGCGGTCGGCAAGCCTTGCGACTTCGTGCACGGCATGGCTGACATAGACGATCGGCACTTTCGTTTCGTCGCGCAGCCGTTCCAGGTAGGGGAGGATCTCGGCCTTGCGCTCCTCGTCGAGTGCAGCCAGCGGCTCGTCCATCAAGAGCAGGCGAGGGGCGGAGAGCAGGGCGCGGCCGATCGCGACGCGCTGACGCTCGCCGCCGGAGAGATTGGCCGGACGGCGGTCCAGCAGGTGGCCGATGCCGAGCAGTTCGATCACGCGATCCTGGCTGTCTGAAACCGCATCGCGGGGCGCGAACCAGCGGCCATAGGCGAGGTTGCCGCGCACGGTGAAATGGGGAAACAGCCGCGCTTCCTGGAATACGTAGCCGAAACGCCGCCTGTGCTTGGGCACGAAGATGTCGCGACTTGTGTCGACCAGCACGTCGCCGTCCAGCACGATCCGTCCCTCGTCGGGGCGGATCAGCCCGGCGATCGCCCGGATCAGCGAGGTCTTGCCGGAGCCGGAACGGCCGAAGAGCGCAGTGACCCCGCCGTCGGAGGCGAAGCCTGCATCGAGGCGGAAGTCGCCTAGTCGGTGGCGGACATCGACCAGCAGCGTCATTCGAAGTTCACCCGCTTGCCCAGCGCCTGCGCCATGAATTCGGAGGCGAGCAGCGCGGCCATGGAAATGACGATGGCGACGATCGTCAGCCGCATTGCGCCCATGTCGCCGCCTGGCACCTGCGTGAAGGTGTAGATTGCAGCCGACAGCGTCTGCGTTTCGCCGGGAATGTTGGAGACGAAGGTGATCGTCGCGCCGAATTCACCCATCGCCTTGGCGAAGGAGAGGATCATGCCGGCAATCACGCCGGGCAGGATCAGCGGAAAGGTGACGGTGAGGAAGACCCAGGCCGGGTTCGCGCCCAGCGTGCCGGCGGCGTCCTCGAGCTTGCGGTCGACGGCGTCGAGCGAGAGGCGGATGGAGCGCACGAGCAGCGGAAAGCCCATCACCGCGCAGGCAAGGGCCGCCCCCGTCCAGCGAAACGAGAAGACGATGCCGAAATGCTGGTCGAGAAACGCCCCGATCGGCCCCTTTCTCCCGAACAGGATCAGGAGCAGGAAACCGGTGACGACGGGCGGCAGGATCAGCGGCAGGTGGACGATGCCGTTCAGGATCGACTTGCCCCAGAAGCGGCCGCGCGACAGCGCCAGCGCGACGAGGATGCCGAACGGAAGGCTTGCGGCGACCGCAACGGTGGAGACGAGCAGGCTGAGCCGGATTGCCGTCCATTCTTCTTCGCTCAACGTAAACCAGTCCAATTCGGGCAACTCACATTTTCGATCGCAACGAACGCGGCAGGCCATCAGGGCGCGACGGGCCCGGGAAATCCGGACAATGGCATGAAATCGATCGCGATCAATAGCTTGAGGAAGATCCGCCGCGCGCCGGCAAGCGGTGCGCGGCGCGCGGCGGCAGTAGGATGCTATTTCAGGACGGTGAAGCCCTGTTCGGTGAAGAACGGCGCAGCCTTGTCCGACGTCAGGTAGTCGAGATAGGCGCCGGCACCGGCGTTTTCGGATTCTGAGAGAACGGCGATCGGGTAGACGATCGGCGGGTGGCTATCCTCCGGGAAGGTGCCGACGACGGACACGCCCGGATCGGCGGCGGCATCGGTCGCGTAGACGATGCCGTAGGGCGCTTCGCCGCGGGAGACGAGCGC
Source organism: Mycoplana rhizolycopersici (assembly GCF_013378445.1). Lineage (GTDB taxonomy): Bacteria > Pseudomonadota > Alphaproteobacteria > Rhizobiales > Rhizobiaceae > Mycoplana > Mycoplana rhizolycopersici. The sequence goes on from NZ_JABXYK010000007.1 coordinate 77,113, forward strand.
GAGTGCGGCGCGCACGCTTTCCGCGCCCGCCACCTTGCCTTCGATGGAGGGCCAGATCCCGAGCTTCTCGAGTGCCGCCTTGCCATATTTGCCGGCCGGAACGGAATCGACCGCGCCCATGGCAAGCTTGCCGTCACCGACGAGGGCTGCAAGGTCGAGGCCTTCCTTGATTTCCACCCGCTTGGCGGCATCCTTCGGTGCGACCAGAACGATGCGATTGCCGAGGAAGTTGGAGCGCGTGCCGTCCCTGATCAGCTTCTTCCCGGCGACATAGTCCATCCAGGCGAGGTCGGCGGAGATGAAGACGTCGGCGGGCGCTCCTGCCTCGATCTGCTTGGCCAGCGCCGAACTCGCGGCATAAGAGACCGTCGTTTCCTTGCCGCTCTCCTTGGTCCAGGCCGCATTGGCGGCGTCGAGCGCGTTCTTCAGGCTGGCGGCGGCAAAGACGGTGACCTTGTCCTGCGCCATGGCCGGCGCGCCGATGGCTGCGACGCCAAGCCAGGCGACTGCGAGCGAGGCTGCAGCAAATCCCAGCCAGGGACGACGTTTGATGCTCATATCCCTCTCCGTGGTGCGCGAGATATTCCAATGAATATAGCGCCGTGCCGAGAATGGCTAGTGCTATATTTTTGCATATACAACGCTTGTGCGCGGACGCAGAGCGGGCGAAAGTGACGCCTGCGCGGAAGCGCAGGCAGCGCCTATTTTGGCAAAGGCAGGGAGCAGGGGATGGTGCGCGAAAACGAGATCCGCGAGAACGAAGTCGCCGTGACGCCGCCGGAGCCGGTCGATGCGGGCCTGGTGTTCATCGGGCGCATCCATACGCCGTGGGATCAACGGCTGCTGTGCCCGCGTCAGGGGCGGGCCGACGGTCCGCTCTGCCGCATCGAGATTTTCGAACCCTGGGCTCAGGCCCTGCGCGGCGTCGAGGCCTTCGAGCGGCTGGAGGTGCTTTACTGGCTGGACCGTGCGAGGCGCGACCTCGTGCTGCAGAGCCCCGCCAGCAACGGCAAGGTGCACGGCACGTTCTCGCTCCGCTCGCCCGTGCGACCGAACCCGATCGGGACCTCCATCGTTCAGCTCGACCGGGTGGAGGGCAACGTCCTGTTCGTGCGCGGGCTCGACTGCCTGGACGGAACGCCGCTGCTCGATCTGAAGCCGGATCGTTCGCTGTTCAAGCCGATCGCGGCGCCGCAGCCGGGCGACGATGAGACGGGCGAAAAGGCGGCGTACTGCCAGAAGGCCTGACGCGCCACGGCTTTTGCTGCAAGGCCGGGATCAGTCGACCGCGACCATCGCGTCCGATGCGTTGATGGCCATATTGGCGGGTTCTCCGGCCTTCAGGCGGAGCTCGTCGGCACACCTTCGGCGATCGCCGCGGTCACATCTGCGCCGACATGCCGCCATCGACCGTCAGCGTGATCCCGTTGACGAAGCTCGCCGCAGGCGAGGCCAGGAACAGCGCCGCAGGCGCCAGCTCTTCCGGTCGCCCCCAGCGCTTCAGCGGAATGCGCACGTTCACGAACGCCTGCACCTGCGGGTCCTCCGACAGCGCCCGGTTCGGATCGGTCACGAACCATCCGGGCGCGATCGCGTTCACCGTCAGGTTGTTGGCGCCGAACTCGACCGCGAGCGAGCGGGTGAGCGCTTCCAGCCCGCCCTTGGAGGCGGTGTAGGCCGGGTCCGGCGCGCGGGCGATGCGGGCGGCGATCGAGGTGATGAAGACCAGTCGGCCGGCCTGCGAGCGCTGCAACAGCGGCAGGGCGGCCCGCGCCAGCCGATAGGCAGCGGTGAGATTGACGTCCAGAAGCGAGGCGAAAGCCGCACCGTCCAGCTCTTGCGTCGGGCGCCGGTCGCGGATGCTGGCGGCATGGACCACGACGTCGAGTCCGCCGAGGCTTTCGCTGGCGCGCCGGACGGCCGTCTCGGGCTCCAGGGAAAGGTCGGCGGCAAGCGCTTCCGCAGCAAAGCCTTCGTTCCTCAACGTGGCGCAATGCGCCTCGAGCGTGACCTCTTCCCGACCGTTCAGTACGACCCGTTCGCCGGCGCGCGCGAAGGCGCGCGCGATCTCAAGCCCCATGCCGCGCGTTGCACCCGTCACGAGCACGCGTCTGCTTTCCTTGGTCATTGGCTGTCCTTGCGGTTGCATCCCCTGATTGCCCGGTTCTCCTTAGCGCCTGCCGACATCGATTTGAAGGCTGGTGTTGGAGGGACGGGCTTGGGTGGCGACCGGGGGGTGGCGATCGGGGAGGCGGCTACTGCTCGTTCGACATGCGCGACGGCGTCGAGAGCAATTCGCCCTCGGGCGGCTGCTTGTCGCCGCCGACGCCGGATATACGTTGAAGGAAGACGATGCTCATGATCGATCCGATCATCAGGATGAGCACGACCAGCAGTATCCTTGCCGACATGAAGCTTCCTTTCGTTGGCCGGTAACGGCGCTGGCCGGGATTGGTTCCTTCCGGATGGCCGCAAATCCTGGCGCAGATCTTTCCGTTGCGGCTTCAGATCACCTTGCCGGGATTGAGAATTCCCCTCGGATCCAGCGCCAGCTTGATCCGGCGCATCGCATCCAGTTCCTCCGCACTGCGCGAGCAGCCGAGATACGGACGTTTCAGCGTGCCGACTCCATGTTCCGCCGAAATCGAACCCTTGAAGGCCTGCACGAGATCGTAGGCGATCCCGTCGACCGCATGCAGGTCCTCTTCCGAAGCCTCGCCGACGGAAATGGCGACATGCAGGTTGCTGTCGCCGATATGGCCGAAGAAGGAGACGTGGGCGTCGGGGAAGCGCTGCAGCAGGGCTGTCTCGCAGGCCTGTGCATAGTCCCCGATGCTGCCGATCGGCAGGCTGACGTCGAGATTGATCAGCGCGGGCAGCAACTGCCCCATCATATGGGCCTCGCGCACGGACCAGAAGCGCTGCGTTTCCTTTTCCGACTGGGCGATCAGCGCATCGACGATCAGGCCTTCCTCCAGCGCGCCGCCGAGGAAGGCTTCGAAGCGGTCGCGCGCCGCATCCGACCCGTCGGAATCCGCTTCGATGATCACCAGGAACGGATAGGCCGTCTCGAAGAACCTGATCCCCGCCGCCTCGCAATTGAAGCGGACGAAATTTTCCCACATGGCCTCGAAAGCCGAAAGCGCTTCCAGTTCGCGCCGGGCACGCGTCAGCAGCGAGACGACTGCATCATAGCTTTCCAGCGCGACCAGTGCGGTGCTCCGCCCGGCCGGAAGGGGTTTCAGCTTCACGACGGCTCGCGTGATGATGCCGAGCGTGCCTTCCGCCCCGATGAAGAACTGACGCAGGTCGTAGCCTGTGTTGTTCTTCGTCATCTTGTTGAGCATGGAAAGCACGGTGCCGTCGGCGAGCACGACCTCGAGGCCCAGCACGTTGTCGCGGGTCACGCCGTGACGGATCACCCGGATGCCGCCGGCATTGGTGGAGATGTTGCCGCCGATCTGGCAGCTGCCGCGCGCACCGAGATCGATCGCAAGCAGCATGCCGGCCTCTGCCGCCGCGTTCTGCGCCACCTCCAGAACGGTGCCTGCCTTGAGCGTCATCGTGCCCGCGGCCGTATCGATCTCCTCGATGCCGGCGAGGTGTTCCAGCGAAATCGCGACTTCTCCGCCCGAGGCGTTTGCGCCGCCCGCAAGTCCCGTCAACCCGCCCTGCGGGATGACGGGCTGGCCGTGCCTGTTGCAGATGCGAAGCGCGGTCGCGACCTCTTCGACGGTTCGTGGCCGGATGACGGCCATCGGCAGGATGCGTCCCGTGAGACTCTCGTCGCTGCGATAGCGCTCGCCGATCGCAGCCCCCGTGAGGACGGTTTCCGTGCCAAGCGCTTCGGTCAGTTCTTCGATGATGTTCATGTCGGTTCCTGCGCGGTGGCGTAACTCGGATGACATTGATTAGCTGGCGCGCCCGCCGAATGCAACGCCGGCGGCTGGCCGTCACCATGTTGTGCGGACTGCCTCAAGTAATTGATTTATTGATTCTTTACCCGAAATTCTGGAATCCTCTCTGTGCCCTTGACAGCCGGCGACGCGCCTCCATAATGATCAGATGTCAGACCAATTATGAGAAGCTGACGCAAAAACGGGGAATGGCCGCATGACGGCGAGAATGGATGCCAAGCCGGCAATTTTGCCGCTGCCGCCAATGGACCGGGCGCGCCAGGTTACCGAGGCGCTTGCCAGCTATATCGGCCAGGCGAACCTCAAGGCCGGCGACCGGCTTCCGGCCGAGCGCGAGCTGATGTCCGCACTTGCCGTCGGGCGATCGACCATCCGCGAGGTCATCCGCCACTTCCAGGCCCTCGGCGTCATGGAGACGCGCAAGGGCAGCGGCACCTATCTCTTGAAGCCCGTCACGACCGCTACGATCCACATGCCGCTGTCCTTCGACGCCATGCACCTGCGCGATGCGCTTTTGCAGACGCTGGAGGTCCGCCGCGGCATCGAATGCGAGGCCAACATGGTCGCCGCCCGCCGGCGCACCGCAGGCGACCTGAAGACGATCGAGGAAAAGCTCGACGCGATGGAGCGGGTGCACCTGGCGAAGGGCACATCTGGACCCGAAGACCTCGCCTTTCACCTTGCCATCTACGATGCCACCCACAATCCGCTGTTCCGCCAGCTTCTGGAGCAGATGCGCGAGGCCTTCGAGCGTTTCTGGGACGAGCCGTTCGATCGGCCCGACTTTGCCCGCCGCTCCTTTCCCTTCCACCGCACGCTGTTCAACGCGATCGTCGCCCAGGACACGGAAGCCGCGCGCCGCGAAACGCTAAAGATCCTCGACGTCGTCGAGGAAGACATCAAGGAAATGTCAAAATGATCAACGGCTCCGATCCGTTCGACCTCGCCTCGCTGATCGTCGCCCATGACGAGGCCAACGCCTTCGAGGCGGTGGTGCCGCCGATCGTGCAGACCTCGCTGTTCACCTTCTCCTCCTATGACGAGATGGTCTCGGCCTATCGCGGCGAGATCGTCCGGCCGATCTATACCCGCGGCCTGAACCCCACCGTGCGCGCCTTCGAGGAGATGCTGGCCAAGCTCGAGGGCGGCGAGGACGCGATGGGCTTTGCCAGCGGCATGGCCGCGATCTCGTCCACTGTTCTCTCCTTCGTCGAGCCCGGTGATCGCATCGTCGCCGTCAGGCACGTCTATCCCGATGCCTTCCGCCTGTTCGGCACCATCCTGAAGCGCATGAAGATCGAGGTGACCTATGTCGACGGGCGCGACGAGGAGGCGGTTGCCCGCGCGCTGCCGGGCGCGAAGCTCTTCTACATGGAAAGCCCGACGAGCTGGGTGATGGACGCCCACGATGTCGGCGCGCTCGCCGCCCTTGCAAGGCGGCACGGCATCGTCTCGGTCATCGACAACAGCTGGGCAAGCCCGATCTTCCAGCGCCCGCTGTCGCTCGGCGTCGACCTTGTCCTGCACTCGGCCTCGAAATATCTCGGTGGCCACAGCGACGTCGTCGCCGGCGTCGTCACCGGCTCGAAGGATCTGATCGGCCGCATCCGTGCCGAGGCCTATCCCTATCTCGGCGGCAAGCTGTCGCCCTTCGATGCGTGGCTGTTGGTGCGTGGCCTGCGCACCCTGCCGATCCGCATGAAGGCGCACGAGGCTTCGGCGCTGGAGATTGCCCGCCGCCTTCAGGCGCTGGACATCGTCGAAAGCGTCCAGCATCCCGCGCTTGCCAACCGCCTGCCGCCGGGCCTGACAGGCACCTCCGGCCTGTTCTCCTTCATCTTCCGCGAAGGCATCGACATCCGCGCCTTCGCCGATCGCCTGAGGCTGTTCAAGCTCGGCGTCAGCTGGGGCGGCCACGAAAGCCTGATCGTACCGGGCCAGGTCGTGCTGCAGCAGAAGGCGGAGCCCAATTCCGCGCACGCATTCGGCATCCATCCGCGGTCCGTGCGTCTCCATGTCGGCCTCGAAGGAACCGGGGCCCTGTGGAGTGATCTGGAGGCGGCGATCGCAGCCGCCTCCCAAGCCTGAAGAGCAATAAACCAAAGCCCATAAGGGGGAGCGACCATGAAAAGACTGCTGACTGCCGCATTGTTCGCCGCGATGATGTCCGGGACCGCGCTTGCCGATACGACGTTGAAGCTCGTGGAGGTGATCACCAGCCCCGAGCGTACCGAGACGCTGAAGTCCATCGTCGGCAAGTTCGAGGCCGAAAATCCCGGCACCAAGGTCGAGATCATCTCGCTGCCCTGGGGCGAGGCTTTCCAGAAGTTCGCCACCATGGTTTCCGCCGGGGAAATCCCCGACGTGATGGAAATGCCCGACACCTGGCTCTCGCTCTATGCCAATAACGGCATGCTGGAGAGCCTCGAGCCCTATCTCTCCAAGTGGGAGCACACCTCGGGCCTGACCGCCCGCGCGCTCGAACTCGGCCGCGACGTCAACGATACCGCCTACATGCTGCCCTACGGCTTTTATCTGCGCGCGATGTTCTACAACAAGAAGCTGCTGGAAGAGGCCGGCGTCTCCGAGCCGCCGAAGACGATGGACGAATTCGCCGAGGCCGCCAAGAAGGTCTCCGCACTCCCCGGCAAGTCCGGCTACTGCCTGCGCGGCGGCCCGGGCGGCCTGAACGGCTGGATGATGTTCGGCGCCACCATGGCCGGCGACAACAAGTTCTTCAACGAAGACGGCACCTCGACCATGAACAGCGAGGGCTGGGTCAAGGGCCTGACCTGGCTGATCGACCTCTACAAGAACGGCTACGCGCCGAAGGACAGCGTCAACTGGGGCTTCAACGAGATCGTCGCCGGCTTCTACAGCGGCACCTGCGCCTTCCTCGACCAGGATCCGGACGCGCTGATCGCGATCGCCGAGCGCATGAAGGCCGAGGACTACGGCATCATGACCATGCCGAAGGGCCCGTCCGGCAAGACCTTCCCGACCATCGGTTATGCGGGCTGGTCGATGATGGCGGCCAGCGAGAACAAGGACCTCTCCTGGAAGCTGATCGAGGCGCTGGAAGGCCCGCAAGGCAACATCGAGTGGAACAAGCGCACCGGCGCGCTGCCGGTGCATACCTCCGCCGAGAAGGACCCCTTCTATGCCAGCGAGCAGTTCAAGGGCTGGTTCGCCGAGCTGGAGGACAAGGACGCGGTCCCGACCGTGATGCCGACCTACCTGGAGGAATTCGCCTTCTTCAAGGATTCGCTCGTTATCCAGACCTCGCAGAAGGCGCTTCTCGGCGAGATCACGCCACAGGAACTCGCCGACCAGTGGGCCGAGTACCTGACCAAGGCGCAGCAGAAGTATCTGGCGAAGAAGTAGGGCGATCCATAGGGAAAGTCCCCCTCTGGCCTGCCGGCCATCTCCCCCACAAGGGGGGAGAAGACCAGCGGCGCCCGTCCGCTCCGATGGATCGATGGCGGAGCTGACGGCTTAAGCCTTCCCCCCTTGTGGGGAGGGTGGGGAGGGGGCTTTCACCACGTCCGACTAACCCGCTGCTCGCAGGGAGAAGGTGCCGGCAGGCGGATGAGGGGCCGCCGCGCCCAATCTTCCCCGATTGCTTCGGTCCAACTCCTCCGGCACGCTGCCAACGCACGGCGCGTCGACGAAAAACGCCAATGGAACGACTGCCGATGATGCACCAACCGATGAAGCACAACCGACCGCCGATGATGAAGCGGATCGCGGACGCCTCGGAGCCCTATCTCTACAGTGCGCCGGCGCTGATCCTGATCGTCGCGGTCATGCTCGTGCCGCTCGTCGTCGGCATCTCCTATGCGTTCCGGGACATCCAGCTTCTGAACCCGTTTTCCGGAGGCTTTGTCGGTCTCGACCATTTCCGTGCGCTGGGGCAGGACCAGGCCTTCTACGGCGCGCTGAGGAACACGCTGTGGTGGACGGGCGCCTCCGTTTTCCTGCAGTTCACCTTCGGCCTGATCCTTGCGCTGCTGCTGGACAAGCCGTTTTATGGTCGCGGCCTGGTACAGGCGCTGGTCTTTTTGCCCTGGGCGGTGCCGAGCTTCCTCGCCGGCCTCAACTGGGCCTGGCTGTTCAATCCGGTCATCGGCCCGCTGCCGCACTGGTTTTACGCGCTCGGCCTGATGGATGAGCCCCACAACATCCTCTCCGACCCGCATCTTGCCATGTGGGGGCCGATCGCGGCCAACGTCTGGTGGGGCATTCCCTTCTTCGCCATCACCCTGCTGGCTGCCCTGCAGGCGATCCCGCGCGACCTCTACGAGGCGGCAAGCATCGACGGCGCAGGTCCCGTCCAGCGTTTCTGGTCGATCACGCTGCCCTTTCTCGCGCCGACGATCGCGATCACCGTTCTCCTGCGCACCGTCTGGATTTCCAACTTTGCCGACCTGATCGTCGTCATGACCAATGGCGGCCCGGCCGACCGCACCCAGATCGTCGCCAGCTACATCTTCACCCAGGCCTTCAAGCGGCTCGATTTCGGCTATGCCTCGGCGATCGCGCTCGTCCTGCTGGCGCTGCTGCTCGTCTATTCGATGCTGATCGTGCTGCTCCGCCAGACCATGCTGAACAAGGGCTAAGACGATGAAATCCCGCAGCCTCCTCCTCACCGGCGCCCATCGTCTCGCGATCCTCGCCTATGTCGTCTTCGCGCTGTTTCCGCTGTTCTGGCTTCTGAAGGTGTCGGTCACGCCGAACGACCTGCTCTACAGCGAGGGCGTGCGCATGTGGCCCTCGCGCATGACCTTCGAGCATTTCAATTTCGTCATCGCCCACAGCGCCTTTCCGACCTTCTTCAAGAACAGCCTGATCGTCTCCGGTGCCACTGCCGTCGTCGTCACCGTCCTTGCCTCGCTCTCCGGCTACGCGCTGTCGCGCTTCTCCTTCCGGGCGAAGTACTGGATCGTCGCGCTGATGCTGATCACCCAGATGTTCCCGCTGGTCATGCTGGTGGCGCCGATCTTCAAGATGCTGTCGCCGCTGGGACTGACCAACAGCCTGACCGGCCTCGTCATCGTCTACTCCGCCTTCAACGTTCCCTTCGCCACCTTCCTGATGCAGTCCTTCTTCGACGGCATCCCGAAGGACCTGGAGGAGGCGGCGATGATCGACGGCGCCACCCAGTTCATAGCCTTCCGCCAGATCATCCTGCCGCTGACCCTGCCGGGCATCGCCGCCACGCTCGGCTTCGTCTTCACCGCCGCCTGGAGCGAGCTCCTGTTCGCGCTGATGCTGATCTCCGGCAACGACGCGGCGACGTTCCCCGTGGGGCTTCTCACCTTCGTCTCCAAGTTCTCCGTCGACTTCGGGCAGATGATGGCCGCCGGCGTGCTCGCGCTGATCCCGGCCTGCCTGTTCTTCCTCCTCATCCAGCGCTATCTCGTGCAGGGCCTGACGGCCGGCGCGGTTAAGGGATAATGACCATGGCTTCCATCGATATCGAAAGCGTCCGCAAGAGCTACGGCCCAGTCTCGGTCCTGCACGGCGTCGATCTTGCCATCAAGGATGGCGAATTCATCGTCCTCGTCGGCCCGTCCGGCTGCGGCAAGTCCACGCTGCTGCGCATGATAGCGGGCCTGGAGGAGGTGACCGGCGGCGAGATCCGCATCTCCGGCAACCGCGTCAACGATCTGGCGCCCAAGGACCGCGACATCGCCATGGTGTTCCAGTCCTACGCGCTCTACCCGCACATGTCTGTCGCCGACAACATGAGCTACAGCCTGCGGCTCCGAAAGACGGCAAAGGACAAGATCGCCAGCGCCGTCAGCAGCGCCGCCACCAAGCTCGGGCTCGATCCGCTTCTGGAGCGCCGGCCGAAGGCGCTCTCCGGCGGCCAGCGCCAGCGCGTCGCCATGGGCCGCGCCATCGTCCGCCAGCCCAAGGCCTTCCTGTTCGACGAGCCGCTCTCCAACCTCGACGCCCGGCTGCGCGAACAGATGCGCGCCGAGATCAAGAAGCTGCATGCCGACCTGAAGGCGACCTCGATCTACGTCACCCACGACCAGATCGAGGCGATGACGCTCGCCGACCGCATCGTCGCCATGCACGGCGGCGTCGTCCAGCAGGTGGGCACGCCGCTGGAACTCTACGACACCCCCGCCAACCTGTTCGTCGCAGGCTTCATCGGCTCGCCGGGCATGAATTTTCTCGAGGGCCGCTACGTGAAAACGGGCGAGGGCGCCGGCGTCCGGCTTTCGGACGGCACGGTGGTCCCGGTCGCACCCCGCGCGGGCCTCGCGCCGGAAACCACAGTCACGCTCGGCATCCGCCCCGAGCACGTCGTCATCGCCAAGGACGGCATGCTGGAGGCGACCGTCGATCTCGTCGAGCCGACGGGCTTCGGCATCATCCTCCACCTGTCGCTGCACGGCCTGCCCTTCAAGATCTTCACCCTCGACCGTGACGCGCTCTCTGCTGGCCCCACGGTCCGTGTCGATTTTCCGCAAAAGCACCTGCACGTCTTCGACGAGACGGGGAGCAGGGCGGATTGAGATGGTTCGCCACCGCCGGGGCGCGATGATTGCCCCTCACCCTTGCCCTCTCGCCGCGAGCGGGGAGAGGGCAAGGGTGAGGGGATAAGTCTGCTCAGACGTTGCGTTGGTGGCCAGCGTCGCGGTCGCGGTCCTTGCCCCGCTCGCGGGGAGAAGGTGCCGGCAGGTGGATGAGGGGCGGAAGCCGGCCGCGGAGCGGGATAGGGACCCGCCTCAATCGCGATCCGGTGCTCCGAGCGGGAACAGTTTGCGAAACGGTCTTGCCTCCTCAACCGCGCGGGCGAAGGAGGGGCGGGCGAGCAGGCGGTCGCGGTAGCCGCGCAGGTTCTCGAACCTGCGGTCGATCGCGTGCGTCCAGTCGGCATAGAAGAGCGCCGGGGCGGCCGCGCAATCCGCCAGGCTGAAACGGTCGCCGGCGGCCCATGCGCGTCCTTGAAGTTTCCGGTCGAGCCAGAGATAGGCGCGGTCGAGCATCGTGCGGGCATCCGCCACGCCGTGGGCGTCGCGGTCGGCCGGCGGCCTGATCGCGTCGAACACGATCTTCTGCATCGGGGTCATGATGTAGTTATCGAAGATCCGGTCGAGCATCCGCACCTCAAGCGCCGCATCGGCATCAGCCGGGATCGGCTTGAACGGCCCGGGAAAGGCTTGGTCGAGATACTCGATGATGATGGTCGCCTCAAGCAGCGTCTTTGCCCCATCGACCAGGATGGGAAAGCGCTGGACTGGCCACAGCGCCTCGAACTCGGCGAGTACGTCTGGATGCTCCTGCGCCAGAAGGCGAAACTCGAATGGGATCTCGTTCTCGTAGAGCGCGATCAGCACCTTCTGGCAATAGGCCGAGAAAGGGTGGGCGTAGAGAATGGGTTTCACGTCGTCCTCCCATCAGTCTCCCTAATGCTACCAGACTAACAAAACTGATTGCATTTTGCAATCAGAATGCGCCGACTTCCCGCGCTTGCAGCCGTCGCCGTCGCCCAAGTGCGTGATTTCTGTCGCATCTTTCAGCCGAACGCGCGGCTGCGACGGGCAGGCAGGCGGATTTTCTTGTCAAATGCCCGTTCTGTTGTTGTCATGCCCGGCATCAGTCACGGCGAATCGTCTGTGGCGGAGGCTCCGGATGTGGGCTGGTTACTGGGCCATTGGGGACCGGGCCGCATCGGAGCGACAGGGGACATATGATCGCTCGCGTGAGGCGATCCAGGAGGGCCATATGAAGCATCGCATTGCATCGACCTTCTTCTGCGCGGGGCTATGCATGCTCGGCCAAAGCGCCGCGGCAGCAGACATTGCTCCTGTCGCGATGACCCCGGAGGCCAAGCAGGTCGAAACCGAAAGCGGTTGGACCTTCTCCTTTGCGCCCTATTTCTGGGCGGCAGGCCTTTCCGGCGACCTGACTGCCTTCGGCCAACGCACTGTTCACGTGGATTCTTCGTTCGGCGACGTCTGGGATCATCTGGATTTCGCCGCGATGGCGATCGGCGAAGCCCGCTACGGCCGTTACAGCGTCTTCACCGACCTGATGTACACCAAGCTCTCGGGCAGTTCGGCAACGCCGCGCGGGTTCCTCGCCGACAGGATCGAGGTCGACTCGGAGACGTTTGCGGGATTTGTCGGTGCCGGATACTCGCTGCTGCAGGACAATAACGGCCACTTCGATGTCGTCGGCGGCATCCGGGTCTGGTCGGTCGATACCACGATCTCGATCAGCGGCGGCGTCTTCGATGGCCGTTCGCGCAGCGACGGCGACACCTGGGTCGACGCGCTGGGCGGCTTCAAGGGAACCTATTTCCTCACGCCGAACGTGTTCCTGACCGGCTGGGGCATGGTCGGTGGCGGCGGTGCCAATATCGACTGGGACGTCGCAGGCACGGTCGGTTACAAGTTCAACGACACATTTTCGTCCGTGGTCGGCTATCGTGCGCTCGGCGTCGACTACAGCAACGACGGCTTCAAGTTCGACGTAGTCGAGCAGGGCCCCATCCTTGGGCTGGTGGTGAACTTCTGAAAATTGCGAGCGAGGCCGTAGCCTCGCTCTTCAGGCTGAATAAGAAGGGCCGGCCTCTCGAAGCCGGCCCTTTCGTTTGCCTACTTCGCCCGCTTCAGCGCCTCGCCGAGCACCGAGACGATCTCGTCGAAGTGCGTCTTCTCGGCGATCAGTGGTGGTGAGAAAGCGATAATGTCGCCGGTGACGCGGATCAGGAGGCCCTTTTCGAAGCAGTCGACGAAGACATCGTAGGCGCGTGCGCCCACGGCGCCCTCACGCGAGGAAAGCTCGATGCCGGCGATCAGGCCGATGGTGCGGATGTCGATGACGTGTGGCAGGCCCTTCAGCGAGTGCATCGCAGTGTGCCAGTCGTCCTGCAGTTCGGCGGCGCGCGTGAGCAGGCCCTCGTCGCGGTAGATGTCGAGTGTGGCGAGGCCGGCAGCACAGGCGGCCGGATGGCCGGAATAGGTGTAGCCGTGGAACAGCTCGATCGCGCCTTCCGGACCCTGCATCAGTGCATCGTGCACCTTGCGGCTGGTGAACACCGCGCCCATCGGGATCGCGCCGTTCGTCAGGCCCTTGGCCGTGGTGACGATATCGGGGGTGACGCCGAAGAAGTCGGTGGCGAACGGCGCGCCCAGCCGGCCGAAGCCGGTGATGACTTCGTCGAAGATCAGGATAATGCCGTGCTTGTCGCAGATCGCCCGCAGCCGCTCGAAATATCCCTTCGGCGGCACCAGAACGCCGGTGGAGCCAGCAACCGGCTCGACGATGCAGGCGGCGATCGTTTCCGCGCCGTGCAGCGCCACCAGCCGCTCGAGGTCGTCGGCCAGTTCAGCGCCGTGCTCGGGCTGGCCCTTCACATAGGCGTTCTTGGCAAGGTCGTGCGTGTGGCGCAGGTGGTCGGAGCCGGGCAACTGCGGGAAGACGCGGCGATTGTTGACGAGGCCGCCGACCGAGATGCCGCCGAAGCCGACGCCGTGGTAGCCGCGCTCGCGGCCGATCAGGCGCGTGCGGGTGCCCTGGCCGATGGCGCGCTGGTAGGCGATGGCGATCTTCAGCGCCGTATCGACCGATTCCGAACCCGAACCGGTGTAGAAGATGCGGTCAAGCTTGGCGCCGGCAGGGCCGGGCGCGATCTCCGCCAGCCGCTCGGCGAAGTCGAAGGCGATCGGATGACCCATCTGGAAGGAGGGCGCGTAGTCCAGGGTCGACAGCTGCCGCTCGACGGCGGCTGCGATCTGCCGGCGGCCGTGGCCGGCGTTGACGCACCAGAGCCCCGCCGTGCCGTCGAGAACCTTGCGGCCGTCATTGGTGGTGTAGTGCATGCCTTCCGCCGCGGCGAGAAGGCGGGGTGCCGCCTTGAACTGGCGGTTGGCGGTGAACGGCATCCAGTAGCTGTCGAGCACCGGCGCGTTGGGCTTGTTGTGGACGTTCATGGAGATCTCCTCTGGCTGGCGCGATTGAGGCCATGATTTGCGATCTTGAACAAGTCCTTTTCTGGCTGTTATGAAGTCATTGAAAAATATGGGCCTGCAATTCAAATGTTTCGATATTTCGAACAATCGAAACAGGCGGTGGTTGTACAGCGGGAGGTCGCATGTCGGTCGACATAGGAAACAGGCTGCGCAGCCTGCGCATGGCGCACAATCTCTCCCAGCGCGAGCTTGCCAAGCGCGCCGGCGTGACGAATTCGACAATCTCGCTGATCGAGTCGAATGCCTCCAATCCCTCGGTTGGCGCGCTGAAGCGGATACTGGACGGCATTCCCATCGGCCTTGCGGAGTTTTTCGCCTTCGAGCCCGATCGCCCCAAGCAGGCCTTCTATCGCGCCGACGAGCTTGTCGAGATCGGCAAGGGGCCGATCTCCTACCGGCAGGTCGGCGAAAACCTGTTCGGCCGCAGCCTGCAGATCCTCAAGGAGTGTTATCAGCCGGGCGCCGATACCGGCAAGGTTCCGCTGGTGCATGAGGGTGAGGAGGGCGGAATCGTACTTTCCGGCCGTCTCGAAGTGACGGTGGACGACGAACGGCGCATCCTCGGCCCGGGCGACGCCTACTATTTCGAAAGCCGGCGCCCCCATCGCTTCCGCTGCGTCGGGCCGGTGCCCTGCGAGGTCATCAGCGCCTGCACGCCGCCGACGTTCTGAGACGCGTGAGCCGAAGGCTCTACTGGCGCGAGGGCGCGCCGTGCGAGGCTTCCTCGATGGGCTGCCTGCTCTCCGCACCCTCAATGACGCCGATGACCTCGTAGAGTTCCAGTGCGGTGCTCCGGCCCTTCGCCTGCCCCTGTCCGAGCGGGCGGAAGCGGATCTTGTCGCGACACTGCGCCACGACAGCGCCGCTGGCAAGGATCACCGTGCCGTAGCTCTTGTTCATCCCCTCCAGTCTCGAGGCGACGTTGATGCTGTCGCCCATCGCCGTGTACTGCAGACGGTCGTTGGCGCCGACGCTGCCGACCACGGCTGTTCCCGAATGGATGCCGAAGCGGGTGCGGAATTCCGGCAGTCCCCGCCGGCGCTGGCTCTCGTTGAAGGCTTCGATGCGGGTCCGCATGGCAAGCGCGCCGCGGCAGGCGTTCGCCGCATGGTCCGGATCAGGTTCCGGCGCGTTCCACATGGCAAAGATCGAATCGCCGAGGAACTGGATGATCGTGCCGCGATGCGCATTCACGGTGTCGTTCAGGATGTCGAAATACTCAGACAACATGCCGACGACGTCTTCGGGCGAATGTCGTTCGCTGATCGTCGTGAAATCATAGATATCCGTGAAAAGGGCGGTAACCTCCTGGCGCCGCGCCGTCCGTCCGGAAAACTCGCCGGATTCCATGCCTTTGCGCACCAGTTCCTTGGGCACGTAGAGCCCGAAGGTGAAGATCGCATCACGTGCCCGGTTCATCGCGCCGCCAAGCGTGGCGATCTCGCTTACATGCGTCGGCACGTCGATCGGGGTACGAAAGTCCAGGTCCTGCAGGCGATGGGCGCTGTCGGTCAGCTGGTTCAGCGACTTTGTGATGAGGTGCGCCAGCAGCAGCGCACCGGCAATGGCGAGAATGACGATCGCGCCGGAGATGGCAAGGCCCTGATAGAGGCCGCGAATCGCCGGCGCCATCAGCTCATCGACCGGGGCGGCGATGACCGCGATGTGGCCGGGAAACAGCATCGCCCCGTCGACTTCGGATCCGAGCACGACCCAGCGTCTTCCCGCCGCCTCGACCAGCCCCATCTCGTCGAGCGGCGGCGGATGCGCCCTGATCGCCTCGATCAGCGGATCCTGCAGGTCGGCGGGATCGAAGTCGCGCTCGCTTTTCGATGTGGCGACCGCCTGCATCAGCCGGCGGTCGGAGTGGATGAGCAGCTTCTTGTCGGCATCGACCACGAAGGCCACCGCCGTCGGCGTCAGGCGTTCGCTGGCGATGAAGCGGGTGATGCGGTCGAGCACCACGTCGGCGCCGACGACGATCTCCGGATTGCCCTTGTGTGCCTGCGAAATCGTCATCGCGAGCGATTTCGTCGTCGCCGTGCTGTAGGGGCCGGTCGCGACCGGTCCGGTACCGCCCGCAGCTGCGCGATACCACGGGCGCTGCCGCGGGTCGTAGTCCCAGCCGGTGAGGGTCCGGCGAAGCAGCTGCTTGCCGGCGGCGTCGAAGAAGAGAACATGGGCGATCGGCCCGCTCTCGCCGGGGTTGAGGATGCGAATGGCCATCGACGCGTTCGGCGGCGCCCTCAGGACGGCGCGCCAGTCGCTCGATGACAGGTTGACGGCATGGAAGAAGCCGCCGTCCGGATAGCCGGCATAGATGCCGTCGATCTGCGGCGACCGCGCGAGCGCCGCCCGTAGAATGGTCACCTTGTCATTGATCCGCTCGGAGGGATCTGCGAGGAAGGAGTTGGCGATCGATACGATCAGGTTTACGAGCCCCGCCGTGTCGCCGGACAGGCTCTGCATGCGCGAAATCAGCCGGTCCTCGAAGCCGCGCATGTGGTTTTCCGCGGCGTCGATGGCGGCGTTGCGGGCGCGGTAGTAGTCGAGCCCGATCAGGCTGCCGGAGACTGCAAGCAGGATCGCAACCATCACGGCGCTGAGCAGTGTCCGCAGCGATCCCCGCCACATCCACTTCTTCGGCACAGCCGCAACGTCCCTGTCGCTGTCCGCCATTCCGCGCCCCTTGTGTTCCTCGCCGCCCGCGCCGGCATCCAGCAATGAACGGCCCGATGGACCGCTCTCGGCAAGTTCGAGCGCGATCCCATTGATAAGATTCGCCAAGTCGCGGCGCAACGTAAAAAGGCGCCCGTCCCCTCCTGTTACCCCAGTAACAACGTCCTGCTCGCCCGCACTCTAGCAATGGACGCACGTCGTATCGGCGTTGCAACCCTAACGATCGAGGATGCCATGAGCAAGAAATTGAAGCTGATCGCCCAGCTGCAGGCGACATCCGCACAAGCCTCCGCCGCCGCCACGGGCTATACCATCCCCGGTGTCGGCGATCAGGTCGTCTACGGTGACGACCTCGGCAACACCCTGAGCACGGGTTCCGGCAAGGACACCATCGAGGGCCGCCTCGGGGCGGACAAGATCAATGCCGGCACCGGCGACGATAGCATTGTCAACCTTTCCGTCGGCACGCTGGCGGGCGACAGGATCGACGGCGGCCTCGGGTTCGACGAGCTTGCGATCGATTTTTCCGCCTCCACGAAGGGGGTCTCGTTCACCGCGTTCGACCCCGCCGTCTCCCGATCGCTGCTTGGTGCCACCATCGTCAATGTCGAGCGCTTCGACCTCACCGGAAGCAACTACAACGACACCTTCGTCGGCGGCCGCTGGAAGGACTGGTTCGAGGGCGGTGCCGGAAACGACGTCCTGAAGGGCGAGATCGGCGACGACTGGCTCGCCGGCGGCAATGGAAACGACAGGATCTACGGTGGCAACGGCAGCGATTCGCTTCTGGGCGAGGCCGGCGACGACACCATCTACGGCGGCTACGGGCGCGACTGGCTCTCCGGCGAAGACGGCAACGACACCCTCTATGGCGGCGGCAACGACGACTACATTTACGGCCATGAAGGCAACGACAAGATGTTCGGCGACAGCGGCAACGATACGATCCAGGGCGGTCGCGGCCGCGACGTGATCGACGGCGGCTCCGGCGACGACTTCCTGTCGGGCGACAGCGACGACGACACGGTGCGCGGCGGCTCGGGCAACGACACGATCAGCCACAGCATGGAAAGCTGGGCGGGCGCCGGCAAGGACATCCTCGATGGCGGCACGGGCACCGATACCCTCGTCCTCAGCGGCCTCTCGGGCACCTTTACCGCGAAGGCTTCGTCGATCAAGCAGACGCTCTCCAACGGCACGACGTTCGTCAATTTCGAAAACTATTCGCTGAGTGGGACGGAGAAGGCGGAGAAGTTCACCGGCGGGGCCGGAAACGATACGCTTTCCGGCATGTCGGGCAACGACAAGCTGATCGGGCTTGGCGGCAACGATCATCTGGATGGCGGGCTTGGCATCGACTATCTCGACGGCGGTGACGGCAACGACCTGCTGATCGTCGGCAGCGGCGGCAAGGATACGATCAAGGCCGGCAAGGGTTACGATTCAGTGTGGATCACCCGCTCCGACATAAAGAGCAATCTCACCTTCAGCGTTTCGGGTAACACTGCCAAGCTTTCCGACGGCAGCGTGGTCACCGGCGGCGAGAGCTTCACCGTCGTCACGGGCAGCGGCAACGACGTCCTCTCCGCCGGAACGGCGACGCACGTCGATTTCAACGCGGGCAGCGGCAATAACCGCATGACCGGCGGCAGGGGCAACGACCAGTTCTATTCCACCTCGGGCAGCGACACCGTGAGGGGCGGTGACGGCGACGATCGCCTCATCGATTCCGGTGGCGGCACCAACCTGCTCGACGGCGGCAATGGCAACGACTATCTCTCTGCGGAAACGCAAACCGGCAACGGGCTCTCGACGCTTTTGGGCGGGGCGGGCAACGACACCGTCACCATCAACAATGCCGGCGGCTCCACGGCGGGCCGGTTCACCGCCGACGGCGGCTCGGGCACGGATATCCTCTGGATCAACCGCTATGACAGCAAGGCCAACCTGTCGTTCACGCTGTCTTCCAAGGCCACCCTCGTCAATGGTGGTGTTACCGCGAAGAACTTTGAGAGCGTGCACATTTCCTCGGGCCAGGGCCACGACACGCTGACAGGCGGCAAGCTTTCCGACTACCTGAACGGCATGAGCGGCAACGATACGCTGAAGGGGCTTGGCGGCAATGACGAACTGACCGGATGGTACGGTGCCGACAAGATCTATGGCGGCGACGGCAACGACACGATCTACGGCAGTGGCGGCATCAAGGACAACGACCGCGACATGCTCTACGGCGAAAAAGGCAACGACGTGATCTTCACGAACGTCAACGACTACGCCTCCGGCGGCAGCGGGGAAGATCGCGTCGTCGTCGACCTGAAGGAAGAGACCTTCGACGTCTCCTTCGTGCTGACTGACGGCCTGGTCAAGGTCAATGCGAAGACCTCGTTTGCCGGCATGGAGGCGATCGACTATCTCGGCGGCAGCGGCAAGGACGTGGTGACCGGCGGCCGCGATGTCGACTACCTCCACGGCGGCGCCGGCAACGACACGCTGAAGGGCGGCGGCGCGAACGACTATCTCGTCGACGGCGCCGGCAACGACAGGCTCTATGGCGAGGCCGGCAACGACTGGTTTACCCGCTACACCGACGAGAGTGGCACCGACTACTTCTCCGGGGGATCGGGCGTCGACACGCTCGACTTCGACATCGTCTCCGACAAGTCGGTGATCATCGACCTGGAAAACAACGCCCGCAACGGCGGCGTCGCCACCGGCCTGTCGCTGTCGAGCATCGAGAACGTCACCGGCCGCCACACCGACGACACCATCCTCGGCAACGCGTCGAGCAACACGCTGAGGGGCGGGCTCGGCGACGACAAGCTCGACGGCCGCGCCGGCAACGACAAGCTGGAGGGTGGTGGCGACGGCGACACGCTGACGGGCGGGGCGGGGGCCGACCAGTTCATCTACGCCTCCTCCGAGGCGATCGGTTCCGGCGACCTGATCACCGACTTCAAGCGCGGCCAGGACAAGCTGGTGATCGACAAGAGCATCTTCGGCTTCTCCAAGCTCGCCCTTTATTCCGGGAACGATCTGAAGGCCACAGGCTCCGCCCCGCAGTTCTTCTTTGAAAAGGACAACGGCCGCCTCTGGTACGATGCCGACGGCACCGGCAACGAGGCCGATGGTGTCCTTGTCGCCACCCTCAGCAAGGTGGGTTCGCTTTCGGCCAGCGATTTCATCCTGATCTGAGCGGCGTGCCGGATTGACGGCTTGGACGGGCCGCGGGTGTCTCCCGCGGCCGTCCTCTTTTCCTGGCAGGCAGTCGCGCGAACGGGCCGCGTTCCGTCTGCCGTTTGAGATTCGTCAATGACCGCCGGCAGCGTCCTTCCTAGGTTCGCGCCCGGATCAGAATGAACGCAGGGAAATCCGATGTCGCAGGCCATCTTGGAGAAATACGGCGAGGCCCGGCTGCCGCGCTATACGAGCTACCCGACCGCCCCGCACTTCGCAGCCCTCGAAGACCCCTTGGCCTATGCCGACTGGCTCCGCTCCGTCGACGCCGGCGAACGCGTATCCGCCTATCTCCACATTCCCTTCTGTCGATCCATGTGCTGGTACTGCGGCTGCCATACGACGATCACGGCACGCGATCGCCCGATCCTCGAATATCTCGAATGCCTGCATAACGAGATCGATCTTGTCGCCGCCGCACGCCGCGAGGCGCTTTCGATCGGCGAGATCCACTTCGGCGGTGGCACCCCGACGATCATCCCGCCTGATGCCTTTGCAGCCCTGATCGCGGCGATGCGCGACCGGCTCGGTTTTGCCGGCGATGTGAATATCGCAGTGGAGATCGACCCACGCACGCTGACGGCAGACATGGCCGAGACGCTCGGCGCCGCCGGCGTCACCCGCGCCAGCCTCGGCGTGCAGAGTTTCGATCCGGTCGTGCAGAAGGCGATCAACCGTATCCAGAGCGTCGATGCCACCGCCCGGGCCGTCGACAGATTGAGGCATGCCGGCATTTCCAGCCTCAGCTTCGACCTGATCTACGGCCTGCCGCATCAGACGGTGAAATCCTGCATCGAAACGGTCGAGGCCGCGATCGCGCTGCGCCCGAGCCGCTTCGCCGTCTTCGGCTATGCGCATGTGCCGGGTTTCAAGAAGCACCAGCGGCTGATCGACGAAACGGTGCTGCCCGACGCACACGCGCGCCACGAGCAGGCGGAGGCGATCGCCACGGCACTCGTGGCGGCGGGATACGAGCGGATCGGGCTCGATCATTTTTCCCTGCCGGAAGACGAGCTCAGCGTGTCGCAGCGTACCGGCCGCCTGCATCGCAACTTCCAGGGTTATACCACCGACGAGTGCCGCACCCTGATCGGCTTCGGCGCCTCGGCGATCGGCCGGTTCGAGCAGGGCTATGTCCAGAACGCCGTGCCGATCGGCCAGTATCAGGAGCATGTCAGGCGCGGCGAGCTCGCCGCTTCGCGCGGCTATCGTCTTACGGCGGAAGACCGCTTCCGGGCCGAACTGATCGAACGCGTCATGTGCGACTTCCGCGTCGATGTCGCAGCCGTCGCCGGCAGGCACGGTTTCGATGCTGCCACCATCCTGTCCGGCAACGTCGCGCTGGATGCCCTGCGAAGCGACGGGCTTGTTGTGATCGATGGCGCCACGGTCGAGGTCGAGGAGCGGTACCGCTTCGTCGTCCGCGCCGTTGCCGCAGCCTTCGATGCCTATCTCGGCACCTCGGGCCGGACATACAGCAAGGCCGCCTGAGCGACGGCGGCCCCGGATCTCGAGCCGGCCTGTTGCAAGCCGGGCCGAACCTTCATTGCCCGCTTCAGTATTGGTCGCGCCGTCGCACCCATGCCATCGGGAAGTCGAGGCCGTCCTCATCCCGTCCCTTGGGGACGAGATCAAGAAACGCATAGGCGCCGTTCACCATTTCCACGCCGCGTCCGTAGCAGGAGTAGGTGTGAAAGACCTCGCCGGTCCCATTCGTGGCGAATACGCTGATGCCGACGATGTCGGAGGCGTGCGTGCGCTGGATCTCGTAGTTGTAGTAGGCCTTGCCCTCCGCCAGTTGCTGCGGCGTGACGGCCGCCTGATAGTCGAAGCTGAAGTCGCTGCCGAGTGCTGAAACCCACGGAAAGCTCCAGTCGAAGCGCTTCTTGTAGGCTTCAATCTTCGCAAGCGGCGCGCGGGAAACCGCCGTGAACGTGACGTCGCGGTGGTTGAGGTGCATCGGGATGCGGTCGAAATTGTCCGCCCAGAAGGTGCACGACTTGCAGCCTTCCTCCCAGTCCGGGCCGAACATGAAATGGTAGACGATCAGCTGCGAACGCCCGTCGAAGAGTTCTTCGAGCGTCAACTCGCCTTTCGGCCCTTCGAAGCGATAGGTCTTCTCGACCTTCTCCCAGGGCATCGCCATGCGCCGCCGGCTCACGGCGTCCCGCTGCCGCGTCAGTTCCTTTTCGGCTGCCAGCAGGTCGATCCGCGCCTGCAGCCATTGCTCGTGTGAAACCACCTGGTTTTCCATCATCAGCCTCCTGTCGATAGATGTTTCGAGGGTGTCGGGCGATCGGCGAAGCGTTTCAGCCACGGCGCGCAATGGAACAGGCTCATCAGGAGATACATGAACGTCATGCCGCTCCAGGATCCCCACCCTGATGCCGAAGAGCACAGCATTCCGGCTGCGCCGGTGTCCGGGCTCACCGCAGATACCAGCGCCATCAGCGCGAAGACCGGTGCCGCTGCCAGTGCCAGCCCGCAGGCGAGAGTGCCGGCTGCGGAAGTCTGGCGGCTTCTGCATTCGTCTTGATGTCCGGTGCTTATCCATTGCGTCATTTTCGGCTATCCATTTTGCCAACGATGCTTCCGGCGATTGCCCGCCCCCTAAAGGCTTAGCGTCGGTCGGGCCTGCGGTGGGAGTTACAAGTCTGGCGGGATTTCGATGGACTCGCTGATCACGGCTGCAGCAAGGGCGCTTGCCGCGGGCGATCCGCTTTCGGCCCTGAAGCGGGTGGCGCTGCGCGACGATGCGCCGGCACTCGCCTTGCGCGGTATCGCGATGGCGCAACTCGGCGACTTCGTGCGCGCCCGCGCCCTTTTGAAAAGCGCTGCCCGCGCCTTCGGTTCGCGCGAAGCCGTCGCAAGGGCGCGATGCGTCGTCGCCCAGTCGGAGATCGCGCTGGTCTCGCGCGACCTCGGCTGGCCGCAAGCAGCACTCGCCGCTGCACGCGCGACGCTCGAGGCGCATGGCGACCCGGTGAATGCCGCCCATGCCCGTATCCTGCAGGTTCGCCGCCTGCTTCTCGTGGGCCGGCTCGACGAGGCCGAGCGGGCGCTGGACGGCCTGGAGCCTGCCTTGCTGCCGCCGGCGACCCGGGCAGCCTGCGCGCTCGTGACGGCGGGCATCATGGTGCGGCGCCTGCGGACGCGTGCGGCCGCCGCTTCATTCGAGGAGGCGAGGCTTGCCGCGCGCGCGGCCGGCATTCCGGCGCTGTCGGCGGAGATCGACAATGCCGCCCGCATCCTGCACGCACCTGCGGCCCGCCTCATCAGCCTCGGCACGGAGCGCCTGCTGCAGCTCCGGGACGTGGAGGCGCAGTTCGCCTCGGGGGCGCTGGTCGTCGATGCCTGCAGGCATGTCGTCCGCCGGGGTGGCGCGCTCGTCTCGCTTGCAAGCCGTCCGGTCCTCTTTTCGCTTGCGCGCGCCCTGGCCGAAGCCTGGCCCAACGATGAGAGGCGCAGCCTTCTGATCGCGCGTGCCTTCCGCGGAAAGCATGCCGACGAATCCCATCGCGCCCGGTTGCGGGTGGAGATCGGCCGCCTGCGGGCGGAGTTGAAGGGCCTTGCTGAGGTGAGGGCGACGAAGCACGGCTTCGCCTTGACGCCCTCGGGCAAGGAGGGCGTCGTCGTCATTGCCCCGCCACAGGAGGACAGATTTTCGGCCGTGCTCGCCTTGCTTGCCGATGGCGAGGCCTGGTCCAGTTCCGCGCTTTCGATCGCGCTCGGGGCGAGCCCGCGCACCGTTCAGCGCGCACTGGAGCATCTGGAACGAAGCGGCAAGGTGCAGTTTTTCGGCAAGGGCAGGGCACGGCGCTGGCTGACAGCGCCCGTCGCCGGCTTCCCGACAGTCTTGTTACTCCCCGGTCCGCTCCCGGGCGGCTAGGCTTGAAGCGTCGAACATCAACCCTTCGGCATGACGGTGTCATGCCTGACGAAAGGAGCAGGACATGAAGCGTTCACAAGCGGAAATCCTCAGGGAATACGGCCCCTTCCCAGGTAATGACGTCGCGGGCGTAACCTTTGACGGCCGCAACGTCTGGTTTGCGGCCGGTGAGAGCCTCAACGCGCTCGATCCGGAAAGCGGCGCCACGGTTCAGAGCATAGAGGTTGCGGCCCATGCCGGGACCGCCTTCGACGGCAAGCACCTGTATCAGATCGGCGAAGACGTGATCCGCAAGATCGAACCGGCGACCGGCAAGGTGCTGGCGACGATCCCCGCGCCCGGAAACGGTGGCGATTCCGGCCTTGCCTGGGCCGAGGGCACGCTCTGGGTCGGGCAGCATCGCGAGCGGAAGATCCACGAGATCGATCCGGAGACCGGCAAGATCCTGCGCACCATCCAGTCGGATCGCATGGTCACCGGCGTGACGTGGTGCGACGGCGAGCTGTGGCACGGCACATGGGAGGGCGGCGAAAGCGACGTGCGGCGGATCGATCCCGACACCGGCGCGGTGCTGGAGCGGCTGGACATGCCGGCTGACACGGGCGTATCCGGGCTGGAAGCCGATGGCCGCGACCGCTTCTACTGCGGCGGCGGGCCAAGCGGCAGGATCCGCGCCATCCGCCGCCCCGGCCGGCAGGCGCAAGCCGGCTGAGTGGCGGAACACTCTGCGGGACAGTGTGCGGGCCGGCGCGGTTTTCGCGCCGGCTGCGCTACCAATGGTTCTTGATGGTCTGCTTGCAGAATTTCCGAGCGGCGCACTGCCAAATCAAAATGCCATTCGCATTTTCCGCGATATCGGAACCGGAACGGTCTTGCCGTGTTCATTGGCAACGGCCAAATTCCCTTTGGCTCGCGAAGGTCATGATCCGCATGAGATCCCTATGCGGCGCTAGCGCCTTCTGACGTCCCGACCGGAAAGACCCGTCGACAAGGCCGACAAGGTTCAGCCGGATGCGCGCAGACTGCGGAAAATTGCACGGACTGCACCGTTCGTCATAGATGAGAGCCGCTCGACTGTGGAGGAGATGCAGCATGGACCAGTTTTCCGGGGGCTGCCTGTGTGGCAACGTTCGATTTATAGCGTCGGGGCGCCCGTATCGGGTCGGCCTCTGCCATTGCCTCGACTGCCGCAAGCATCACGGAGCCCTTTTTCACGCCTCCGCTATATTTCCGCAGGATGCCGTGACGGTTAGTGGCGAAACGAGCGACTACGCCGGGCGATTTTTCTGTCCGCGTTGCGGGTCGCCCGTTTTCGGGCGCAGCGGCGACGAAGTCGAGGTGAATTTGGGGTCCCTGGACGCCCCCGGCCAGCTGACGCCCACCTATGAACTCTGGACCATCCGTCGCGAAACCTGGCTGCCGCCTTTTCCGATGACGAAGCAATACGACCGCGATCGTGACGCCACAAGCCGTTTCGAGGAGTAGGTTGCGCACGAAGGTGACCGTGACGCCCCCAGGCGGCGTGATCGTGCGCAAGGATGGTTCCAACGAGCTGTACGGTCTGATCATGGAGAGCGCCTTCATGCAGGCCTTGGAGCAATCCGAGCCGATGACGCCGAACGAAAAGATTGCTGCTACAAGGGCGGGTCAGATGCTCTATGCCGATGCCCACATCGCCAAATGTGGCAAGGAACAGGCGATGTACATCAGTCCGGTTCGCGATGCGATCGATGGGGGTTTACATCCGACGAACCACACGGATTTCGTCGTGGCTCCCCTCGACCAGATGTTCATGTTGTGGTCGGCGATCAATCGCATTTCGCGGGCAGGTGCGGAGATTGTCCCAGCGAACTTGAAGCTGGAGAAGATGTTGGCAGTTACGTCGCCACCGGAAATCGCTTCCGAAGGGCTTCGTATCGCGCAATAACCTCGGCGGGGCTGAGGTCGCGGTAGGCCGCTGCTTTTCCGTAGTCGAAAGGCATCCTTTCGGCGGTCTTGCGGAACGTCATGGCATCCGCGCGGCTGTAGTCGGAAAGGGGGCGGTCACCACAGATGCCCACGAATAATCGATATGTGGCATCTGCCTGATTGGCCATCTGCTGCCGCCAGTCGCCACGCGCCACCTGCGCTTTCGTGAAGGCTGGATAGATTGTGGAGAATATCGGCCCGGTCTGCGCTGCCGGTTCGGTTTTGGGCGACGGCGAGGCGGGCGAAGGGGTGGCGGCATCTTGTAGCCGCGGATTGTAGCAAAAAGCCTCGCTCCGCCGACGTTGGCGTGAGGTATTCTAACGATTTCAGTGAGTTAGAAAGCGATTGGCTGGGGAACCTGGATTCGAACCAAGATTAACGGAGTCAGAGTCCGCCGTTCTACCATTGAACTATTCCCCAACAAGAGGCGCTGCGAAGCGGCGTCCCGTCGGTGTGCGGGGCTTATAACCAAAAGGTCGGAAGTTGCAAATAGGTTTCTTTCGATTTTTTTGAATTATGTGGATGGCTGCGGATGGGGCGTCTGGTGGCGGTTCGTTTGCGTGGTGGGACGCCGCTCGGACGGGCAGGCCCGGCTGCTTCGCACCCTGGTACCGTGCGTAGCCTGACAATGTGATCTGCGCCCATGCCGACGGTTGTCGAATGCGTGTCGAACGTTGTCGAACAAAGCAATTGTCGAAAACGACGGTCGCTGGTAAGGTCGCGGCAACGAAAAATCGAGAAAGCGCCTGCTGCAGCCGGAAACGGAATTGCGCGGCGCGATAGGCAGACACGTGAGCGACCCCGAACACGGCGCAAAGCCGTCCGTATCCGGGGGGCAGGGCACGGGCGGACCGGCAGGACCCAAGCGGTCGCGCCGCCGCAAGGGAAAGGACAAGCGGGCCAAGGCTCCGTCTTCCGCCTCCCTTGGACCGAGCAACGAATCCGGCCGCAACGGCCCGGAGACGCGCCCCCAGCAGACCGCGCAGGCACAGCCTGTCGCCCAGGATGGCGAAGCCGTGCGCAAGCGCAAGCGTCGCCGCCGCGGCAAGGGCGGTGCGAAGCCGCAGCCTCATTCCGTTGAAAGCGATCGCGATTCGGCCGACGCCCAGGCGCGTGCTGGGCACGTGGGCGGCAGGCAGGGCGGAGCCGGGCAGGGGGCAGCCGGCCGCAGGAAGGCGCACCACCAGCGCGGACTGCAGGGCCGCCCGATGCGGCCCGCCGAAAAGTTGCCCGCCTTCGTTTCCCCGGCGCCCAAGGCGGCGCCGGCCGCCAGTGGAACGCAGGGAGGCAAGCCCGCCGGCAGTCGCGAGGGGGCAAATCCGGGTGCTGCGCGCGGCGAGTTTCAGTTCAACGACGCGCCGCTTTATGCCGCGCTCGACCTCGGCACCAACAATTGCCGGCTGCTAATCGCCCAGCCGACGCGGCCGGGCCAGTTCCGCGTCGTCGATGCCTTTTCCCGTATCGTGCGGCTCGGCGAGGGGCTTGCCGCCAGCGGCCGCCTGTCGGACGAGGCAATGGACCGCTCGATCGAGGCGCTCAGGATCTGCGCTGCGAAATTGCGCAACCGCGATATCCGTCGCAGCCGGCTGATCGCCACCGAGGCTTGCCGCCGGGCGGAAAACGGCGAGGCTTTCCTCGCCCGCGTCAAGGCGGAGACGGGGCTGGAACTGGAGATCATCAACCGCGAGACAGAGGCAAGGCTGGCCGTTTCCGGCTGCTCCTCGCTGGTCGGGCGCGAGGCGAAGTCGGTCGTTCTGTTCGACATCGGCGGCGGCTCGTCCGAGATCGCGGTGATCCGCATCGGCGAGAACCGCTCCAACCGGCTTGCGAACCATATCACACACTGGACGTCACTGCCGGTCGGCGTCGTGACGCTGTCGGAGCGGCATGGGGGCCGCGATGTAACGCCGGAGAGCTTTGCCGGCATGGTCCGCGAAGTCGAATCCATGCTGGCCGGGTTTGACTGCCCGTCGCATGCCCACGTCGAGGCGCCGGAGGACTTCCACCTGATCGGAACCTCGGGAACGGTGACGACGCTGGCCGGCGTCCATCTCGACTTGCCGCGCTACGACAGGCGTCAGGTCGACGGCGTCTGGCTCATGGATGCGGAAGTCAGCGCCATGCAGGCACGGCTGCTTTCCTGGGATTTCTCCACCCGTGCCGCCAACCCCTGCATCGGTCCGGACCGGGCCGACCTGGTGCTTGCCGGCTGCGCCATTCTGGAGGCGATCCGCAACCGCTGGCCCTCGACGCGCATGCGCGTCGCCGACC
This sequence comes from Mycoplana rhizolycopersici, assembly GCF_013378445.1. GTDB lineage: Bacteria > Pseudomonadota > Alphaproteobacteria > Rhizobiales > Rhizobiaceae > Mycoplana > Mycoplana rhizolycopersici. Next base: position 105,069 of record NZ_JABXYK010000007.1, read on the forward strand.
GCGGCCTGCGCGAAGGCCTCCTGACGGAAATGATGGCCGATGACGGCGTGTGGCGGCGCGGCCGCAGCCGCCGGCAGAACCGCAGCGGCTTCCGCCACCCGTTCCGGCCCGAAGGACTTGAGACATGACGAAGCCCCCAGCCGGCGGCAGCCGCACCGGAAGAAAACTCGGCCAGAAGGTCAAGAAGGGCAAGCTGAAGGCGTCGTCGCGGCGCTGGATCGAGCGGCACATCAACGATCCCTATGTGCAGCGCGCCCGCCTGGAAGGGTATCGCGCACGCGCTGCCTTCAAGCTTCTCGAAATCGACGAGAAGCACAAGATTCTCGACGGTGCCCGGCGCATCATCGACCTCGGTGCGGCACCCGGCAGCTGGTCGCAGATCGCCGCCAAGGTGACCAACTCGACGGATGCCGATCCGCGCGTGGCAGCAATCGACTTCCTGGAAATGGATCCCTTGCCGGGCGTGCGGATCCTGCAGATGGATTTCCTCGATCCGCAGGCGCCGGAAAAGCTGAAGGAAGCGGTGGGCGGCACGCCGAACCTGGTGATCTCGGACATGGCGGCGCCGACGACGGGTCACCGCCAGACCGATCACATCCGCACCATGCACCTGTGCGAGGTGGCGGCCCACTTCGCCATCGAGGTGCTGGCCGAAGGCGGCCATTTCCTGGCCAAGACCTTCCAGGGCGGCACGGAGCGCGACCTCCTGAACCTGCTGAAGCAGAATTTCAAGCAGGTCATCCACGTCAAGCCGGGTGCCTCGCGCGCTGAATCGGTCGAGATGTTCCTGCTTGCAAAGGGTTTCAAGGGACGCAAGGCCGTCTCCGCTGACGGCGCCACTGATGAGGCGGCGGGCGAAGCGCCCGGCGAAGCCGCCGAGCTGGAGGCGTGATGCTTCTCTACGTCACCGTGGGCACGAACGATCTGCAGCGCGCCGGCCGTTTCTACGACGCGGTACTGCCGCTCATCGGCTATGTCAGGCAGAAGCAGGCGGAAGGCGAGATCGGTTATGCGGCGGATGGAGACGTGCGCTGTCGCTTCTGGGTGGTCGATCCTTTCAACCGTGAGCCGGCGACGTTCGGCAACGGTGCGACGGTGGCCTTCGACGCGCCGAGCCGTGCGGCTGTCGATGCCTTTCACGCGGCAGTTGTTGCCCATGGCGGAACCGACGAGGGGGCGCCGGGGATAAGGCCGTTCCATCCCAACTTCTACGCCGCCTTCGTTCGCGATCTCGACGGCAACAAGCTGTCTGCCGTCTGCGAGCGGCCCGAGTAGCGCAAGTTCCGGCAGCGACAGGCCCGGCCGCGCTATTTGACGGCGGTGACTTCCTCTTCCTTCTGCATCAGCCGGTGTCCGGATACCGAGGCGCCGGCGCTCTTGGCCATTGTCAGGAAGGGCACGACCGCCGCAAGCGTCAGCACCGAAATGATGACGAAGGCGAGGTGGAAGTCCTCAAGGCTCAGCGGCGTCCCGGACATTGTCGTCTCGATCTCCAGGATGGTGCCGGCCACGGCGACGCCCAGCGCCAGGCTCATCTGCTGCAGCACCGCACTCATCGAGGTTGCCTTGCTGGCGTCCCTGTCGGCGATGTCGGCGAAGGACAGCGCGTTGACGCTGGTGAAGAAGAACGAACGGACGAAGCCGGCGGCAAGCAGGACGAGCGAGATGATCCACACCGGCGTCTGCGGCGTGAACAGCGCGTTGACGGCGGTGAAGGCCGCGCCGCTGAGGCTGGCGATGATCAGCGTGGTGCGGAAGCCGGCAAGCGAGAGCACGCGCTTGGCGATGAACTTCGTCGTGATCGCACCGATCGCACCGGTGAAGGTGACCATGCCCGATTGGAAGGGCGAAAGCCCAAAGCCCACCTGCAGCATCAACGGCATGAGGAAGGGGATGGCGCCGATCGAGATGCGAAAGAGCGTCCCGCCGATGGCCGCCGCCCTGAAGGCGCTGTCGTGGAAGAGCTTCAGGTCGAGCAGCGGCGAGGGATGCCTTTTCGCGTGCCGCACGTAGAGCCAGCCGGCCAAAAGCCCTGACAGCGTCGACACCAGGCCAACGGCGGGCGGCAGGGCGGGCAGGCTTATGACGGAGAGGCCGAACATCGTGCCGCCTGCGGCGATCGCACCGAGCACGAAACCCTTCAGGTCCAGCGGCCCGGGTGGCGCGGAATGGATGTCGGGCAGATAGATCCCCGACAGAACATAACCGAGGATGCCGACCGGAACATTGATCAGGAAGATCCAGTGCCAGGTGAAATAGGTGGTGATGAAGCCGCCGAGCGGCGGGCCTGCGAGCGGCCCGACAAGGGCGGGTATCGTCAGCATGGCCATGGCCGATACGAGCTCGCTGCGCGAAGTGCTGCGCACGAGCACGAGGCGGGCGACCGGTGTCATCATCGCCCCGCCCATGCCCTGGATGAAGCGGGCGACGACGAAGAAGACGAGGCCGTCGGCAACTGCGCAGAGGATCGACCCGAAGATGAAGACGAGGATCGCCAGCCGGAAGACGCGCTTTGCCCCGAACCGGTCCGCCATCCAGCCGGACAGCGGGATGAAGATCGCAAGCGACACCATGTAGGCCGTCAACGCGAGCTTCAGCGTGATCGGCCCGACATTGAGGTCTTGGGCGATCGCGGGCAACGACGTGGCTATCACGGTGGAATCCATCTGCTCCATGAAGAGCGCGACGGCAAGGATCAGGGGAACAATACGATTCATGGTGACGAACGCGGACGGGTCGGCAGGAGCGCCGGAGGACTGGACGTGAACGGGCTATGCCCGGTTTCGTTCCGGCCTGCCGCTTGTGCGCCTGCGGCCGGGATCTGTCAAACCCGCCAGGGATACGCGTTCTCACAAACCCGTGATGCCAAAGGTGGCATTCGTGACCTCCCTTCAACCTGCAGACATGCCATCTTTGCGAGCCGTTGGCGCATTTTCGGCGCCGCGACCACAGTTCTGTGTTCACTCTTGCGGGAGGTGCCGCGACCATGAATATTTCACGCAGGTCCTTGTTCTACACGGCCGGCCTTGGCACGCTGGCAGCCCCCTTCATCCTGAACGGCAGCATGGTACGCGCTGCCTCGGAGACCAAGACCGACATGACCGTTTCGCCAGTCGAGGCCCGCAGCTTCAAGCTCGGCGGGTTCCGCGTCACCGCCGTCCGCGACGGCATGCGCGCTTCCGGCGCGCCGAACGAGACGTTCGGCACGAACCAGTCGGCCGATACCGTCGGCGCTCTGCTGACCGAGAACTTCCTGCCTGCCGACAGCTTCGTCAACAGCTTCACGCCGACCGTCGTCGAAACCGGCTCGGAGGTCGTCCTGTTCGACACCGGCATGGGCGAGGGCGGTCGTGAGAATGGCCTCGGCCGCCTTGCGGAAGGCCTGCGCGCCGTCGGCTACACCCCGGAGCAGGTGACGGTGGTGGTGCTGACCCATATGCACGGCGACCACATCGGCGGCCTGATGGAGCAGGGGAAGCCCGCCTTTGCCAACGCGCGCTACGTGACCGGCCGGACGGAGTACGATTTCTGGGTCAGCGCCGATCGCGTCGGCACCGGCGCCGAGCAGGGGCACCAGGGCGTGCTCGCCAAGGTCAAGCCGCTGGCCGAGAAGATCACCTTCATCGAGGACGGCGGCGAGGTGGTGCCCGGCATCACCGGCATGAACGCTTTCGGCCATTCTCCGGGGCACATGATCTATCGCATCGAATCGGACGGAAAGGTCCTGATGCTCACGGCCGATACCGCCAATCACTTTGTGCTGTCGCTGCAGCGGCCGGACTGGGAAGTGCGGTTCGACATGGACAAGGCCGCGGCCGCCGCCACCCGCAAGACGGTGTTCGACATGATCGCCACCGACAGGCTCCCCTTCGTCGGCTACCACATGCCGTTTCCGGCAATCGGCTACGTTGAAAAGGCGGGCGAGGGCTACCGCTTCGTGCCGATGAGCTACCAGTTCGATATCTGACCGGTCGAACGACGGAACATTCAGCAACGGCCCCAGTGCGCCCGGGATCGGTCCCGGGCGTTTTTGCTATTTCCATTCCGTCATGAACGTGTTACGAGCCCTCGCCAACTTCCAAGACTTATCTTGCAAGCGACCAGGTGGACCGTTCCCAAGAGGTCCCTTGGACCGCAGCCTTTTACACCGAAGGAAATTGGCCATGGCGCGCATCATAGAAACCGCAACCGGACTGGAAGCACTGACGTTCGACGACGTGCTGCTGCAGCCCGGCCACTCCGAGGTCATGCCGGGGCAGACCAATATCGCCACCCGCATCGCCAGGGATTTCGAACTCAACCTGCCGATCCTGTCGTCCGCCATGGACACCGTCACCGAGGCGCGGCTGGCGATCGCCATGGCCCAGGCCGGCGGCCTCGGCGTTATCCATCGCAACCTCACCCCGGCCGAACAGGCCGAGGAAGTCCGCCAGGTCAAGAAGTTCGAGAGCGGCATGGTCGTCAATCCGGTGACGATCGGTCCCGACGCGACGCTCGCCGAGGCGCTGGCGCTGATGAAGGCGCATGGCATCTCCGGCATTCCGGTCGTCGAGAACGCCAAGGCCGGCGTCGCCGGCCGCCTCGTCGGCATCCTGACCAATCGCGACGTGCGTTTCGCTTCGGATCCGAAGCAGAAGATCTACGAACTGATGACGCGTGAAAATCTGATCACGGTCAAGGAAAGCGTCGACCAGCAGGAAGCCAAGCGGCTGCTCCACAAGCACCGCATCGAGAAGCTGCTCGTGATCGACGGTGACGCCCGCTGCGTCGGCCTGATCACGGTGAAGGACATCGAGAAGTCGCAGCTCAATCCCAATGCTTCCAAGGATGCGCAGGGCCGCCTGCGCGCCGCCGCGGCGATCTCCGTCGGTGACGACGGCTTCGAGCGTGCCGAGCGCCTGATCGATGCGGGCGTTGACCTGCTCGTCGTCGATACCGCGCACGGCCATTCCCAGCGCGTCCTCGACGCCGTCAGCCGCGTCAAGAAGCTCTCCAACTCGGTGCGCATCATGGCCGGCAACGTTGCCACTGCCGACGGCACCAGGGCATTGATCGACGCGGGTGCGGACGCAGTCAAGGTCGGCATCGGCCCGGGCTCGATCTGCACCACGCGCATCGTCGCCGGCGTCGGTGTGCCGCAACTCGCAGCCATCATGTCGGCAGTCGAAGCCGGGCAGCACGCCGACGTTCCGGTCATCGCCGATGGCGGGATCAAGTTCTCGGGCGATCTCGCCAAGGCAATCGCAGCCGGCGCCTCGGCCGTCATGGTCGGCTCGCTGCTTGCCGGCACCGACGAAAGCCCGGGCGAAGTGTTCCTCTACCAGGGCCGCTCCTTCAAGGCCTATCGCGGCATGGGTTCCGTCGGCGCGATGGCGCGCGGCTCGGCCGACCGCTATTTCCAGGCCGAGGTGCGTGACACGCTGAAGCTCGTGCCGGAAGGCATCGAGGGCCAGGTGCCTTACAAGGGACCGGTCTCCGGCGTCCTGCACCAGCTCGCCGGCGGCCTCAGGGCGTCGATGGGCTATGTCGGCGGCGCCGACATCAAGCAGTTCCAGGAGCGCGCCACCTTCGTGCGCATCTCCGGCGCGGGCCTGCGCGAAAGCCACGCCCACGACGTGACGATCACGCGCGAAAGCCCGAACTATCCCGGTGGCGCCGGCTGATCGCCAGGTCCTGTCCCTGAAAGCCAAACCTTCCGCACGGCGGCCGTCGATCTGATCGACGGCCGCCGTCGCACATCTGCGACAGGCACAGCATCCCCTTGACCTCGGTCAACTTCCCATCGCTCGACATCGCCCATAGTGTTCACAGGCCCGCCGCAAGGATCGGCGGCGCCACCGGCAGGCGGACGACACCCGGTCGATCCGCTGCACGAACGAGGCGGCCTGCATGCCGGACGTATCAGGCAGGCGCGTACGCTTAAGGGAGCAGAGAGCCATGGCAAGCAAGATGAAGGCCGCCGTCGTGCGGGAGTTCGGCAAACCGCTGGTGATCGAGGAGCTTGACATCCCCGAGCCCGGCCCGGACCAGATCCTCGTCAAGTACGAGGCGACGGGGGTCTGCCACACCGACCTGCATGCCGCCAACGGCGACTGGCCGGTAAAGCCGAACCCGCCCTTCATTCCAGGCCACGAAGGCGTCGGCTATGTCGCCAGGATCGGCTCCAAGGTCAGTTCCAAGCGGATCAAGGAAGGCGACCGTGTCGGCGTGCCGTGGCTGCATACGGCCTGCCGCTGCTGCGGCTATTGCAATACCGGCTGGGAGACGCTGTGCGCCGAACAGCAGAACACGGGTTATTCCGTCAACGGCACCTTCGCCCAGTACGGCCTCGCCGATCCCGCGTTCGTCGGCCATCTGCCGGCCAATCTCGAATTCGGCCCTGCCGCGCCGGTGCTCTGCGCCGGGGTCACGGTCTACAAGGGGTTGAAGGAAACCGAGGTCAGGCCAGGCGAATGGGTCGTCATTTCCGGCATCGGCGGGCTGGGCCACATGGCCGTGCAATATGCCAAGGCCATGGGCATGAAGGTCGTTGCCTCCGATATCTTCGAGGACAAGCTGGCGCTCGCCAAGAAGCTCGGCGCGGACCTCGTCGTCGATGCGCGCAAGACCGATGCGATCCAGACGGTGCAGAAGGAAACCGGCGGGGTGCACGGTGCGCTGGTGACGGCCGTCTCGCCCAAGGCGATGGAGCAGGCCTATGGTTTCCTCCGCTCCAGGGGAACGATGGCGCTGGTCGGCCTGCCGCCGGGCTTCATCTCCCTGCCGGTCTTCGACACGGTGCTGAAGCGCATCACGGTGCGTGGATCGATCGTCGGGACCCGTCAGGACCTCGAGGAAGCGCTGGAGTTCGCCGGCGACGGCAAGGTCGCCTCCCATTTTTCCTGGGACAAGATCGAAAACATCAACGACATCTTCGAACGTATGGAGCAGGGCAAGATCGACGGACGCATCGTGCTCGACCTGAACGCCTGAGGGCGTGATCATTTGCGGACCACGCCGGCGCTTGGTCGGCGTGGCATGGAATCACGCAACCGTGAGGATGCCCGTCTGGCATTCGCCTCTCCATCGCCTATCATCGATTTTGGTATTGGCGCGCCGGCAGGGCGCGAGGAGATCACGGGAGAAGCCATCATGGAACGGACGCCGAAGATCACCCAGGCGATGATCGACGCCTATGACGAATATACCCACCTCTCGCTCGACCGCCGTCGCTTCATGGAACGGCTGACGGCGCTTGCTGGATCGGCAGCGGGCGCTGCTGCCATCGCGCCGCTTCTGGCTGCCAACAGCGCCAGTGCGCAGATCGTCGCCGAAAGCGATGCGCGGCTCACCACCGAAGAGGTCAGCTGGGCAGCGCCCAAGGGGCAGATGAGGGGATATATCGCCCGGCCGAAGGATGCGCCGGGACCGCTCGGCGGCGTCATCGTCATCCACGAGAACCGCGGCCTCAATCCGCATATCCGCGATGTCGCCCGCCGCATGGCGCTGGAAGGCTTCGTGGCACTCGCCCCCGATTTCCTGTCTCTGGAAGGTGGAACGCCGGAAGACGAGGACAAGGCGCGCGAGATGTTCGGTAAGCTCGACCGCGCCGTCACCGTCGAAAATGCGGTTGCCACCGTCGCCTATCTGTCCGAACTCGACTGGGTGAACGGCAAGGTCGGCGCGATCGGCTTCTGCTGGGGCGGCGGGCTGGTCAACCAACTGGCCGTCGCCGATCCCAACTTGAAGGCTGGCGTCGCCTACTATGGCGCCCAGCCGCCGGCGGAGGACGTGCCGAAGATCAAGGCGGCCGTGATGCTGCACTATGCCGGCCTCGACGAGCGCATCAACGCGGGCATCGATGTCTACAAGAAGGCGCTGGACGACAGCGGCAAGCCCTATGAGCTCTTCGTCTACGAAGGCGTCAACCATGCCTTCAACAACGACACCTCCGCCGCCCGTTACGACAAGGCCGCGGCGGAACTCGCCTGGCAGCGAACGGTGGCGTTTCTGAAGAAGAACCTGGGATAGCCCGTAGGACTACCTCCCGCCGCCCTGCACCTCCACGCAGGCGCACACCGCTTCGGCGATGGCATCGGTTTCTTCCGCCTGCAGGATCCCCCGCCGCCAGGCTAGCCCGATCTCGCGGGCGGGCTGCGGGTCGGCGAAGGGGACGATGCGGATGGGGTTGCGCAGCGTCTCGGTCGGCACCGCGATCTCCGGGATCAGCGTCATGCCCATGTCGTGCGACACCATCTGGAGCAGCGTCGCCATCGAGGTCGCGCCGAAATTGACGAGGCTGCGTTTGCCCGCCGTTCCGCAGACCGCAAGCGCCTGATCGCGCAGGCAATGCCCTTCCTCCAGGAGCAGCAGCCGATCGACGTCGACGTCGGATTCGGAAAGTGGCGACATCAGCACGTCGCTGTCATTCTCTGCCATCGCCATGAAGAAGCGGTCGCGGAAGAGCGGACGCGTTGCGATCGTATCGTTCTCGATCGGGAGTGCCACGATCACGAGGTCGAGCCGACCCTCGGAGAGAGCCGTGACGAGGCGATCGGTCACCGCCTCGCGCAGTTCGATCTGGATCGCCGGATAGGCGGCGCGCAGATGCGGCACCAGGCGCGGCACGAGATAGGGAGCCACCGTCGGGATGATCCCGAGCCGCATCAGCCCGCCCAGCAGGCCGTCGCTGCGCCGGACTGTCTGTTCCAGCCGGTCCAGCTCTACCAGGATGGAACGCACATGCGCCAACACCTCCTCGCCCTTGCGGGTCAAGAGCGTGTTGCCGCGACTGCGTTCGACGAGCTTGACGCCGAGGTTCGCCTCCATTTCCAGGATCTGCGCCGACAGTGCCGGCTGGCTGACATGGGCAAGCTCGGCGGCCCGGCCGAAGTGCAGGGTGGTGGCGAGCGCCTCGAAATAGCGCATTTGACGAACGGTAATCATGATAGGATTTTCTGATCGAAAATAAAGGGAAATACAATTGGAAATTATCGTCTCGCGGTGGGACAAAGACTTGTTAGAAAAATTCCAGAGTGGGCCGGGCTTCATGGCAATGCCAAAAGCCTGCCCTAGGTTGGAAGGGCCGCGGCTTCGGCCGGGCAGCCTTTCGGCAATGGATGCGACGAGAAACAGGAGGATCCCATGTCAGATCGACCGACAATGACCACCACGGCCGGTGCGCCGATAAGTGACAACCAGAACTCGCTGACGGCCGGCCCGCGCGGCGGCGTGATGATCCAGGACTACCAGCTCCTCGAGAAACTCGCCCACCAGAACCGCGAGCGCATCCCCGAGCGCGTCGTTCATGCCAAGGGCTGGGGTGCATACGGCACGCTGAAGATCACCGGCGACATCTCGAAATATACCCGCGCCAAGGCGCTGCAGCCCGGCGCCGAGACGCCGATGATCGCCCGCTTCTCCACCGTCGCGGGCGAACTTGGGGCCGCCGACCACGAGCGCGACGTGCGCGGTTTCGCACTGAAGTTCTACACCGAGGAAGGCAACTGGGATCTGGTCGGCAACAACACGCCGGTCTTCTTCGTCCGCGATCCCTACAAGTTCCCCGACTTCATCCACACGCAGAAGCGCCATCCGAAGACCAACCTGCGTTCGCCGACCGCGATGTGGGACTTCTGGTCGCTGTCGCCCGAAAGCCTGCACCAGACCACGATCCTGTTCTCTGACCGCGGCCTGCCTGTCACCCCGATGCATATGAACGGTTATGGCTCGCACACCTATTCGCTGTGGAACGATGCCGGCGAGCGCTTCTGGGTAAAGTTCCACTTCAAGACCCAGCAGGGCCACGAGCACTACACCAACGAAGTCGCCGAAGGCGTCATCGGCAAAACCCGCGAGGGCTACCAGGAAGCGCTCTTCGGCGCGATCGAGAAAGGCGAGTTCCCGCGCTGGACGCTGCAGGTGCAGATCATGCCTGAAGCCGACGCGGACAAGACGCCCTATAACCCCTTCGATCTCACCAAGGTCTGGCCGCATGCGGACTATCCGCCGATCGACGTCGGCGTGATGGAGCTGAACCGCAACCCGGAGAACTATTTCGCCGAGATCGAGCAGGTGGCGTTTTCGCCCTCCAACATCGTTCCCGGCATCAGCCATTCGCCGGACAAGATGCTTCAGGCGCGCGTATTCTCCTATGCAGACGCCCACCGCCACCGGCTCGGCACGCACTACGAGGCGCTTCCGGTCAACGCCCCGCGCTGTCCCGTCCATCACTACCACAAGGACGGGCAGATGAACTTCTTCGGCCAGAAGACCGGCAATGTCGATGCCTACTACGAGCCGAACTCGGTCTCGGGGTCGGCCGCCGAGCTGCCGTCGGCCAAGGAGCCGCCGCTGAAGGTCTCCGGCGACATGGACCGCTACAACCACCGCATCGGCAACGACGACTACTCGCAGCCACGCGCGCTTTTCAATCTGTTCAACGACGAGCAGAAGGCGCGCCTGTTCTCGAACATCGCAGCCGCCATGGGCGGCGTGCCGGGCGCCATCATCGAACGCCAGCTCGCGCACTACAAGCAGGTGCATCCGGACTATGAGGCCGGCGTGCGCGCCGCGCTGAAATCCGCACACGGCTACGAGGCAGACACGATCAGCACGGCCGCCGAGTAGGCAAGCACCCGTTCCGTGCGCCGACGGCAGATGTGAGACAGAAGAAAGCCGGGTCGCAAGGCCCGGCTTTTTGCATGACTGGATGGCGTGGGAGGTTGCGTGGGACCTCTGCCGGCAAGACCGGCCTGCTCGATGCGAACACCATCAATGTGCCCGGTAAGGGCGCCGCCTGCCCGCCGCTTACCAGCCCGGCAGGATGTGCCCCGGTCGCAGCCGCGGCAGGCGCGGGAAAGTCTTGACCTCGGCATCGGGCAGGTCGTCGTTGACGGCAAGCGGGGAGATGTTGTCGAGACAGGCGGTGATGTGGCTGGTGATTGCGTTCATCAGCGATGTCGACATGCCCGCGCGCTTCATGATGCCGATCTGCACCGGCGCCAGCGGCGGGAAACCGTCGGCCTGCGTCAGCACGCGCATGCCCGGCCGCAGTGCCGATTCCGGCAGCACGGAGACGGCCATGCCGGCCATGACGGCGGCAGCGACGACCGTCGATGACCAGCTCGTAAACAGCACCTGGTATTCACGCCCCACCGAATCGAGCGCGCCGCAGGCGATCTGCCGCCACTGACAGTCGCGCCGGCCGACGGCGAGCGGCACAGGTGTATTTTCCGGCAGCGGGTGGTTTGCGGACATGACCCAGCAAAGCGGCTCCGTCCGGACCACGTCCGAATGGCGAAGCCGCGGGTTATGCGTCACGAGCGCGATGTCCAGTTCGCCCTTGTTCATCTTCTCGGCCAGATCCACGGACGGCTCGCAGACGATGTAGAGTTCGACATTGGGATGCGTCTTGGCAAACCGCATGATGATTTCGGGCATGTAGCGGTCGGCATAGTCGTCGGGCGTGCCGATGCGCAGGGTGCCTTCGAGACGGTTGTCGTCGAAGGCCGCGATCGCCTCGTTGTTGAGGCGGATCATCCGCCGCGCGAAGTTCAAAAGCCGCTCCCCCTCCGCGGTCAGGCGGTTGCCGCGGCCGTCCTTCATGAACAGCTGCTTGCCGATGCGCTCTTCCAGCCGGCGCATCTGCATGGATACGGCGGATTGGGTCTTGAATACGCGATCCGCGGCCTTCGTGAAGGATCCGGTATCGGCGATTGCGACGAAGGTCTGCAGTTGATCGATGTCTAGCGGAGCGGACATGGCCATGTTCCATCAGAGGGTTTGATAGATACTATTAAAAACATTCGTTGGACTGATCAATGTCATTTTGCGACAAAGGGTCGGCAAGGTGAACAGCGCATCAGCGATGACAATCTTGGGGACGAATACAATCCCGTACGGCCTCCAGCCGGGATGGGACTTATTTGCGAAGACCTAAATCTTTTGACGCCTGCCGATCCGCGGCCGGTGAACACATCACGCGTGCGTAATTGGGCCCAATGCGGCGCAGCGCACCGGAAAGGAGAAAATGCCATGCGCACCATCGACAGCCGTATAGACCTCGACATCGCCGCCGCGCGCGGGCCCGCTCCCTCGCGGACCTCTCGCCTTTTCCTGTTTGCCGTCCGTGCGATGCGTACATGGCGAAACCGTGCCGCCGTGAACCGGCTTCACGATTTCGACGACTGGCAGCTGCGCGACATCGGGCTCGAGCGGTCGGACGTGAAGGACGCGCTGACGTCGACGTTCTTTGCCGATCCCGGCCTGCATCTGACGATCGCATCGCGCGAACGCGCGCAACGCTATCTCCGGAACGGTCGCCGCGACTGAGGCCGTTCCCAGCTTCCCCGCAGGGTGAGAGCCAATAACCCTGCCGCTTGCCCGGCGTGTGACCGTTCGCGGTCCCGCCGGGTTTTTTCATGCCCGGACTATTTGTCCTTGTCGGGCGCGCCCTTTTTCGGATCCGCCTTCGACGCAGCGTCGCTCTCCTGCGCCTTGTTCATCGTGTTGAAGATGTTTTCGATGTTCTTCTGATAGTCCTTCTGCATCTCCAGACCCGCATCGAACAGGGTGTTGACGAAGGTCGTCAGCGAATCGGCCGGCGTTGCGCCCTTCTCCGGCGCGGGCGGGCTTTCGGTTTTTCCGCCACTCATCGCCGTCATCATGTCGGAAAACGCCTTTGTGAAGGGATTGTCCGCAAAGGGATCCTGAGGTGCTTTCTTCTCGGTCCCTGTCCCGAAGAAAGCCTGCGTGAAGGGATTGTTGAACGGGTTGGCGAAGCCCTGGGGGTCGGGCTTCTTCGCCATGCCGGTCGCTTCCATCCATTGCTGCATGACGACAGCCCAGGGATTGTCCGCGCCCGGTTGCGGGGCGCCGAGGAACGGCGCCGTCGACTGCTTGAACAATCCGCCCATCAGCGTGTTGGCGACGACTGGCAGCATCTGCTTGTAGATTTCCTGGCCAATGCCGGTCATCTGTGCCGCCTGGGCGGCAATCGCCCGCGACACGTCCTTGGAGCCGAAGAACTGGCCGAGCAGGTCGTTGCCCTCCGCGATGCCCTTGGGGCTGAAAGCCTTCGTCACGTCCTCGAAATACTTGACGTGATCACCCGAAGACAGCGCCTTCATGAAGCCGCCGAAATCGTAGGGGTTCATGGTGCTGCGCTTCATGCCTTCGGAAAAGGCCGGCATCAGCGCCGAGATCGCCTCGTTCGCCTGTTGCTGCGCCAGCCCGAACTGCTTTGCCATCACGTCCAGAGCACTGCCGTTCTGGGCCTTCAGCATCAAATCGTACAGTGCGATCATAGCCGATCCTTTCGTCATTGTGCGGGCGGGTTCGCGCCCCGGCACATGCAGATGCATGTCCTTGCACTATAACGACAACGGAGATGACTGGAACCGGATTCTTGAGGCAGCCCGGCCGCAGCGGCGTCAGTACTGATAGTCGGTGAAGACCGGCTCGACGGAGCGGTTCCAGCGGCCGTTGTAGAGGGCGAGCATGTCCTCGGCGAGCGTCGACTTCTTGGCCAGGACCTCGTCCAGCGGCGAGAGGAAGATCGTTTCGTCCACGCCGTCGCCGTTGAGGCGGTTTCTCGCCGCGAGCCCGGAACGGGAGATCGAAATCACCTCGCGGGCGATGTCCCACAGCGCAATCCCGCGATGCCGCGCGTTCAGCCCCTGCGAAGGGACTGCGTCACGCAGGGCCGAAACCTCGTCCACGGTCCAGTCGCGCGTCAGGTCTTCGGCGGCGAGAAGTGCGGTGTCGTCGTAGAGCAACCCGACCCAGAAGGCCGGCAGCGCACAGATGCGTCGCCAGGGGCCGCCATCGGCGCCGCGCATTTCCAGGAAGCGCTTCAGTCGTACGTCGGGGAACAACGTCGAGAGGTGGTTGGTCCAGTCGCCCATGTTGGGCTCCCAGTCGGCGATTTCGCCCTTCAAGGCGCCTGCCATGAACTGGCGGAAGGTGACATGCGTGCAGTCGTGATACTTGCCGTCGCGCACGACAAAGTACATCGGCACGTCCAGCGCCCACTCGACATAGTCCTTGAAGCCGAAATCGGCGGAGAACGCGAAGGGGATGATGCCGGAACGATTGTTGTCGGTGTCGCGCCAGATCTCGCCGCGCCAGGAAAGCAGGCCGTTCGGCTTGCCGTCGGTAAACGGAGACGAGGCGAAAAGCGCGGTCGCGAGCGATTGCAGTTTCAGCGACACCTGCATCTTGCGGCGCATGTCTTCTTCGGAGGAGAAGTCGAGATTCACCTGGATCGTGCAGGTGCGGTACATCATGTCCAGGCCGTGGCTGCCGACCTTCGGCATGTAGCGCGTCATGATTTCGTAGCGCGACTTGGGCATGACCGGCGTCTCTGCCAGCGTCCACTTCGGGCTGCCGCCCATGCCGAGGAAGCGGATGCCGAGCGGTTCGGCAATCTCGCGCAGCGTCGCCAGGTGCTGGTTGGATTCCTTGCAGGTCTGGTGGAGGTTTGCGAGCGGCGCGCCGGAAAGCTCGAACTGGCCGCCCGGCTCCAGCGAGATCGCGCCGGCGCCGGAGGGCCCTGCAAGCCCGATGATGTTGTCGCCGTCCATGATCGGTTCCCAGCCGGTCTTGGCCTGCATGCCGGTCAAGAGCGCCGAGATGCTGCGTTCGCCGAAATAGGGAACGGGGCTGTTGTCGGCGGTGAAGAAGACGAACTTCTCATGTTCCGTTCCGATGCGGAAATCCGCCTTCGGCTTGCAGCCGGAGGCGAGATAGTCGGTCAATTCCGCCGTCGAGCGAACCGGCGTCTGGTCGGTGGTATCGCGAGCCATGGGCGTCTTCTTAAAGAGGTGGAGCCGGACCGGAAGGTCAGGCAGGTGAGGGTGCTTGAACCGTAATTAAGTGCGGTGCAAGCAAATTTCTTTCAAGATGCCTTCAAAAAAACAGAAACACCGTTCGCGGACCAGCCGTTGTCGCAGCCGGTTGGTGGGCCATTTCGAGGCGGCATGCGGCCGGCTATTTCCAGTCGCCGATGGTCGCCTGGATCACCGCCATCGCGGCGACGGCGGCGGTATCGGCCCGCAGGATGCGCGGGCCGAGCGGGATCGCGGTCACAAAAGGCAGTCCGCGCAGCAAACTCCGTTCTGCGTCGGAAAAGCCGCCTTCCGGGCCGACGAGAAGGGCGAGCTTGCGTTCAGTGATCGCCTTGAGCGCGGCAAGCGGGTTCTGGCTGTCGTGCCCCTCGTCGCAAAAGATGAGACGGCGATCCTGCGGCCAGTCCTGCAGCAGCTCCTCGAGTTTTCTCGGCGCGCCCACGGCGGGAATGGAGAGGATGCCGCATTGCTCGGCCGCTTCCACGACGTTTGCCTCGATGCGCTCGATGCTGGTGATCTTGCCCTGCACGTGCTGCGTCATGACGGGCTGCAGCAGGCCGGCGCCCATCTCCACCGCCTTCTGGACGAGATAGTCGAGCCTGCCGACCTTCAGCGGCGCAAAGAGATAGTGCAGGTCGCAGGCCGCGGGCTGCGGCCGCACCTGCAGAGTGGCGGTCAGCAGCAGGCGTTTTCGGGTCGGATAGGAGGCCGCGGCCGTCCATTCGCCGTCCCGGCCGTTGAAGACCAGCAGTTCCGATCCTTCCTCCAGCCTCAGCACGTTGGCGAGATAGTGGAACTGGTCCTTCGACGCTTCGAAGGCGGTGCCGGCGGCAAGATCTGCTTCCACGAAGAGGCGTTGCATACGGTAGTTGGCGCGCATTGTGTTTTCCGTCAGCCGAAGAGCGCATTGAGGATGCCGAACACGATCGCCCCCGACATTGCAGTCAGCGGCACCGTGATGATCCATGCGGCGATGATGGTCATGAAGTGCGATCGGCGCACCAGCCGGCGCCGCCGAGTTTCCTCGGGATTGTTGTCTTCCGGGTCTTCGCTTGCGACCATCCCGCCGCGCTTGCGGATGTAGTCGAGGCGCCGCCGCGCGTGTCTTGTGTACCACTCACGGAAGAAGCCGACGCCGAAGACGGAGCCAACTGCGACGTGCGTCGAACTCACCGGCATGCCGAGGGCGGTTGCCACGAGCACCGTGACGGCGGCCGAAAGTGCGACGCAGTAGGCCCGCATCGGGTTGAGCTTGGTGATGTCCTTGCCGACGATGTCGATCAGCTTCGGCCCGAACAGCAAGAGGCCGATTGCGATGCCGAGCGCGCCGATCAGCATCACCCATCGCGGCAGGCCGTCGCCGCTTGCCGCCTGCAGGTTGTCCGTCGCGTGCACGATAGCCGCCAGCGGCCCGATTGCGTTCGAAACGTCGTTTGCGCCGTGGGCGAAGGAGAGCAGGACGGCGGAAAAGATCAGCGGCACGCGGAAAAGGGTGCGAAGGGACTGGTTGCGGTTCTCAAGCCCGATCGACTGGCGGGCGATGTAGGGAATGCTTACCGCGTAGACGAGCCCGCCGGTGGCAACGCCGACAAGCAGTGATTGGCCAAGACCGAGATCCGTCATGTGCGCCAGCGGGCTGATCAGGAGATAGGCGGCGAAGCTGCCGGTCATCAGGCCGATCAACACTGGCACCCAGCGCCGTGCCGCGACGATCTTGTCGTCGCGGTAGACGATCGTTTCCTTGATGAAGAAGAGGAACAGCGCGGCGATCATGCCGCCCAGCAGCGGCGAGACGACCCAACTCGTGGCGATGCCGGACATCAGCGCCCAGTCGACCGAGGTGGGCCCGGCGGCCGCAATGCCCGCGCCCATGACGGCGCCGACGATGGCGTGCGTCGTCGAGATCGGCGCTCCCAGGCGTGTTGCGACGTTGATCCAGCCCGCAGCCGCCAGCAATGCGGCCAGCATCGCCCAGATGAGCGTCGACGCCGGCATCGACGAGGGCGGGATGATGCCTTCCGAAATCGTTGCGACGACATTCTGCCCCGCGATCATCGCCCCGAGCGTCTCGAAGATCGCCGCGATGACCAGCGCAGCTCCCATGGTGAGCGCGCGCGAGCCCACGGCGGGGCTGACATTGTTCGCGACGTCGTTCGCGCCGATGTTCATCGCCATGTAGGCGGCGAGTGCCGCGCCGGCGACGATGATGGCAGCCCCCGGCAGATCGATGACGTAGGAGCCGGCCACGATCATCGCAAGCGCCAGGAAGATCATTCCGATGCCGGGGGCAACGAGGCCGCGCGAGACGAAATGCGCCGCCTCCTCGACACGCGTCAGCTTGTCGAGGTCCTTGTCCAGTGTGGGCTTGGTCAGCCGTTTGGGGGAATTCTGCATGGAGTGCTCCAAGGTCACGGTGCACTAATGCCTCAGGACCGCGAGAGCAATACGCGTGTAAGGTTCACGCCGACGCTTTTTTCGCCGCGGGGAGCGGCTGCGCCGCCTGAAAGGCTTCCTCGAACCGGCGGATAAGCTGCTTGAGGCCCGGTTCCGCCACGCGCGCGGCGGCTTCCGCGCAGGTGACCCATTCGAGCTTGCGCTGGCTCTTTTCGGGAAAGTTCTTGCACAGGTCGTCCACTTCCAGTGCGTAGACGTTGACCTTGCAGGGAACTGTCAGCCCCTTGGAAATTCCCTTGTCGTACATGTAGTAGCCGATCGCTTCCTGGTGGACCGTGCCCTTGACGCCGGCCTCCTCGTAGGCCTCCTGCTCGGCCACTGCCCATGCGGGCTTGCCCTCCATCGGCCAGCCCTTTGGGATCACCCACCGGCCCGTGTCGCGGCTGGTGATCACCAGCACTTCGATCTGGCCACGCTTCTTCTTGTAGCGGTAGCAGAGCGCCGAATATTGCATCCGCGCGGGCCGCCGGAACATCAGTCGCACGTCGCTGGCGATACGGTGCACGAGGCTCACTTTTTTCTTCATTCCTTTCCAGCCGCTTGTCAGGCTGATTCGTTGACGCAGGATGGCTGAAGTATGAGCGCATTTGCGTGCCTGTAAACGCCGCGCTCAGGTCGCGATTTGCGATAGGCGGAAAAAACGGGCAAAAAACGGCGGTGCTAGTCGCTTTTTCCCGCAGCGTTGCGCTGCTGCATCCTGAGTTGCGAGATCCGCTGCCACTCACCGGTGCGCTCCGCCTCGCGGATCGCCTCGGCAATATGGTCGATATGGGCCTCTGCGGCCGCCCGGGCGGCGGGCGGGTCGGCGCGCACGATCGCCGCGCAGATCGCTTCGTGCTGGGAAAGAAGCTGGCTGCGGGCATGATCGGAGGCGAAGACCAGGTGGCGGTGGAAGAAAATGCCCTGTTCGAGAAGCCGGTAGCAGGACCGCAGCGTGTGCAGCAGGATGATGTTGTGGGCGGCCTCGCCTATGGCATTATGAAAATCGACGTCCGCCGCAAGCTCGTCTTCGAAGCGTCCGCTCGCATGGGCCCTGCGCATGTCCGCGACGATGCCCTTGAGCACCTGGCGGTCGATGTCGGTTGCGCGCTGCGCGGCAAGCTCCGCCGTGATCCCCTCCAGCGCCCGCCGGTATTCGAGGTAGTCGGCGGTGGCGCGCTGGTGGCGTGCGATCAGCTCGACGACCGGGCGCGAAAAGACTTGGCCGATGATGTCGGCAACGTAAGTGCCGCCGCCGTGATGGCTGACGAGCAGGCCGCGCGCCTCCAGTTCCTTCAGCGCCTCGCGCAGGATCGGGCGCGACACGTCGAAGCGCTGCGACAGTTCGCGTTCACCGGGCAGCCGGTCGCCGTCCCGGAGCACGCCTTCCAGCAGCAGAAGCTCGATCTGGCGCACCACTTCGTCCGCCGTGCGGCCGTGGCTGACGCGGGCGAACAGATCCAGGGCGTGGCGTGCGGACGAGGTCTCCATGTGCGAAAGATAGCAGCCGGGAACGACTGGTCAATAAACTTGTCCAGCAGGAATTTCTCTGGATGCGTCAAAGCGCCGTTTCCTTCCCGAATTGCGGTTTGCTAAACAGGCGGCAGACGATGCCGAGAGGGGACGACAAGGCATGACAAAGGGAAGCTTTGCTTTTCCGCCCGCGGCGCAGCGCGCCCAGGCGCTGGGCGAGATACACGCAAGACCCTACACCCTGGTGCCGTCGCCGCGCGTCATCTTCCAGCTCGCCTTCCTGACCGAAGGCGGATCGACGGTGGACCATGCGGTTCTCGCGGACCTGTCGCGCTCGCGCGGGGTCTCGCCGCCGGCCCGCGACGCCAGCCATCACGCAATGAGCTGGGGGCAGGGCACGCTGCGCTGGGAGCGGCACACCGAGTTCTCGACCTATTTCTGGGATTGCCCGGTGCCGGAGCGGTTCGGCGACGTGGTGCCGGTGCATCCCTTCGGCGACAGCTTTTCGCCGCCCGGCACGCTGATCTCCGGCATCCGCCTGGAAATCCGCCCGGATACGCCGCAGACGCGGGATGCGATCTCGGTCTTCGATCCGACCAGCCTCTGCTACAGCGAGGTGAAGGACGGGCAGGCGGTCATCGTCACCGACTTCCGCCAGAACGGCGATGGGCTGACGCAGATCCTCGTCATCGACCGCGGCATGAGTGAGGCGGGACGCGGCGCACTGGTCCAGCGACTGCTGGATATCGAGACCTACCGCACGCTTGCGATGATGGGGCTGCCGCTGGCTCAGTCGCTGTCGCCGGAGATCCGCCGTATCGAGGACGGGCTGACCGCCGTCACCCAGCGCATGAAGCAGCACGCCCGTGACGAGGCGGATACGATGCTGACGGAGATTACGCGGCTTGCTGCCGAGCTGGAGGCCAATGCCGCCCTCAGCCTCTATCGGTTTGGCGCCAGCCGCGCCTATTACGGCATCGTCCAGGAACGCGTGCGCACGCTCGCCGAAGTCGCCACGCCGGGCTACGAGACGCTCGGCTTCTTCCTGGAGCGCCGGTTGGCACCCGCCATGCGCACCTGCCAGTCGGTGGAGGAGCGCCAGGCGAACCTTTCGCGCAAGCTAGCTCGTGCGACCGCGCTTCTGCGAAGCTGGATCGACGTCGAGCTCGAGCAACTGAACGCCACCTTGCTGAATTCGATGGACCGGCGCGCCAAGCTGCAGCTGCGCCTGCAGCAGACGGTGGAGGGGTTGTCGGTCGCGGCGATCTCCTATTACGTCGTCGGCCTGTTCGGCTATCTGGCGAAGGCGGCGCACGGCCTCGGCCTGCCCGTCAAGCCGGAGACGCTGACCGGGTTGTCGGTCCCTGTGGTGGTGTTAGGCATGTGGCTGCTGGTGCGCGCTATCCGGCGCAAGCATGCAGAAGAGGACGCGCACTGATCGCGGCTGCAGACGTTTGGTCGCTGTCATGATGGCACACCCGAACAGAAATCGAGACAGCACAGCTTGGCCGGAAATTCCTGAAGCGCGTGCGATCATCGACACATCGAGAGCGGGTGACATAGGACGATCAGGGGACCTGATGAAAAAGAGACGCGAACCGCCGATAGATTTGAACGCGCTCCGACCAAGCGCGAAGAAAGAGGTAGCAAAAAGCTATGCGGCTTCTCTCATGTCCAGCACAAAATGGCGAACGGTTTTCGAAGTGTTGGCGGCCGCGGATATCGATGTAAAAGGCGTCGGAGTATAATTCGTCGGCAATCAAAAGGAATGGTCTCCTGTATTTCCAGGATTGTATTCGCCTCATGACTATATAGATTTTCGCCTTTGAATATTTATCCCTTGGTGGAGATCGAGCGGATTGAGTTTAGGCGTATCGTGGTTAAAGAGCGGCCGAACAATGTGGCTGCGGAACGCGTACCGCAAGACATCGATGCTATGCTAGCCGCGATCGAAGCCACGGGAAAGCTCTTCCCCATTGAAACAACCGAGCAAGGTTTCCGCATCATCGGGCACGTGAAGTAGGTAGGTGTCTTCTCTGAAAGCATTCATTGCCGGACAACGACCGCTAGAAGGCCCAAAGGAGACGCGACGAGACGGCAGTTCCGACGCTAAGCGATCTTGAGAGCGGCCAGGTCACCATTGCTCAAGGATGTCAAATTGGCTTCGATCTTCTCGATCGACCAATCCCACCAGGCAATTTCGAGAAGGTCGTTTATCACCTCGGCGGGATAACGCATTCTAATAACGGCGGCCGGATTGCCACCAACCACTGCATAAGGTGGTACATCGCGAGCGACAACCGAGGCTGCGGCCACGATTGCGCCCGCACCAATGCGCACGCCTGGCATGATTGCTGCGTCGTGGCCGATCCACACGTCATGGCCGACGACCGTGTCTCTGACAGGCAGGTCCTTGTAGCCAAATGTCTCGGGCTTGAAGATCCGAAATGGATATGTCGTGAAACCAGTCATTGGATGATTGGCCGAACTGGTTATGAAATAACTGCCCCGAGCAATCTGCACAAATTTGCCAATCACCAGCCGCTCGCGACATGCGTGACCGAGATAGGGTGCCAGTATCTGGGCCGTTTCTTCCGGTGTTCCAGAATGCGTGAAATAGCTGAAGTCGCCGACCTCAATACGCGGATGGTCAATAACGTTCTTCAGGTAAACCGTGTCCGAATAGACTCTGCCGTCAGGTAGAGTGATTGGGTGGATTGCGTCCGCATCGAGCAGCAACATGGAGAACCTTTTCGACTGGCCGATTGCCGCGCAACGGGAAGGTCTCGGCGCGATGGATAATCTTGAATATCTGAGCGGACCGACGATATCGCAGCTAAGGCGTCAAATCGAGCTTGCCGCCCTTATCGCTTCCATGAATAGTTTTCATGAGAAGGTCCCAAGTACAGGATCACGATGACCGCTTCGGCGTTGAGCGGCAGACGTCTCTCGGCCCCGATCCAGCCGGTCGTTGCATGATGGATGATGTCTCCTATTGGCGCGAAGCGGCCGGTGCCATTTTATGCTGAGTTGGGTTGGACTAAATGTCTCCGGTCTGCCAAAAGACCTGAGGACGCGACTGCCGTTATCTCTAGAACGGGGTCGGGCAACCGATTGACGTCACGTTGCTGCCGCGAGAGCACGCCGGCCGTCCTGCCTTGACCGATAAAGACCGACTCTATCCCCCGCGGGAGACGGCTCCTTTTGGCGCGAAGCAGGCGCGGCGACGTCGGCATTCGGGACCCGTTGCGGACATGTTGCAGTCTGCCGCGTGAAGCCTGCGCTCAGCGTACCGCCGCTCCCGTCTCCCAGTAGGGCGCCGGGCCGTAGAGGTCGGCCAGGTAGTCGATGAACACGCGGACCTTGGCCGGCAGGAACTGGCGGCTGGCGTAGATTGCCGAGAGCACGACGTTACGCGAGCCTTCGTATTGCGGCAGCACCTGCACGAGCCTGCCGTCGCGAAGTTCCTCGCCAATGTCCCAGGTCGAGCGCAGCGCGATCCCCATGCCGGCGATCACCGCCTCGCGCACCACTTCGCTGGAATTGGTGATCAGCGATCCCTGCGGACGGTAGGAGACCGGACCGTCCGGCCCCTCGAGCCGCCAGACGTCCTGGCTGTGCGGCGGTATGCAGACGTGGCTTCCGAGATCGGCGATGCCATCCGGCGCGCCATGCCGTTCGAGATAGGAAGGGGCGGCGACGAGGATGCGTCTGACGGGCGCCAGCCGCCGCGCCACGAGCGAGGAGTCCTGGAGGTCGCCGATGCGGATCGCCAGATCCAGCCCTTCGCCGACGATGTCGGAGAAATCGTCGGTCAGCAGAAGATTGACGACCAGTTCCGGGTTGGCATCCATGAACCCCTTCAGGTGCGGCGCGATGTGCAGGCGGCCGAAAGAGGTGGGCGCCGAAACCTTCAGCATCCCCTTCATCGCGCCGGCGCGCCCCGACGCGAACGCTTCCGCCTCCTCGATGCCGGCAAGGATGCCGAGGATGCGCTGATGAAAGCCCTGGCCGGCCTCCGTCAGCGAGATTTGCCGGGTTGTGCGCTGCAAGAGCCGCGTGCCGAGCCGCTCCTCCAGGCGCTTGATGCGCTTGGAGATGACGGCCGGCGAAAGGCCGAGCGCGCGCCCGGCCGCAGACATGCTGCCGGTCGTCACCACGCGCGAGAAAATTTCGAGGTCGCCCAGGTTTGTCACAAATGCGCTCCACTTTCGCCGTAGTGGAAAAGGTGCTTAGCATTTGCCTGCCCCTCCGCAAAGTGGTAAAGAAAAAATACCATTTTGATATCAATCGGGAGGTCGGGGATGGAGCAGATCGGCTTTCTGCCGCCTAAGGCAGCAGTGCTGGCGCGACGCGACGAGATCGTCGGCGACCTGCTGGATCTGCTTCCGGAAGGCTGTCTGGTGCACGAGCCGCGCGAGCTCGTTCCCTTCGAGACCGATGCCTTCGTGTCCTACCGGCGCGTCCCGCTCGCAGTTGCCCTGCCGGAGACGACGGCGCAGGTGGCCGCGGTGATGAAGTACTGTCATCGCTACGGCATACCCGTGGTGCCGCGCGGCGCGGGCACCTCGCTCGCCGGCGGCGCCATTCCGCAGGAAGACGCGGTCGTGATCGGCCTTTCCAAGATGTCGCGCATCATCGATATCGACTATGCCAACCGCACCGCGACGGTGCAGGCCGGCGTCACCAACCTTGCGATCTCCGATGCCGTGTCGCCCGACGGCTATTTCTATGCGCCTGACCCGAGCTCGCAACTTGCCTGCACGATCGGCGGCAACATCGGCATGAACTCCGGCGGCGCCCATTGCCTGAAATACGGCGTGACGACGAACAACCTGCTCGGCGTGAAAATGGTGCTCGTGGACGGTACCGTGATCGAACTCGGCGGCAAGGCGCTCGACGCGCCCGGCCTCGACCTGCTCGGCATCGTCTGCGGCTCGGAGGGCCAGCTCGGCATCGTCACCGAGGCGACGGTTCGGCTGATCGCCAAGCCGGAAGGAGCGCGGCCGGTGCTCTTCGGCTTCGACAGTTCGGAGGACGCCGGCGCCTGCGTGGCCGACATCATCGGCGCCGGCATCATTCCCGTCGCGATCGAATTCATGGACAGGCCGGCGATCTCCATCTGCGAGGCCTTCGCCGGCGCCGGCTACCCCGACGATGTCGAGGCGTTGCTGATCGTCGAGGTCGAGGGCTCCGAGACGGAGATGGACGACATGCTCAGGGCGATCATCGAGATCGCCCGGCGCCATGGCGTCAAGGTGGTCAAGGAGAGCCAGTCCGCCACCCAGGCCGCGCTGATCTGGAAAGGCCGCAAGTCGGCCTTCGGTGCTACCGGGCGGGTCGCCGACTATATCTGCATGGACGGAACGGTGCCGCTGAGCCAGCTGCCGCATGTGCTGCGCGGCACCGCCGAGATCATCGAGCGCCACGGCCTGCGCGTCGCCAACGTCTTCCACGCCGGCGACGGCAACATGCACCCGCTGATCCTGTTCAACGCCAACGATCCCGAGGATGCGGCGCGTGCCGAGCAGGCGGGCAACGAGATCCTCAAGCTCTGCGTCGATGTCGGCGGCTGCCTGACCGGCGAGCACGGCGTGGGCATCGAGAAGCGCGACCTGATGCGGCATCAGTATGCCGAGGTCGACCTGAACCAGCAAATGGCCGTGCGCGCGGCCTTCGATCCGCAATGGATCCTCAATCCCTCGAAAGTCTTCCCCCTGGAAGGGCGGCCGGCCGCATGAGCGTCATCCACGATCCCCTGTCCGAGGAGGCCACCTCCCGGATCATCCGTGCCGCCGTGGCCGCATCCTCTCCGCTGGAAATCCGTGGTGGCGGCACGCGCACGCTGTCTGCCGGCGGTGCCGGCCACGATATTCTCTCTTCCGCCAGCCTGTCGGGCATCGTCGCCTACAATCCGGCCGAAATGACCATGACGGCCAAGTCCGGAACGCCCCTCGACGACGTCGAGGCAGCCCTTTCTGAATGCCGGCAGATGCTCAGTTTCGAGCCGCTGGACGTCCGGGCGTTGCTCGGTACCGGCGGCATTCCCACGATCGGCGGCGTCTTCGCCACCAATGCCTCCGGCCCGCGTCGCTTCGTCGCCGGTGCGGCCCGCGACAGCCTGCTGGGCGTTCGCTTCGTCAACGGCTCCGGCGAGATCGTCAAGGCCGGCGGCCGGGTGATGAAGAACGTCACCGGCCTGGACCTTGCCAAGCTTATGGCGGGTTCGTTCGGCACGCTTGCCTTTATGACGGAAGTCACCTTCCGCCTCCTGCCGGTGCCTGAAACCGCGCTCACCGTCGTGGTCTCGGACCTCAACGATGCACAGGCGGCGGCCGCCATGGCGACGGCCATGTCGATGTCGGTGGAAGTGTCGGGAGCGGCGCACCTGCCCGAAAGCGTGCGCGGGCGTTTCCTCGGCGGGCGGCTCGCCGATGGTGCCGCCACCGTGCTTCGGCTGGAAGGGCTTTCCGCCTCCGTTTCCGTGAGGGCCGAGAAATTGACGGCCGCGATGGCCTCCTTTGGTCCGGTCGGCACGCTGGATCCCGCCGATACCGCCCAGCTCTGGCGCGAGATCCGCGACGTCCACGCTTTCGCCGACGGCACCGCGCGGCCGGTCTGGCGCATATCCGTCGCCCCGACCGCGGGCCACCAACTGGTCGCAGCCCTGCGGCTCGAAACCGGTGTCGATGCCTTCTATGACTGGCAGGGCGGCCTGGTATGGCTGCGGATGGAGGCCGATCCAGAAGCGGAACTCGTTCGCCGCTACATCAAGGCGCTGGGGGGAGGGCATGCCACCCTGCTTCGCGCCGCAGCAGACGTGATGGCGGCGACGCAGGTCACCCAGCCACAAGGCGAGGCGATCGAGGCGCTGAATGCGCGGATCAAGGAAAAATTCGATCCGGCCGGGATCTTCGCCGGAAATGTCGCGACCGGGGCGCGGTACTGATGCAGACCAATTTCACCGCTGAGCAGCTTGCCGATCCGCACGTCGCAACGTCGGAAAAGATCCTGCGCAAATGCGTCCATTGCGGGTTCTGCACCGCCACCTGTCCGACTTATGTCACGCTCGGCAACGAGCTCGACAGCCCGCGCGGGCGCATTTACCTGATCAAGGACATGCTGGAGAACGGCCGTCCGGCGGACGAGCAGGTCGTCACCCACATCGATCGCTGCCTGTCGTGCCTGTCCTGCGCGACCACCTGTCCTTCGGGCGTCGACTACATGCACCTCGTCGATCATGCCCGTATGCATATCGAAAACACCTATCGGCGGCCGTTCTGGAACCGCGTGACGCGCAACGTGCTTGCCGCCGTTCTGCCCTATCCCGCGCGCTTCCGCATGGCCCTGCACGCCGCAGCCCTTGGCCGACCCCTGGCCGGCTTCCTGAAAAAGGTGAAGGGGCTGGAGGCGTTCGGCGCCATGCTGGACCTGGCGCCGCGCAAGGTTCCGCGGCCCTCGCCGAGCGCCCGTCCCGGCACGCACATGGCAGCCGGCGCCCGTCGCGGCCGGGTGGCGATCCTGTCGGGATGCGCCCAGCCGGTGCTGAAGCCGGAGATCAACGAGGCGACGATCCGCCTCCTGACGCGCCTCGGCGTCGAGGTCGTGGCGCCTGCCGGCGAAGTCTGCTGCGGCTCGCTCGTCCATCACATGGGCCGCGAGGCGCAGGCGCTGGAAGCCGCGCGCCGCAATGTCGACGTGTGGCTGCGCGAGGTCGACAACGGCGGTCTCGACGCGATCATCATCACCGCCTCGGGCTGCGGCACGACCATCAAGGATTACGGCTTCATGCTGCGCCACGATGCAGCCTACGCGGAGAAGGCAGCGCGCGTGTCGGCACTCGCCAAGGACGTGACGGAATATCTTGCGACCCTCGACCTGCCGCAGCAGGAGATGAAGCGCGTCAACGTCACCTATCACTCCGCCTGCTCCATGCAGCACGGCCAGAAGATCACCATGCTGCCGAAGACGCTTCTGAAGAACGCGGGCTTCACCGTGCGCGATCCGGCGGAAGGCCATCTGTGCTGCGGCTCGGCCGGCACCTACAACATCCTGCAGCCGGAAATTTCGCAGAAGCTGAAGGCCCGCAAGGTCCGGAACCTCGAGGCGACCAAGCCCGATGTGATCGCCACCGGCAACATCGGCTGCATCACCCAGATCGCCACCGGCACCGAGGTGCCGATCGTCCACACGATCGAGCTTCTCGACTGGGCCTATGGCGGGGAAAAGCCGGCGCTTTTGGGGTGAGGTGACCGGCCGCCGCCCTCCCTTATCTCCACCGGGGAGAAGGTGGAGAAAGACGCCGGATGCTTCACGACGATCGGAAACCTGCCTTTTCGACTCGTCGATCCCCTGCTCGAAAGCAAAACGGGCGCCGAAGCGCCCGCAATCTGATCCGACGAAGTCGCGGAAGACTTATCCGCCAAGGCTGCCGAACAGCGTGCGCAGCACGTCCACGCCGCGGTCGTCGAAGCTCACCTTGCCTTCCCGGCCACCGGGACCGACCACGATCACCTTGGCGCCGACATTGGCGCGGGCGTAGAGGTGCTCGACGTCCTTGTTCATCATGCGGATGCAGCCGGACGACATGTTGAGGCCGATCGACCAGGGCTCGTTCGTGCCGTGGATGCGGAACGCCGTGTCGTGGCCTTTCTTGTTGTAGAGGTAGAGCGCACGCGCCCCGAGCGGATTGTTGATGCCGCCCTCCATGTAGGCCGGCAGGATCCGCCCCTTCTTGCGCTCGCGGACGACCATTTCCGGCGGCGGCGTCCACCCCGGCCACTCGGCCTTGCGGCCGACCTTGACGACGCCCGACCAGCCGAAGCCCTCGCGGCCGACGCCGATGCCGTAGCGGATCGCGCGGTTCTTGCTCTCCACGAGGTACAGGAACTTGTTGTTGGTATCGACGATGATGGTGCCGGGACGTTCGTCCGTCGTCAGCCGCACCAT
Source organism: Mycoplana rhizolycopersici (assembly GCF_013378445.1). Classification (GTDB taxonomy): domain Bacteria; phylum Pseudomonadota; class Alphaproteobacteria; order Rhizobiales; family Rhizobiaceae; genus Mycoplana; species Mycoplana rhizolycopersici. The sequence goes on from NZ_JABXYK010000007.1 coordinate 132,752, forward strand.
GCGGCGATGGTACTTCGCCGGCACAGGCTTCTGCTGTGCCACCTGCACGACGTCACCGGTCGTCGCGTCGGGCGCGCCTGGCCGGCTTGTGTTGAAAGCGTGTGCGTTTGCCGCCGGCAATACGGCGCAAAGCGTAACAGCGCCCGCGACCAGCACGGGGACGAGTTTCCTCATGTTTTTACCCTCTCCGATCAATATATTTCACGGGAAGGCTAGCGAACTCTCCCGGCAATTCAAGCGGTCGGCGCCATAGAGGGCCAATGTGAAGGCAATGAGGCGGCAATAAGGAAAAGGGTGTTGCCCACTGCGCACACTGAAACGGCGGCCTGAGGCCGCCGTCCGAAGAAGGGCGCGAATGAAGGGCCGGTCAGATGACGATCACCTTCGTCCCGACATTGACGCGTTCGTAGAGATCGATCACGTCCTCGTTGCGCATGCGGATGCAGCCGGAAGAGACCGCGTAGCCGATCGTCCACGGCGCATTGGTGCCGTGGATGCGGTAAAGCGTCGAACCGAGATACATGGCCCGCGAGCCGAGCGGGTTTTCCGGGCCGCCCTCCATGAAGGCCGGAAGGTAATGGCCCTTGGCGGCTTCGCGGGTGATCATTTCCTTTGGCGGCGTCCAGCTCGGCCATTCGCGCTTGGCGGTGACCTTGTGCGTGCCGGCCCATTCGAAGCCCGGCTTGCCGACGCCGACGCCGTAGCGCTTTGCCTTGCCGTCGCCCATCACCAGGTAGAGGAAGCGGTTGTTCGTGTCGATGACGATCGTGCCCGGCCTGTGCGTCGTGTCGTAGTCGACGATCTGCGGCAGGAACATCGGGTCGAGCTGCGTCTGTACGGGCCGGGCACCGGTGACGGCCGCCAGTTGCACGCCGCCCGCTGCCGGCGCCGTCGCCGGCTGCTGGCGCATGATGCGGCGCTGCTGCGCCTGCTGGCGGTTGACGATCCTGCGCGAAGTGACGGCGGGCTGCACGCCCTGTCCGGTCAACTGCATCACCCAGGGCGCGGTCAGGTCCGGGCTGACCACGACGGGCGGGCGGGTCGCATAGCGGTCGTTGGCCTCAGCGGCCGGTGCCGCAAGCGCAAGGCAAGCAGCGATCAGAAGCGATTTTTTCAACATCGGGCGTACTCTCAACCTTTCGCCGGGCGTGACGACACGGCCGCCCGCGGGGAGCGGCGGATGTCGGATAGCAAGGCGCGCCTTCACGGCGCCTCGGTTGCGATGCTCGCACCCTGCGGGAAGCGAATGGTAAATTCCTCTTCATGAGAAGGCCGCCGATGCCGGAAACCTCCGGGTAGGGTTATTGTCCCCTTTCCAAATCTGGTTGACGAGTGGTAAACGGGAACAAAAAGGAAACGCATGGAGCGGGACATGACGGTACGAGGGATCATTGCGGGCGACGACGGGCGCGAGCGCTGTGCATGGCATGGCAACCTCGAGGATTATCGCCGCTATCACGACGTGGAGTGGGGGCGGCCCGTCACCGATGACTTCCGCCTGTTCGAGAAAATCTGCCTGGAGGGTTTCCAGTCCGGCCTGTCCTGGCTGACGATCCTGCGCAAGCGGGAGAACTTTCGCGCAGCCTTCGCGGGCTTCGACTATGACAAGGTGGCGGCCTTTGGCGATGACGACATTGCCCGCTGCCTCGCCGACGTAGGCATCGTGCGCCATCGCGGCAAGATCGTCTCCACGATCAACAATGCCCGCCGCGCCCAGGAAATGCGGGAAGAGTTCGGCTCGATCGCGCGCTATTTCTGGAACAACGAACCGCCTGCAGCGGAGCGGCCGGCGGTGATGGACTTCGAGACGCTGATTGCCAATCCGACCACGCCGACCTCCAAGCGCGTCTCCAAGGATCTGAAGAAGCGCGGCTGGACCTTCGTCGGCCCAACCACGGTCTACGCCTTCATGCAGGCGATGGGGCTGGTCAACGACCATCTTGCCGGCTGTTTCTGCCAGCCGGAAGTCGACAGCCTGCGCCGGGATCTCGACCGCTCCTTCAGCGCTGTCGCCGTCAATTGAGGGCGTCCACGGCAGCGATTCCCTTTTTCAGAGATAATGAAGCTTGCGCGAGGGTTGCGCCGCCGTGCCCGGCGCGGCGGTGACGGGTGTATTTTCTGACGAATCATGTATCGTTCCGGTTGCGGGGCGATCAGATGACTGATTCAACTGGGGGAAATACTGCGTTGGACTGGGTGCACCGTTCAGAGCTAAATGATTTAGCCAACGGGGAAACGATGACGCATAGCGGCCAAGAAATCGAGGCTTGGGCCTGCAGCAAGGCTCAGGAAATAGTGTTGCGCGAGGGATTCAATCTCATCCGTTCCGCGCGCGACGGCAACAATATCGAAATCAGACTGCACAGCATGACGCTCGCCAAGGTCATTGCGGCTTCGCTTGTCGAGGCATCGAGCACGATCGAAGCGAACCCGGGAAAATAATCGGCGGACCAAAGGTGAACGGGCCCGGTCCTGTTGGCCGGGCCCGTTCCTTTTCCGCTTTACTTGGCGTTCTGCTCCAGCCAGGTCTTCATCATTTCGATTTCACCCTGCTGTGCCCGGATCACCTCTTCGGCGAGCTTGCGTATGGCGGGATCCTTTCCGTATTCCAGCTCGACCCGCGCCATGTCGATCGCGCCCTGGTGATGGGCGATCATCCCGCGCACGAAATCCACGTCCGCATTGCCGCTGAACGCGAAATCCATGCCGGCGTGCATCCTGGCGTTCGCCTGCGCGAAGGCCTGGCTCGCCGGTCCCTGATCGCTTTTCGGTGCGCCCATGTCCATCGTCTGATGGCCGGAATGGTCCATGCCGTTTGACTGTTCCTGTGCGAGGGCGGGCATGGCGAAAAGGAGCGCAAGGGCCGCGCCCCGCGCCAAGAGTCTGATGTTCATGTGATGTCCTATCTGAATTCCAGTGTATCCGGTCTGCGGAAAGAGCGCTCCGCAGGGGTGACGTCTTCAGAGGGGAAGGGCGCGGGGCGGGGGTACCGGCGGCATGATCTCGTCGCCGATCAGCGGCGAACCGGACCCAAACCGGCGGCTTTCATGCTGTATGGCCGGGCGGACGCTGTCGATTTCGCTGATGACGGCAAAGCAGGCCGAGCAGAGAAGCGGATGAACGCCGCCATGTTTCTTGCTCTCGCGATCGGCATGACCGGTATGCTCGGAATGTGCCGCCCGGTCGCTGGCCGTGTCGTGAGGCGCGTGCTCGCTCACCATGGTCGCGACATGCAGCGACGCGGCCATCACCGGCGTCCAGCCGGAGAGCGCAGCCGCGATGAACGCGAGGATAAGCAGGAGCCGTCTCATGTCCAAGATCTAGGACGGCTCGGGGGCGAGGAAAAGCCCTCTGCGCCATTTTTGGCGCCCGGCCGTTTCCGAGCGGCGAACCGGCCGCCGCCCTTGCCGCGTCGGGCCCAATCCGCTAGGGAAGCGACCCGAATGTATTCTCAGAAATTCCGGGCGTCCCGATGAGCGAAAAGCAGAAGAAACCGCAGAAACTGAAGGCCCGCCTGCCGCGCGGCTTCGTCGACCGCACGGCTGCCGACATCCGCGCCGTGGACGAGATGACCGCGAAGATCCGCGAGGTCTACGAGCGCTACGGTTTCGACCCGGTCGAAACGCCGCTGTTCGAATATACCGACGCGCTTGGCAAGTTCCTGCCCGACGCCGACCGCCCGAACGAGGGCGTGTTTTCGCTGCAGGACGACGACGACCAGTGGATGAGCCTGCGCTATGACCTGACCGCGCCGCTCGCCCGCCACGTGGCCGAAAATTTCCAGGAAATCCAGCTTCCCTACCGCACCTACCGCGCCGGCTACGTCTTCCGCAACGAGAAGCCGGGCCCCGGCCGTTTCCGCCAGTTCATGCAGTTCGACGCCGATACGGTGGGTGCTGCCGGCGTCCAGGCGGATGCCGAGATGTGCATGATGATGGCCGACACGATGGAGGCGCTGGGCATCAGGCGCGGCGACTACGTGATCCGGGTTAACAACCGCAAGGTGCTCGACGGCGTCATGGAAGCGATCGGGCTTGGCGGCGAGGAGAATGCCGGGCGGCGCCTCACGGTTCTGCGCGCCATCGACAAGCTTGACAAGTTCGGCCCCGAGGGCGTGCGGCTTCTGCTTGGCGAAGGTCGCAAGGACGAGAGCGGTGACTTTACCAAGGGAGCAGGCCTCGGCGCCGACCAAATCGAAAAGGTCCTCTTCTTCGTCGGCATCAAGGACTATGCCGAAAGTGCCGCCCAGCTCGCCGAGCTCGTCGCCGGGACTGGACGGGGCGCGGAAGGCGTCGATGAACTGAACCAGATCGGCCATCTGGTCACCTCCGCCGGCTACGACAGCGATCGCATCAAGATCGACCCCTCCGTCGTCCGCGGCCTCGAATACTACACCGGCCCCGTCTTCGAGGCGGAGCTGCAGTTTGCCGTCACCAACGAGAAGGGCGAGAAGGTCGTGTTTGGCTCGGTCGGCGGCGGTGGTCGCTATGACGGGCTCGTCTCGCGCTTCATGGGCCAGCCGGTGCCGGCTACCGGCTTCTCCATCGGCGTCTCGCGCCTGATGACGGCTTTGAAGAACCTCGGCAAACTCGGACAGGACGAGGTTGTCGCCCCCGTCCTCGTCACCGTCATGGATGGCGACACAGACAGCATGGGCCGCTACCAGCGCTTCACCCAGGCACTGCGCTCAGCCGGCATCCGCGCCGAAATGTACCAGGGCAACTGGAAGAAGTTCGGCAACCAGCTGAAATATGCCGACCGCCGCAACTGCCCGATCGCGATCATCCAGGGCGGCGACGAGCGTGCGCTCGGCGTCGTGCAGATCAAGGACCTGATCGAGGGCAAGCGCCTTGCAGGCGAGATCGAGGACAACGTCACCTGGCGCGAGGCGCGGGTGGCGCAGGTCGTCGTTTCCGAAGAGGACATGATCCAGCGCGTGCGCGAGATCCTCGCTCACCAGGCCGACGACCGCAAGCGGGCGGGCAGGGGCTGATGGCGATGGCTGCCGCTTGCGTCCAAATACCAAGGCTGCCCCTCACCCTAGCCCTCTCCCCGCAGGCGGGGAGAGGGAACCGGGGAAGGCGCGGCGTCCGTCCTTCTTCCTGCCCGCGGGGAGAAGGTGCCGGCAGGGGGATGAGGGGCGAGGTGGCGGTGACGGCCTCGAATGAGGCCATCCCATGCCGCTGATCAATCTCCCGGCCTTCGCGCCCGATCTTCTGGCCGCTTTCGAGAGCCTCGATACCGAGCGCGTCGACACGCCGGTCATCCAGCCGGCCGAGCCGTTTCTCGATATCGCCGGCGAGGACCTGCGCCGCCGCATCTTCCTGACCCAGAGCGAGACCGGCGAGAGCCTGTGCCTGCGGCCGGAATTCACCATTCCCGTCTGCTTGCGCCACATCGAGACGGCGACCGGAACGCCGAAGCGCTATGCCTATCTGGGCGAGGTCTTCCGCCAGCGCCGCGAGGGTGGCAGCGAATTCTATCAGGCGGGCATCGAGGATCTGGGCACGCGCGACTTCGCGCTCGCCGATGCGCGGGCCGTCGCCGACGCCATGTCCGTTCTCACGACGCTGCTGCCGGGGCGACCGCTGACGGTGACGATGGGCGATCAGGCTGTCTTCGAGGCGGTCGTGGCCGCCCTCGGCCTGCCGGCCGGGTGGCAGAAGCGGCTGGTGCGCGCCTTCGGCGAGCAGTCGCAGCTCGAGGCGCTGATGCTGCGGCTCGCCAGCCCCGAGCATGTCACGGGCCTCAGCCCCGAGATCGAGGCGCTCGTGGAGACCGGCGACGACGAGGCGCTTGTCGCCCACATCGACGGCGTGATGCAGGCGACCGGCTACCTGACCAATGCCAGCCGCGCGCCGAAGGACATCGCCCGCCGCCTGAAGGACAAGCTGGCGCTGGCGGGAGCCTCGCTCGATGCCGCAAAGCTCGACATCCTGCGCGAGTTCCTGTCGCTCAACGTCAGCCTGCGCTACGCGCCGGGCGTTCTCGACGACTTTGCGGCGAGCACCGGCCTGCCGCTTGACGCCGCAGTTAAGGCCTTCGATGCGCGCGTGGCCGCCTTTGCCAATGCCGGCGTCAAGCTCTCCGACATCACCTGGCGGGCCGCCTTCGGCCGTCCGCTCGACTACTACACCGGGCTCGTCTTCGAGATCACCATGCGCGGCGACCATCGCGTGCTCGCCGGCGGCGGCCGCTTCGACCGCATGATGTCGCTGCTGGGGGCCGCCGACGATATCCCCGCCGTCGGCTTTTCCCTGTGGCTCGACCGCATCGAACACGCAATCGAAGAAGGTGCGCGCGCATGACCGTCACCATCGCGCTTCCCTCCAAGGGCCGCATGAAGGAGGACGCCTCGGCGATCCTCGAACGCGCCGGCTACCGCATTACCTCCGTTGGCAACGACCGCTCCTACCGCGGCCGCGTCGAAGGGCGCGACGACATCGAGATCGCTTTCCTCTCGGCTTCCGAGATTTCGCGCGAGATCGGCAACGGCACCGTCGATTTCGGCGTCACCGGCGAGGATCTGGTGCGCGAAGGGCTGGCCCGGGCCGATGAGCGCGTCGAGTTCTGCGCCCGCCTCGGCTTCGGCCACGCCGATGTCGTGGTCGCCGTGCCGGAGATCTGGCTCGACGTCGAGACGATGGCCGACCTCGGAGACGTGGCCGCGGACTTTCGCGCCCGCCACGGTCGCAGGTTGACGATCGCCACCAAGTACTGGCGCCTGACGCAGCAGTTCTTCTCCGGCAATCACGGCATCCAGCTCTACCGCATCGTCGAGAGCCTGGGGGCGACGGAGGGCGCGCCCGCCTCCGGCTCGGCCGACATCATCGTCGACATTACCTCGACCGGCTCGACGCTGCGGGCCAACCACCTGAAGATCCTCTCGGACGGGGTGATCCTGAAGTCCGAGGCCTGCCTGGTGCGGGCGCGCAAGGAGAGCCACGACAGCGATCCGGTGGTGGCCGAGATCGTCGCAGCGGTGCGCGGCGCGCTCTGAGGCCTCCGGCCTGGCTGCAGGACGGCCGCGCACTCATCCGGTTCCGTCACGCCGGACCCGATCCGGCGTCCAGCCGCGCAAGTCCTTGCGCGAAAAGAGCATTTCCCCCGCCGCAGACGCGGCGCCGCTGGACACCGGCTCGGGGCCGGTGTGACGGAGGAGAAGGAAATCGCGCTGGATGCGATCGAGCCGCCGCAGCGCACCCTCTTCGGCCCGCAACTTGCCACGCCACCACTTGCCCCTTTCCCCACGGCCGCCGGCGTCCTATCTATGCTGCACCGCAATTTCCAGGAGCAGCCCGTGACCGATCTGTCCGCCTTCCCGATCACCCAGAAATGGCCCGCCAAAAATCCCGATATCATTCAGCTCTATTCCCTGCCGACGCCGAACGGCGTGAAGGTATCGATCGCGCTGGAGGAACTGGGTCTCGCCTACGAGCCGCATCGGGTGGATTTCGGGGGCAACGAGCAGAAGTCGCCTGAATTCGTCTCCCTCAATCCGAACGGCCGGATTCCGGCCCTGATCGATCCGCACGGCCCGGACGGCAAGCCGATCGGCCTGTTCGAATCGGGCGCGATCCTCTGGTATCTGGCTGAAAAGACCGGAAAGCTTGTGCCTTCAGACCCGGCCGGAAAATACGAAACGCTTTGCTGGCTGATGTTCCAGATGGGCGGGGTCGGCCCGATGTTCGGTCAGTTCGGCCATTTCTACAAGTTCGCCGCCGACAAGGTCGCCAACAATTCCTATCCGATGGAGCGCTACCGCGATGAATCAAAGCGCCTGCTCGGCGTGCTGGAAGGGCGGCTGCAGGGCCGGCAGTGGATCATGGGCGAGACCTATACGGTCGCCGACATCGCGCTGTTTCCCTGGGTGCGCGGCGCGGACATCTTCTATGGCGGCCGCGACGTGCTCGGTTACGGCGATTTTCCGGCCGTGATGGGGTGGCTGGATCGTTGCATGGCGCGCCCTGCTTCGCAGAAAGGGCTCGACGTTCCCGCCAAGGAGTGACGCAGTGAAGCGCCCGGACGGCGCGCATCCGCGTTGACGCGGGCCGTCCGGGCGCGCTACCTCTTTGTGCAAAAGCATCGAGGGCAGGAACATCATCGTGACGGGAAGATTGGTAGTCGTCGGCGGCGGCCAGGCCGCATTTGCCCTGGTTGCAAAGCTCAGGGCGCTGAAGGATGCGCGGCCGATCACCATCGTCGGCGCCGAGGCGAGCCCGCCTTACCAGCGCCCGCCACTGTCGAAGAAATATCTGCTCGGCGAGGCCGATCTCGGCCGCCTGCATTTCCGGCCCGAAAGCTGGTACCCGGAACACGATGTCGACCTGCGGCTTTCCTCCGAGGTCACCTCCGTCGACAGGGCTGCCAAGACCGTCACGCTCGGCGATGGTTCGATGCTTTCCTATGACACGCTCGCCTTTGCCACCGGCGCGGCTCCCCGCCGCCTGCCGGCCGAAATCGGCGGCGACCTCGACGGTGTCTACACCGTTCGCGACTATCTGGACGCCGACCGGCTCGGCATCGAGATGTCGGAAGGGCGCCGGGCGCTGATCGTCGGCGGCGGCTATATCGGGCTGGAGGCGGCCGCGGTCGCCCGCGGCAGGGGGCTCGAGGTCACGGTCATCGAAATGGCCGACCGCATCCTCCAGCGCGTCGCCTCGCCTGCGACTGCCACGATCCTCAAGGCGATCCACATCGCCCGCGGCGTCGACATTCGCGAGAAGACCGGCCTCGTCCGGCTGATCGGCGAGGATGGCCGGGTGACGGGCGCCGAGCTTTCCGACGGGTTCGTCCTGCCGGCCGATATCGTGATCGTCGGCATCGGCGTCGCGCCGAACGATCGGCTCGCCCGCGAGGCCGGCCTGGAGGTCGCAAACGGCATCGTCGTCGATGAACATGCGCGCACCTCCGATTCGTCGATCTTTGCCATGGGTGATTGCGCGGTGCTGCCGTTCGAGGGGAGCCAGGTGCGGCTGGAGTCGGTCCAGAACGCGGTGGATCAGGCCGAGGCTGCCGCCGCCGTGATCGCCGGTGGAACCGAGCCTTACGTGCCAAAACCATGGTTCTGGTCGGACCAGTATGACGTGAAGCTCCAGATCGCCGGCTTCTGCATGGGCTACGACGACACTCTCGTGCGGCCCGGCCAGCGCGAAGGCAGCGTCTCCGTATGGTATTTCCGCCAGGGGCGGTTCATCGCCGTCGACGCGGTGAACGACGCCAAGGCCTATGTGGTGGGCAAGAAGCTCCTGGAGCAGGGACGAACGCCAGAGCGGGCGGCGCTGGAAGATCCTGCGACGGACCTCAAGACGCTGACGCTATAAAGCCGCCCTGCTCCGGAAACCGGAGGGCCTGTTTCAGGTATATTAAGTATCTTCACGTTGCCTCAGAACGACGGGGCACCGGCAGGCCGCCAGTTCATGCATTCTTCAGCTTTCTCCGGCTGAGTGCGGTAAAATCGCACTCGAACGGACTTCACATGTTGCGCATCGTTACCTGCCTGGCCGTGGAACATGATCTGCGGCTGGTTCTTCTTGCTGCTCTCGTCTGTTTTCTCTCCTGCTACACCGCCGTTTCGCTGATCCAGCGCGCCAGATCCGCCGAGGGGAACGGTCGCGCGCTGTGGCTTTGCGTCGCCGGCGTGGCCAGCGGCTTCGGCATTTGGACGACGCATTTCATCGCAATCCTGGGTTATGACCCCGGCGTGGTCGTCGGCTACGGCATGGAACTGACCCTGGTGTCGCTTCTAATCGCGATCGCGTTGACCGGGCTCGGGGCGGCTCTGGCCACCTATCTCTCCGGAAGCACTGCCGCGGTCGCGGGGGGCATCGTCGTCGCGGCAGGTATTAGCGCGATGCACTATCTGGGCATGGCTGCGCTGGAGTTGCCGGGAGACATCAAATGGGATCCGGTCCTGATAGCCGCTTCGCTAGTTGCAGGCGCCCTGTTCTGCGGCGCTTCGTTTGCGCAATTGGAGCGCCATGCGGGTGCTGCCGCTCGCCTCGGTGCCGGCCTTCTGATGACGCTCGGCGTGGTCTCGCTGCATTTCGTGGGCATGGCATCGGTGACACTCGTGCCTGGGCCGATGGCGGTGGACGACACAGCAATCCTCTCGCCGGGCCTGATGGCATTGCTGATGGCGCTCGTTGCCCTCTCTCTCCTGTCGGTCGGGCTGATCGCGACCGTTTTTGCAAGAAAGGCCGAATCCGCCGCCACCGAAAGCATGCGGCAGTTCGCGATGCTTGTTCAGGGCGTCTCGGACTACGCCATCTACATGCTCGATCCCAAGGGCGTGGTTTCCAACTGGAATGCCGGCGCCGAACGGAACAAGGGCTACAAGGCCCACGAGATCGTCGGTCGGCATTTTTCGCAGTTCTACGGTGAGGAAGACCGCAAGGCCGGCGCGCCTGACGTTGCCCTGGAGAATGCCCGCCAGCACGGAAAACACGAGGCCGAAGGCTGGCGTTATCGCAAGGACGGATCGCGCTTCTGGGCCAACGTGATCATCGATGCCATCCACGAGGAGGACGGAACGCTCGTCGGCTTCGCCAAGATCACCAAGGACGTGACGAAGGAGAAGGCCGACGCCGATCGCATCGCCGAGGTCAGCCGGAATCTCGATCTGGCCCTGGAGAACATGTCGCAGGGTCTGTGCCTGTTCGACAGTGACGAGCGGCTGGTCCTGTCCAATTATCGCTGTGCCGAACTCCTGAACCTGCCGGGCCGCATGAATGTCGGCCTCAGCTTCCGTGAGCTAGTCGACGGTGCGTTCGCCGCAGCCTGCGAACTGCCCGAGGTCTGGCTTCTGAAGGCGCCCGAGTTCTACGCCCGGCACCGGAAGATCATCCGCGAGGGCGGCGGCGCGATCGTGGAGATGCTTCCGGGCGGAATGTCGGTTCAGGTCAAGTATCGCACCTTGCCGAACGGCGGCTGGGTCGCGACCTTCGAGGACATTTCCGAGCGCCTGCGCAACGAGGAACAGATCGCCCACATGGCCCGGCATGACGGCCTGACGGGATTGCCGAACCGCGCGCATTTCAACGACATGCTGGCGGCGGCCATCGAGCATGCCGGACGTTCGGACGGAAAGGTCGCGACGATCGGCATAGACCTGGACCGATTCAAGGAAATCAACGACACGCGCGGACATGCGGCCGGCGACCAGGTGCTGGTCACGCTGGCGGATCGCATGCGCGCCTGCCTCGGACCGGACGAAAACGTCGCGCGCTTCGGCGGAGACGAATTCGCCGCCTGCAAGCGGTACGACGATATCGCCGATCTCAACGGCTTCATTCAGCGGCTGGAGCGTTGCCTCCAGTCTGAGGTGGTGATCGACGGATACGAACTGAAGCCGGGAGCCAGCCTCGGTGTCGCGATCTACCCGCAGGACGCGGACAATCCCGAGGCGCTGCTGAACAACGCCGATCTGGCGATGTATCGCGCAAAGGACGCGCTGACGCAGACGGTCTGCTACTACGAAGTGTCCATGGACGAAGTCGCCCGCGATCGCCGGGCCATCGCCAAGGACCTGTGGCTGGCCGTGGAGCGTAACGAATTTTACCTGCACTATCAGGTCCAGAAGGCCGTCGACAGCGGCTCCGTCACCGGCCTGGAGGTGCTTCTCCGCTGGCGGCATCCGGAACGGGGCATGGTATCGCCGGCGGAATTCATCCCGATCGCCGAAGAATGCGGTGCGATCCTTCCGATCGGCGAATGGGTTCTGCGCGAAGCCTGCCGCGAGGCGGCGAGCTGGAAGGAGCAGCACCGGATCGCAGTCAACCTTTCGCCGGTGCAACTGACCAATGCGGATGTGGCCGGCCTGGTCGGCCGCGTGCTCCAGGAGACCGGTCTGGATCCGAGGCGGCTGGAGCTGGAGATCACCGAATCGACGATCATCGGCGACAAGGAGCGCGCGTTGCGCGCCCTCCGCCAGATCAAGGCGCTCGGCGTCACCATCGCCATCGACGATTTCGGCACCGGCTATTCGTCGCTGGAAACGCTACGCTCGTTCCCCTTCGACAAGATCAAGCTCGACCGCAGTTTCATGAGCGAGGTGGAGCAGAGCGCACAGGCAAAGGCGATCTTGCGCGCGATCGTGGCCCTCGGTCAGACGCTCTCGGTGCCGGTGTTGGCGGAGGGCGTCGAAACGAGGGAGCAGCTCGACATCCTGCTGCTGGAAGGCTGCAACGAGGCGCAGGGCTATTTCCTGGGCCGCCCCGGCCCGGTGGGAGAAGGTGCTTCGCGGAAGGATGCCGCCTAACGGGCGGAATTCGCCGCTTCCGGACTGGCACTACGTCACGGCCGGGAGCGGCGACAAGGTGCTACTGTGCCGGTGAGATCCCGTGCCCATTTTCCACCTGGAAGCGGGGAAAGATGAAGACACCGATGATCGCGCCTGCATATCGGTGCTCCAGCCCCGTCGATTCCCCGACGCACAGAACCGGCTGGCGCCGGATGCCGTCGATCTCGATCGTGGTGGAGAAGCAGAAGGAGGAGGAAACCGTGGCTGCCTGCTCGAAGAGCTCCAGCACATGGTTGCGATCCTGCGGGGTATAACAGCGAACGAGATTGAGCAGGCCGCAACTGCGCTGCTCGAGCCGGTGCATGCGCGCCGCCCGCTCGCCGAGCTGAAAAAGCCCGTTGGACAGGTCGCCCGTCCAGCGCTCGATCGCGCAGTACTGCGTCAAGAGATCGTTGTCGGGTGAATCGAACGCGACGGTTCCCGTTACCAGCGGTGTAACGAAGGCAGTCTTGGCAATTTTGAACACGTTGAACCCCAGCTGGTCGCCGATATCGCGCGCCCCGTTCAGGTGCGCCGCTATCGGCATTCCTCGCCCCCCAAAAGCCTGACCGGGAAGGTGCGGCTTCCCGGTCTAGCCAAACTCGATCGACGTCTGCGCCAACATGTTTTTTTGTTCGCTCGCAAATGCCAACGAACCTGGTTTCGTCTCGTGCCGACGTCCGGAATGATGTGCTTTTGCTGATGGGAAAGGACATGCAGATCTTTGGACGTCAAAACGACGTCGCCGCTCGTGCCGTCGGAATGCCCCCAGCGTCAGTCCAGCTTCGCTGCAGCTTCTATACCGGCTTGATTGCAACCGGCAATGGGCCATCGGCAAAAAAATCTAATGGTTTGAGTAATTTCGCGTCGAATGACGGACGCAAAAACAGAAAGGGCGGCCCGAAGGCCGCCCGATCCGCATGCAGACTAGACTTTCGTCTAATTACATCATGCCGTCCATGCCCATGCCGCCCATGCCGCCCGGCATTGCCGGAGCGTCCTTCTTCGGCAGCTCGGCGATCATGGCTTCGGTGGTGACGAGCAGGCCGGCAACCGAGGCTGCGTCCTGAAGCGCGGTGCGAACGACCTTGACCGGGTCGACGATGCCCATGGCGATCATGTCGCCATACTCGCCGGTCTGGGCGTTGTAGCCGTAGTTGTCGCCATTCTGCTCGAGGATCTTGCCGACGACGATCGAAGCTTCGTCACCTGCGTTCTCGGCGATCTGGCGGGCCGGAGCCTGCAGGGCGCGACGAACGATGTTGATGCCGGCGTCCTGGTCGGCATTCTCGCCCTTGACCGAAAGCTGGGAGGAAGCGCGCAGCAGAGCGACGCCGCCGCCCGGTACGATGCCTTCCTGAACGGCAGCGCGCGTCGCGTTCAGCGCGTCGTCGATGCGGTCCTTCTTTTCCTTCACTTCGACTTCCGTCGAGCCGCCGACGCGGATGACGGCAACGCCGCCAGCGAGCTTGGCCAGGCGTTCCTGGAGCTTCTCGCGGTCGTAGTCGGAGGTGGTTTCCTCGATCTGGGCCTTGATCTGGGCAACGCGGCCTTCGATCTCGCTCTTCTGGCCTGCGCCGTCGACGATCGTGGTGTTCTCCTTGGAGATGGAGACCTTCTTGGCACGGCCGAGCATGTCGAGGGTGACGTTTTCGAGCTTGATGCCGAGGTCTTCGGAGATCACGGTGCCGCCCGTCAGGATGGCGATGTCTTCGAGCATGGCCTTGCGGCGGTCGCCGAAGCCCGGAGCCTTGACGGCAGCGATCTTGAGGCCGCCACGCAGCTTGTTGACGACGAGCGTTGCAAGAGCTTCGCCTTCGACGTCTTCAGCGATGATGACCAGCGGCTTGCCGGTCTGGACGACGGCTTCGAGAACCGGGAGCATCGCCTGGAGGTTGGAGAGCTTCTTCTCGTGCAGGAGAATGAAAGCGTCTTCCAGGTCGGCGACCATCTTTTCCGGGTTGGTGACGAAGTAGGGCGACAGGTAGCCGCGGTCGAACTGCATGCCTTCGACGACTTCGAGTTCGGTTTCGGCGGTCTTGGCTTCTTCAACCGTGATGACGCCTTCGTTGCCGACCTTCTGCATGGCTTCGGCAATGTCGAGGCCGACCTGCTTGTCGCCGTTTGCCGAGATCGTGCCGACCTGCGCAACTTCTTCCGAAGTGGAGATCTTCTTGGCCTTGGCCTGGAGATCCTTGACGACTTCCTTGACGGCGAGGTCGATGCCGCGCTTCAGGTCCATCGGGTTCATGCCGGCTGCAACAGCCTTGTTGCCTTCGCGAACGATCGCCTGGGCCAGAACGGTTGCGGTGGTGGTGCCGTCACCGGCGACATCGTTGGTCTTCGAAGCGACTTCGCGGACCATCTGGGCGCCCATGTTCTCGAACTTGTCTTCCAGTTCGATTTCCTTGGCGACCGATACGCCGTCCTTGGTGATGCGCGGTGCGCCGAAGGACTTGTCGATGACGACGTTGCGGCCCTTCGGACCGAGGGTGACCTTCACTGCGTCAGCGAGGATGTCGACGCCACGCAGCATCTTTTCGCGCGCGGTGCGGCCGAACTTTACTTCTTTGGCTGCCATTTCTTGAACTCCTGAAGAGGGGTGTCAGCGATAAATCGGAAAAGAAGGTATCGGCCGGATCAGCCGATGATGCCCATGATGTCGGCTTCCTTCATGATCAGAAGGTCTTCGCCGTTGAGCTTGACTTCGGTGCCCGACCACTTGCCGAAGAGGACGCGGTCGCCAACCTTGACGTCGAGAGCGACGATCTTGCCGCTTTCGTCACGGGCGCCGGAGCCGACGGCGACGATCTCGCCTTCCTGCGGCTTTTCCTTGGCGGTGTCCGGAATGATGATGCCGCCCTTGGTCTTTTCCTCGGACTCGACGCGACGTACGACGACGCGGTCGTGGAGCGGACGGAAGTTGGTGCTTGCCATTGTCTAATCCCTCGATCAAATGACATTTCCGGATCGGGAGCCGACCCGTTGGATGGGTGTTAGCACTCGCTGTTATTGAGTGCTAGCGGCTTCGAGATAGGCTTGGGTCCGGATGGAGTCAAGAATTGGCTCTCAAAAAAGTTGGTCACCCCGATCGATTGACTAGATTGGTGGGATTATGTTTAACAGTGGCATGGGGTTTGCGAATGCCCCACGAGGCGCCATGCCGAACTTCGCGTCCTTTAATATCCACAGAGGGACGTATCATGGCCTCCTATAACGCAATATCTCCCGACAAACTCGCGCGACTGATCGGTACGCCGAAAGCGCCTGTTATCATCGATGTGCGCGACGACGATGATTTCGCCGCCGCGCCCTCCCTGTTGCCATCGTCAATCCGCAAAGGTCACGCCGATGTCGAGGCCTGGGCCGCGGCCTATCGCGATCGTTGCGTGGTCGTAACCTGCCAACGGGGGCTGAAGCTCAGCGAAGGCGTTGCCGCCTTCCTGCGTCTAGCCGGTGCGCAGGCCGAAATCCTCGAAGGCGGCTTTGCCGCATGGCAGGAGGCTTCCCTGCCGCTCGTTCCCGTCAAGAGCCTGCCGCAAGAACGAGCGATCGGCGGCACGCTCTGGGTCACGCGTTCGCGTCCGAAGATCGACCGGATCGCCTGCCCCTGGCTGATCCGGCGGTTCGTCGATCCCGCGGCAAGATTTCTCTTCGTCGCGCCTTCGGAAGTGGGGGCGGTAGCCGAGCGGTTCGCCGCAACCCCCTTCGATGTGGAGGGCGTGTTCTGGAGCCATCGCGGCGAACTGTGCAGTTTCGACTTGATGGTGGATGAATTCGGACTGGAATTTCCTGCGCTGAAGCACGTTGCCAGGATCGTGCGTGGTGCAGACACCAACCGGCCCGATCTCGCGCCGCAGGCGGCGGGTCTGCTTGCGATCTCGCTCGGCCTGTCACGCACGTATGCCGATGACCTCGAACAACTCGAGGTGGGCATGCTCGTCTATGATGCGCTCTACCGTTGGGCGCGCGATGCCACCGACGAAAAGCACGACTGGGTCTCGCACACGCCGCGCAAGAGGGACGACCGTGGATAAGCCCGCGCTTTCCGGCGGCGCCGAAGTTTCGGCGCCGCCGCATCCGTCCTTTCGCGAGGCGCTCGGCGTCTGGATCCGCATCGGTCTCCTGAGCTTCGGCGGTCCGGCCGGCCAGATCGCGCTGATGCACAAGGAACTGGTCGAAGATCGGCGGTGGATCTCGGAGAGCCGGTTTCTGCATGCGCTGAATTACTGCATGCTGCTGCCAGGGCCCGAGGCCCAGCAACTGGCGACCTATATCGGCTGGCTCCTGCACGGCACGCGCGGCGGCATCGTCGCGGGAACGCTGTTCGTGCTGCCGGGTTTTCTCGTCATATGTGCGCTGTCGGCGGCCTACGCGCTTTTCCAGCGCACCGACTGGCTGCCAAATCTCTTCTTCGGCCTGAAGGCTGCGGTGCTGGCCATCGTCCTCGAGGCGCTGCTCCGGGTTGCAGGCCGCGCGCTGAAGACGCCGTTCGCGCGCCTTCTGGCAGCGCTCGCCTTCGTCTGCCTCTTCTTTCTGGCACTGCCGTTTCCGTTGGTTATCGCTGTCGCGGGCATCGCCGGCTACCTTGCCGCGCAGTCGTCCCCAGACCTCCTGCAACCGCCGGCCGGCCACAGGGCGCATGCGCCAGACAAGCCCTCTGTGATCGGAGACGCGTTTGCTGACAGGCGGCGTAGCCTCGGGGCATCGCTCGGTATAATCATTGTCGGCGCCCTGCTCTGGGCAGCACCCTTCGCACTTCTGCCGCTGCTTCCCTCAGGCCCCGGCGCTTTCGCCGCGATCGGCGTCTTCTTCTCCAAGATGGCGGTGGTGACATTCGGCGGCGCCTATGCCGTGCTGGCCTATGTCGCCCAGCAGGCCGTCGATAGCTATCAATGGCTGAAGCCCGGCGAGATGCTGGACGGCCTGGCGCTGGCCGAGACGACGCCGGGACCGCTGGTCCTCGTACTCTCCTTCGTCGGCTTCCTTGCAGCCTTTCGGGATACCGGTGGCCTCGATCCCCTCGTTGCCGGCCTGCTCGGGGCGTTCCTGACGACGTGGGTCACGTTCGTCCCCTGCTTCCTCTGGATATTCCTCGGCGCTCCCCATGTAGAACGCCTGCGGGCGAATACGGCCCTCTCGGGCGCGCTCGCCGCGATCTCGGCCGCCGTGGTCGGCGTCATCCTGAATCTCGCGATCTGGTTCGGCCTCCACGTGCTGTTCCGGCACGTCGGCACGCTCAAAGCCGGCCCGGTCTCGATGGCCTGGCCCGACCCGTCGTCAATTGACGTGTGGGCGTTGCTGCTGACGGTAGCCGCGGCGTTCATGCTGTTCCGCCTCGGGCTCGGCATTGTCTATACGCTCCTTGTCTGTGCTGTTGCCGGCTTTGCGCTCACCGCTGTCATTTAGGCCACGGCCCGGCAAAATTCGGCCAAGGCCCTTGTTTTCTCTGTCCGGCTTTGCGATGTCAGCCGGGCTCTGAAAAGCATCGGAATATCAGCATGGCCAAGCGCATCGACACTTTCAGCGAAATCACCGACCGGTACGATGTCGTGCTGTGCGACGTATGGGGGGTGCTGCACAACGGCGTCGAAGCCTTCGCGGGCGCCTCCGAGGCCTTGGCCGCGGCCCGGGCCGCCGGCCTCACGGTCGTGCTGATCACCAATTCGCCGCGCCCCTATCCGGGCGTTAAGGTGCAGATCCGCGGCCTCGGCGTACGCGACGAAGCCTATGACCGCATCGTCACCTCGGGTGATGTCACCCGGGCACTGATCTCGTCCGGGCCGGAAAAGATCTATTTCATCGGGGCGGAGAAGGATCACCCGCTGCTCGACGGTCTCGGTGTCGAGGTGGTCTCCGCGGAAGAGGCCGGTATCGTCGTCTGTGCCGGTTTCCGCGATGACGAGCAGGAAACGGCCGAGGATTACCGGGCGGAGCTGGAAAAGCTCGCCGCCCGCCACCTTGCCTTCATCTGTGCCAACCCGGACCTCGTGGTCGAGCGCGGGCACCGTCTGATCCCCTGCGCGGGCGCATTGGCAAAACTCTATGGCGAACTGGGCGGCACGTCGCTGATCGCCGGCAAGCCGCACCGCCCGATCTACGAAAAGACGATCGAGGAGGCGCGCGAGGTGCGCGGCGCGTTCGACCTGTCGCGCGTGATCGCGATCGGCGACGGCATGCCGACCGATGTCCGCGGCGCCGAAGCCTTCGGGCTTGACGTCCTCTATATCTCCGGCGGTATCCATGCGCAGGAGTATGTCGCGGACGGCAGGACGGACGAGGCGAAGCTCGAGGCGTTCCTGGCGCGCGAGCAGGCTTCGCCGAAGTGGTGGATGCCGCGCCTGCGATAACTGGACGGACGAAGGCCATGACCGTATTCCATCGCAACGAGACGAAGGAGCCGCTGCCGGGGCATCTGCGCGGCGGCGTGGTGGCGATCGGCAATTTCGACGGCGTGCATCGCGGGCATCAGTCCGTATTGCAGCGCGCCCTGGATATCGCCGCCGAGCGCGGCATGCCGGCGCTGCTTCTGACCTTCGAGCCGCATCCGCGCACCGTCTTCCGCCCCGACCAGCCGGTCTTCCGTATCACGCCGGCGCCGCTGAAGGCGCGCATCCTGGAAGGCATGGGCTTTGCCGCGGTCATCGAATATCCCTTCAACCGGCAGTTCTCGCAGATGTCGGCGGCGGACTTCGTCCAGCAGGTGCTGGTGGAGTGGCTGTACGCCGGCCACGTCGTCACCGGCTTCGACTTCCATTTCGGCAATGCCCGCGAGGGCGGACCTGCGTTCCTGATCGCCTCCGGCCAGAAGTACGGCTTCGGCGTGACCCTGGTCGATGCCTTCCGCGACGAGGCGGCCGAGGTTATTTCTTCCAGCCGCATCCGCGAGCTGCTGTCGGAAGGTGCTGTCACGGAAGCCGCCGGCCTGCTCGGCTATCGCTATTCCGTCGAGGCCGAGGTCATCGGCGGCAAGCAACTCGGCCGCACGCTCGGTTTCCCGACCGCCAACATGCAGCTGCCGCCCGAGGTCGCCCTGCGCACCGGCATCTACGCGGTCCGCTTCCGCCGCGCCGACGGCACGCTCTATGACGGGGTCGCAAGCTTCGGCCGCCGCCCCACGGTCGACAGCAACGGCGCGCCGCTTCTGGAGACGTTCGTCTTCGACTTTGCAGGCGACCTCTACGGCGAGATCTGTAGCGTCACTTTCTTCGAGCATCTGCGCGACGAATTGAAGTTCGACGGGCTCGACGCGCTGGTCGTGCAGATGAAGCGCGATGCCGAGGAGGCGAGGGCGCTTCTGGCCGGCGTGCGCCCGCTGGGCGCGATCGACGCCAAGCTCGCATTCTGATCGCCCAATTGCGGATGCGCCCCTTCCTTTTTTTGGCAAAAGCGCATAAACAACCGCCACCATGGCGCCACACAGGTTGATTTTCATATCCCGAATTAGTGGCCCGGCCTTCCGCGCGCTCTGAGCGAGGCCGGAAGGTCCGGGTATTTGGGCGTGTCCTGCGCGTCCCCGCCGTCACCGACAGATCCCCTTACTGTGCGCGAACGTTCGCGCGATCAAGCGATAGCCTCAGCCATGACCGATACAGCTCAGAAGATCGACTACTCCTCCACTCTCTACCTGCCGCAGACGGATTTCCCGATGCGCGCCGGCCTGCCGCAGAAGGAGCCGGAAACGGTGGCCCGCTGGCAGCAGATGGGTCTTTACAAGAAGTTGCGCGCCTCCGCAGCCGGACGCGAAAAGTTCGTCCTGCACGACGGCCCTCCCTATGCCAACGGCAACATCCATATCGGCCATGCGCTGAACAAGATCCTCAAGGACGTCATCAACCGCTCGTTCCAGATGCGCGGCTATGACGCCAACTACGTCCCCGGCTGGGACTGCCACGGCCTTCCGATCGAATGGAAGATCGAGGAGAAGTACCGCGAGAAGGGCCAGAACAAGGACGAGGTCCCGGTCAACGAGTTCCGCCAGGAATGCCGCGACTTCGCTTCCGGCTGGATCAAGGTCCAGTCGGAAGAGTTCAAGCGCCTCGGCATCGAGGGCGACTTCGACAACCCCTATACGACGATGAACTTCCACGCCGAGGCCCGCATCGCCGGCGAACTGATGAAGATCGCGAAAAGCGGCCAGCTCTACCGCGGCTCCAAGCCGATCATGTGGTCGGTGGTCGAGCGTACGGCACTCGCCGAGGCCGAGGTGGAATACGCCGACGTCGAGAGCGACATGATCTGGGTGAAGTTCCCTGTGAAGGAGGGCCCCGACGCGCTCGCCGATACCTTCGTCGTCATCTGGACCACCACGCCCTGGACGATCCCCGGCAACCGCGCGATCGCCTATTCCTCGCGCTACGCCTACGGCCTCTACGAGGTCGCGACCGCCGAGAACGATTTTGGTCCACAACCGGGCGAGAAGCTGATCTTCGCCAAGCGCCTTGCCGACGAATCCGCCGCCAAGGCCAAGCTGACCTTCAATTTCGTCCGCGACATCGAGGCCGATGAACTGGCCGCGATCACCTGCGCCCACCCGCTGCACGGTCTCGGCGGCGGCTACGATTTCAAGGTGCCGCTGCTCGACGGCGACCACGTCACCGACGATGCCGGCACGGGTTTCGTGCACACCGCTCCCGGCCACGGCCGCGAGGACTTTGACGCCTGGATGGATTCCGCCCGCGCGCTGGAAGCCCGCGGCATCTCGTCGGCGATCCCCTTCACCGTCGACGACGCCGGCTATTTCACCACTGATGCGCCCGGCTTCGGCCCGGATGCGGAAGGTGGCGCCGGCCGCGTCATCGACGACAAGGGTAAGAAGGGCGATGCCAACGAGCGCGTCATCAAGGCGCTGATCGCCCGCCACGCACTGTTCGCTCGCGGCCGGCTGAAGCACTCCTATCCGCATTCCTGGCGCTCCAAGAAGCCGGTGATCTTCCGCAACACGCCGCAGTGGTTCGTCTACATGGACAAGGAACTCGGCGACGGCACGACGCTGCGCTCGCGCTCGCTGTCTGCGATCGACGACACCCGCTTCGTGCCCGCCGCCGGCCAGAACCGCCTGCGCGCGATGATCGAGGGCCGTCCGGACTGGGTGCTGTCCCGTCAGCGCGCCTGGGGCGTGCCGATCGCGATCTTCGCCGATGAGGACGGCAACGTGCTGGTCGACGAGGCGGTCAACGAGCGCATCCTCGCGGCCTTCGAGAAGGAAGGCGCGGACGCCTGGTTCGCCGACGGCGCCAAGGAGCGCTTCCTCGGCAACGATCATGACCACGACAAGTGGCAGCAGGTGATGGACATCCTCGACGTCTGGTTCGATTCAGGTTCGACCCACACCTTTACGCTCGAGGACCGTCCCGACCTGAAATGGCCGGCCGACGTCTATCTGGAAGGCTCCGACCAGCATCGCGGCTGGTTCCATTCCTCGCTGCTCGAAAGCTGCGCCACGCGCGGCCGCGCGCCCTACAACGCCGTCGTCACCCACGGGTTCACGATGGACGAGAAGGGCGAGAAGATGTCGAAGTCCAAGGGCAATGTCGTCTCGCCGCAGGACGTGATGAAGGACGCCGGCGCCGACATCCTGCGCCTGTGGGTGATGACCACCGACTACTGGGAAGACCAGCGCCTCGGCAAGACGATCATCCAGACCAACATCGACGCCTACCGCAAGCTGCGCAACACCATCCGCTGGATGCTCGGCACGCTCGCCCACGACAAGGGCGAGGAGATCGCCTATGCCGACATGCCGGAGCTGGAAAAGCTGATGCTGCACCGGCTGTCGGAACTCGATAAGCTTGTGCGGGAGGGCTACGATGCCTTCGACTTCAAGAAGATCGCCCGCGCTCTGATCGACTTTGCAAACGTCGAGCTGTCGGCCTTCTACTTCGACGTCCGCAAGGATGCGCTCTACTGCGACGCGCCGTCCAGCCTGCGCCGCCGAGCAGCGCTCGCCGTCATCCGCAAGCTCTTCGACTGCCTCGTCCTGTGGCTGGCGCCGATGCTGCCGTTCACGGCCGAGGAAGCCTGGCTGTCGCGCAAGCCCGACGCGGTCTCGGTCCATCTCGAGCAGTTCCCGGAAATGGCGGCCGAGTGGAAGAACGACGCGCTTGAGGCTAAGTGGGAGAAGATCCGCACGGTGCGCACCGTCGTTACCGGTGCACTCGAGATCGAGCGCCGCGAGAAGCGGATCGGCTCGTCGCTGGAGGCGGCACCCGTCGTCTACGTCACCGATGCGGAACTGATGGCAGCGCTTGAAGGCGAGGACTTCGCCGAGATCTGCATCACGTCGGCGATCACGCTGGTGTCCGGCGAGGGCCCTGACGAGGCTTTCCGCCTTCAGGAGGTCACAGGTGTGGCTGTCGAGCCGAAATTGGCCGAAGGCACCAAGTGCGCCCGCTCGTGGCGGATCACCACCGATGTCGGCTCCGATCCGGACTATCCGGACGTTTCCGCGCGTGATGCGGCAGCCCTTCGCGAGATCGGCTTCAGCGCCGCCGCCTGAGGTGGCGCAATCACGAAAGGTTGTGAACAAGGTGGTCAAGTTACCGGATGAATTGCGCTTTGGCGCCTCATCCGGTATTCCTGCCCGAAAATCGTCGGATTTTTCCGTCACCGCACGGCATTCGGTGAACATGATCGACGCGATTCACCGGCTCGGCCGGGAAGGGTTTGCATGGCAATGACGCGAGAAATTCGACTGGCCGGCGCTGCAGCGCTGCTTGGCGCCTGCGCCGTCCTTTCTGGTTGCGTTGGCGGTCCGACCTACGGCACCGACAAGACGAGCGGCGAGCAGCTGATGGACGACCTCGGCAACGCCGTGATGCTCCGGCCGCCGAACGGCGACAAGAAGATCGCCTATCAGCCGCGCGGCTCGCTGGTCGTGCCGAAGGACGAGGCGACGCTGATCCAGCCGCAGAAGACGCTGGCCTCCACCGCCGACAATCCGCAGTGGGTGGAAAGCCCGGAGGACATGCGCGAGCGCCTGAAGGCCGAAGCGACCGAGAACGAGCGCAAGATCGGCTACAACTCGCCGCTGCAGAGCCAGAACAACACGATGCGCCAGCTTTCTACCAAGGAACAGCAGGAGCAGTATCGCGAGGCGCGCAAGCTGCAGCAGGGCCTCTATAGCGACAAGCGCCGCTACCTGAGCGATCCGCCGCTCGAATATCGCAAGCTTCCGGAAGAAGCGGCGGCCGACCTCGGCGAGCCGGAGCGCAAGAAGGAAATTCGCCGGAAGAAGGAGGCGAAGATGGCCAATTCCGGCACGAAGAAGTGGTGGCCGTTCTAAGCCCGATGACCTACCGCATCCGCAACGCGACGCCTGCGGATGCAGGCGTCATCCTGCGCTTCATCACCGAGCTTGCCGTCTACGAAAAGGCCGGGCATGAGGTTGAGGCGACGGTCGAGACCATTGCCACTTCCCTCTTTGGCGTAGGCTCCGTCACGCGCGCCGTGATTTGCGAGACCGAGGCTGGCGAGCCCGCGGGCTTTGCCGTCTGGTTCCTCAGCTATTCCACCTGGCAGGCCCGCAACGGGCTCTATCTCGAAGATCTCTATGTGACGCCGGAGCACCGTCGGGCGGGGCTTGGCAGGATGCTGCTGCGCCACCTTGCCAGGATTGCTGTCGAAGAGGGGTGTGGCCGTTTCGAATGGAGCGTGCTCGACTGGAACGAGCCGGCGATCCGCGTCTACGAGGCGATCGGCGCCGAGCCGCAGAACGAGTGGACGCGCTACCGGCTCTCCGGCGAAAAGCTGAAGCAATTTGCCGCCGGCTGAGCTGTTGTCAGCCAGATGCCGACAGATTTCACAATCCGGCTCACCTGGCGTTAACCGCCGGCGGCTATCCCTCTTCGCATGTTCAGGATCAGCCGAAAGACAGCCATGAAGGCCGCGGCGGCGACGGCGGCGTCCGTGGCCGTTTCCGTGGGCATCGTATTGCTTCTGGTGCCGATGCTCGGCGGGCATCCCGACGGGCCGGGCTTCTGGATGAGCGTCCTTTGTCCGCTTGTCATTGCCGGTCCTGCCAGCGCCTGGCAGTTCCACCAGAGCGAGACCATCGTCAGGCAGCGCGACGCGCTCGCTCTCATGCATGTGAAGCTTGAGAGTGCGTACGCGGAACTGAAGGAGTTGCATGCCGACCTGCAGGTGAGGGCACGCACGGATACGATGACCGGCGGGCTGAACCGCGGTGCGTTCTTCTCTGACCTCGATGTGGAAAGCCGCCGCAATGCAGGGCCGGTGGCGATCCTGATTGCCGATGCCGACCACTTCAAGCATGTCAACGACACTTTCGGCCACCTCGTTGGCGACGAAGCGCTAAGACGGATCGGGGCGGCGATATCCCGGGCGATCGGCGAGCGCTGCTGGTGGGGCAGGATCGGCGGCGAGGAGTTCGTCGCCTATTTGCCGGGGCACGACCGGGCCCAGGCGCTTCAGGTGGCCGAGCGCATCCGCCGTTCGGTCGCAAGCGCCATCCTCGTATCCGACAGCCGCCCGGTGCCGTTGAGCGTGAGCATAGGCGTCGCCTGCGGGCACGGGCCGTTCGAGCCCATGGAGCTGTTCCGGCGGGCGGATGCCGATCTCTACAGCGCCAAGACCGGCGGCCGTAACCGCATCGTCATCGACGGGCGCGAGGTCAACTCGGCTGCCGCCTGAGCCTGCCCGGTCCACGCTGAAGCGCGCCCCCGTCTCAATCCTCGTCGCGACGGTCCTTGAAGAATTGCCGCAGTATCGCCGCCGCTTCCCTCTCCTGCAGGCCGGAGTAGACTTCGGGGGCGTGGTGGCAGGTCGGCTGCGCATAAAAGCGTGCGCCATGATCGACGCCGCCGCCCTTCGGGTCCTCGGCGCCGTAATAGAGACGGCGGATGCGGGCGAAGGAGATCGCAGCGGCGCACATGGTGCAGGGCTCAAGCGTCACATAGAGGTCGGCGCCGGTCAGGCGTTCCTGTCCCAGCGTGGCCGAGGCCTGTCGGATGGCTTCGATCTCGGCGTGGGCGGTGACGTCGTTGTTCTGACGGGTGCGGTTGCCGCCTCGTCCGACGACGACGCCGTCGATCACGACGACGGCGCCGATCGGCACTTCGCCCCGTTCCGCCGCCGCGCGCGCCTCGATCAGCGCCTCGTCCATGAAGCTATTCGTCATCCGCGCTCAGAATTCCTCTTAACCCCGACGGCCTGACCTGATACGACACGCCAAAACGCTAGGCAAACAACAAATGACATCCAACGACAAGCCCAAACGGCCGGGCGCCAAGCCCTTCGACCGTGATCGCAAGCCACGCGACGGCGACCGCAAGCCGGGAGGCAAGAAGCCTTTCGCAGCGGGCGCGAAGTCCGGCGGCTTCTCCAAGACCGAGCGCGGCCCCGCAAAGGCCGGCGTGAAGAAGGAGGCGCGCGGCGGCTCCGGCAAGCCCGATAGGGCACGGCCGGCACCGGCAGAGCGCGCGTCCGCCGATGGCGGCGCCGCCGCACCCGAACGTATTTCCAAGCTGCTGGCCCGCGCCGGCGTCGCATCGCGCCGCGACGTGGAGCGCATGATCATGGAAGGCCGCGTCAGCGTGAACGGCACCGTGCTCGACACGCCCGTGCTCAACGCCACCTTCGCCGACCTGATCGAGGTCGACGGCCAGCCGATCCGCGGCATCGAGCGTACCCGCCTGTGGCTCTACCACAAGCCCGCAGGGCTGGTGACGACCAATGCCGATCCGGAAGGCCGCCCGACGGTTTTCGAACACTTGCCGGAGGACCTGCCGCGCGTCATGTCGGTCGGTCGCCTCGACATCAACACCGAGGGCCTGCTGCTTCTGACCAATGACGGCGGGCTTGCCCGCGTGCTCGAACTGCCGGCCACCGGCTGGCTGCGCCGCTACCGCGTGCGCGCCCACGGCAAGATCGAGCAGGAAGCGCTCGACAAGCTCAAGGACGGCATCGCCGTCGAGGGCGTGCTCTATGGCGGCATCGAAGCGACGCTCGACAAGGTCCAGGGCTCCAACGTCTGGATCACCATGGGGCTGCGCGAGGGCAAGAACCGCGAAATCAAGAACGTGCTCGGCGCGCTTGGTCTCGACGTGAACCGCCTGATCCGCATTTCCTACGGTCCGTTCCAGCTCGGCGAGCTGCCGGAGGGGCACGCCCAGGAAATCCGCGGCCGCACGCTGCGCGACCAGCTTGGCCCGCGCCTGATCGATGAGGCCAAGGCGAATTTCGAGGCGCCGCTGTTCGACCAGGGGCAGGGCGAGAAGGAAGACAGGCCCGCGCAGAGCGAGCGGTTCGGCCGCGGCGAACGCGAAGGCCGCAGTGAGCGCGAAGGCCGCGATTTCCGCGAGAAGGACGGCGATCGCCGCGAAAAGGCGCGCGCCCGTCTCGATACGCGGCGCGATAGCCGCGGTGGCGACCGTTTCGACGATAGAGGCGGCGACAGGCACGGTGGCGACAGGCACGGCCGCGACGACGACCGTTTCTCCGACCGTCCGAAGCGCGAACCGGGCAACCGCCCGCGCAAGTCCAACGTCTGGATGGCGCCCGGCGCCCGCCCCGTCGCCGAGAAGAAGGCGCACGCCGCCGAAGGCGACGAAACGGCGAAGCGGGAGCCTCGCGTCCGGCCAGAGGGCGCGCCGAAGTCGAAGCGATACGGCCGCAACCGCGACGGCGAGGCCACCCGATCGACCCACAAGTTCGATCCCGACCGCAAGAAGGCGCCGGGGCGTGCCGCTGCGGCCCGTCCGGGCGCGGAGCGCGGCGAGCGCAAGGCGCGCGTTCTCGGAGCCGAGGATGGCGGCGACTGGATTCGCGCCAGCGAGCCCGAAAAGCGTTCGCGTGATGAAGGTGGCCGTGATTTCGGCCGCGGAGGCTTCGGTGGCGGCGGTGACAGAGGGCCGCGCGGTTTCGGCGATCGGCCGCCGCGCGAAGATCGTGGGGGGCGTGAGGACCGCCCGTCACGGGGCAGGTCCTTCTCTTCGGAGCGGTCCTTCGGCGACCGCCCACCCCGCGACAGGTCGGATGACCGATCCGGCGGCGGCGGTCGAGACGGCGAACGCGGTTTCGGTGGCAAGCCGGCCGGCAAGTCCTTCGGCGGCAAGCCCTCCTTTGGGAAGTCAGCTGGCGGCAAGCCGGGTGGAAAATCCTTTGGCGGCAAGCCTTCCTTCGGCAAGCCCGGCGGTAGCAGGGCAGGGGGAAAGCCCGGCGGCAAGCCGGGTGGCGGGCGCCCGGGCGGAGGTAAGCCGCGTGGCCGGGGAAACTGACGCGTGCGAATAGTCGGGGGCACCTTCCGCGGCCGCGCGCTGGCGACGCCGAAGAGCGACGACATCCGGCCCACGACCGACCGGACGCGGGAAAGCCTGTTCAACATTCTCGGTCACGGCTACGCACAACATCTCGACGGCGCGCGCGTCCTCGACCTGTTTGCCGGCACCGGCGCGGTGGGCCTCGAGGCGATTTCGCGCGGTGCCCGCGCGGCGCTGTTCGTTGAGCAGGGCGTGGAAGGGCGCGGCCTGATCCACACCAACATCGAGACCTTCGGTCTGCAGGGCAAGGCCAAGATCTTCCGCCGCGATGCCACGGCGCTCGGCGCGGTCGGCACCATGGAGCCGTTCGACCTGCTGTTTGCTGACCCGCCCTATGGTCGCGGGCTTGGCGAGAAGGCGATGGAGGCGGCGGCGAAAGGCGGCTGGCTGGTGCCGGGGGCGCTTGCGATTCTGGAAGAGCGCGCCGACGTGACGCCGGCAGCGGTCGAAGGCTACGAGATGCTGGAGGTGCGCACCTTCGGCGACACGCGGATGCATTTCTATCGCTACGTGCCGGCCTGAGGCAGTGCCGCCTGAGGGCGGGTTCCTGCTGTGGTCGGGGCCAGCGGCCGGTCCCCACCTTGCGGGGCATGGCGATCGTGAACGCTTGTGACATGCAAGGAGACCCGATGCCGGACGATATCCCTGCAGCAACCACTGGTGCGACGCCCACCGTATCGATCGCGTTCGGCGGCGGCGGGGCGCGCGGACTGGCGCATATCCATGTCATCGAAGTGCTCGACGAACTCGGCATCCGGCCGCAGTTGATCGCAGGCGCGTCGATCGGTGCCCTCATGGGGGCCGCGATGGCCGCCGACCTCAGCGGCCGCGAAATCCGCGAGCACACGCTTGCTTCCGTGGGGCAGCCGGCGGAGGCACTCTCCCGGATCTGGGGTCTGCGGCCCGCTACCCTTTCGGACATTTGGGCGTCCGGACTACGCGTCAGCCAGTTCAATCTGGAGCGGATCCTGCGCGCCTTCCTGCATGGCGACATTCCCGACCGTTTCGAGGAACTGCGCATCCCCCTCAAGGTCGTCACCTCGGATTTCTACCAGCAGTGCGAGCATATCTGCGAAAGCGGTGCGCTCTATCCCGCACTCGCCGCATCCGCGGCGCTCCCGGCAGTCTTCCTGCCGGTGCGGATCGACGGGCACGTGCTGATCGACGGCGGGCTCTGGAATCCCGTGCCCTTCGATCATCTGGAAGGGACGGCGGATATCACGATCGGCGTCGACGTCGTCGGCCGGCCGACCGGCGACGACGGCCAGATCCCCAACAGCGTCGACAGCCTCTACGGCGCCAGCCAGTTGACCATGCGTTCGATGATCGCATTGAAGTTGAAGCAGGGCGCCCCGGATATCTTCCTGCGCCCCGAGGTCGGCCGCTTCCGGGTGCTGGACTTCCTGCGCGCCAGGGAAATCCTGGATCATACCGCGGGCGTGCGGGAAGAGCTCAAGCGCGCGCTCGACGAACAGTTCGAGCGTCACGCCCGCGCAAAGGAATAGGGGCAGGGCCTCGGGAAATCGGCCCTCAGTCGGCGGTGGGCTGCCCGGCCGCCAGCGCCCCGATGCCGCCCTCGTCTTCGTCTTCCTCGACCTGCTCGGTGTGCCTGGGCTTGATCAGCGGTTCCGGCCGTACGGGGCGAACCGGGCGCGAATGCAGCATGTCGCGCCCGGCGGCAAGGCCTTCGGCTGCCTGCAGCGCCAGTCGCGCTTCGTCGCGGCGGCGTATGTCGTTCGTGATCGCCAGTGCTTCCTCGTCGCTCATGCCGAGCTCCTCGAGCGCCTTGCGGCCGAACAGGAGACCGGATTCCAGCGTCTCGCGCACTTCGAAGTCGACACCACGCGCCCTGAGCGACAGCGTGTGGATGCGGTCGTAGGAGCGCACGAACACCCGCGCATTGGGGTATTCGGACTGCACGAGATCGACGATCTTGTCGGTGATGTCAGCCTTGTGCGTGCAGACGGCGACGATCTTGGCGCGCTCGATGCCGGCGGTGCGCAGCACCTCCTTGCGGGTGCCGTCGCCGAAATAGATGCGGAAGCCGAAGCTCGCAGCCTGCCGGATGCGGTCGGCCGAATAGTCGATGACGGTCACGTCGCGGCCGCTGGCCAGAAGGATCTGCGAGGCGATCTGGCCGAAGCGGGAAAAGCCGATCATCAGCACGTCCGATCCCGCACCCTCGAAATCCTCCTCGATCTCCTCGCGCGCATCCTCCGTCATCAGGTAGCGCGAAAGGAGCGAGGCGATCGGCGTCAGCGCCATGGAGACGGTGACGATCACCACCAGCAGCGAGGCGACGGCGGACGAGAAGATTCCGGCAGCCGACGCCGCCGTGAAAAGCACGAAGCCGAACTCGCCGCCCTGCAGCAGAAGCAGCGCCACCCGCACGGCGTCGTTGTGCGGTGAGTGCCCGAGGCGGCATATCAGATAGATCACGATCGCCTTGACCAGCATCAGGGCGGGAACGGCGATGAGGATGATCTGGTAGTTGCGGAACACCACGTCGATATCGAGCGACAGGCCAACCGCCATGAAGAAGAGCGCCAGCAGGATACCGCGGAAGGGCTCGATATCGGCCTCCAGTTCGTGGCGGTAGGAGGATTCCGACAGCAGAACGCCGGCCAGGAACGCGCCCATTGCCATCGAAAGGCCGGCGTACTGCAAGAGCGTTGCCGAGCCGAGTACGACGAAGAGTGCGGCTGCGATCATCGCCTCGCGGGCGCCCGTGCGCGCAATGATCTGGAACAGCGGATTGAGTACGTAGCGGCCGATCGCAAGCATGGACAGGATCGCGGCGATGGCGACGAGGAAGTCCTGAAAGGCGGTCGTGGTATCCTCGGGAGCCTGCTTGGCGAGAAGCGGGATCAAGGCCAATAGCGGCACGATCGCCAGGTCCTGGAACAACAGCAGCGAGAAGGACCGCTGGCCGTATCGGGTGTTGGTTTCGCCCTTCTCGTCGAGGATCTGCAGCGCAAAGGCGGTGGATGACAGCGCCAGCCCGAAGCCGATGATCAGCGCGGCCTGCCACCCCTCGACGCCGAGAAGCAGAGCGAGTGCCGCCAGCGTGATGCCGGTGGCGACCACCTGCAGTGAGCCGAGGCCGAAGATTTCCCGGCGCATCTGCCAGAGGCGGGACGGCTGCAGTTCCAGCCCGATCAGAAACAGCAGGAAAACGATGCCAAGTTCGGCGACCCCCAGGATCTCTTCGCCATCACGGATGTAGTTCAGGATCGGGCCGATGACGAGGCCGGCGGCAAGGTAGCCCAGAATCGTCCCGAGCCCGAGCCTCTTGAAAATCGGCGCGGCAAGGACGGCTCCTCCGAGGAGTAGCAATGCTTCGGAGAACAGGGCATGCGTGTTTGCCATGCGAAAGAGGTTCCTTCCGGTATATGTGGATGGCGGAAGGCGAGAATCACTGGCCAGCCCTTGATGCCGCCGTCACTGCACAATAAATGGGGCAGGAATGAAAGGCCAAATCATGTCCGAGACCATCGATTCTGAAAGCCTTCTGGACCGCGCCGGCGAACTGATCGACCGTGCCATGAAGGCCGGTGCGGAGGCTGCCGACGCGGTGGTCGTGCGGGGCCGCTCCAGCTCCGTTTCCGTCCGGCTGGGCAAGGTCGAGGGAACGGAAGCCTCCGAGAGCGACGATTTCTCGCTCCGGGTATTCGTCGGCAAGCGAGTGGCGAGCGTATCCGCCAATCCCGGTTTCGACCTGCAGCAGCTTGCAGAGCGTGCCGTTGCCATGGCCAAGGCTTCCCCGGAAGACCCCTATGCCTCGCTGGCCGATCCCGAGCGCCTTGCGAAAAACTGGCCCGATCTCGAATTGTACGACCCGACGGAAGTCGGCGCCGACAGCCTGACCGAGGCGGCCCTTGCAATGGAAGCCGCCGCCCTCGGCGTGCAGGGCGTCATGAATTCGAGCGGTGCGGGTGCGTCGGCCGGAATGGGTGGCCTTGTTCTCGTCACCTCGCACGGCTTCTCCGGCTCCTACAGCGCCAGCCGCTTCGGCCGCTCGGTCAGCGTTATCGCCGGCGAGGGGACGAAGATGGAGCGCGACTACGACTTCGACAGCCGCCTCTATTTCGCCGACCTTCGCGATCCTGCCGAAATCGGCCGGGCCGCTGGCGAGCGCGTAATCAAGCGTGTGAACCCGCGCCAGGCGCCGACGTCGAAGAACGTGACCGTCGTTTTCGATCCCCGCATGGCGCGCGGCATCGCCGGCCATATTGCGGGTGCGATCAACGGTGCGTCGGTCGCTCGCAAGACGAGCTTCCTGCGCGACAAGATGGGCAAGCAGGTGCTGAAGACCGGCCTTTCCGTCACCGATGATCCGCTGGTGGTGCGCGGCTCCTCCTCCCGCCCCTTCGATGGCGAGGGCATTACCGGCGAGCGCCTGGTCATGATCGAGGACGGCGTGCTGAACCACTGGTTCCTCTCGACATCGACGGCAAACGAGCTCGGCCTTTCCACCAATGGCCGCGGCGTGCGCGGCGGCACGTCCGTCAGTCCGGCGAGCACCAACCTGGCGCTCGAGCCGGGCAAGGTTTCGCCCGCGGAGCTGATCCGCTCGGTCGGTACCGGCTTTTACGTGACGGAGCTGATCGGCCAGGGCGTCAACATGGTGACGGGTGAATACAGCCGCGGCGCCACCGGATTCTGGATCGAGAACGGCGAGCTGGCCTACCCGGTCTCGGAGGTCACGATCGCCTCGAACCTGGTCGACATGTTCATGCGCATCACGCCGGCAAGCGACATCGATCGCAAGTTCGGCGTCGCGGCCCCCACGCTTGCGATCGAAGGCATGACGCTGGCCGGACGCTAGGTTTTCCGCCGGCAGGGCGTAAACAGGATCCAGTCCATGCGTTTCGTCTTGAATAAGCCTTCATTGGCGCTATTCGAGCGTCATCTTATTCCGTGGAGCCCGCAACCTCGCTCCGCTGCAAGGAACCGACAGATGGACGTGGCCGCCGAAAGAGAGCAATCGCACTGGGAGGAGGACCTGCGCCTCCTGGAGCGCGCCGCGCATGCGGCCGGCGCCAGGGCGATGGAGTTCTTCGGCCGCGAGCCGGATGTGTGGTGGAAGAACGAGGGCCGTTCGCCCGTCAGTGCGGCCGACCTCGCCGCCAACGACACGCTGAAGGCGATGCTGCTGACCGCCCGCCCCAGTTACGGCTGGCTGTCGGAGGAAACCGACGACGATCCCGCGCGCCTGTCCTGCGAGACCCTGTTTGTCATCGACCCGATCGACGGCACGCGCTCGTTCATCGCCGGCAAGGATGTCTGGTGTGTCAGCGCGGCGGTGGTTCACCGCGGACGCCCGGTAGCCGGCGTCCTCGTCGCGCCTGCGCTCGGCGAGGTCTATGCGTCCTTTGCCGGCGGTCCGGCGCTGAAGAACGGTACCGAGATCAGCGTGGCAAGCCCGCAGGACGCGCAGGTCTTCAGGCTTGCTGCCGCCGAGGATATGCTTTCGCGGCTCGACCGGGCTCATCTCGGCGACGTCCAGCGCATGCCGCATGTGCCCTCGCTCGCCTATCGCATCGCAATGGCGGCCGATGGCCGCATCGATGGGACGCTGGTCAAGACCAACTCCCACGACTGGGACCTGGCCGCGGCGGACCTCATCCTGGCCAATGCCGGCGGCGGCCTCGTGACGCTGGACGGCCAGCCGCTGGTCTACAATCGCCCGGACGTTCGCCACGGCATCCTGTGTGCCGCCGGGAGCGGCTGGCTCGGAAGGTTGATAAGCTCGTCGACTGGCCTTTCCGGCCATTGACCTTTAGTCGCGGATGCCGCAAACCCTGTGTGAAAAATATCACTATTGAGAGACGAAGATGACTGAAACCGGCGACGACAGGCAGCGCCTGCATCTTGTATTCGGCGGCGAGCTGACGACCCTCAAGGACGTCCAGTTCCGCGACCTCGACAAGCTCGACATTGTCGGCATCTACCCCGACTATGCGAGCGCGCTCGCGGCCTGGAAGGGCAAGGCGCAGCAGACCGTGGACAACGCCCATATGCGCTACTTCATCGTACACATGCACCGGCTGCTCGATCCCGAAGAAGCCTGAAGCCCATTTCGCCCATCGGCGTCGCCGGACGCCGCGGGCAAAACGATGACCGGATCCCCTTCATGAAGTCGTCTAGACGGACCGTTGCTGCCAGGTGGCGCCGATGAGCAGTGCTCTGGCGCGCGTGGCCCTTTCGGCCTATCGCTGGGTCGGATTCGGGCTTTACCCGGTCATGCGGCCCTATCTCGCCATCCGCGCGGCGAAGGGCAAGGAAGAGCGCGGCCGTCGGCGCGAGCGTTTCGGCCACGCCAGCGTCGAGAGGCCTGCCGGTCCGCTGGTCTGGTTCCATGCGGCGAGCGTCGGCGAAACCAACGCGGTGTCGCCGCTGATCCGGGAGGTCCGCAGGCGCGGCATCAATGTGATCCTGACGACCGGAACCGTGACCTCGGCCCGCGTTGCCCGCGATCGCCTCGGCGACACGGTGATCCACCAATATGTTCCTCTCGACCTGAAGCCGACGATCAGCCGGTTCCTCGATTATTGGCGGCCGGACCTGGCGGTCATGGCCGAATCCGAGATCTGGCCGATGACGATCATCGAGCTCGGCGCGCGCCAAATCGCCCAGGTGCTGGTCAACGGCCGCATGTCCGACCGTTCGTTCGCGCGCTGGAAGAAGCGCCCGGCGATCGCAGATGCCCTGTTCGAGAAGTTCTCGCTGGTCGTTGCCCAGTCCGATGTCGATGCCGAACGTTTCCGTACGCTCGGCGCCCTGCCGGTGCTGGTGACCGGAAATCTCAAGGTCGAGACCGACGCGCCGCCCTACGATCCGGCCACGCTGGCCGGCTATCTCGGCCAGCTCGGTGACCGCAAGACCTGGGCCGCCATCTCCACCTTCGAGGGAGAGGAGATCGCAGCCGGCGCCGTCCACCGGATGCTCAAGGAGCGCACCGGCCTCCTGACGATCGTGGTGCCGCGCCATCCCGAACGCGGTGACGTCATCGAGGCAGCGCTTGTCGCCAAGGGACTGAAGGTCGCGCGCCGGACGCGCAATGATCCGCTGACCGCAGACACCGACATCTTCCTGGGGGACACGATCGGCGAGATGGGACTTTACCTGCGCATGACCGAGATCGCCTTCGTCGGGCGCTCGCTGCTCGGCGAGGGCGGGCAGAACCCGATCGAGCCGGCCATGCTCGGCTGTGCGGTCCTGTCCGGACCGAACGTCCAGAATTTTCGAGACAGCTATCAGAGCCTTGCCAAGAGCGGGGGCGCCAAGATGGTGCGCGACGTGGAGATGCTGGCAAAGGGCGTTGGTTATCTTCTCGCCCATGACGAGATGCGCCGCCGCATGATCGACGCCGGCCAGGATACGGTTCACGAGATGCGCGGCGCACTCGTCGACACGCTTCGCGGCCTGGAACCCTACCTCAATCCCCTGACGGTGAAGGCGCGGCTGCATCCGCGCGAAACGTGACGGACGGCAGCACCATGACGAAGGCAAACGCCATTTCCGGCATCCTGTTCGACAAGGACGGAACGCTGCTCGACTATGCCAAGAGCTGGGTGCCGGTGAACTACGAGCTTGCCCGCATCGCCGCAATGGGCGACGAGGAGCTGGCGCGTCGCCTGCTCGTGGCCGGCGGAATGGATCCGGACACCGGTCATGTCGCACCCGATACGCTTCTGGCGGCGGGCAACACGGTCGAGATCGCCGAAGGCATGGTGGCCGCAGGTTCTCCGATTGCGGTCTCCGAGCTCTCTGTCCTGTTCGACGGCCTGTTCGCCCAGTCGGCGTCCATGGCCGTTGCCGTGACCGATCTCGCCGGCTTCTTCGCAGCCCTCCATGCCAAGGGATACCGGCTCGGCGTTGCCTCCAGCGACAACGAGCAGTCGATCCGCCAGACAGCCAGCCGCTTCGGCTTCGAGCAATATCTCGACTATGTCGCCGGCTATGACAGCGGCTATGGCGTCAAGCCCGAGCCGGGCATGGTGCTTGGCTTCTGTGCCGCGACCGGCCTCGATCCGCACGAGATCGCCGTCGTCGGCGACAACAATCACGACCTGCACATGGGGCGGACCGCCGGCGCAGGCCTGACGGTGGCGGTGCTGACCGGAACCGGTTCGCGGCAGTCGCTTTCGGCAGCGTCCGACTATTGCCTCAATGACATAACCGAACTGCCGACACTTCTCCCCGATGGCGGAGCGCCGCGCCGTGCTGCGGCCTGAAGCCATTGCATTGCTTCGATTTCCGGGCATTCTTGTCGGCGGCCAGACCTGCATGGGGATATGCGGGTCTTTGATGTCGGGGGTGTGCCGCCGAAAGGCGGAGCGGATCGGGGGACGGCATGGTTTCTGAAGCGCCACCTTTCTGGTGGACGAAGCCGGACTGGCGCGCCTATGCGCTGTGGCCGGTCTCGAGGCTCTACGGTCTGGTCGCCGGCGCTCGGATGCGGCGCGCGCGCCGGGCGACAGTGCCGGTTCCGATCATTTGCGTCGGCAATTTCACGGTCGGCGGCGCCGGCAAGACACCAACCTCCATCGCGCTTGCCCGCGCCGCAAAAGCCCGCGGCCTGCGCCCCGGTTTCCTGAGCCGCGGCTATGGCGGCTCGCTCGACGTCATCACCGTGGTGGATCCCGGCAAGCACCGCGCCCGTGATGTCGGCGACGAGCCGCTGCTTCTGGCGAAGGAAGCCCTGACGGTCATCTCGCGGCGGCGCATCGGCGGTGCCCGGAGGCTGGTGGAGGAGGGTGTCGACCTGATCATCATGGATGACGGCTTCCAGAGCGCCCGGCTCGTCTTCGACTATGCGCTGCTGGTCGTCGATTCCCGGCGCGGCATCGGCAACGGCTATCTGGTGCCGAGCGGCCCCGTGCGCGCACCGCTCGCCGAACAGATGCACCAGGCCTCATCGCTGCTGGTGATTGGCGACGGCAATGCGGCCGACGCCCTGATCCGGCAGGCTGCCCGGCGCGGCAAGGCGGTGAACACCGCACGCCTCGCAACGCTCGACGTCTCCGACCTTGCCGGCAAGGCAGTGATGGCCTGGTCGGGGCTTGCCGACAACGAGAAATTCTTCCGAACCGTCGAGGGGACGGGCGCCACCCTCTATGCCACCCGCAGCTTCGCCGACCATCATCATCTGAGTGAAGACGAGATGGAGGAACTCCTCGACCATGCCGAGGCGCACGACTATGCGATCGTGACGACGGCGAAGGACAGCGCCCGTCTTGCCGGCGAGCATGGGCGCGCGGCCGAACTGAAGGAACGGAGCCGGGTGATCGAGGTCGAAATCCGTTTCGACGATCCGAGGGCGCCGGACAAGATCATCGACGCCGCACTGGCGTCTGCGCGCAAACGCAGGCTGCAGGAGAAAAAGCCCGCCTGACGCTAGCCCGTCTGACGCGGCGGTGCCGGAGACGTCGTCAACTCGATGGGAGCGTCTTGGATCGAGGGGGGCTGCTTATCAGCCTCTGGTGGAAAAGTTACCGGCCTGCAGCTCTGCCTTCAGGGACGCGGCGGCATCCACATAGGCCTCCTGACGTGCCACGCTCCAGTAGCGCAGTTCGTCGAGCGGGATCTGCTCGCCGGTGACCGCACAGAGAACGTAGGAGCCGGGCATCAGGATCTGGAAGTCGGCATCCAGGTAGCGGATCTTCGCCTCGCGGCTTCCGTTTCCTTCAAGTCGGTTCATCGTCCGCGTCTCCTGTTGGCGACGGCGCCGGGCGGCTGGAAAGGGGCGTCGCGATCCGTTCATCTTCCGCCACGGCGGCCATGCGGCCGCAGCCCTGCCGGGAAGGCGGCGACCATTCGTGTGCCATATCGCGACGCAGGCGCAATTTCCAGCATTTTCAGCTTCGCCCGAACAGTCGCTCGATATCGGCGAGCTTGAGTTCGATATAGGTCGGCCGGCCATGGTTGCACTGGCCCGAGCCCGGCGTGGCCTCCATCTGCCGAAGCAGCGCGTTCATCTCCTCCGGCCGCATGCGCCGTCCGGAACGCACCGAACCGTGGCAGGCCATCGTCGCCGCCAGGTATTCGAGCCTGTTTGCCAGCCCGCTCGCCGTGTCCCATTCCGCCAGCTCGTCGGCGAGCTGGCGCACCAGGCCGGCCGCATCCATTTCGCCGAGCATCGCCGGCGTCTCGCGCACTGCGATGGCACCGGGACCGAAGCGCTCGATGCCGAGCCCCAGCCTTGCCAGATTGTCGGCCTGGGCGATCAGGCGGTCGCAGTCGTCCTCCGGCAGGTCGACGATCTCGGGGATCAGCAGGGTCTGGGCCGCGACCGGCCGCGAATGCAGGGCATTGCGCATCGTCTCGAAGACGAGGCGCTCGTGCGCCGCGTGCTGGTCGACGATGACCAGGCCGTCCTCGGTCTGGGCGACGATATAGTTCGCGTGCAGCTGCGCACGCGCGGCGCCGAGCGGATAGCGCTCCACAGCCTGTGCCAGTGCTTGGGACTGTATCTGGGCCGGCACCGGCTCGGTGCCCACCGCGGTCACGATCGGTTCGGCCCGCGCGGAAGGCTCGATGCCGATGTCGAAGCCCGCCTGCCGCATTTCGGCAAAGCCGCTCCCTGCCGGCTGCGTGTCGAGCGGGCGGTAGGGTGAGGCGGCGGCGGTCCAGCTGGCAGTGGCGCTCGCAGCCGCGGGCCGGAAAGGTTCCGGCCGGAAAGCCCGCATCAGTCCGGCAGCACCCGTCGTCGCCGCCCGGTCACCGTCGCGCGCCAGCGCCTGGCGGATCGCGCCGACGATCAGGCCGCGAACGAGGCCCGGATCGCGAAAGCGCACGTCCGACTTTGCCGGATGCACGTTGACGTCGACGAGTTCCGGGTCGATTGCGATTTCCAGCACGGCGACGGGGTAGCGGCCGCTCGGAATGGTCTCGGCATAGGCGCCGCGCAGCGCCGACCAGATCAGCTTGTCCTGCACGGGCCGGCCGTTGACGAAGGCGAACTGCTGCAGGCTGTTGCCGCGGTTGAAGGTCGGCACGCCGGCAAAGCCGGTCAACCGCACGCCCTCGCGCTCCGCATCGATCTCAATCGCGTTGTCGCGAAAGTCCTTGCCCAGCACCTGGGCGATACGGGCGAGCCTGTCGTCGCCGGTGGCGGCGAGTTCCAGCGTCGAGCGGTCCGGGCCGGACAGCACGAAGCGGATCGCGGGAAACGCGATCGCCATCCGCCGCACGACCTCGGTGATCGCGGCTGCTTCCGCCTTCTCGCTCTTCATGAATTTCAGCCGGGCCGGCGTTGCGAAGAACAGGTCCCGAACCTCGACGACCGTCCCGCGATTGGCTGGCGTCGGGCGCACCGGCTCGAGCCGGCCGCCGAGCACCGAAATCTGCGAGCCTTCGGGGGCGTCGTTGGTGCGGCTCTGGATCGTCAGCCGCGCGACCGAGCCGATCGAGGGAAGGGCTTCGCCGCGGAAGCCGAGGGTGCGCACGTCGTCCAGGCTGTCGCTGATCTTCGAGGTGCAATGCCGCTTGACCGCAAGCGCCAGATCGTCCGGCGACATCCCGATGCCGTTGTCGGTCACCCGCAGCAGCGTCTTGCCGCCGCCGGCCGTCGCGATCTCGATCCGGCTGGCGCCGGCGTCGATCGCATTCTCGATCAGTTCCTTGGCGGCGCTCGCCGGCCGTTCGATGACCTCGCCCGCAGCGATCTGGTTGATAAGCGTTTCGGACAGTTGATGGATCGTCATACCGGCATTTTCCCGGATTCGCCGCTGCAAGGAAAGGGCGGCGGCGCTTTTCGGGGCGCTTCTCCACCTCTTCGCGGGATGTGAGGATGCAAACATCGTTTATCGTTTAATTCGACTTTAATAAAAAGCTGCCAACGTCGTGTTCCGCTTGTATGATCACAAGCTTGCCGGGGCGACCCGGCGGACGTTTCAGCGTGGCTGACCGCTGATCTCTTCGCGTCCGAAGGCACTCCTGCCGGAATCAGCATGATTCATGCACTGGTGGTGAGGCGGCGGGGTCTGCAAAAAAATGAACGATGGCACGTCCGTCGACACAAAGATCCAGTCGGACATTTTTGATGCGGCTTGCGATCTTCTCGATTTGGGGGCGTTCGTCTATGACCGGAACGACTGCCTCGTTTTCGCCAGCCGCCAGGTCCTTCGCTTCCTGCCCGTCGATGCCGGACTGCTCGTGCCGGGAACCCGCCTGCGCGACATTCTCGGCGCCGTATACGACGCCGGGCTACGCTATGGCATGGGCTCCGAGCGGCGCCACCGCAAGGTCAATCGCGAGGAATGGATATCAGAGCGGATATCCGCCCATTGGCGCGAGCATCATGAGATGATCGAGCGCCTGGGCAAGGACCGCTGGATCCGGTTTCGCAAAAGACGCCTGCCGAACGGCTGGAACATCTCGACGCTCTGGGATGTCTCCGACCAGAAGCGGCAGGAAGAACAGTGGCGCGCCGATACCAATCGGATCGCCCTGACGGAAGAGGTTCTCGAAGCCCTTCCGAGCCCGCTGATCATCAAGGATGCGAACCTTGTCTACGTGGCCGTGAACAAGGCCTATCGCGCCATCCCGGGCCTCGAGGCGGGTGCCATCCTTGGCAGGACGATCTGGGATCTTGTCGACGCGCAGACTGCTGCCCGGGTGGAGGAATTCGACCTGCAGGTGTTGAAGACGGGCATTTCCGCCCGTGTCGAGGAGCGCATCGTGCGCGCCGATGGCAGCCCGCTCTACGTCAGTACGCGCAAGTATCGGATCGGGACGCCGGAGAAATACTTCGTCGTGACGGTCATGGACGATCTCACCGACCTCGTCGAGCCGGCGGGATCGGCGACGTCGCCCCCCTTCAGCCTCCGCGCGGATACGCACTTCATCCCCGCGCAAAATTGCGTCGATCCCGTTGTGGAAGCCGAAAAGCGCGCTCTTCTGCGCCACTGCGATGCGGAGGGAGAAGGCGAACTCGCTGGCAAGCGCATCCTCGTCGTCACCTCCGAGAGCCGGGCCGAAGGGCTGATGGTCGCGGATTTGCAGGCGCGTGGTGCCGACAGTTGCGGGATACAGTCGCTTGGCGAGTTCCGCGCATTCGTCGAGACGGCGGCGGCGTGCAAAGTGCCGATCGACCTCGTGCTGCTCGACGACGCATTCGACGGCCACGACGAGGTTGCGGCCTGCGGCCTGCCCGTCCAGCGGCTTGCAACCGAATGCATCAGTGCCGATTTCTTCGCGGCCCTATTCGAGCATCAGGTGGCGGCGTCGGAGGGGGGCGAGCCGCATGTGCGCGACATGCCGCCTTCTGCCCTGTTCGACGACTGGCACATCACGACCGACGTCGAAGGCCTGTCGCCGTCTACACAGGGCGATATCGAGGTGCTGGTTGCCGAAGACAACCAGATCAACCAGTTCGTGTTTTCGCAGATCCTGGAAGGCATGGGCGTCTCGCACCGTATCGCCGAAAACGGCGAG
The DNA here is from genome assembly GCF_013378445.1 of Mycoplana rhizolycopersici. Classification (GTDB taxonomy): domain Bacteria; phylum Pseudomonadota; class Alphaproteobacteria; order Rhizobiales; family Rhizobiaceae; genus Mycoplana; species Mycoplana rhizolycopersici. The sequence continues at coordinate 173,753 of NZ_JABXYK010000007.1, forward strand.
GAGGCGGTGGCCCTTTGGCGCAAGCACATGCCGCGTCTGATCCTGATGGACATTTCCATGCCGCTCAAGTGCGGTATCGACGCCGCAGTCGAGATCCGCGAGGCGGAGAGAGCCCTCGGCACCTATACGCCGATCGTCGCTGTCACCGCGCAGGCGCTCAACGTAGACATGCAGAAATGCCTCGATGCGGGAATGGACGATTACATCACCAAGCCGGTCAGTCCCGACATGATCGAGCAGATCTACCGCAAGTTCGTGCCGGGTCGGGCAGGTTCGGTCGCAGCCTGAGGCACGGTTACTGTCAACCCCCGATATTTCGGGTCAAAATCGATTGAGAATCAAGGCGGTCGCTATCTGTTTCTTAATTGTCCTGCCCCATTCTCCGAGACCTGTCACAGTATCAGGAAGTGCATAGATGAAATCGGGCAAGTATGCGGCGGCGGACGTTTCCCAGAGCGACCTGCATGCCATGGCTTATACCGATGCCCTGACCGGTCTCGGCAACACCTACCGGTTGCGTGACAAGGTCCATCAGGTGGCCGCCGAGCGGGCTGATGATCCCGCACCCTTCACGATCGCGATCGCCAATCTCGACGGCTTCAAGCCGATCAACGATCTCTTCGGCCCCGAGGCGGGCGACGAGATCCTTTGCCAGGTCGCCTATCGACTGAAGGCCTGCATTCCCGACGGCGCAATGGTCACCCGCCACGGAGGCGACGAGTTCGCTTTCCTGTTTCCCCTCGTTTTCGAGCGCAACGGCGCGGAAAAGATGGGGCAGATGCTGCGCGAGGTCCTCTCAGCGCCTTTCGACCTGGGCGATCGCAACGTGCGCCTTTCGGCGTCGTTCGGCTTCGCCATCTATCCCTTTGCCGGCGAGGAGTTCGCCGACCTGCTCAAGAGCGCCGATACCGCCCTCTATCGCTCGAAGCGCCGCGGCCGCGGGCAGATCACCGTCTATTCGCAGGAAATCGCCCAGGAGATGAAGCGCGCCACGCACCTGGAGCAGGCGCTGCGCAATGCGATCATCGCCAACGAGGTCGATGTGCACTTCCAGCCGATCGTCCGGCTGAAGGACGACATGATCGTCGGCTTCGAGGCGCTGGCGCGCTGGTGCGACGCGGATCTGGGCTATGTCTCGCCGGCCGTCTTCGTGCCGCTGGCCGAGGAGCGCGGCTTCATCGACGCGCTTTCGGAAACGCTTCTGCGCAAGGCGGCGGAAGCCGCACTTTCCTGGCCGAAGGAACTGTTTCTGTCATTCAATCTGTCTTCCGCCCAGTTGATGGATCCGAAGACGAGCCTGACGACGCTTGCCATCCTCAACCGCGTCGGGCTCGATCCACGCCGCCTGGAACTCGAGATCACCGAAACAGCCGTCATGACGGATGCCGAAACGGCGCAGAAGATCATTGCCGAACTGCGCGGTGCGGGCGTGCGCATCTCGCTCGACGATTTCGGCACGGGCCAGTCGAGCCTCGGGCGCCTGCGCGACTTCACGTTCGACAAAGTGAAGATCGACCGCGCCTTCGTCTCGCGCATTTCCGACGACCGCGTGTCCGAGCACATCATCAAGGCGATCGTTGCAATGTGCGACGGTCTCGATCTCGAGGTCGTGGCCGAAGGCATCGAGGATTTCTCCGAGGCGCTGAAGCTGAAGGCGCTCGGCTGCGGAATGGGGCAGGGCTACTTCTACGGCAAGCCGGCCGATGCCGTCACGACCATGCGCTTTCTTTCCGAACGCTATTTGCGTGTCGAACCCGAGGTAGCGATCGCCTGATCGCAAGGCGCCGGCCAAAGCTTATACCGCGCGTTTACCAAGCGGTTTAGGCGGAAATAAATCAGTAGCAGCTAACGTAGCGTCATCCGATTACAAAACGGGGAACAATGATGCTGCAGATCAAGGACATGCCGGTCCGAGCCAGTGACCGTTCCAGAGTTCGCATCTTCGCCACGGTGAAGGTGATGCATGAAACCAGCCGCGCGCGCGTGGTCGATCTTTCGGCCTCCGGCATGGCGCTTGATATCGAAAAGCCGATCAAGATCCTTCCCGGCCAGATCGTCACGATCGAGAGCGAGGAACTGGGTCGCCTGACGGCAACAGTGCGCTGGTACAATAACGGCCGCCTCGGCTTGCAATACAAGCTGAATACCAATTCGCTCGCGCAGATCTCGTCGTATTTCCGCTTCTTCCATGAAGAAGTGAAGCCCGTCATGCGCCGCTGACGATTTCTCGCTCCATCTGCGAGCGATCCCTGCCGCCTTCCTCCAGCAGCCAGTCGCGGACGCGCCGCGCCTGGCTGTTCAGTTCCCGTGACCGGGGCCACACGACGTAGAAGGCAAGGCCGGTCTCCAGCACATGTCCGCCGACCGGCACCAGCGCCCCGGATTCGATCTGCCGCGAGATCAGGTGCTGCCATCCGAGCGCGATGCCTTCGCCGGCAAGCACGGCCTGGATCACCAGAACATAGTCGTTGATCGCAAGCCGCCGCGACTGCTGCGGATAGCGCAGGCCCGCGCTTGCGAACCATTCGGGCCAGTCGCAGGCCTGCCGCACCGGTTCCTCGAGATGGATCAGCGGGCGGCGCAGCAGTTCCTGCGGTGTCGTCGGCATGCCATGCGCATCGATGAAGGCGGTGCTGGCGACCGCATTGATCACTTCCGGTGCGAGCAGTGCTGCATGGTAGCCGGGCCAGGCTGCCGGATCGCCGCCGCGGATGCCGAGCGGGATCGTCTCCTCCTCGAGATCGAGGTCGCGCACGCTCGTCTGGATGCGCAGGTCGATCTCCGGCAGGTCTTCGCGAAGTTTTGCCAGCCGCGGCAGCATCCACATCGAGGCAAAGGCGGTGGAGGCGGCAAGCGTGACGTTCACCTCGCGTTCTTTCGCGCGGATATCCTCGGCCGACTTCTGGATGCGCGACAGGCCGACGCAAACCTCCGTGTGAAAGCGCTCGCCGGCATCGGTCAGAACAACGGCGCGATGCACCCGATGGAAGAGCGGGACGCCCAGTTGCTCCTCAAGTCCCCTGATCGCATAGGAGACGGCAGCCTGGGTCATGCCGAGCTCCTTTGCCGCCCGGGTGAAGTTCTGATGCCGCCCGGCTGCCTCGAAGACGATCAGGCTGGCGGCCGACGGCAACAGGCGGCGTAGCGTTTCCATAAATCCACCTTATATCAGCCCCAAGTTTTTTCCAGCGTTACACTGGCATTGTTCCCCTTTAGCCTCATCTCCAATTATGGAGGAAGACATGGTGGCGACAGCTCCGGTGGAAAATGCGACAAGGCGTTCTCGGGCGGGCCGTCCGGCGCGGCGCGAGGGCGCTGCGAAGGCCAGGGGGGTCCCGTATATCCAGCGGAACATCCCGACCTATGACGTGCTGTCGGAAGAAAACCTCGTCAAGATCGAGGGGGTCGCCGACCGCATTCTGGCCGAGGTCGGCATCGAGTTCCGTGACGATCCTGAAGCGCTGGAGCACTGGAAGCGCGCCGGCGCGAAGGTCGAGGGACCGCTCGTCCGCTTCGAACCGGGCATGCTGCGCGAGATCGTTTCGACGGCGCCGGCCGAGTTCACCCAGCATGCGCGCGATCCCGATCGCAACGTGCGGATCGGCGGCAGGAACGTGGTCTTCTCGCCGGCCTACGGCTCCCCCTTCGTCATGGACCTCGACAAGGGGCGGCGCTACGGCACGCTGGAGGACTTCAGGAACTTCATCAAGCTTGCTCAGTCGAGCCCCTGGCTGCACCATTCCGGCGGCACCATCTGCGAGCCGGTCGACGTGCCGGTGAACAAGCGCCACCTCGACATGGTCTATAGCCATATCAAATATTCCGACCGCGCTTTCATGGGATCGATCACGGCGGAGGAACGCGCCGAGGATTCCATCGACATGGCGCGCATTCTCTTCGGCACCGACTTCGTCGACCGGAACTGCGTCATCCTTGGCAACGTCAACGTTAACTCGCCGCTCGTTTGGGACGGGACGATGACGAAGTCGCTCCGCGCCTATGCGCGCGCCAACCAGGCGGCGGTGATCGTGCCCTTCATCCTCGGCGGCGCCATGGGGCCGGTGACGAATGCCGGCGCCATCGCCCAATCCTACGCCGAGACGCTCGCCGGCTGCGCGCTGACGCAGCTGGAGCGCAAGGGCGCCCCGGTGATCTTCGGCAACTTCCTGTCGTCGATGTCGCTCAGGTCCGGCTCCCCCACTTTCGGCACGCCGGAACCGGCGATCGGTTCCATGGTCGTCGGCCAGCTCGCCCGCCGGCTGAACCTGCCGCTGCGCTGCGCCGGCAACTTCTCCAATTCCAAGCTGCCGGACGGGCAGGCGATGCAGGAGGGGCTGATGTCGATGCTGTCGGCCGTCCATTGCGGCGCCAACTTCATCCTGCATTCGGCCGGCTTCCTCGATGGTCTCCTGTCGATGTCCTACGAGAAGTTCGTGATGGACACGGACCTGTGCGGCGCGTTGCACTCCTATCTCGCCGGCGTCACGGTGGACGACAACACGCTGGCGATGGATGCGTTCCTGCAGGTCGGCCCGGGTAGCCATTTCCTCGGCTGTGATCATACGATGCGCAACTACCAGACCGCGTTCTGGGATTCGGCCCTGTCGGACAACGAGCCGTTCGAAAAGTGGAGCGAGGAAGGGGGCTCCACCGACATGGCCACGCGGGCCAACGCCGCATGGAAAAAGACGCTGGCCGAATACGAAGCGCCGCCGCTGGACGAGGCGATCGACGAGGCGCTCTGCGACTATGTCACCCGCAAGAAGGCCGCCATGGCCGACGCCTGGTATTGATCAACGGTCCTGAAGGACAACAGGAAAATGACGCATTCGAAAGACCCGCTGCTGCAGCCTTACCAACTGAGGCACCTGACGCTGAGAAACCGCATCATGTCGACGGCGCATGAGCCGGCCTATTCCGAAGACGGAATGCCGAAGGACCGCTATCGGCTCTACCATGTGGAAAAGGCGAAGGGCGGGATCGCGCTGACGATGACGGCGGGATCGGCGCTGGTGTCGCAGGATTCTCCGCCCGCCTTCGGCAATCTCTACGCCTATTCCGATGAGATCGTGCCGTGGATGAAGAAGATCGCCGACGACTGTCACGAGCACGGCACGGCCGTGATGATCCAACTGACCCATCTCGGCCGGCGCACCAGCTGGAACAAGGGCGACTGGCTGCCGGTTCTTTCCGCGTCCCCCCTGCGCGAGCCCGCCCACCGTGCCTTTCCGAAGGAAATCGAGGAGTGGGACATCGAGCGCATCGTCGGCGACTATGCCGAAGCTGCCCAGCGCATGCAGGCCGCCGGTCTCGACGGCATCGAAATCGAGGCCTATGGCCACCTCCTCGACAGCTTCTGGTCGCCGGCCACCAACCGGCGCGAGGACGAGTATGGCGGTTCGCTTGAAAACCGGACGCGCTTCTCCAACATGGTCGTCGATGCCGTGCGCAAGGCCGTCGGTCCCGATTTCATCGTCGGCATCCGCATGGTTGCGGACGAGGCTTGGGATATCGGGCTTTCGAAGGAGGACGGGATCGAGATCGCGCAGCGGCTGGTCGCCTCCGGCAAGGTCGATTTCCTCAACATCATCAGGGGGCATATCGATCATGATGCGCACCTGAACAACGTGATCCCGATCCAGGGCATGGCCGCCTCGCCGCATCTCGATTTTGCAGGCGAGGTGCGTGCCGCCACGAAGTTCCCGGTCTTTCATGCCGCGCGCATCGCCGACGTCGCCACCGCCCGCCACGCGATCGCCGAAGGCAAGCTCGACATGGTCGGCATGACCCGCGCCCATATCGCCGATCCGCACATCGTGCGGAAGATCGAGCAGGGCCGCGAGGCGCAGATTCGCCCCTGCGTCGGCGCCACCTACTGTCTCGATCGCATCTACGAAGGCGGTGGCGCGCTCTGTATTCACAATGCGGCGACGGGCCGCGAGGCGATCGTCCCGCACATCATTTCCAGGACGGAGGGGCCGGTCCGCAAGGCCGTCGTGATCGGCGCAGGCCCGGCGGGTCTGGAAGCGGCGCGCGTGCTGGCCGAACGCGGCCACGTCGTCGAGGTTCTGGAAGCGTCGGGCCAGGCCGGCGGGCAGATCCTGCTTGCTGCCCGCAATCCGCGGCGCAAGGAGATGATCGGCATCGTCGACTGGCGGCTTTCGGAACTGGAACGCCTGGGCGTGCCGGTGCACTACAACGTCTTCGCCGATGCCGACGAGGTTCTGTCGCGCAATCCCGATCTGGTCGTCGTCGCGACCGGCGGCATCGCCCAGAATCCGGAACTGGAGGCTGGCGACGAGCTGGTCGTTTCCAGCTGGGACATCATTGCGGGGGCGGTCAAGCCGGACGGCCCGGTGCTTCTGTTCGACGATGCCGGCTCCCATTCCGGCATGACGGCGGCCGAACTGATCGCCAATGCCGGCGTCGAACTCGAAGTCGTTTCGCCGGAACGCTACTTCGCACCGGAGATCGGCGGCATGAACCACGTTCCCTATGCCAAGGCGTTTGCCGAGAAAAACGTCCGGGTGACGATCAACACCCGCCTGAAGGCCGTCCGCCGCGACGGCAACGCGCTCGTCGCAACGCTCGGCTCCGATTTTTCCGAGACGGCCCGCACGGAGCGGCGCGTGGCCCAGGTGGTGGTCGAGCACGGCACGATGCCGATGGCCGATCTGTATGTGGAGCTGAAGCCGCTTTCGCGCAACCTCGGCGCTGTCGACTACAAGGCGCTGATCCGTCAGGAAAACCCGATCGGGACGCGCAATCCGGAGGGAACCTTCGATCTGCTGCGCATCGGCGATGCCGTTCACAGCCGGAACATTCACGCCGGGATTTATGACGCCCTGCGTTACGGTGTCCTCTTCTGACCAGCAGGCTCGAATGAGAAAAGCCCGGCAGCGCTTTCGCGCCACCGGGCCACTTCGGCTCCGATCAACCGCTTAGTTGGCGGGTTCCGTTGCCGGAGCGGGGGCTGCCGGGGCCGTGGTCGACGAGGTCGTCGAGGTGTCGACCTGGTTGCTCTCGGCGACCTTCTGCGACAGCGTCTTGAATTCCGGTGCGGCCTGCAGGCTTTCGGCGGTCTCGGTCGTGGTCAGCTTGACGTCGGCATCCTGCGTCTGGTTGACCGAAATATTGTTGAACGGAACGGCGACCCACTTTTCGCCGATGCCGAGGAAGCCGCCGACACCGATCACGGCTGCGGCAACGCCGCCATCCTTCTCCATGATCAGGTCGTTGATCGTGCCGATGCTTTCATCGGCGGAATTGTAGACCGACTGGCCGATATAGGTGTTGGCGCTGATCTGGTCGGCTGCCTGCTCGGTTAGGTAGGTGTCAGTCGTTGCTGCGGTATTCACGGCCGGGTCGGTGGACGGGGTGGTCTGGGCATTGTCCATGCCGTCCATCGGCTTCATCTGGTCAGCACCCGTTGCCGGCGCTGCGGGATCGGTCATCGACGGAGCGGTCTGCGGCTGCGTCGTGTCCTGCGCATAGGCTGCGGGAGCGATGGCGGCGCCGAGGAAAATGGCACCAGCGGCTACGGAATTGAGAAGCTTGTTGGTCATGTCGAACCTGCCTTTCTTTGCTTTGTGTAAAGGAGCGGCGGATCCTGTTTTCTGGCTGTCCGTCCGCACCGGCTGATGCTTGAAGAACTCGTGCAATCCGGAATGGTTCCGCAAAAAAATCATCCGGCAGGAGAGGTGATTTTCGAACAAAATCAGCCCCGGACGACAATCCGGGGCTGCAATGTGCCTTGCTTTCACGCTTGGATTTACAGGCGGAATGCCGGTTCGAACCGGCCCCTGACTGTGATGCCGAGGTCCAGCGTTCGTCCCGCATGCGGATCGGCGGCACGCGCGGCGTCGTCGAGATCCTGATGGGCGGAGGTGACGAGCAGGCGTTCGGCCCTGGCGCCGATGAAGGCAGGGCAGCTCGGCTGCGTCATGGGGACGGCGTAGCGGGCGACCTTCGTGCCGTCCGCGCGATAGACTTCCACGGCGCCCGCGCCCCAGCGTGCGTTCCAGATCAGTCCGTCTGCGTCGCAGACCGATCCGTCGATGCCGCCGGGCGCACGCGTCTCGTCGCAGAGGATCACCGGCTCGCCGGTCGGAAGCCCGGTCGCCGGATCGACGGCAACGCGCATCAGGTGGTTGACGTCGCTGTCGGCGAAGTAGGCCGTCGCCCCGTCGGGAGAAAAGCAGATGCCGTTTGGGATGCTCACATTGGCGAAGAGGCGGGTCACGGTCGTGCCGGCCACATGATAGATCGCGCCGGCGCCCTTCTGGGCGGAACGACCCATCGTGCCGATCCACAGCGAACCGCTCTGGTGGATACGGCCGTCGTTGGAGCGGTTCGCCGGGTTGTCTTCAAGCGGGCACAGAAGCTCCAGTCGTCCGCTGGCCACGTCCCGCACGAACAGGCCCTCGTCCGATACGATCAACTGGCGGTCGGGATCGATGACGGCGAAGACGCTGCCCATGAACGGCAGGTCGTGCACGCGCTTTGCCGATGTGCCGAGGTGCAGTTCGTGCAGCTTCCGGCCCTTGATGTCGAACCACCACGCGGTATCGGTCGCAGGATCGTAGCTCGGTCCTTCACCCAGCTCGCTGTTGACCTGGCAGAGAAAGCTGCCGTTGAAAGGCTGCGCTTCGCTCATGCGGCGCCCCTGTAGACGCTGTCATAGGCGTTAATGGTGATGCGGGCGCGCGCGGCGACGTCGGCGGCAGCCATGCCCGGCTTGTAGAGGCTCGACCCGAGGCCGAAGCTGTTGACGCCGATCTTCGCATAGTCGGCGAAATTGGTCTCCGACACCCCGCCGACGGCGGCGATGATGAGTTCCGGCGGCAGGACGGCGCGGATCGCCTGGATGCCCGACGGTCCGAGCACGCTGGCCGGGAAGAACTTCAGCCCGGTGGCGCCGGCGCGTGCGGCGGCCAGCGCCTCGGTCGGCGTGAAGACGCCCGGCATCGTGACCATGCCCTTCGCCGCCGCAAGCGAGATGACGTCCGGTTCGACATTGGGGCTGACCATCAGGCGGCCACCGGCGGCCTCGAGCGCTTCCACCTGCTGCGTCGTCAGCACCGTTCCCGCACCGATCAGGCAGTCGGCCGGCGCCATCTTCGCAGCGATCTCGATCGAGCGGAACGGGTCGGGCGAGTTCAGCGGGATCTCGATCGCGGTGAAGCCTTCCTCGATCAGGGCGCCGACGACGCCCTCGGTCTCTGCAGGCTTCAGCCCGCGCAGGATCGCGATCAGCGGATATTTCATCGTGGGAAAGGGAATGCGGGTCATGGGGCTGCCTTCCGTTGGGGCATAGGTAAATCGTTAATTGGGCCAGATGGTCCGGGCGGCGATGGCGAGGCCGGCGCGCACAGCGGTATCGGCATCGATGACGACGGGTTCGACGCCGGCTACATCCAGTGCGCTTTCATAAAGTGCGCCGAGTGCGCCGGAGGCAACGAGCGTGACGGGCGTGCCGGGAGGCGCCTCGTCCAGGGCGCCGGCGATTTCCAGCCCGATCAGGATGCCGGACAGGCGCGCCTTCGCATCGGTCGCCGCAAGGCCGTGCAACAGCATGCCGGAGCGCACGCCGAAGAGGAGATTGGTCGCAAGCGCTGGATTGCGAATCGCATCGGTCACCGCGTGCTTGAAGGCAGTACTCGTCCCGTCGAAAGCCTGCGCATCGGCGATCGAATGGCGGAGGATCGTGTGCTTGCCGATCGTGTCGAACAGTTCGCCGGTCATGTAGGTCGAAAAGCGCGTGACCGAACCGTCTGCGACCTCCACCCATTTGCTGTGCGTGCCCGGCATGCAGACCAGGCTCGTGCCCTGCAGGCCGTCGGCGGCACCGAGAAGCTGGGTTTCCTCCCCGCGCATCACATCTGGACGGGCCGTGTCGCGCCTCGCGAGCCCCGGCAGGATGCGGATGTCCGCGGCCGTGCCCGGCACTTTCACGGCGGCCGAAGGAATTGCGGAAAGCGGGCTCGGTACGTCGAGATAGCCGGCCTCGACCCAGCCCTGCTTGGCGCCGGCCATGCCGCAGACGATTACCGGCAGGTCCGCGGGGGCGGAAACGGCGTCGAGATGGCCTGCAAGCACACTTGCGAAGCCGGCCGTCGCAGCCGTGGTCATGCCTTCGCCGCTGCGCCGCTCCGCAAGAACGCCGCCGTCGTCGCCCACAAGCCAGAGCCGGAAACTGGACGTGCCCCAGTCGACTGCGACATAGGCTGGCTTTGCCATCAGAGAACTCCTCCGTCGATAATCATGGATTGTGCCGTCATGCCGCGTGATGCGTCCGATGCCAGAAACAGGCAGGGGCCGACGATGTCTTCGGGCATCAGCGCCCGCTTCAGACACTGCCTCGCCGTCATCGCCTCGATCGCGGTCTCGTCGAGCCAGAGGCTGGTCTGACGCTCGGTCAGCACCATGCCGGGCAGGACCGCGTTGACGCGGATGTTGTCCGGGCCGAGTCTGCCGGCGAGCGTCTTCGTCAGGCCCACAATGCCGGCCTTGGCGGTCGCATAGGCCGGAAACTCTCCCATGTTCAGCCTGAAGGTGATCGAGGAGAAGTTGATGATCGAGCCGCCGCCGGCTTCGCGCATCGACTGTGCCACCGACTGGATCGCAAAGAAATGATGGCGCAGGTTGACCGCCTGGCTTTCGTCCCAGTAGTCGGGCGTCACCCCGGAAAGGTCGTGCCGGTCGTCGCGTGCGGCATTGTTCACCAGCACGCGGATCGGCCCGATCGCCTCGATCGCAAGCGCGATCGTCGCCTGGTACGCCTCGATGTCGCGCACGTCGGCCTTGAGGTAGATGGGTTTGTGCGCCACCCCTTCCGACAGCCGCTGCACGAGCGCATCGCTCGGCCCGTCCGCGATGTCGACGAAGACGACCCGCGCTCCCTGATGGGAAAAGGCCTCGACCAGCGCCGCGCCGATTCCCGACCCGCCGCCGGAAATCAGCACGCCCCGATCCCTCAGGTCCGGATAGGACGCAACGCTCACGGACATGACGCTCTCCCGTCGGTTTGTGTTGCCATTTGTTCCAATATGTGGAACATATTTTGAATATGTGGAATTATCGGCAGGCGCATGGTCTTGTCAAGCAAGGGAGAGGCGGAGGCGATGGAGGAACGGGACGGCATCGGCGCCTCCAATTCGAACACCGGCACGCTCGGCAAGGCAGTCGCGGTGCTGGAGCTCGTTGCGATGGCGGAACGGCCGATGCGCTTCACCGATGTCTTCGATCGCGCGGGACAGCCTCGCGGCACGCTGCACCGGCAGCTCAGCCATCTGGTCGAGGAGGGGTTGCTGGAGCTCAACGCCGATCACTGCTACGAGCCGGGCCTGCGCCTGCTCAAGCTGGCATCCCGGACCTGGATGCGCAGCGACCTGCGCCGTTTCGCCGCTCCCCATCTGCAGGCCCTGCATGAACTGACGGGGGAAACCGTCCATCTGGGCGTTCTGAAGGGCGCCGAGATCATTTATCTCGACAAGGTCGAAAGCCGCCAGGCCGTTCGCATGGACTCGCAGATCGGCCGCGCCTCGCCGGCCTATTGTACCGGAATCGGCAAGGCAGCACTTGCGGCACTGCCGGAGGGGATGCTGGGACCGCTGCTGGACGGTGTGGAGCTGCGGCGCTTCACGCCCCAGACGATCGCGGACAGGCCCGCCCTCGAGGCGGAGCTTGCGGCGATCCGCAGTGCCGGCCATGCCTTCGACCGTGAGGAGCACGAGGTGGGAATTCGCTGCGTTGCCGCCGCGATCGTTGATGCCGGGCATTCCCTTGTCGGCGGCATATCGGTGACGGGGCCTGCCTACCGGGTCGGCGAAGACGCACTGGCGGACTGGGCTCCGCAGGTTCGGCGCGCCGCGCAATCCGTCGCGGGCGAGCTGGCAGCGCGACTTGGCCCCGGCGGCGCCTGAACGTCGCAATTCGATACACCCGCCAGGATTGTTCCGTGCAACCATTTTACCGTAAATTAGAAAATCGCGCTGGACGGACGCGAGGGGCGCCGCTAGCTTCTGATTCAAGTGAACATTTCTGGGTGCTTCGGTCTTGCAGAGTTGTGCGAGTGGCGTCCCGCGGAGCATAATCTCCAAGATAGGTTCAGGGTGTCAGTTGCTTCTGCCGTGCATGAACCATGCGCGCCGTCGTTCGCTTCGGAAAGAAACGGAATGAGTGAACAGTTTCTCGCGATCGCACCAGAGACGCCTCCGCGCTGGGCGCGGCGGTTTGCCGAGGTGGAACGCGAGGACGATGTCGCGGTGCTGCTTCGCGATCTGACTGCTGAATATGGTCTTGTCGGCTATCTGCTCATCAACCTTCCCCCATCTGCCTCCACCGAGATCGCGCCGTTCGTGCTGATGACGAACTGGCCTGCGGAGATGCTTGAAGGTTACGATCGGGAAGGGCTCGTCCACGGCAGCCCCGTCATCGGACGCCTGCGCATCAGCACGATCCCGTTTTCCTACGAGGCGGTCGCGATCAACTCGGTCCGCCTGGACGGGAAATCCCAGGTCGCCAATTCTCTCTTCGGCCGGTTCGGACTGCCGCGAGGCGCCTATTTCCCCGCCCACAATCCGCTCGGGCAGCGCGGCGCGCTGGCCTTCGGCGGAGAGCGCCCGGCCTTGTCGCATCTGGAAATGGCCGAACTGAACGCCATTGCCAACCTCGCTTTCACCACAGTGCTGGATTGCCGGCTCGATGGACGCCGGCCGATCGCGCTTTCACAGCGCGAAATAGAATGCCTGTCCTGGGTATCGGCCGGCAAGACCAGCGTGGAGATTTCCGGCATCCTCGGGCTGTCCGAGTATACCGTGAACCACTACCTGAACCGGGCGACGCGCAAGCTCGATGCCGTCAATCGCGTGCAGGCGGTCGCCAAGGCGATGCGTGCCGGCATCCTGCAATGACGGTTCGGGTCGGGAAACTGAAATTCAGGTCAGCCTGAGCAAGAACGGAGCTCATGAATGCGGGGCGAGATGACGTTGGACGAGACGGGACGCGGCGGGCAGCGGGATGTGAGCGCTGAAATCGCCGCGCTGGAGACGCAGTTCGATATCGTCCGCTTTCTTCGCCGGACGGGCGAGCAGTTCTCGCTCAAATACTTCATGGCGTTCTCGTTGCCGGGATTTGAGGCGGACAAGCTCTCGCCGCACTCCATCGTCAGCAACTGGCCGGCCGAACTGATCGCCAAGTATGACGCGTTCAACATGGTTCGCCGCAGTCCGAGCATCCGCAAGCTGCGCACGACGACCGTGTCCTTCTCCTATGAGCTGGCGAAATGGGTCGAGGATACCGCGCAAAAGGAGAAGCCGATCGCCGAGCTTGCCGAAATGATGCGGCAGCATGGTGTGCTGACGGGGCATTTCTTTCCCGTCCACGATGCGCTCGGCAACCGGGGCGTCGTCGCCTGGTGCGGCGAGGAGCCGTCGATCAGCTTCGAAAGCCGCATGCTGCTGCAGATGATCTCGATCCAGGTCTTCAACCGCCTGGCGGAGATCGGTGCCGCCTGGAAGACGGGGCAGGTCAGCCTCACCGACCGCGAGGTGGAATGTTTGAGCTGGACCGCAGCCGGCAAGACGAGCCTCGAGATTGCCGAAATCCTCGGCCTTTCCGAACACACCGTCAATCACTACCTGAACCAGGTGACCCGCAAGCTGGAGGCGGTCAATCGCACACAGGCGGTCGTCAAGGCGATCAGGCGCGGCCTGATCACCTGAGCTTCCTGGGCACCACCATCGCACGTTGAACCTGACGGCATCTTTGGCGAGGTGGGGCTACTGTCCGAAAAACGTTCCGCTTGCACGATGAATGCGCTATCAACGCGCCAATTCATTCAGGCGAGGCAGACATGGCTGACGTTTCCAAGGATCAGGTACTGGATAGGCTTCGGACGGTGCGCGGTCCGGACATGGAAGGTAACATCGTCGATCTCGGCATGGTCTCCGACGTCTTCATCTCCGACGGTAAGGTCTATTTCTCGATCACCGTTCCCGCCGAACGTGCCAAGGAACTCGATCCGATGCGGGCGGCGGCCGAGCGGGTCGTGCGCGATATTCCGGGCGTCAAGGCGGCCATGGTGGCGCTGACGGCGGACAAGAAGGCCGGTGCCGCCTCGCAGCCGGTTTCCCGCCCCGCCCCGCAGGCTTCCGCCGCGCATTCACACGCCGGTCACGCGCATGCACCCGCAGGCGGTCCGGCGCCGCGCGCCAAGATCGGCATACCCGGCGTGGGCGCGATCGTGGCCGTCGCCTCGGGTAAGGGCGGGGTCGGAAAGTCGACCACAGCCGTCAACCTGGCGCTGGCGCTGAAGGCAAACGGCCTGCGGGTCGGCATCCTCGATGCCGACATCTACGGACCGTCCATGCCGCGCCTCCTGAAGATTTCCGGGCGGCCGCAGCAGATCGAGAACCGCATCATCAAGCCGATGGAGAACTACGGCATCAAGGTCATGTCTATGGGCTTTCTCGTCGACGAGGAGGTGGCGATGATCTGGCGCGGGCCGATGATCCAGTCGGCGCTGATGCAGATGCTGCGGGAAGTGGCCTGGGGCGAACTCGATGTGCTCGTCGTCGACATGCCGCCCGGCACGGGCGATGCCCAGCTGACCATGGCCCAGCAGGTTCCGCTCGCCGGCGCCGTAATCGTCTCCACGCCACAGGACCTGGCGCTGATCGACGCCCGCAAGGGACTGAACATGTTCAACAAGGTCGAAGTGCCGGTGCTCGGCATCATCGAGAACATGAGCTACTTCATCGCCCCCGACACGGGAAACCGCTACGATATCTTCGGTCACGGCGGCGCGCGCAAGGAAGCCGAGCGGATCGGCGTGCCCTTCCTCGGCGAGGTGCCGCTGACGATGGATATTCGCGAGACGTCGGATGCCGGCACGCCCGTCGTCGTCTCCAATCCGGAAGGGGCGGCAGCCAAAACCTATCGCGAGATCGCTACGCGTATGTGGGAAGGCCTCAAGGCCCGCCAGGCGGCAGGCGGCCGCACTGCGCCCGCGATCGTTTTCGAGTGAGCGCCGCCGGAAGATGGCGGGAATGAGGCGGGGCTTGATTTTGATGTTGCGCCGCGCAATATGCCTTTCCGCCGTGCGGTCCTGAGCGCGGCCAGACAAGGCAAAGGTGAGCGTTGGTCTTCCTCGGAGCCACCCGCAATTGATTACCGTCTATCGTTCGAACGGGGAAGCGCTGCTTCTGACGCCCGAGATGATGGCGGATTCCGCCTCGGTTCCTCCGGGCGTCGTCTGGGTCGATCTCCTGTCTCCCACCCATGAGGAGGACGCGTTCGTCGAAAAACTGCTCGGCATCGACGTTCCGACCCGCGACGAGTTGAAGGACATCGAGCCCTCGAGCCGCCTCTATATGCAGGACGATGTGGTCTACATGACCGCCTCGCTCGTCTACAAGGCTGACAGCGAGCAGCCGCAACTCACCGATGTCGCCTTCATCCTGACCGATCACTGCCTGCTGACGATCCGCTATGCCGAGCCGCGCGCGTTCGATCTCTTCCGGACAGCGATGCCGCGCATCACCGGCGGCTGTCGCTCCGGCACGGTTATGATCACGCGTCTCATGGAGACGATCGTCGATCGCACCGCCGAGATTATGGAGACTTCGGTGGCCAAAGCCGACACGCTGTCTCTGGAGGTCTTCGGTGACAAGCGCCATCTCAGCCGCAGGCCGCCGCGTTATCTCGAGGACCGGCTGATCGCGGTCTCCGCCCTGCATCGCCTCGTCGCCAAGACCCGCGACAGCCTCATGTCGCTGTCGCGGTTGATGACGTTCCTCTACGCGACCCCGGTTCTGCAGCCCGATCGCGAGAGCCGGGAGTTGTGCCGCACCGTTTCGCGCGATATCCAGTCGCTTTCGGAGCACGCGAGTTTCATCGCCAGCAACATTTCGTTCCTGCTCGATGCCTCGCTCGGCCTGATCAATCTGGAGCAGAACCAGATCATCAAGATTTTCTCGATCGCATCCGTGGTCCTGCTGCCTCCGACGCTGATCGCCTCGGTTTATGGTATGAACTTCGACATCATGCCAGAGCTCCACGTAGGCTACGGCTACCCGTTGGCGCTGGGCGCAATGGTGGTGTCTGCCGTGATACCCTTCCTCTTTTTTCGCTGGAAAGGCTGGCTCTAGAGCCTGTTCGCAACCATGTCGCATCCCCAAGCACATGCCGCAGCCGGAAGCAGCCGTGTGCGCGCGCTCTTTGCCCTCGCACTCGGGTCGGTCGGGGTCGTCTACGGCGACATCGGTACGAGCCCGCTCTACGCATTCCGCGAGGCGCTGCGCCCGATCTCCCACGACGGCGTCACCTGGGACGAGGTGGTCGGCCTGATCTCGCTCGTTATCTGGACGCTGACGATCATCGTCACCCTGAAATACGTACTTTTCCTCCTGCGCGCCGACAACCAGGGCGAGGGCGGCACGCTTTCGCTGCTGGCGTTGTTGATGAAGACGGCGAACGGCCACAGGGCGATCCTGTTCTTCATGGGGATCGCAGGCGCAGCGCTCTTCATCGGCGATGCGATGATCACACCGGCACTGTCGGTTCTCTCTGCCGTCGAGGGCCTGAAGCTCGTCACGCCGACCCTGTCGGACTACGTGGTGCCGATCTCCGTCGTGATCCTGGTGATGCTTTTTGCCGTCCAGTCCTGGGGAACGCATGCGGTTTCCAAGTTCTTCGGGCCGATCACCGCGGTGTGGTTCATCGTGATGGCAGTCGCCGGTGCGGCGCATCTGAGCGACGACTTTACCATCCTTGCAGCCTTCAACCCGCTCTATGCCGTCAACTTCCTCTATAGTGACGGCTATCTCGGCTTCGTGGTTCTCGGTGCCGTGTTCCTGACGGTGACGGGGGCCGAAGCGCTCTATGCCGACCTCGGCCATTTCGGCCGGCGGCCGATCCAGTGGGCGTGGTTCTGTCTCGTTTTCCCGGCGCTGACGCTGAACTATCTGGGGCAGGGGGCGCTCGTGCTGAAGCACCCCGAGGCGATCGACAATCCGTTCTTCCTGCTGTTCCCGCAATGGATGCTGCTGCCGATCGTCATCCTGGCCACCGCCGCCACTATCATCGCCAGCCAGGCGGTGATCACCGGCGCGTTTTCCATCACCCGCCAGGCGATCCACCTCGGCTTCCTGCCGCGCATGGAGATCTTCCACACCTCGGAGACACAGACGGGGCAGATCTATCTGCCCGCCGTCAACGCCATCCTGCTCTTCGGCGTGATGATGCTCGTCTTCCTGTTCGGCTCGTCCGAGGGGCTGGCGACGGCCTACGGTATCTCGGTCACCGGCGCCATGGTCGTCACCACCGTGCTGGCCTTCGAGTTCCTGCGCATGCGCTGGCGCTGGAAGGCTTCGACCGCGGTCATGGTTCTTCTTCCGCTGTTCCTGCTGGAGCTGACCTTCCTCGGCGCAAACCTGCTGAAGATCCACGACGGCGGATATGTGCCTATCCTCATCGCGGCGGTCTGCATGCTTCTGATGTGGACATGGGTGCGCGGCACCGCACTGCTGCGCGAGAAGACGCGTCACATCGAAGTGCCGCTGGAGGCCTTCGTGAAGTCGATCGAGAGGAAGAGCGCGCACGCGCCGGTTTCTGTTTCCGGCACCGCGATCTTTCTGACGAGCGATCCCGAATCGGCGCCAGCCGCCCTGCTGCACAACATCAAGCATAACCGCGTGCTGCACGAGCAGAACTTCATTCTGACCATCATCTCGACCAACACCCCGAAGGTAGCGCCGGCCGAACGCTGCAGCGTGGAACGCCTGTCCGACCGCTTTGCCCGCATCCAGGTGCGCTTCGGCTTCATGGAGACGCAGAACGTCTCCCAGGCGTTGGGCCTGTTTCGGAAATCGGGCGTGAAGTTCGACATCATGTCGACGTCGTTCTATCTCGGCCGCCGCAAGCTCGTGCCCGACCGGCATTCCGGCATGCCCTACTGGCAGGATCGTCTCTATATCGCCATGGCGAACGCCGCCATCGATCCGTCCGACTATTTCCGCCTTCCGACGAATCGCGTGGTCGAGCTGGGCTCGCAGGTCATCATCTGACGGCGCTTCCGCCTTGCATGGCGTGCTCACGCCGTCTTCGCGCCAATGTGAACGGCACGTGGACGGATGCGGCCGCCTTGCGGGTTCGAGTGCGCCGGCGTTAACCGTCCATCAAGGTTAATTCTTCATTCTCTGGCAACGAACAGGCCGAACTCGCCCGCTTCCGGGTCGGCTTCAGCAAGTTATATCGCCAGCAGGCCGCGTGCCCTCGCAACCCGGGGGGCGACGATCCCGCTCGGCTGCGTTGTCGGAGTGTATCGGTGCGTATCAGTCGCGTTGGAATGATCAGGCAGGTGCTGCAGCGCCGCGGATGGCGTGCTCCCTTTGCCATCGGGGTCGCCCTTTATGCAGGTTCCGCCGCCGATGTCGGCCACTCGGACCTCGCCACCTTCGTCTCCGGCGTCAATCGCAAGGGCGGCAACCAGCAGCTCGTCATGACGCGCTCGCCGGCAGGTGCCGTCCACGCCGTCGATATCGCCTTCAACGACCCGATCACGACCGGTGCTCTCGCCGGCGGCGCGGGCCTGCAGATGCCGGACGGCGAGCAGGCGTCGTTGCTGAACGCCCACAAGGGGCAGGGCGGCATCCCGGACGAAAAGCGCGTGACGCGCGACCAGAAGAAGGGACGCATCGTCGCCGTGACGCCGGTGGCGCCGCCCAAGGCCTTCACCGCGGGCTCGGTGCTCGACCGCCAGGCCTCGCTGCTTGATCCGGACTTCGACGGCGAGGAGCAGATGCGATTCGCCGCGCCCAAGATCAAGGGCAAGGAAATCGAGATCGCGACCGCCTTCTACCGCAAGAAGCCGGCCGCCGCCGATCCGGGCATCCCCGCAGTGCTCGCCGGCCTCGTCAACAACGACCGCGCCGACGTTCTCGCCACCGCCTATGCGCCGGCGCAGCCGGATTATGCCCGGACATCGCCGTTCGATTCGATTCTGACGAAGAAGGACGACGCCGACGGCCGCTTCGTCCCGAGCATCGCTCCCGAAGACCACGCCTGGGCCGCAGCCGTACTGCCAGCCACCGTCTTCTCCGAGGCGGAACAGAAGTGCCTGACGACCGGCATCTACTTCGAGGCGCGTGGCGAATCGCTGAAGGGCCAGGCGGCCGTTGCGCAGGTCATCCTCAACCGTGTGCGCAATCCGGCCTATCCGGATACGATCTGCAGCGTCGTCTACCAGGGCGAGAAACTGCGGACGGGCTGCCAGTTCTCATTCACCTGCGACGGCATCCCCGACATCGTGCTGGCGCCCTGGCACTGGAAGACCGCCAAGGAGATCGCCATGGCGGTGACAGCGGGAAAGATCTGGCTGCCGGAGATCGGTTCCTCTACCCACTACCACGCAACCTATGTGCGGCCGAACTGGGGGCCGACGATGAAGCGCGTGGCAAAGATCGGCAAGCACATCTTCTACCGCACCTATGGCGGCGGCTGGATCTGACGCCAATGGGGTCCTCTCGACGCTCATTGGTATGAGTCCGGCTGCGGCAATCGGGCGCGGCAGCAGCGATTCCGTGCCGTCGGCCGGCCGGATTCGGCGAAATCTCTGTAATGCATTGAATTTGTTGATTTAATTTCGCACTGGTCAAAGCTTCGCCCCGCCTTGACTATGCAAGCCCCTAAAACTATGTTGCGCCCGACTTCAATCGGGCCTGAAGCTGGCTTAATACCTAGCCGTGAATATGTCCGCATTAGGGCGCAAGCGTCCAGCGGAACCGGGAGGGAAGCGCCATGAAGGGCAGCCGTAAGGGTAGTCTCGAAGAGAGGTTGCAGCGTCTCGATGCGGAGCTCGCAAAGAGGCGTGCAGAGGATACGGCAGGTGATGCCGCGGAGGAGAAGGCAACCGCAAGCCGAAAGGGCTATGCGGAGGCCATGAAGCTCTCAAGCGAATTCATCGCGGCGGTGATCGTCGGTGCCCTCCTCGGCTATCTTTTGGACCGGTTTGTGGGCACGGCCCCATGGGGTATGATCGTGCTGTTGATGCTGGGCTTCTGCGCCGGTGTCTTGAATGTGATGCGTTCGGCGGGAATGGTGGCATCGCCCCATCCGGTCGACAGGATGGCCGGCAGGGATGCGGCCGGCAAGACGAAGAAGGACGGGGCGTAAGCGCCGTCCGTTTTTGAGGAATTCCGCCCGGCGGGCGGCAAACGAGAGAGAAAAAGCGGTGGCAAACGATCCGACCCATCAGTTTCTGGTCAACAAGATTGTTCCGATCGAGATTGGCGGAATCGATTTCTCGTTCACCAACGCATCGCTGTTCATGGTCGCGTCCGCCGCGGTCGCCTCCGGCTTCCTCTACCTGACGACCTCGCAGCGCGGCATCATCCCGAGCCGTATGCAGTCGGTCTCGGAAATGTCCTACGAATTCATCGCCTCGATGCTGCGCGAAGGTGCTGGCAGCAGCGGCATGAAGTTCTTCCCGATGGTTTTCTCGCTGTTCATGTTCATCCTGACGGCGAACCTGCTCGGCATGATGCCGTATTTCTTCACGGTAACGAGCCAGATCATCGTAACCTTCGCCCTGGCACTGTTCGTCATCGGCACGGTCGTTCTCTACGGTTTCTACAAGCACGGTTTCGGCTTCCTCAAGCTGTTCGTGCCCCATGGCGTCCCCGGCGCCCTGCTGCCGCTCGTCGTCACGATCGAGATCATCTCGTTCCTGTCGCGCCCGATCAGCCTCTCCGTCCGTCTCTTCGCCAACATGCTGGCGGGACACATCACGCTCAAGGTGTTCGCAGGCTTCGTCGCCTCGCTCGGAGCCCTTGGCGCGCTCGGTGTCGGCGGCGCGATCCTGCCCCTCATCATGACGGTCGCCCTGACCGGTCTCGAGTTCCTCGTGGCATTCCTGCAGGCCTATGTCTTTGCGGTACTGACGTGCATGTACCTCAATGACGCGATCCATCCGGGCAGCCACTAAGGATAAAGTCGTTGGTGCGTTCCGCACCAGTCCAAGCCGCAACAACCCATTCGAAGGAGTTCATCATGGAAGCGGAAGCAGCAAAGTACATCGGCGCAGGTCTCGCATGCTTTGGCATGGCCGGCACGGCCCTCGGCCTCGGCAACATCTTCGGCAACTACCTCGCCGGCGCCCTGCGCAACCCGTCTGCTGCTGACGGCCAGTTCGGCCGCCTCGTATTCGGCTTTGCCGTTACGGAAGCTCTGGGCATCTTCTCGCTGCTCATCGCTCTGCTGCTGCTCTTCGCCGTCTGATAACGGATGGAAGACCGGACCACGGTTCCAGGCGAGCCGTGGTCCGCTTGAATTTTGCACCTGGAGGTGAGCATGTCTGCGACCGCGGCCAAGGCCGAGTCCATCCCATTCAAGATCGCTCAGGCCGAGACCACGACGGAGACGCAGGACGCTGCTCCGGCAGGTGATGCCCACGGCACCACCGCACCGGCAGGCGAGCTGCATACCGAAACCGGGGTCGCTCACGGTGAGGAGCATGGAAGCGGCGTATTCCCGCCCTTCGATTCTTCGACCTTCGCCTCCCAGCTTCTGTGGCTGGCGATCACCTTCGGTATTTTCTACCTGATCATGTCAAAGGTCATCGTGCCGCGCATCGGTTCGATCCTCGAGACCCGTCATGACCGGATCGCTCAGGATCTGGACGAGGCGTCTCGACTGAAGAGCGAAGCCGACGACGCGATCTCGACCTATGAAAAGGAACTGGCTGACGCCCGTTCCAAGGGCAACGCGATCGCCAACGAGGCGCGCGAAGCCGCCAAGGCCAAGGCGGAAGCCGAACGCCAGAAGATCGAGGAAAGCCTCAACGGCAAGATCGCTGCCGCCGAGACCCGCATCGCCGGGATCAAGGACAAGGCGCTCGCCGATGTCGGCGCGATCGCCGAAGAGACGGCATCGGCCGTCGTCGAACAGCTGCTCGGCAGCAAGACGACCAAGGCCGAGATATCGGCCGCGGTCAAGGCTGCAGGGAAGTAAGGAGCGGACCATGGCATTTGACGCAACTTTCTACGCCTTCGTCGGCCTCGTCCTGTTCCTGGCCCTGATCGCCTATCTCAAGGTGCCGGGCATGATGGGCAAGGCCCTCGACCAGCGCGCCGACAAGATCACCAACGACCTCGCGGAAGCCAAGCGCCTTCGCGAGGAGGCTCAGAGCCTTCTTGCCGAATACCAGCGCAAGCGCAAGGAAGCCGAAGCCGAAGCTGCATCGATCGTCGCGGTCGCCCAGCGTGAAGCCGAGGCGCTGACGGCCGAAGCCAAGCAGAAGACCGAAGAATACGTTTCGCGCCGCACGGCCCTGTCGGAACAGAAGATCAAGCAGGCCGAAGTCGACGCCATCAACGCCGTCCGCGCTGCCGCCGTCGATCTCGCCATCGGTGCCGCCGAGACTGTGATCGCCGCGAAGACAGACGCCGCGGCCGGCAAGAAGCTGTTCGACGACGCGCTCACGGAAGTGAAGGCACGCCTGAACTGATTGCCGCACTGGCGACATATCAAAATAGATTGAGAAAGGCCGGAGCGATCCGGCCTTTTTCGTATGCGCCGTTCGCAGGCGTCATTGGGCGGCGGCGGTTATGTTCGAGATTTGTCCGCGTCTCGCCACTTCGGCGGTTGCGGGTGCAAGGTATGCGGGGATCGAGGCATGCGATGCGCGAGGGCCGATCGCAATCTTCAAGTACCGCTTGAAGCTTCGGGCTCCCGATACGCACACTGTTGTCGCAAAGCGGCCGTGGGCTTCTGTGCGGCATCTTTTATGTGAAGGCCGATCTTTGGCGCTTCTCCAGACAAAGCGCCGTCGCCTGAGCGCCGGATAACTGGGAATGACGTTCCGAAAGCACGTCGCGCAAAAGTGTTCAGCGGTTTTGCGTTTGGGACATGCGTAAGAAGCGCGGAAGCGATTCTGCAAGATCGCGATATGCTTTAGAGCAATCCGGGTGAGCTGGATTCCACCGGCATTGCTCTAGATCGTCACGCGTCTCAATCGAGCGTCTCCGGCCGGAATGGCCGGAAGGACAGGCGATGGAGGGCACAGGGGCCGAGGCTGCCGATGGCTTCGCGGTGGCGCTCGGTGCCATAGCCGGCATGCGTACCGAAGCCGTAGCCGGGATAGGTGTTGTCGGCGCAGGCCATCATCCGATCGCGAACCACCTTGGCGACGATCGATGCGGCGGCGATCGTCAGCACGCGTGCGTCGCCCTTGACGACGGCGCGCCCTTCGCATCGCAGTCCCGGCGGCACATCGAGGCCATCGGTCAGGACCAGCAGCGGGCGCGCGGGCAGGCCGAAGACGGCGCGGCGCATCGCATCAAGGCTTGCGTTGCGGATGTCCGTCCGGTCGATCCGGCGTGCGCCGCTGGAGGCGACCGACACCATGGCCGTCGCCAGTATCTGCGAAAACAACGCTTCTCGCCTGGCGGCCGTCAGTTGCTTGGAATCGTGCAGGCCATCGGGAATGCGCTCTGGGTCGAGGATTACGGCCGCAGCCACAACCGGCCCGGCCAGCGGACCGCGGCCGGCCTCGTCGGCGCCGGCTACCGGCCATTGCCCGGCTCTGCGGGCAGCCGATTCCATCGAGAAGTCGGGTCCGACCGGAAGGTCGAAGAGGAGGGGGGAATCGGCGGTCGCGCGGCGTGGCATGCGGCGACCCTCGCACGACCGGCCGATTCCCTGCAAGTCCCCGGTGCGGCAATGACCGGGGAACATCGACATTGCGCGGGGGACAGGCAATGTCGAAACCTTGCGGCGTCTTCCGTCCGCTAACGGAGACGACATATCTTTGTTCTCGCCCGCCACCCTTCACCCCGAACGGAGGCGAAAGCAGAGCGGTCAAGCGACGGAAGCCAACCGAGCAAGAAGCGCCGTCGTGGTACTATCGCACTGGCTCGGCAGCCTCGCCCCTGCCGGCATCGAACAACCGCCGCCATCGAACAACCGGCGGCAGGCGACAGCTACAGCAGCGAGAGCTGCACGCCGCTGCCCGAGGGCGGTACGAACAGGTCGGTGGAAAGGCTCCGCCGCGTGCGGTTCAGCTTGAGCCGTTTCGTCGCCAGTTCGAACCGCCGGGCAATCTGCCAGGCATAGGGACCGGCGCCCTTCATCCGCTTGCCGAATTCGGCGTCGTAGTCCTTGCCGCCGCGCATGGAGCGCACGAGCGACATTACGTGGCGATACCGGTCCGGATACTCGCGCAGCAGCCAGTCGCGAAACAGCGGGCTGACTTCCAGCGGCAGGCGCAGCAGCACATAGCTTGCCTCCTGCGCGCCTGCGGCCTTGCCCGAATCGAGGATCCGTTCGACCTCGTGGTCGTTCAGACCGGGGATGATCGGTGCGACCATGACGCTGACGGGAACGCCGGCCTCCGAAAGCGCCCGCATCGCCTCCAGCCGTCGCGCAGGGGTGGCCGCGCGCGGTTCCATGCTGCGCGCCAGCTTGCGGTCGAGCGTGGTCACCGACAGGCCCACCCAGGCAAGCCCCTTGGCCGCCATGCGCGAGAGGATGTCGATATCCCGCATGATCAGCGCCGACTTGGTGACGATCGACACCGGATGGTTGGCCCCTTCCAGCACCTCCAGGATCTGCCGCATGACGCGCCATTCCTTTTCGATCGGCTGGTAGGGGTCGGTATTCGTCCCGATCGCGATGACCCGCGGACGGTAGCCCGGCTTCGACAATTCGCGCTCCAGCAGCCGCGGGGCATCGGGCTTGGCAAAGAGCCGCGCCTCGAAATCGAGGCCAGCCGACAGCCCCATGAAGGCGTGGGTCGGACGGGCGAAGCAGTAGATGCAGCCGTGCTCGCAGCCGCGGTACGGATTGACCGAGCGGTCGAAGGGAATATCGGGCGATTCGTTGCGGGTTATGATGCTGCGCGGCTTCTCCACCTGGACTTCGGTCTTGAACGGCGGCAGGTCCTCCAGCGTCTCCCAGCCGTCGTCGAAGTTTTCGCGCACCTGCTGTTCGAAGCGGCCGGACATATTGATGCCCGCGCCGCGGCCACGCCGACGGTCGATATCGATCCGCAGGCCGCCCTGCACCATCAGCGCTTCGGCAATGTCGACCGCGTTGCCGGGCGCAAGCGCGCCCTGCTTCAGACTGGACAGCTCTGTCATCGGGTTTCTCCGTCGGGGACTTTGGCTGTCCCTTCCAATGATTTTATTCCTAGCAGCGGAATGAGAACATTGCAAGAACAAAACCACATTTCCATCGCCACGGAGAGAGGGCGCCGAATTGCTCGCTTCGGCTGCAACCTTTGCGTTATCGGCAGTGGCGCCGCAGTGCACAATGCGATATTGGTCAACCATGCTGACCGTGATCATCGAATGCCGGGACAACGAGCCCGAACTGGCCCAGACGCTCGCCGCGCTGGTGGCAGGCGCAGTCGAGGGCATCGTGCGCGACGTGGTCGTGCTGGATCACGGTTCCCGCGATGGCTCACACGAAATCGCCGATGCGGCCGGTTGCCGTTTCCTGACCGAGTGGGACATGAACGAGATCGTCCGCACTGCCCGCGGCGACTGGCTGCTGCTGCTGGAACCCGGCGCGCGCCCGCTCAACGGCTGGGTAGATGCGGTTGTCGAGCATGTCGCTATCAGCAAGGGGCCGGCCCGTTTCGCCGGTTCGCGCAGCCACAGGCGGCCGTTGCTGAAGCGGCTGGTGTCCAGGCGGCCGGCGCTGGAGCAGGGCCTGCTCGTCTCCAAGCGGCAGGCAAGCACGATTGCCCGCAAGGGGATACGCCTCGACCAGATGGCCGCAGGCGTTCGCGCCAGAAGGCTGGTTGCGGAGATCGTGCCGGCCTGGGCGATCCGGGCCATGCGGGAACTCTGACGACACACCCGCCGCGCTGGCGAAGGCCTATTTGCGTTTCAGGTGCTCGTCGAGCCGCGGCATGATCTCGACGAAATTGCAGGGCATGTGCCGATAGTCGAGCTGGGCTGCGAGAATGCCGTCCCAGGCGTCGCGGCAGGCGCCGGGCGAGCCGGGCAGCACGAAGATGAAGGTGGCGTTGGCCACGCCGCCCGTTGCGCGCGACTGGATGGTCGAAGTGCCGATCTTGTCGTAGGAAATGCGGTGGAACACTTCCGAAAAGCCGTCCATGCGCTTTTCGAACAGCGGCTCCAGCGCCTCCGGGGTGACGTCGCGCCCCGTGAAGCCGGTGCCGCCGGTGGTGATGACCACGTCGATGCCCTTGTCCTTCGTCCAGCTTTCGACCTGGCTGCGGATCGCGTCCCTGTCGTCCGGCACGATCGCCCGCGCACCCAGCCTGTGACCGGCCTTCTCCAGCCGCTCCACCAGCGTGTCGCCGGAGCGGTCGTCGGCGGGCGTGCGCGTATCGGATACGGTGAGCACGGCGATCGAAAGGGGAATGAACGGGCGTTTGTCGTCAAGCCGCATCGTTGAGTTTCTCCGTGCCGAGGCTTGTGGTCGCTACCACGAACCAGTCCGGCTGCATCTTCGCCAGCGTGCCTGCGGCATGCTGTGCCGCGGCCATCGTATCGTAGATGCCGAAGCAGGTGGCCCCCGAGCCCGACATCCGGACCAGTCTCGCGCCGCTCCCGGCAAGCACCTCTTTCACCGAGGCGATCGCCGGGGCAAGCCCGATTGCCGGCGCTTCGAGATCATTGCGCATGCCCTGCATGGCCGCAAGCCAGCACGGTCTCCCCGTGCCTGCCTTGGGCACCTTCAGCTTCGGATTGTTCTTCTGCGCAAGCAGCCGGAAGGTCTCCGGTGTCGAAACGCCGATGAGCGGGTTGACAAGCACCATCGGGAAGGCGGGAAGATCGGTGCGCAGTTCGATCGCCTCGCCGATCCCGCGCGCGATCAGTGGGCGTGCGGCAAGGCACATCGGCACGTCCGCGCCGAGGCCGAGCGCCAGAACCTCCAGTTCGCGACCGGCCAGTTCGTGATCGGAGTGCGCCCCGCCCCAGAGATTGAGAAGCGCGCGCAATGCTGCCGCTGCGTCCGCCGAGCCGCCGCCGATACCGGAAGCGATCGGCAGGTTCTTTTCCAGGTGCAGATGCACCGGCGGGGCGGCTGCTCCTCTTTGCCGAAGCGCATCGCGCAGCCTGTCGCGTGCCTTGATGACCAGATTGTCTTTGCAGTCATCCTTAAGCGCAGCCGCGAACCGGCCTGACAGGGTGAAGTGGTCCGCCTGTGCCGGCGATACCGCTATCCGGTCGCCGAACGCGGTGAACGTCACCAGCATGTCGAGCAGATGATAACCGTCCTCGCGCTGGCCGGTCACGTGCAAAGCCAGATTGATCTTGGCCGGCGCCGGCTCCGTCAGGGCGAAGCCGGCAATGCCTTCCCGTTCGCACATGGACGGATCAGGACTTCTTTTCCGGCTCGGTCACGTCGAGGGAAGGGGTCTTCACAGGCTCCTTGCCTTCGATGGCCTGTGCGGCAGCCGGCTGCGCCGGCTTCTCGTCGGCCAGCCCGTTTTCGATCTTCGCCTTGATCTTCGGGATCTCCGCCTCTTCCGGCTTCAGGCCCAGTGCGCGGTTCCACTGGAACGTCGCTTCGAGCTTGCGGCCGACGCGCCAGTAGGCGTCGCCCAGGTGATCGTTGATCGTCGGATCGCCGGCGCGAAGTTCCGCTGCGCGTTCCAGCTCCGTCACCGCGTCTTCGTACTGGCCGAGGCGGTAGTAGGCCCATCCGAGCGAATCGACGATATAGCCGTCGTCAGGCTTGATGCTGACGGCCTTGCGGATCATCTCCAGGCCTTCGTCGAGGTTGATGTTCATATCGACCCAGGAATAGCCGAGATAGTTCAGAACCTGCGGCTGGTCGGGATTGAGGTCGAGCGCCTTGCGGAAATTCGGCTCAGCTTGTTCCCACTTCTTTTGGCGCTCATAGGCGATGCCGCGCTGGAAATAGATCGTCCACTGCGACTTGTTGGGCACGTTGCCCATCTGGTCGACGGCGCGGTCGTAGACCTCGCCCATTTCCTTGTATTCCTTGGCATCCGAAAGCACGCTGCCATAGGCGAGATAGCTGCGCATGTCCTTCGGGTCGGCCTCGATCAGCTCCTTGAGGTGCTTCTTGGCCTCGTCCACCTTGCCGAGATCGGCCAGTTGAAGACCGAGTTGCAGTTCGGAGAGGCGGCGCATCGGCGAATTCTCGGGCACCTGGCGGTAGAACTCGATCGCGAGATCGGGCTTCTTCTGGCTTTCGGCAAGGCCGCCGAGCAGCACCAGCGTGTCGGCGCTTTCCGGGTCGAGCGCGCGCGAAACCTGCAGGTAGAGGGATACGATGTCTTCCGCGCCCTCGCGGTTGAGCGCGCCGCCGATCGAGAAGAGGACGGAGGCAGCACCTTGCGCTGCGGTACGCACCTGCTGCTCCTGCTTGTCGCCGCGTTCGATGCTTTCGCGCAGCGCCTTCAGCGGCGCATAGCTGGAAACGAGGTTTTCGCCGACGGAGATGGCGTCCAGCGCCTTCTGCTTGTTGCCTTCGCGTGCCTCGAGCCTCGCCAGCGCCATGACGGCGCGCATGAAGGTGTCCGGTGCGGCTGCGCCGCCGTTGCGGTCGAGAATGGCGTCGTTGAGCCGTTTGCGGGCGGTGTCGCGGTCGCCTGCTGCCGCGGCGATCGCACCGGCATTGTAGTTCTTAAAAATCGCAAACCAGTCCGGCCCTTCCATGTCCGAAATGGTCGCGAGCGCCTGTTTCGTCTTGCCGTCACCGAACTTCGCCCAGGCAACCAGCAGCCCGTTCATCATGCGGTCGAGGTCGTTCGGGCCGGAGTAGACGAGGATCTTCTCGGCGGTGCGGTACTCGCGCTTGCGGATCGCATCCATGCCGCGCACGACAGTTGTGATGCGCTCGACGGCCGGATCGTCCTTCAACGCCTGGGCAAGCTTCACGCCTTCTTCGAAATCGCCGTTCAGAAGCAGCGTGATCATCAGCCGCTCTTTGACCTCGGTGTTCGTCGGGTCGTACTGCAGCGTGATGCGATAGAGCGCGATCGCGGTCTCGTAGTCCTTGTCGACGTCGGCGGTGCGGGCGGCAAGGAAGGCACCGGAGAAGCTGTTGACGCTCTGCGGGTCGAACTTGACGGTCTCCTCGGCTGCGGCGGCCGGCGCATCTTCAGCCTTGGCGGCCGGAAGCCCTGCAAGGGCGATGCCGGCCACGACGGCAGCGCTCGAAAGGAGCCGGGTGATCAGGGAGTGCCGCATCAAGATGCCTTTCGCTAATGTGACAGGCAGGCACGGGCGCCTGCGGTACGTCACGATCTGTCCAGTTAAACTTGGACTCATGGCCGCAGAGAATGGCTTTTTTGGCGCGGTGCGGCAAGAAATTCCTCCGCAGCCGCCAGGCAAGAATTCGCGATCAGCTGACGCGCGCGATGCAGAAGTCGATGACTTCCAGGAGTGCCGATTTCCATGCACTGGGCGGCAGCGGTGCCAACGCGTCGCGCGCGATCGTGCCGTAGTGCTGCGCACGCGCGATCGTGTCGGACAGCCCGCCGTAGCGGGTGATCAGGCCGAGCGCGTGCTCGAGGTTGGTATCGTCGCTTTCCCCGCCCTCGATCGCCTTGCGCCAGAAGGCACGGTCTTCGGCCGTGCCGCGCCGCCAGGCGAGAATGACGGGAAGGGTGATCTTGCCCTCGCGGAAGTCGTCGCCGACGTTCTTTCCGAGATCCGCAGCCTTGCCGCCGTAGTCCAGCGCGTCGTCCACGAGCTGGAACGCCAGGCCGAGGTTCATGCCATACGACTTCAGCGCATTGCGCTCCGCCCGGCTGGTATTGGCGACGATCGGGCCGACTTCGGCCGCAGCGGCAAAAAGGGCCGCCGTCTTGGCGCGGATGACCGCGAGATAGTCGTCTTCCGTCGTCTCCATGTTCTTGGCGACGGAGAGCTGCAGCACCTCGCCCTCGGCGATCACGGTGGCTGCGGAAGAAAGTACGTCGAGCGCCTCCAGCGAGCCGACCTCGACCATCATCTTGAAGGCCTGGCCGAGCAGGAAGTCGCCGACCAGGACGCTCGCCTGGTTGCCCCAGATCATCCGTGCCGTCGATTTGCCGCGGCGAAGGTCGCTCTCGTCGACGACGTCGTCGTGCAAAAGCGTCGCCGTGTGCATGAACTCGACGCTGGTGGCGAGCTTGATATGGTGGTCGCCCCCGTAGCCGAACATGGAGGCCGAGGCGAGCGTCAGCATCGGCCGCAGGCGCTTGCCGCCCGAGGAGATCAGGTGGTTGGCCACTTCCGGGATCATCTGGACGTCGGAGCCGGCCTTCGACAGGATCAGCTGGTTGACGCGCTCCATGTCCGCCTTTGTCAGATCGACAAGCGGCTTCACCGACGCCAGTTTGTTTTTGCCCTCGTCAAGCGATATCACGACGCCCAAGTGTGCGGACTCCTGTTCTTTTCCGTGGCGGGACAATAGAAAGGGGTGCCTGCCGGAGCAAGAGGCGAATTGTCCCGCAGGCCGAAAATTAGACGGGAAAACCAATGATCGAACTGATCCGGACGAACGACGTAGTCCTGCTCTCCTTTGCCGAGAGCCTGATGAAGGATGCCGGCATCCACTGCCTCGTCGCTGACCAGGGCATGAGCATCCTCGAAGGCTCGCTCGGCATGCTGCCGCGCCGGTTGCTGGTGGAAGAGGAGCGCGCCGACGAGGCAAGGCGCATCCTGACCGACGCGGGACTGGGCGCGGAGTTGCGCGCGTGACGGCAGGGCAAGAGGGTGCGGGAGAGACGATCGACGCCTTCCACCGCGGCCGCTTCCATCTCGTTCAGCCCAAGGGCGGCGGCCACCGTTCCGGCATGGATGCCATGCTGCTGGCGTCGCTGGTTGCGGGCGAGGGGGCAATCAGCGTTGCCGATCTCGGTGCGGGCGCCGGTGCGGCAGGGCTTGCCGTCGCCTCGCGCATTGCAGGCGCGCGCGTCGTCCTCGTCGAGCGCTCGCCGATCATGGCAGGCTATGCCCGCAAGAGCCTGGCGCTTGCCGAAAACGCCGATCTGCGGGCGCGCGTCGACGTCATCGAGGCGGACGTGACGCTGACGGGACGCGCGCGGCTTGCCGCCGGTCTTCAGGACGAAGTTCACGATCACGTCATCATGAACCCGCCCTTCAACGACGCCGCCGACCGGCGCACGCCGGATGCGCTGAAGGCCGAGGCGCACGCGATGGAAAGCGGCCTGTTCGACCAGTGGATCCGCACCGCAGGCGCGATCATGCGGCCCGGCGGGCAGTTGTCTCTGATCGCCCGGCCGGAATCGATCGCCGAGATCGTCGATGCCTGCGGCAAGCGCTTCGGCGGCATAGAGATCACCGGTCTGCATCCCCGGCCCGGCGAAAGCGCGGTGCGCATCCTGGTCACGGCGATCAAGGGTTCGCGGGCACGGCTCGCGTTGCGCGCGCCGCTGATCATGCACGAGACCGACGGCCATCGCTTCTCCGCACTTGTCGACGACCTCAACAACGGCCGGGCCGCCTATCCGCGGCTTGCAGGCGTGCGCAAGCGCTGATCCCGCCTCTGTGGTGTGCTGCCGTCACATTGACGCTGCCTCTCGATTTTGTCGCGACGCCATTGCGTTTTATGACAGCGTGCATACATCTGGCGTTGAAGCATTCATGGGAGACTGATGAGCGACATGGCCGGATTTTTCAGGAAGTTGATGCCGAAGCGGTTCCGCAAGGAGGGCATCACAATCCCGGTCGTGCGGCTGCAGGGTGCGATCATGGCGGGCGGCGGCCAGTTCCGCCCGGCGCTGAACCTGGCGACCGTGGCGCCGGTTCTCGACAAGGCATTCGCCGACAAGCAGGCTCCCGCCGTCGCCATCTCCATCAATTCTCCCGGCGGCTCGCCGGTGCAGTCCCGGCTGATCTTCCAGCGCATTCGCGATCTCGCCGCCGAGAAGAACAAGCGCGTGCTGGTCTTCGTCGAGGACGTCGCGGCCTCGGGCGGCTACATGATCGCCCTTGCCGGCGATGAGATTTTCGCCGATCCCACCTCGATCGTCGGCTCGATCGGTGTCGTTTCCGGCGGCTTCGGTTTTCCGGAGCTTCTGAAGAAGATCGGCGTCGAACGGCGGGTCTACACGGCCGGCGAGAACAAGGTCATTCTCGATCCGTTCAGGCCTGAGCGGGATTCCGATATCGAGTATCTGAAGTCGCTGCAGCTCGAGATCCACGATGTGTTCATCAACATGGTCAAGGAACGGCGCGGCTCGCGGCTTGCCAATGATCCGGACCTCTTTTCCGGTCTGTTCTGGACCGGCCAGCGCGGCCTGGCGCTGGGATTGATCGATGGTCTTGCGGATATGCGCGGCGAGATCCGCCGCCGCTTCGGCGCGAATGCGAAGCTTCAGCTGATTTCGCCGGCACGGGGTCTGTTCGGCCGCAAGACGCCCGGCGTCGGTGCTGGTATGCTCGCTTCCGCCGCGGAGCGAGCCGGCGTAGCAGGGGTGGGCGCTCTTGCCGAGGCTGTCGAGGAAAAGGCGCTCTGGTCGCGCTTCGGCCGGTAGAACAGGGGGAGGCAAAATGGCGCAGATGATATTCCTGCTCCTGGTGGTCGCAGTCGCCTGGTTCGGCTACCGCAAGTTCGTGGCCGACGCGCAGCGCCTGTCGAAAAAGCGCCGCGACGTCGAGAAAGAGCAGCAGACCGGCGCGATGGGCACGCTGGTAAAGGATCCCAAGACCGGCGAATATCGCGTGCGGCGGGAAGACGAATAGTCCCGAACCCGTCCCGTTTCCGGAATATTCCCGCAGACCACGTGCCGGATTGGTACGTTAACCAGGCCGAGTAAGGTTAACGCCGCATAAAGGCCGGCCGGACGCGTTGCGCGCATTGCGCACTGCCGCCTAGACAGCCAAATCTGCCATTCCTGATTGCATCGAACGGTAGGGCAGATTTCCATGGCTTCGCTCGAACTCGCCGGCCTCCGCACCATCGTCGTCACCGGCGGCGCAGGGTTCATCGGCTCGCATGTGGTGGACGACCTGCTGGACGCGTGCCCGGGCGCCGAGATCCGCGTCCTGGACGCGTTCACCTACGCCGCCAACATGGCGAACCTCGATGGCGCGATGCGCAGCGGCCGCGTCACGCTTCGGCAGGGCGACGTCGGCAACCTCGACTTGGTGTCCGATGTGCTGCGGGGCGCAGAGCTCGTCATTCATGCAGCCGGCGAGAGCCATGCAGACCGGGCGATGGTGGCCCCGGAGCGCGCCAGCCTTTCCAACGCCATCGGCACGCAGGTTCTGGCCGAAGCGGCCGCGCGCTGGAATGTGCCGCTGATGGTTCACCTCAGCACCGCCGAGGTCTACGGCTCAGCCGGCCAGATGCCGTCCGAGGCGAGCGCGATGCAGCCGGACAATCCACTCGGCGCCTCCAAGGCGGCCGCGGAAATGCTCCTCTCCGGCCTGCGCCATGTCCATGGTCTCGATATCCGTGTATTGCGCCCTGTCAATGTCGTCGGCACGCGCCAGAACGCCGAGAAGCTGGTACCGCGCTTCCTCGAACTCGCCGCCGTCGGCAAGCCGCTTTCCATTCACGGCAACGGCAACCAGCGCCGCTCGTTCCTCGCCATCTCCGACCTGTGCACTGCGCTCCGCGCCGTCATCACCCGCGGCGAGAGGAGCGGCACCTACAACGTCTCGGCTGCGGAGAGCTATTCCGTGCTCGACGTGGCGCGCATGGTCCTGGATGCCGTTCCCGAACCGGTGGCGGGCGTCACCTTCGACAGCGGCCGCGCCGCAAACGTCGATCGCGCGCCGGTCTCAACCGTTGCGATCGCAGCACTCGGCTGGCGGCCGGAGGCTTCGCTGCGCGGCGAACTGAAGCATCTCGCCGGCTGGTACCGCGCCCGCCTGTCGCCGGCTTCCCGCACGGTCTTCCGCTCCGTTCCCGATCTCGTGCCCGGCAGGCCGAATGTCGCGATACAACCGGCGGGGTCCGGTCTCTTCCGGTCGCTGGAGCGTCATTGAGGCGGCACAGGGGCCGCGGAGCTGCGGCGACACGCCATTCCGCTGCAGCGGTCCCCCGGAGCCTCGTCCTTTGCCATCCTCTGCCCTGGTCCGACCCTGAGCCTGCCCCTTGACCCTGCGGCTGTGCCGTGGCACCAGTCCGCGCAACCGAAATTCCCATCCGGACCGGACCGATGACTGCTGCCGCCATGCCCGATCACATGCACCCGACCCGCTCCTTCCAGGGGCTGATCCTGACGCTCCACAATTACTGGGCGGACAAGGGTTGCGCGGTCCTGCAGCCCTACGACATGGAAGTCGGCGCCGGCACCTTCCATCCGGCCACCACGCTTCGCGCGCTCGGGCCGCGACCGTGGAAGGCGGCATATGTCCAGCCGTCCCGCCGCCCGTCCGACGGGCGCTACGGCGAAAACCCGAACCGCCTGCAGCACTACTACCAGTACCAGGTGATCCTGAAGCCGAACCCTTCGAACCTGCAGGAGCTCTATCTCGGCTCGCTCGCCGCGATCGGCCTCGACCCGCTCCTGCATGACGTCCGCTTCGTCGAGGACGACTGGGAAAGCCCGACGCTCGGCGCCTGGGGGCTCGGCTGGGAATGCTGGTGCGATGGCATGGAAGTGTCGCAGTTCACCTATTTCCAGCAGGTCTGCGGTATCGAATGCGCGCCGGTCGCCGGTGAGCTGACCTACGGCCTCGAGCGCCTGGCCATGTACGTGCAGGGCGTCGACAACGTCTACGACCTGAACTTCAACGGGCGCGAGGGCGACGAGAAGATCACCTATGGCGATGTCTTCCTGCAGGCCGAGCAGGAATACTCCCGCCATAACTTCGAATACGCCAATACCGAGATGCTGCATCGCCACTTCGTCGACGCGGAGAAGGAGTGCCTTGCGCTTCTCGCCGCCGGCGCGCCCGGCGACAGCGCCAATTCCTACCACAAATGCGTGCTGCCGGCCTACGACCAGTGCATCAAGGCCTCCCACGTCTTCAACCTGCTCGACGCCCGCGGCGTGATCTCGGTTACCGAGCGCCAGAGCTACATCCTGCGCGTGCGCACGCTGGCCAAGGCCTGCGGCGAAGCCTTCCTGCTGACCGACGCGGGCGGTGTGAACTGGGTCGAGAAGGCGGCTTGAGGCAGTGAATGCCAGCCAGGCAGGCGAAAGCCGCGATCAGTGCGACGAGATGGCGGCCCTTGCGGCATCTGTCTGGTCTGCTG
Organism: Mycoplana rhizolycopersici; assembly: GCF_013378445.1. Lineage (GTDB taxonomy): Bacteria > Pseudomonadota > Alphaproteobacteria > Rhizobiales > Rhizobiaceae > Mycoplana > Mycoplana rhizolycopersici. The sequence goes on from NZ_JABXYK010000007.1 coordinate 208,922, forward strand.
GGACAAACAGATAGTCGCACTCGTCGCAGTACGCCTCGTCGTACACCCTGGACGGAAACGTTGAAATGGGTTCCAGCCCGATGACCCTCGTCTGGTCCTTCGATTTCTGGACGCGGAGGATCGCGTAACCGAGACCGTGCATCGTGTCCGTCAGTTCTTCCGCCCGCGCACTGTGCACTTCGGCGTCAGCCAAGGGGTCGCGGTCGAGCACCTCGCACAGGATCCACGGGCGATCGGCGCGGATGGTTCGTTCCATGCCGCGGATGACCGGCAGTTCGGCACCTTCCACGTCGATCTTGATCACGCCGATGGCGCCTGCAGGACGGATCCGCCCGCGGATATCGTCGAAACGATAGGACGGGATCAGGTCGGCGACGACGTTGCGATCCGGTCGCAGGCCGCAGACCGTCGTTGCGCCCGGGTCGGCCGATTTCTCGTGGTGGCGGTAGATATCGAGCAGCATGTTTCCGTCCGAAAGCGCGCACGGCACGACCGTGCAATCATCGAGCCGGTTATCGTCAACGAGACGGTGCAGTTGCGCCAGGCACGCCTGCATCGGCTCGAAGGCGATGTATCCATGCTTTCGCGGGGCCGCCAGATAATCCAGAAGGGTCTGCCCGACATTGGCGCCGACATCGACGAACGGACCGCCGCGTGCGCCGAGCATGAGGCCGATCAGGCTGGTCTTCCAGTCGGGCTTCCAGCCGAGCAGTTCGGTGGTTTGCTGCTGCACCCTGACCTTCAGCGCCAGACCGTCAATGTCGATGCGATGGGCATGGGACGCGGCCCAGGTCTCGGACATGACCCGACTGACCCGTTGCAGGCCCTTTGAAATGATGGCCGCCGATCCATTTTCAACATAGGTACGCCGAATGCTCGCAAAGCCTGCCATCGGGACCCCCATCCTTCGCCCGAACGCTATTGCGGGCGACCGCCACGGTCAAGCGCAGGCAGTTTGATCGATCCGCGCGCATGTCGGCTCGATGCGATCTATACCTATGTTTTAAATGGAGAAATTCATTTTGCGTAATGGGCGTACCTCTTTTGGCGAATGATGCGCGGGGTTCCCCGGCCGCGGCAGCCGCCGGACCGCGCCGGCATCGTCGAAGCCTTGGCCGGAGCGACCCGGCTCTGCAGGGACGGGCAGGACCACAGAAAGAACGCAGGGCGTTTGCGCCCGTGCGGAAGCGAGCGTTGCGCCCGGTTGAAGACTTTGAATCTGCGCGCATTTCTTTGTTCGAGCGGATTTTGGTTTGCAGGGTTGTGCGCTAATGTCGCGACGCATCGTGCGTTCAAGGAGAACAGGATGATCGGTCTGGCAATCGCAGCCGTGGTCGCGCTCTACGCGATCATTCTCTATAACGGCCTGGTGAAGGCGCGGCAGGTCAAGGAGGAGGCGTGGTCGGGCATCGACGTGCAGTTGAAGCGCCGCGCTGACCTGATCCCCAACCTGATCGAGACCGTTAAGGGCTATGCCAAGCATGAGCGGGAAACGCTGGAGCAGGTGGTCGAGTTGCGCAACAGGGCGCAGGCGGTGCCGACGGGCGACGTGCAGGGGCGCGCCGTCGCCGAAGGCATGCTCGGCCAGGCGCTCGGCAGGTTGCTGGCACTGGCCGAAGCCTATCCCGACCTGAAGGCGAACCAGAATTTCAGCGAGTTGCAGCAGTCGCTCCAGACCGTCGAGGACGAAATCCAGATGTCGCGCCGTTATTACAACGGCGCGGCGCGGGATCTGAACGTGAAGGTGGAGAGCTTCCCCTCCAACTTCCTGGCAAGCGCCTTCTCCTTCGCCAAGGCGCCCTATTTCGAGATCGACAACCCGGCCGACCGCACCGTTCCTACGGTAAAGTTCTGAAGCGGAGCAGATCGATGTCCCGGATCGCGGCCCTGGTCTTCTTCGCCCTTGCGATCGGCGTCGCCGGCGCCGTGCGGGCTGCGGAATTCATTTCTTCCTACCATGCCGACATCGCGGTGGCGAAGAGCGGCGAAATGACCGTGAAGGAGACGATAGCGGTCAATGCCGAGGGCAACCTCATCCGCCGGGGCATCTTCCGCGACTTTCCGCTGACCTTCGTCGATGGCGAGGGGCGCAGCCGCCAGGTCGGCTTCGAGATCGAGGCCGTGCGCCGCGACGGGCGTGACGAACCCTACAGCACCGAGCGGGAGAACGGCGGGATCCGCATCTATGTCGGCTCTTCCGACGTGCTGCTCGATCCGGGGCCGCACACCTACGAGCTGACCTACCGCACCGATCGCCAGATCCGTTTCTTCGAGGATCACGACGAACTGTTCTGGAACGTCACCGGCACCGAGTGGGCTTTCCCGATAAGCCGCGCCTCGGCGACCGTCACACTGCCGGACGGCGTCGTTCCGGAGGAACTGACCTATTTCACCGGCGCCTATGGCGGCCGGGGCAAGGCGGCGCGGGCGACCGCTTCCGGCAACCGGGCCGAGTTCGTCACCACGGAGGGGCTTTCCGCCCACGAGGGGCTGACGATCGGAGTGAAGCTCCCGCCTGGCAGCATTGACCGCCCGACTGCAGCGCAGGAACGGATCTGGTTCTTCAAGGACAATGCCGGCGGGCTGATCGGCCTTGGCGGACTGGTGCTCGTCGCGTTGTATTACCTGCGCTCCTGGCTGGTCGCCGGGCGCGATCCGACGCGCGGCGTCGTCGTTCCGCGCTGGGACCCGCCGGAAAAAGCCTCGCCCGCGCTTTTGAACTACGTCGACAACAAGGGTTTTGGCGGCGCCGGCTGGACCGCGCTGTCCGCGGCGCTTCTGAATCTCGCGGTCAAGGGTTACGTTACCCTCGACGACCTGAAGAATTCGATCGTCGTCACGCCCACCGAAAAGGCGCTCGAAGAGAAGCTGCCGACCGGAGAGAGCGTGCTTTTGAAGGCGGTGAAGGCCAGCGGCGAAAGCCTCGTCATCGACAAGGCGAACGGCAAGCGCATCCAGACGCTCGGCAGCCAGTTCCGCAACGCGATGGAAACCGAGCACCGCGGCAAGTACTACATCGCCAACTGGGGGTATATCGCCGGCGGCGTGGCGCTGTCGGCGCTCTGCCTCGGCGCCATGCTGGTCTTCGGCAACCTGCCGGAGGAGGGCATCGCACTCGTTGTCGTGCCTGTCGCCGCCGCCTTCTTCCTCTCCGTCTTCGCCGTCAATTTCGGCAAGGCGCTGACCAACGCCAGAAGCCTCGGCCAGCGCATCATGACGGTGGTGATGATCGCCTTTTTCGGCTTCGTCTTCATCAGCATTTTCGGCTCCGTCCTTGCAGGCTTCGTCGTGGGCGGCCTGCACGACGGGCTCTTGCCGGTGCTTGCCGCCGTCGGCGGGATCCTGCTTCTGAACCTCTTGTTCTATTTCCTGATGGGCGCGCCGACCCCGATCGGGCGGCGGATGATGGACGGCATTGAGGGGCTGCGCCAGTACCTGACGCTTGCCGAAAAGGAGCGGATGAACATGGCCGGCGCGCCGGAGATGTCGCCGCGCCACTATGAGCGCCTTCTGCCCTATGCCGTGGCCCTCGGCGTCGAAAAACCCTGGACGGATACGTTCCGCCTCTGGCTTGCCACGGCTGCCGCAGGCGCTGCCGCCGCCAGCTATCATCCCGCCTGGTATGGCGGCGACGGTTTTGGTACCGGCAGCTTCTCCGATCGCATGGGCGGCTTTGCCGGCTCCATGGCCGACACGCTTGCCGCCTCGCTCCCGCCGCCGCCCAAAAGCTCCTCCTCCGGCTTCTCCGGCAGTTCCGGCGGCGGCGGCTTCTCCGGCGGCGGTGGCGGCGGTGGCGGCGGCGGTGGATGGTAGCTCACCGGCTTGCGAGAACATCCCTGTCCACGAGGCTGCCTGAAGCGCGACTTTTCCGCTGATGCACGGATGACTTTTGCCGTCGGGCTTGCTAAGTCCGCCGCAGTCCAACGATCTGCCAGAAAAGCATCCCATGCCCGATCTTCTGCTTGAGCTCCGTTCCGAGGAAATTCCCGCCCGCATGCAGCGCAAGGCGGCGGGCGACCTGAGGAAGCTTGTCACCGACGCGCTCGTCGAGGCGGGCCTCACCTATGAAGGGGTGCGCGAATACTGGACGCCGCGCCGGCTGACGCTCGACATCCGCGGCCTCAATGCCCGTTCCGCCGACATCCGCGAAGAGCGCAAGGGCCCGCGCACCGACGCCAACGAAAAGGCGATCGAAGGCTTTCTGCGCGGCGCCGGCCTGTCCTCCATCGCAGAGGCCCATGTCCACAGCGACCCGAAGAAGGGCGATTTCTACGTCGCCCACATCGTCAAGGCGGGGCGGCCGGCCGAAGAGATCATTGCGGACGTGATGCCCGGCATCATCCGCAATTTCCCCTGGCCGAAGTCGATGCGCTCGGGTGCTGCGTCGGCCAGGCCCGGTGCGCTGCGCTGGGTGCGCCCGCTGCAGTCGATCGTCTGCCTGTTCGGCTCGGAGACCGAGGAGACGCGCGTCGTTCCCTTCGCGGTCGACGGCATCGTCGCCGGCAACATCACCTACGGCCACCGCTTCCACGCGCCGGAAGCCTTCACCGTGCGCCGCTTCGACGATTACGTGTCGGGGCTCGAAAGGGCGAAGGTGATCCTCGACGCCGAGCGCCGCAAGCAGATCATCGCAACCGATGCCGCCAACATCGCCTTTGCCAACGGTCTTGAGCTGGTCGAGGACGAGGGGCTGCTCGAGGAGGTCTCCGGCCTCGTCGAATGGCCGCAGGTGCTGATGGGCACGTTCGAGGAGGAATTCCTGGCGATCCCGTCGGAAATCATCCGCCTGACGATCAAGACCAACCAGAAATGCTTCGTCACCCGCCCCGTCGGCGGGGAGGGGCTTTCAAACCATTTCATCCTCGTCTCGAATATCGAGGCGAAGGACGGCGGCAAGGAGATCGTCCACGGCAACGGCAAGGTCGTGCGTGCGCGCCTGTCGGACGCCCGCCACTTCTGGACGCGCGACCAGGGCGACCTGCCGGACCTCGACACGCTGAAGGCGTCGGCGGAAAAGTTCGGCCTCGACCTGAAAAAGCCGCTCGACCAGCGCATGGCCAAGCTCGACGCGCTGAACGTCACCTTCCACGCCAAGCTCGGCACGCAGGGTGAGCGCGTGCAGCGCATTCGCGCGCTCGCGGCCGAGCTTGCAAAGGCCACCGGCGCCGATCCGGCGCTTGTCGATCGCGCCGTCGTGCTGGCAAAGGCCGATCTGCGCACCGAAGCCGTCGGCGAGTTCCCCGAGCTTCAGGGCATCATGGGCCGCAAATATGCGGTGCTGCAGGGCGAGAACGCGTCCGTGGCCGAGGCCATCGAAGATCACTACAAGCCGCAAGGCCCCTCCGACCGCGTGCCGGCCGATCCGGTCGCAATCACCGTGGCGCTCGCCGACAAGCTGGATACGCTGATCGGCTTCTGGGCGATCGACGAGAAGCCGACCGGCTCGAAGGATCCGTATGCGCTGCGCCGGGCGGCGCTGGGCGTGATCCGCATCCTGCTCGAAAGGGGCGTTCGCCTGCCGTTGCAGTCGGTTGCGCAGGATGCCGACCTCCTTTCCTTCTTCCACGACCGTCTGAAGGTCTACCTGCGTGACCTCGGCGCCCGCCACGATCTGATCGATGCGGTGCTGACGGACGATGCCGACGATCTGCTGATGGTCGCCCGCCGCGTCGAGGCGCTGACGGCGTTCATCACCTCGGAGGACGGCAAGAACCTTTTGGCCGGCACCAAGCGTGCGACGCAGTTGCTTGCCGCGGAAGAAAAGAAGGGGACCGTCGTCGCCGACGGCGTCTCCGCCGATCTCTTCAAGGGTGCGGCCGAGAAGGACCTGCATGACGCCATTGTGGTCGCAACGCGTGACGCCGCCGGTGCGGTCGAAAAGGAAGATTTCCGGTCGGCCATGGAGGCGCTGTCGAAGCTGCGCAGCCCCGTCGATACGTTCTTCGACGACGTGCTCGTCAACGACGAGGACGCGGCGATCCGGGCAAACCGGCTGGCGCTGCTGGCCGCGATCCGCGCAGCCACCGGCACGGTCGCGGATTTCTCAAAGATCGCCGGCTGAGGTCGACGCCGATCGGCGGTAAGCCGTGCGCGGCTTCCGTCACGCGCCACTATTGGCCGAAGCGGTTTGGCTCGGCCTCGGAACGTGCGGCATGACGGGCGCTGGAGCGATTGTGTGATCCGATCACAGTCACGACACACGTGTTGCATGAGTATGATGCCTCCCGCTTCCGTCATTCCGGCCTTGAGCCGGAATCCAGCCGCGCGTCCGCAAGGCGTGAAGAATCGCGTGCGATCAAAGACTTGATCGCGCTGGTTCCCGGCTCAAGGCCGGGAAGACGAAAGTGGGTAGCCTCTTGAATCACGATGTAAATCTAGGTCCTGACCCTGGACCGTTTCACAAAATTTTCTCATTGTCGTGTGCGGACCGGGGTGACCAAAATTGCTCCCGATGACGGGGCAGGGGGAAAGGGGAGGCGTCGCGTGACCCGCAAAATCCTGATCAGCGCCTGCCTCATGGGCCAGCCGGTTCGCTACAACGGCTCCGCCAAGCCGCTTGTCCATGAAGCGGTGGCGCGCTGGCGCGAAGAGGGACGGCTCGTCGTGTTCTGTCCCGAGCTTGCCGGTGGCTTCGCAGTGCCGCGTCCGCCCGCGGAAATCGAACGCGCGCTCGACGGCAGCGATGTTCTGGATGGCAGCGCGCGCGTCGTGGAGCCTTCCGGCCGCGACGTCTCGCAAGGATTTATCGAAGGAGCGAGGCGGGCGCTGGACGTTGCCCGGACGAATGGTTGCCGCCATGCGCTTCTGATCGACGGCAGCCCGTCCTGCGGGTCCGGTTTTCTCTATGACGGCAGCTTTTCCGGCGCGCGCCACCAGGGCGAGGGGGTAACCGCAGCCTACCTGCGCCGCCACGGCATTGCGGTCTTCTCGCATGTCGAGGTCGATCGTCTGGAAAAGGCGCTGGAAGAAGAGGAAGCAGGTTCCAGATAGCACTTGCGCCCCTGCTTCTCTTCAGGGGCGCAAGACATCCGTCCTGAGACGGAGACCCGACCGGCCTGGAGGGACCGATGGGGCAGGGAACCGCACTAATATGGGATCAATTGAGGCGAAGTTCAAACGCGGATGCATCAAGCTCGCGTGAGGCGGCGGCCGGAGCGCTCGCCGAGGCGGTCACTGCAAGCCGTGCGGCCTCGCTTTCTACGGCGCCGGTCGTCGCGGCCGTGTCCACCGTCTCGGCGTTATCCTTCGGCATTTCGGCCGTATCGACAGGCACTTCCGGCGCCTTGCTGACGAACAGCACCGGCGACCCGCCGAGCCATGCCTCGCTGCGGAAGATCTTCCGCTCGCCGTCGACTTCGCGGATCTCGACCTTCTGCGTGCCGGGCTCGATTTCGGGAACCACGTAGGAGTGGCTCTTTTCCTTTTCCTTCAGCGGAGGGCATTGGGCGCAGGAGACGGTGGCGACGCTGCCCTGGTCCTTGCCGCCGGCCGTCACCGGCTGGATCGAAGAAGCAGTCGCAGGCGTGGCGGCAAGCGCACAGGCGAGGATCGGCAGGAGGCTGCGCATCGTCGGTTCTCCATTGCGCGCCAGCGGCGCAGTGAAACGTGGGGACTGTGCACGGCCGGTTCCGACGTCGCCGGAATTTCGGCCTCATGCAGCAGGTCGACGGAAAGATTATGCGCTTTCCGTTACGTTCCGGTCAGGAGAATTGGTAAAAATTGAATGATGCCGATGATTTGAGCCGAAAATCGGAATTTCGGCTCAAGCCTTTTCGCGCGCCACGGCCCGCCAGCCGATGTCGCGGCGGCAGAAGCCGTTGTCCCATTTCACAGCGTCCGCCAGCGCATAGGCGGCGGCCTGGGCGCCGGCCACCGTCGGTGCGACGGCGGTGGCGTTCAGGACCCGGCCGCCGGTCGCGACCAGCTTGCCGTCCTTCAGGGCTGTGCCGGCATGAAACACCTTGCTAGCGTCCCCGTCCGCGGGAATGAAGTCGATCGGGGTATTCTTGTCGTAGGAGCCGGGATAACCCTTCGAGGCCAGCACCACCGTCAGCGCCGTTTCGTCCTTCCAGGTGGCATCCACCTTGTCGAGCGTGCCGGTCGCGGCCGCATGCAGCAGCGTCAGCAGATCGCTTTGAAGCCGCATCATCATGACCTGGCATTCCGGATCGCCGAAGCGCACGTTGTATTCGATCAGTTCCGGGCCCTTCTGCGTGATCATCAGGCCGGCGAAGAGAACGCCGCTGAAGGGATGGCCGTCGGCGGCCATGCCACGGATCGTCGGCTCGATGATCTCCTTCATCGTCCGCTCGACGATTTCCGGCGTCATCACCGGGGCAGGGGAATAGGCCCCCATGCCGCCGGTGTTGGGGCCGGTATCGCCGTCGCCGACGCGCTTGTGATCCTGGGCGGATACGAGCGGCAGGGCGTTGGTGCCGTCGCACAGGCAGAAGAAGCTTGCCTCTTCGCCATCGAGGAAGGCCTCGACCACCACTTCTGCGCCGGCGGCGCCGAAGGCGCCGTCGAAGCAGTCGTCGATGGCGGCCAGTGCCTCGGGGAGCGTCATCGCCACGGTCACGCCCTTGCCGGCGGCAAGGCCGTCGGCCTTGATGACGATCGGTGCGCCCTCGGCCTGGACATAGGCCTTGGCTGCAGCGGCGTCGGTGAAGCGGCGGTAGGCGCCTGTCGGGATGTTGTATTTGGCGCAGAGATCCTTGGTGAAGCCCTTGGAACCTTCGAGCTGGGCTGCCGCGGCAGAAGGACCGAAGACCTCGAGGCCGTCGGCGCGCAGCCGGTCGGCGATGCCCGCCACAAGCGGCGCCTCGGGGCCGACGACGACGAAGGTCACGTCGTTGTCACGGCAGAAGGTGGATACGGCCGCGTGGTCGTCGATGTCGAGGGCGACCAGCGTTGCGCATTCGGCCATGCCGGGATTGCCCGGCGCGGCAAAGAGCTTCGTCAGCCGCGGCGACTGGGCCAGCTTCCAGGCCAATGCGTGCTCGCGCCCGCCCGAACCGATCAACAGAACCTTCATAGCCATATCCCCTGCAATCCGCGTCTGCCCGCGGGTTAAGCGGGCGGACGGCAAAGGTCAAGGGCAGCGGGGGCCGGCTGCTGCATAAGCTGCGGCAAATACGGGGATGACCGGAAAGAGACGCTTAGGTTGAACGGGGCTTGCCCGGTCGCAAGGCGGGTCAGGAGGAGAGCTTTTTCAGTTCGATCTCGACGAGATGGACGTCCTGGCACCAGCCGTACTCGATCGCATGCCGGCTCGCCCCGTCTGTCGACCGGATGGCGAATGCGGCGTTTCGCAGGCGCTCCAGCCGCATGATCTTCTCCGCGACGCTGAGGCCGACGTCGCACCGGATGGCATTCACCTTCAGTTCCATCATGCTGGTATTCATGAAGTTACTCCTGCTGGAAACCGAAGCGGGAATGCGGCGGACGGCATTAGGTTCCATGCCTTTTCGCAGCGGATGGCGCCGGTCAGGGACAATTTGGTTAGTGCGCCGGTAACCAAACCCGGCTAATGTCCGCAATCGTCGATGGAATCGCGCCATGCGATATCCTCCCTCAGTATTGATTTCCCGAGGCTTCATCTTGCGTATGTCCAAGTCCCTTGCCCTGTCCGTTGCTCTTGTCCTTGCAGCGCCCGCTTTCGCACAGGCCGGCGAAGGAGGTCACTGGTGGTCGGGCGATTGGTACCTGACGCTCGGCGCGGAAGGCTTCGTGGCCCCCCGCTACAAGGGGTCGAGCGACTACCTGTTGCAGGCATCGCCACTGATTTCACTCGGCAAGGCCGGCAACGTCACCCGCTTCACCTCGCGCAACGACAGCGCCTCGTTCTCGCTTTACGACACCGGTGCCGTGCGCGTCGGCGTCGCGGGTAGTCTGATCATGCCGCGCGACGACGACACATCGTCCGACCTGAAAGGGCTGAACGACATCGAATTCGGCGTGGAGCTTGGCGGTTTTGCCGAGGTTTATCCGGCCGACTGGCTGCGCCTGCGCGCAGAAGTCCGCCAGGGCATCCGCAGCCACACCGGCCTTGTCGCCGATATCGCCGCCGATGCCTTCATGGACGTCGTTCCGGGCGTGCGCGTGTCGGGCGGCCCGCGCCTTTCGCTCGCGTCGAGCGACTACATGGACGCCTACTACGGCGTCAACGCGAAGGAGTCGGCGGCATCGGGCCTGTCGCAGTACGATCCGGGCGGCGGTGTGCAGTCCGTCGGCGTCGGCGGTGCGGTCAACTGGCAGACGACGGACAAGATCGCCACGAGCGTCTTTGCCGAATATTCGCGCCTGACAGGACCGGCCGGCGATTCCAGCCTCGTGCGCGAGCGCGGCGATCGCAACCAGTTCCTCGTCGGCGTCGGGGCGACCTACAAGTTCGGCTTCACCCTGCCGTAAGGCAGGAGCCGTGCATCCGTGCTTGACCGCGGCCGGACAGGCTGCGAACGAGGGGCAGGACCTCTTAAATTTATCCATTCTGTTCGGCTCCATGGGATTGGATGGAAGGAAGTGAGCGCAAGGCAAGGCTTTCAGCCTTGTCGAGCATTGCTTCCGATCAGGCGGCCCATGGAAGCGAACCCTCCGGGCGCGGCGGATTTAGCGTCTGGACTGCGTCGGAAAGATTTGAAAATAATAAGCATTTGCTGCATCTTCCCTCCTAGCCAGACGCGAAATCCGTCACGCAGAATGGATGAATTTAAGAGGTCCTGACCCTAGACGCATGAGCACCAATCCTTCCGATTCCGGGCGCGTCATCGATGCGCCCTCAAACAATTGGGTCTATCGCGTCCTGCCGCGGCCGCTCTGGCCCTATGCGCAGCTTGCCCGGTGGGACCGGCCGATCGGCTGGCAACTGCTGATGTGGCCGTGCCTGTGGTCGGCAGCGCTTGCCGCCAACGTGGCGCGGGCAAGTGCCGCCTACTCCTTCCCGGAGTTCCTCTGGCACCTGATCCTGTTCATCGTCGGCTCGATCGCCATGCGCGGCGCCGGCTGCACCTATAATGATCTGGTCGACCACGAGATCGACAAGGCTGTGGCGCGCACGCGCTCGCGCCCGCTGCCGTCGGGACGGGTGACGCGCGGACAGGCCAAGCTGTTCATCGTGCTGCAGGCGCTCGTGGGGCTTTTCGTGCTCCTGCAGTTCAACCTGTTCTCGGTGGGGCTCGGCATCGCTTCGCTGGCGATCGTGGCGGTCTACCCTTTCGCCAAGCGCTTCACCGACTGGCCCCAGTTCTTCCTGGGCCTGGCGTTCTCGTGGGGCGCGCTGATGGGATGGTCCGCGCAGTTCGGTAACGTCTCCCTGGCGGCCGTGGCGCTCTATGTCGCCGCCGTCGCCTGGACGATCGGTTACGACACGATCTACGCCCATCAGGACAAGGAGGACGACGCGCTGATCGGCGTGCGTTCGACCGCGCGCCTCTTCGGCGATCGGACCCGGCCGTGGCTGGTCGCGCTCTACGGCCTGACCGTGTTCCTGATCGGCGTTTCCTATGCTCTCGCCGGCGTCGGCATTCTCGCCTATGTCGGCCTGTTTTTGGCTGCGGCCCTGCTGCTCTGGCAGATCGTCATCATCGACATTGATGACCCCGAACAGTGCCTGGCGCTGTTCAAGTTCAACAACATCGTCGGTCTGGTCGTCTTTCTCGGGCTGCTCGCCGCGCTGGCGTTTGTCTGAGCTCTTCAACGGCAATCCGCCCATGCAAAAGGCCGCCCATCGGGCGGCCGTTTGCATGATGTGGCCTATCCCCTTATCGGCGCGCGATGATCTCGGTGCCGTTGATCTTCATCTTCAGGCCGAGGTCGCCGGTCGAGCGGCGGACCAGGAAGCGCGGCCGGCGGTCGACGAAATAGGAGTGGCGGCGGCGCTGCCGCGCGGGGCGGGCCGGGACGGCGCCGAGATGCATCTCGAGCGGCCGGGCGACGCCGTCGGCTTCGACCATCAGCATCGGGATCCGGTAGGCCTCGGCCCAGCTGCGCCAGTCGGCGGCGATGTCGCACAGGTCGTGGGCGACGAGAAGCGGGATGCACAGATCCGGATCGTCGTGATGAAGCTCGAGCGTCACGGTGACTTCGCCATTGCCGTGGTCGATTGCGCGGGCGGCCACGCCCTTGAACGCACGCGCCGGCAGGGCGATCGAAAGCGGCAGGCCGCTGGAGGGAAGGATCTTGCGCAGCACCGCGCCGCGCTCGTCGAGCGTGATCGTCACGTCACCCGTCTCGTTGCGCAGCGCGTAGCTTGTCTGTTGCGGAAAACGCTTCGGATCGAGCCGCAGTGTGCTTCCGGCCCATGCCGGCTTGGTAACGGTGTTCAGCATTGTCTTTCACCCTTGTCTTCCTTGAGAGCCGGTCTCCCGTCTCCTCTTCGGGACTTTGCGTCCTCTATGGCGTGAAGATTAGGGGCCGCACGTTCCGCCCGGCTTAAAAATCGCGGTTAAGAAAGCTTTGCCCCGCCGGATGGTTATCAAATGCCGGATTTCGAGGGTTTCCGATTGGTGAACGCGTTCCGCCGAAAGCCCCGGACAAGGCTGGTTCCCCACTATGCGAAAGTGCGCATTCCGTGCGCGCTTTTGCGCGGCCGCCGCCTCGGTCCAAAGGGAATAGTCAATCGATGCTTTCGACCTATACGAGCTACAACCTCATCACCAAGGACATCCTGATCTCGCTCAATCGCGTGTCCCAGGAAAACTACAATGCGCGCGAGGCGGCCTACTACAAGGAGAACATCGGCAAGGTCTCGACGGTCGATGAGTTCCTTGATGACTTCCGTCTCTACAATTATGCGATGAAGGCCTACGGGCTGGAGGACATGGCCTATGCGAAGGCCTTCATGCGCAAGGTGCTCGAAAGCGACCTCACCGACGACAACAGCTTCGTCAACATGCTTACGGATACGCGCTATCGCACCTTCGCCCAGTCGTTCTCGTTCCAGGGGGAAACTGCGGTTGCGCAGTCCGATGCCCAGATGGACGCCGTGATCGGCCTCTACACGGCCAATGTGAACAATGCCGGCTCCGCACAGCAGGAAGAGACGCGCTACTATAATATCGTGATCGACACCGTCACCAACGTCGATCAGCTGCTGCGCAACGACCGCATGCGCGTCTATCTCTTCACCACATTCGGAATCGATTCCAGCAACTATTCCTACGAGACGCTTCGCAATACGCTGACCAGCGATCTGGACGACCCGGACAGCTACGCCAACCAGACCTTCGTCCCGGCCATCGCGCAGTATCAGGCCAACATCGCCGATGCCAGGACGCAGTTGCAGAACACTGCGCTGACGAACGCGGAAAAGGCTGCCCTCAACGCGTCGATCTCCAGCTGGACGTCGTCCATCACCCGCGCCGAGGGCTATCTCGCGCTGGCTGCCGCCTACAACTTCAGCACCGACGGCACGTTGCCGGCCGGTACCCTGGCCCAGACGGCAGAACAGAAAGCTGCCACCAACGAGGCCTACGTGCTCCAGGATAAGCGCGTGACCTCGGCGGCCGCTCTGCTCAATCAGGCGCATTTCGAGGAGGCTGTGGCGACGGCCACGACGGTCACGGAGCTTCTGAGCGACAGCCGCGTCATGAACTACATCAAGGTCGCCTACGAGCTGACCGGCTACACGATCGTCGATGCGACGATCAAGAACATCCTCACCAGCGACCCCGACGATCCGGACAGCTACATCTACACGATCGGCAAGGGCGACGAGCGCTATGTGGCGCTCGCCAAGGCGTTCAATTTCCAGGACGACGGCACGCTGGCCGATGGCGACGTGGCGCAGACCGCCGACCAGACGGCCTCGATCAATCGGCGCTACATGATCCACTACAACGACGTGGACGATGCGGCCGACACAAAGCTCATCTCCGAATACAAGTCGGCAATTGGTGATGTGACATCGGTCAAGGAGTTCATGTCGAGCACGAGCGTCTACAATCTGGCGCTGCAGGCGTTCGGGCTCGATCCTTCCACCGAGAGCGCCTGGAAGATCAAAAACGTACTGCTCAGCGACCTGAACGATCCGAGAAGCTACGTGTATCAGTTGAAGGACAGCCGCTATCTCGAACTGGCGAAGGCGTTCAATTTTGACGACGACGGCAATATCGACGTGCCGCTGATGGCCCAAAGCGAGGCGGAGATCCAGATCGTCTCGAAGGCCTATGTCATCGAGAAATCCCGATTTGGAACGGCTGACGACAAGGAGAAGGCCACAGAAGAGGCATCGTACTACGCCGCGGAGATGCAGAAGATTTCTTCTCTTAGCGAGTTCCTCGCGAACTCGCGGCTCGTCAACTTCGTACTGGAGGCCAATGCCATCGATCCGACGACGGTTCCGGAAGGGTTCATGGAGCAGATATTCGCGTCGGATCTCGATGACCCCGACAGTTTCGTAAACCAGCAGGCCGACCGCAGCTACCGCAGCATCGTCGCTTCCTTCAACTTCAACGCCGAAGGCAATGTCGAGCACGCCAACAAGACCGGTGTCCAGACCAACCGCGGCGTTTACCAGACGCTCGATTACTATGTTCGCCAGGCCATGGAGACAGAGGCGGGCGAGGACAATGCCGGCGTTCGCCTGGCGCTCTATTTCGAACGGTTCGCGCGAACGATCTCCAGCCCCTATGACATCCTTGCCGACGATGCGCTCTACGAGGTGTTCAAGGTCACTTACGGCATTTCAGACGATATCGGCAGCGCCGACATCGATGCTCAGGCGGAGATGATCGAGCGTTACCTCGAGTTGGAGGATCTGCAGGATCCGGAAAAGGTCCAGAAGATGATCGTCAAGTTCGCCGTGCTGTTCGACGTGGAGAACAATGTCGAGACGTCGGCGGCGGTGTCGATCCTTTCGGGCGGCTCGTCAGCGGGCATCAGCGCCGACACGCTGCTTTCGATGGCGCAACTGAGGACCGGCGGCAGCTGATCAGACTGCGCCGCGCGACACCTGTCCCGATTGCAGGCCTCACGAGCCGGCGCGCAGCACCTTGTCGGGGTTCATGATGCCGGCAGGATCGAAGGCGAGCTTGATCCGGCGCATCAGGTCGATCTCGATCGGCGCGCGGACCTCGGCGAGTTCGTCCCGCTTCAGCTGTCCGATCCCATGCTCGGCCGAGATCGAGCCGCCGAAGCGCAGCACGATCGAATGCACGACGGCGTTGACCTCGCGCCAGCGGTAGAGAAACGCCTGCTTGTCGGCGCCGACGGGCTGGGAGATGTTGTAGTGGATGTTGCCGTCGCCCATGTGGCCGAAGGAGCAGATTCTCGCTCCCGGGATCAGCGCGGCGACGGCGGCGTCCGCCTCAGTCATGAAGGCCGGAATGCTGGAGACCGGCACGGAAACATCGTGCTTGATCGATCCGCCCTCCGGCTTCTGCGCCGGCGACATGCTCTCGCGCATGTGCCACAGGGCCCGCCGCTGTTCCTCGCTGGTCGCAATCACCGCGTCCTGGACGAGATCCTGCTCGATCGCCTCGCCAAGCAGCGTCTCCACCATGCGGCGGGCGCTTTCGGGGCTGTCGGACGTCGAAACGTCGATCAGCGCGTACCAGTCGTGACGGGTCGAAAGCGGGTCGCGCACGCCAGGAATGTGCCGCGTCGTGAAGTCGACGCCGATGCGCGGCATCAGCTCGAAGCCGGTCAGCGCCGCACCGCAGCGCTGTGACGCCTTGTCGAACAGCGAAAGCGCGTCGGCGACCGAACGCACGCCAGCAAACGCGACCTCATGGCCCGCGGGGCGGGGGACGAGCTTCAGAACCGCCCCGGTAATGACGCCAAGCGTGCCTTCCGCGCCGATGAAGAGGTCGCGCAGATCATATCCGGTGTTGTCCTTCTTCAGGCGGCGCAGGCCGTCCCAGATCTCCCCGGTCGGCAGCACGACTTCGAGGCCGAGGCAAAGCTGGCGCGCATTGCCATAGGCCAGAACGGCAGTGCCGCCGGCATTGCTGGAGAGATTGCCGCCGATCTGGCAGCTTCCTTCCGAACCGAGCGACAGCGGAAAGAGCCGGTCGACCGCCTCGGCTGCCTGCTGGATATCCGCCAGCACGCAGCCCGCATCGGCCACGATCACGTTGCCGACGGGATCGACGTCGCGGATGCGGTTGAGGCGGGAAAGCGACAGCACCACGTCCGCCCTGCCTTCGCGCGGGATCTGCCCGGCGACGTGGCCTGTGTTTCCCCCCTGCGGCACGATCGCGGTTTTCGTCGCGCTGGCAAGCTTGAGGATCTCCGACACCTCGGCGACGCTGCCCGGACGCAGCACCAGCGGCGTCGTGCCGTGGTAGAGCCCGCGCGATTCCACCAGGTAGGGCGAAACGGCGGCAGCGTCGGTCAGGGCATAGGTCTCGCCGGTGATCGCCGCAAACCTTGAAACGAGGTCGGGGGAGAGCGCGGTGGCTGGCATGATCAATTCCTTGGCGCCGCAGCGCGTTCGAGACGGTCGTTGATGGCCTCGCCGAGGCCGGTGGCGGGCACCGGAGCAAAGGCGATGCATCGCGCGCCGCTGGCGTCCGCCTTCTGCATGTGGCCGAAGAGATTGGCTGCTGCTTCGCGCAGGTCGCTGCCGGGGCTCAGGTCCAGCACGATTGTCGCCTTGTCCTCTCCGGGAAGCGGTGTGCCGCCGAAGCGGATCAGTGCCTCGCCGGGGGTCACGTCGGTGGCATTCAGCCGTACCCCTGTCGAAGGCGCATAGTGCGAGGCGAGCATGCCCGGCGCCTCGATCGTCGCGCCCGCGCTCGCCGGCCGGAGGACGACAAGTCCCGTCAGCGCTTCGACATCGGCCACGTTCAACCCGCCGGGACGCAAGAGATGGATCGCGCCGTCGACGACCTTCAGGATGGTCGATTCCAGCCCGACGCTGGCCGGCCCGGCATCGAGGATCAGTTCGATCTTCTCGCCCAGGTCGGCATTGACATGCTCGGCACTAGTCGGGCTGATCCTGCCGGAGGTGTTGGCGCTGGGGGCTGCAAGCGGGCGGTCGAATGCCGCAAGCAGCCGGCCGGCAATGCCCGTCGGCACGCGGATGCCGACCGTATCGAGTCCAGCGCGCGCGAGCGGGTGGATCGGCGTGTCTTTCCGCACCGGCAACACCAGCGTCAGCGGCCCCGGCCAGAAGGCTTCGGCAATCTTGCGCGAGATCGGGTCGAAAACGGCGTGCTGCTCGGCCATCTCAAGATCCGCCATGTGGCAGATGAGCGGGTTGAACCGCGGCCGCCCCTTGGTCTCGTAGATGCGGCCGATCGCTTCGGGATTGGTCGCATCCGCCGAAAGCCCGTAGACGGTCTCTGTCGGGATCGCGACCGGCAGGCCGCGCGAAAGCACCTCGCAGGCGCGGCGGATGGCTTCCTCGGGATGCGTGATTGTGTCGACGACCTCTGCCATCTCGTCCGTTTCTCATTCGTTGGCCGGCCATCGCTTTACCGCCTTTGGTGACCGGATGCCAAGCCACAAACATGTCTGCACGCATTGCGTGTCGGATTGGCGAAATTCGCCGAATGATGCGCGCCTTGTTAGATGCTTCGTAACGGATGGATGATAGGAATGGCTCGATATGGGATGGGGCTGTTTCCATGAGTCATAAGAAATCGTCCACGAACGAGATCGCCTTGCGCATCGCTGCCGCCATGCAGCAGATGGGGATCGACGGGCTGCCGCGCAATTATGAGCTGGTCTACGAGGCCTATGCGGGCGCCAATCCCGAGCTCGTCCGCGAGTTCATCGCGCTCGGCAAGTTCAAGACGCAAGCCGCACTCGACGAACTCGGCCGGAAATATCTGCCGCACCATCACGAGGAAAGCGTGCTCCAGCGCTCCGCCGGTGCCGTGCGCGACGAGATGACGAATTTCATGACCCTGCTGGAGCAGGAGCGAGTCTCGCTCAGCGACTACGGCCGCCTGATCGGCGAGGCCTCGCAGGCGATCTT
Organism: Mycoplana rhizolycopersici; assembly: GCF_013378445.1. Classification (GTDB taxonomy): domain Bacteria; phylum Pseudomonadota; class Alphaproteobacteria; order Rhizobiales; family Rhizobiaceae; genus Mycoplana; species Mycoplana rhizolycopersici. The sequence goes on from NZ_JABXYK010000007.1 coordinate 226,845, forward strand.
CGCCGACGGCGAGGCCCCGGCCTCCACGCTCGGCAGCTCGATCGAGCGGCTGCGCCAGGCGACGGAGCAGCAGGCCAGCCGCAATGCCGAGATGGAGGCGAAGGTCGCCGCACAGTCGGAAAACGTGGATGCCATCCAGCGCGATCTTACCGCTTTCGAGGCCACCAAGTTCAGCGACGCCGCCACCGGGCTCGGCAATCGCCGCGCCTTCAACAAGGCCGTGGCGAAGGTCTATGCCAATGCCGATATTCCGCTGTCCTGCGGACTTGCCGTCATCGAGATCGACGTCGGCAAGCGCTTCTCGCAGGGGCAGGTGGATGCCTTGAACGGCTATCTGGTCCGCCACTACGGGGCGCTCATCAAGCGCACGTCGCCGGCCAGCGACGTGGTCTGCCGCTTCGACGGCTTTCGTTTCGGCTTTCTGTTCCATACGTCGGACGAAAGCGAAGTGGTTCGCCTGCTGGCCCTGCTTCGCACAGCCTTTGCCGCAGCCCCGCTCAAGCATCCCGAGACGATGCGCAATCTCGGCTCGCTCACGTTTTCGGCCGGGGTCTGCCTTTCCGACGCCGCTGGCAACGCCTTCGACTTCGTCAATCTGGCGGAGAAGGCTCTGCAGCAGGCGCAATCGGCCGGCGGCAACCGCACCGTCGTCCATCGCGGCAGCGACGTTGCCGGCGAGGGCAAGGACTGGATGATCTACCGGGCCGGCTGAGGGCGATCCGCGGTTTCCACCAAGTTCGAACGGGTTTCCGCATGCCGCACGAAAGCGGCTCGCGGGGCGCCTATTTTATCTTTGCCTGCAAAGTCGATTGGTGCAAACTGGGCCGGATTTTGATTGACGAATTTCTCTCGAACAACAGGAGAGTTGCCATGACACTTGCTATCAACGACGTGGCGCCGGATTTCAAAGCGGAGACGACGGACGGTCCCATCCAGTTCCACGACTGGATCGGCGATTCCTGGGCGGTGCTGTTCTCGCATCCCAAGGATTTCACGCCGGTCTGCACCACCGAACTCGGCTACATGGCCAGGATCAAGCCGGAGTTCGACAAGCGTGGCGTCAAGATCATCGGCCTGTCGGTCGATCCGCTCGACCGCCACGCCGGCTGGGCGAGAGACATCGAGGAAACGCAGGGCCATGCCCCCAATTTCCCCATGATCGCAGACATCGATTACAACGTCTCCAAGCTCTACGGCATGCTGCCGGCGGCCGTCTCCGGCGATCCGACCGTCCGCACGCCTGCAGACAACCAGACGGTGCGCAACGTCTTCGTGGTCGGCCCGGATAAGAAGGTGAAACTGATCCTCGTCTACCCGATGACGACGGGGCGCAACTTCGACGAAGTCCTGCGCGTGATCGACAGCCTGCAGCTGACGGCCAGGCACAAGGTCGCAACCCCGGTCAACTGGCAGAGCGGCGACGACGTCATCATCGCCGGCTCCGTGTCGGACGACGACGCCCGCAAGCAGTATCCGGACGGCTGGCACGCACCGAAGCCCTATATCCGCATCGTACCGCAGCCGGGCTCCTGACGCTCGCCTGCCTGAAAATTGAAGCGGCCCGGCAATTCGCCGGGCCGTTTTGCTTACGGTATGTCGCGCCAAGGTCCGTCGCAGTCCCGCGACGCGGCATCCGTGGGGCGAGGTTTCCGATTTTCAGATCGCGCGGATGATCTTGCGCAGTTCCTCGGTGCGGGCACCGAGAAGAAGCACGTTGCGCATCGCGTCTTCGGGATCGTGCGTATGGAAGAGGACGCCGTCCTCGCCGACCTTGCGGTCGATCTCGAGCCGGCCCTCGATTTCCGAAGGGCGGATCGCGATGGCGAAATACATGCGCCGGAACTTGGGGCTGATCGACCGGAAGAAGCGCTCGCCCTCACCGATCTCCGAATAGAAGTTCGCCATGTAGAACGACCACTGGACGTTCTCGTGCTGGGGCAGGCGCGTGTTCGAGACGGTGACGTGGCAGTAGCCGAGATGCGGCATGGAGGCGAGCGTGCGATGGAAGATCAGCTTCGGAAAGCGGATCGAGCGGTGAAATCCGTTGATCCGCTCGTGCGTGACAGTGCCGGCCTGTTCCAGCTTCCTGCCCGTGTGTTCGGCGACCTCGCGATAGGTGAGATAGCGCTTTTCCGGCTCGCTCCAGGTGCGCCGTTCCAGCTTTCCCGTCCGCAGATAGTCGGTATAGGCGGCGGCCCCGCGCTGCGAGCGCTTGTAGGCCACGGCGTCGTAGTATCTGAACTTGGGTGCGGGGTTGGGCAGCACAGCGGGGCTCCGGAAGCATGACAGTCGTGTCCGGATAGTGCCCGCTTATGGTTAACGCCCGCCTTACGCCGCCGCGCAGGCCAGGAAAATGCCTGGGCCGTAAGCGGGCCGCCACGGGTGACCCGACCCAATGGCCGGCGGGGCGTCAGTCGCCGCCGGCACCCCGCAACTGCGCCTCGATCTTGCTGAGGTTGAACGACCCCGGCGACTGGCTCGGCGGATAGTCCTTCATCGTCTGCAGGAACTGCGCGGCCAGGCCCTGGATCGGCACGATGATGAAGACCCGGTCGAGGAACCAGTCGTTGTAGGTGTTGGAATTGTGCTGGGCCTTCTCGAACGGATCGCGTCTGAGGTTGAACAGTAGCGGCACCCGCAGTTCGGTGAACGGCTCGCGCCATACGCCGAAGGCCTCGCCGCGGTTTTCCAGGAACACCACCTTCCAGTCGTCATAGCGCGCCGCCACGACCTGCCCGTCGTCGTTGACGTACCAGAATTCGTGCCGGGGCGACTGGTCCACCTTGCCGCCGAGATAGTCCAGCTGGTTGTAGCCGTCGATATAGTTGCGGTAGGAGCGGCCATTGAGCTCGATGGTGTTGGCGAGTTTCGTCTTGATCTCCGGTTCGCCGGCGATCGCGGCGAAGGTCGGCAGCCAATCCTCGTGCGCGACGATGCCGTTCAGCGTCTCTCCCGCCGGGAAGCGTCCCGGCCAGCGGGCAAAGGCCGGCACGCGGTAGGCGCCCTCCCAGTTGGAGTTCTTCTCGCTGCGGAACGGCGTCGTGCCGGCATCGGGCCAGGTGTTGTAGTGTGGGCCGTTGTCGGTCGAGTATAGTACCACGGTGTCCTGCGCGATGCCGAGGTCGTCGAGGAGCTTCAAGAGTTCGCCGACATGCATGTCGTGCTCGACCATACCGTCATGGTATTCGTCGCCGCTCGGGCCGGAAATGCCGATGTTCTGTTCTTTGACGTGGGTGCGGAAGTGCATGCGCGTGCCGTTCCACCAGCAGAAGAACGGCTTGCCCGCCTGGTGCTGCCGGGTAATGAAGTCCTTGGCGGCGGCCAGCGTCTCCTCGTCGATCGTCTCCATCCGCTTCTTCGTCAGCAGGCCGGTATTCTCGATCTTCTGCGTCCCGTCGGGATTGGCCCAGCTGTGGAGTACGCCGCGCGGGCCGAACTGCTCGAGGAATGTCTTGCCGCTGGGCATCATCCGGTCGCGCGGATAGTCGCGGTTCTCCGGCTCCTCCTCGGCGTTGAGGTGATAGAGGTTGCCGAGAAACTCGTCGAAGCCGTGCATCGTCGGCAGGTGTTCGTCGCGGTCGCCCTGGTGGTTCTTGCCGAACTGGCCGGTCGCATAGCCCTGGGCCTTCAACACCGTCGCCACCGTCACGTCGGTCTTCTGCCAACCCTGCGGCGCGCCGGGAAGGCCGACCTTGGTCATGCCGGTGCGCACCGGCACGTTGCCGGCGAGAAACGCGGCGCGGCCAGCGGTGCAGCTCTGCTGGCCATAGTAGTCGGTAAACGACAGGCCCTCCTCGGCGATCCGGTCGATATTGGGGGTCCGGTAGCCCATCATGCCGCGGTTGTTGAAGGAGATGTTCCAGATCCCGATGTCGTCGCCCCAGATGACGAGGATATTCGGCTGCCTTCCGCCGGGTGTCTCGGTCGATTGGGTCTGTGCCTGCGCGGTCGACGCTAGGCCCGATCCTCCGAGCGCAGAGGCGGCTGCCAGTGCGGTTCCGGCGAGCAGCACGCTCCGCCGGCTCAGATCCGTCTTGGCCGGCTCTTTGTCCCGATCGTTGTCGTCAGATGCGATTGCGGCAGTCATCTTTCACCCTCCAGTGACAAGGTTCATGTTGTGCCTTCAATGCTCTTGCTGGCTGGGCTCGTAGGACAGGAGCGGGCTCCCCGAGCGGATAATGCGATATTAGGCTATCATGAAATTGCAGCGCTTGCATCCGCACTACCGTTCCGCAACCAGAAGCAGGCATCGTCATCGGAATTGGCGCAAAGAGAATATCTGCCTCTTTTGCGGTCTTGTCGCACATTTGTTGATCGTTTGACTACTTCTTGTCAGCTAACTGTCTGAAATAAATGTATTTTTAATCGAGAACCCTCCGATGTGCATTGTCGCCAAAGCGGAAGGCGACGTCGCATTTAAGCCGCTCAGAACCAGGGCTTTTCGCTTAGATGAAGACGTTCAAGGTGCTGCCTCTTTAGGGAGGGCGGATAATTGGGAAGCCGGTGGAAATCCGGAGCTGCCCCCGCAACGGTAAGGGAAGAAATCGCGGCATAAGGCCACTGGATATTCCGGGAAGGCGCCGCGCGGTCCGCAGAGGACATCTCTCAAGCCCGGAAACCAGCCTTGAAACGACGAAACGTAACCGACTGCGGCGGGCGGTCGGGGCGCAGCGAAGCCATGCCGTGCGGCTGGCCGCTTCCGTCCATGCCCGTTTCAGGTGAGCAAGCTTTTGAGGAAGCGGCAATGGACATTCGCAGTGAAGTGCTTCGCAGGATCAGGAACCGTCGCGGGGGATACAGCCTCGATCAGGCGTTTTACATCGACCAGGACTACTACAAGCTGGATCTGGAGACGATCTGGTATCGCGACTGGCTCTTCATCGGCCACGATTGCGAGATCCCGCGCGCCGGCAATTACTTCACCGTCCAGGTCGGCGACTATCCGGTCGTCATCACCCGCGACCGCCAGGGCGTCATCCGCGCGCTGCACAATTCCTGCCGCCACCGCGGCTCCCGCGTCTGCACCCAGCACAAGGGCGCATCGGCCAAGCTCGTCTGTCCCTACCACCAGTGGACCTACGAACTGGATGGCACGTTGCTTTTCGCCCGCCACATGGCGGAAGATTTCGACAAGAGCCAGCACGGCCTGAAGCAGGTCCATTGCGAGACGGTCGGCGGCTACATCTTCATCTGTCTGGCCGACGAGGCGCCGGACTTCGCCCCCTACCGCGAACTGGCCGAACCCTATCTGGTCCGCCACCGGCTCGGCGAAACGAAGGTCGCCTTCGAAAGCACCATCGTCGAGAAGGGCAACTGGAAGCTGGTCTGGGAAAACAACCGCGAGTGCTACCACTGCGCGGCCAACCATCCCGAACTCTGCCGCACCTATCCCGAGGCGCCGAGCGCCACCGGCGTCCAGGGCGCCAAGGACGATCCGGTGATTTCCGGACACTGGGCCAAGTGCGAGGCGGCGGGCCTGCCGAGCGAATTCCGCATGTCGCCGTCGGGCCAGTTCCGCCTGGCGCGCATGCCGCTGATCGGCGACGCCGAGAGCTACACCATGTCCGGTGCGCGCGCCGTCCGCCGCCCGCTGTCGGGCGACGTCACCGAAAGCCATATCGGCACGCTTTTGATGTTCCACTATCCGACCACCTGGAACCACGTTCTTGGCGACCATGCGATCACCTTCCGCGTGCTGCCGCTCGGCCCGGAACTGACGCAAGTCACCACCAAGTGGCTCGTCAACAAGGATGCCGTCGAGGGCATCGACTACAATCTCGAGGAACTGACGCACGTCTGGACCGAGACCAACGACCAGGACCGCCAGATCGTCGAGGAGAACGCCTTCGGCATCCGTTCGCCCGCCTACGAGCCCGGCCCCTATTCGCCGGAGGACGAGGGCGGCGTGATGCAGTTCGTCGAGTGGTACTGCCAGTTCATGGAAAAACGCCTGCAGGGCGAAAAGCAACCTCTGATCCGGGTGGCGTGAGATGACGATCGCAAGCCAGTTCCGGCATTTCGACGAACTCCAGCCCTGGAACGATCGCCAGCACCTTTTGGAGTGCATCGCGGTCACGGTCGAGACGGCCGACGTGATGACGTTCACCTTCCGCTCCGACCGCGAGAACTGGTTCCGCTACCTTCCGGGCCAGTTCGTCACGCTGGAGCTGCCGGTGACGCCGGACGATCCGGTCATGCGCACCTACACGCTGTCTTCGACGCCGTCGCGGCCGTTCTCGGTCGCCGTCACCGTCAAGGCGCAGAAGGACAGTATCGGCACGCGCTGGATGTTCGACCATCTCAAGCCCGGCATGCAGCTGAAGGCCTTCGGGCCGCTCGGCGACTTCTCCTTCGTCCGGCATCCGGGCGAAAAGTACCTGTTCATCTCGGCCGGCTCCGGCGTCACGCCGATGATGTCGATGACGCGCTGGATGGCCGATTGTGCGCCGCAGAGCGATGTCGCCTTCGTCTCCTGCGCGCGCACGCCGCAGGACATCCTGTTCCGGCCGGAGCTCGAATGTCTGTCGGCGCAGATGCCGAACCTCTCGCTCGGCTTCGTCGTCGAGGGTCGCAATCCGCGTGACGGCTGGCATGGGCTGCGTGGCCGCATCGATGGACCGCGACTGTCGCTGCTTGCGCCCGACTTCCGCGACCGCACCGTCTTCTGCTGCGGCCCGGAACCGTTCATGCGCGGCGTGAAGGACATGCTGAAGGTCTGCGGCTTCGACATGGCGCGCTACCACGAGGAGAGTTTTCAGCCGGCGGCGGCACCCGCAGCCGAAGAGCTTGCCGTGCGCGCCGGCCCCGGCGAGGTCGATGCCTCGGCCGTCTCCACCGTCACCTTCACCATGGCGGGCAAGGAGGCTGCCTGCCCGCCCGGCCAGACTATCCTCCAGACCGCCCGGTCCGCCGGCGTGCGCATCGGTGCTGCCTGCGAGGGTGGCCTGTGCGGTACCTGCCGCGTGATGAAGGTATCGGGCGAAGTCGAGATGAACCACAACGGCGGCATCCTCGACGACGAGATCGCCGAAGGCTACATCCTCGCCTGCTGCTCCCGCCCGGTTGGCGACGTCCAGATCGAGGCGTGAAGCAGGCTTTGCCGGCATATAGGCAGGGCATTCGCCGACCGTTCAGTTTCCGGCGGATGCCTTGATGGCGGCAGGTTTCACGACACCCATGCCGCCCGTTATGAGAAAACCTGCCTCACCGTTGCGTTCTGCGCTTGTCATGCTTGCTGCGGCAGTCGCCGCAAGGCCGGCGCTTCCGATCGCATTTACCTTGAACCGCAAGGACTTCGGTTCATCGGCAGCCGCAGCGCGCGGGATCGATGCCGTGGTCATCTCGTCCGGCGGCAATTTCTCTTTGTGGAACGGCTTTTCCGCCACGAGATCGCCATGCGCCCAGATCTTGGTCAGGGCCGTGCGGTCCATCGGCGCGACGTTGACGTCGATGTCGTTGAACGTGCCCTTGACGCGGTAGGGGCAGCGCCGCTTGTTGCAATTCGCCGCCGCGGAAAACTGCCAGAGCGCGTAGTTTTCCCAGTTGCCGAGCGGAAAGACGTTGCGGATCCCGGGCTTGTAGCGCGCGTACCAGAGCGGCAGGCGCGACAGGATGCGGTATCTGTGCCGGTTGGCCGCAATATGCTTGGCGGTCGCGTGGTTCGTGTAGAGCACGGGGTAGCGACCGGTGCGCGTCCGGATGTGCCCGGCAAAGACCTGCGCGTCCTCCAGCGACATGAACTTGTCAGGATCAATGCCCTCGATGTCGAGCACCATCATCTCGTCCGCCTGCGGTTTGGCGTAGTCGAGGAAGTGGTTCGCCTGGTCGACGGGATTGCCGGGCCGGGCGAGGTGGTAGGTGCCCCAGAGCAGGCCGTGCGCCCGGGCCAGCAGCCGCCGTGTCTCGTAGAGTTCGCGGCTGACCGCATATTTGCGCCACATCGTCCTGCAGTGGGCGACGGTGTCGCCGTCATGCTCCCCCTTGCAGTCGAAGCTCTCCGGCAGTCCGTCGGACGCTTTCGAGATGAAGCCCGTGATGCGCTTGTCGGTCAGCATCTTCGGCCAGTCGATCTCGTTCATCTCGTAGGCGTCGATGACGATGGCGTGGTCCGGGTTGCGCCAGGGCTCGACGTCCGCCGCCGAGGCAACCGCCATGGGGGCAACCGCAAGAAGTGCGCCCAAAAGCAGCGCCGGCCATTTTCCATCCGTCCCCATGCCTTCGATCTCCGCCTGACGACCTCCCGATCGGGAAATGGTGTTTCGATATGGTTACCGAGACGTTAAGGATGTTCTCCGCAGCGCCGATTTATCGCCCTGATCACGAAACTTTTTCTTTTTCGGCGCGTTCTGTCCGGTAACGTCCCAACTCTAGCTCTTAGTCACCGGAGAACGCCCTCCATGTTCGGTACCCGATCCATTGCCATCGCGCTGTCAGCATTGTTCACGTTCAGCCCGCTCGTGCCCGCCCAAGGCTTTGCCATGCCGAAGATGCTCGTCCAGCCCGTACAGGCGGGAAATTCGCATGTCGATCTCGTGCGTTGCGAAGGACCGCGTTGCCGCGACGGGCGTCGCCACGAATCGCGCCGGCACGATCGCAACCGGCATCACTCAGGCCGGCACGACAGGGATCGGCGGGACTGGCGGCATCACCGCGAGGTCCGTCGCAACTATGACCGTGGCTACCGCCGCGGCTACCACAACGGCCATCGCGGCTATCGCTATGCGCGTCCCGGCTACCGCTACTACGACGGCTACTGGTTCCCGCTGGCCGCCTTTGCGACCGGTGCCATCATCGGCGGCGCCATTGCAACGCCTGCTCCTGTCTATTCCGGCAATGCGCATACCCAGTGGTGCTACAATCGCTATCGCTCCTATCGCGCATACGACAACACCTACCAGCCCTATAGCGGTCCGCGCCGCCAGTGCATCTCGCCGTACTGAGCCGGCATCCCGTCCTGATTGAGGTTTGACTCTAGAGAGGCGCCTCGACCCGCAACGGTCGAGGCGCTTTGTCGTCGGGCGGGGCGCATTGCCGTGAAAGCCTAGCTTGATGATTGACGTTTACGTAAAAATAAATAAGTTCGCAGCGCGTTGCATCGGCACGCGCCATCGCCCATCCTGATCGGCGCGGCTGCATGGCAGGGATCGAGGAGGAACACATGTACAAGGCTCCGGTCGAGGAGATCGCTTTCACGCTTCGCCATGTGGCGGGTCTTGGTGCCGGTTTGGCGGAGGGCCGATTCGGCGACCTCTCTGACGACCTCGTCGATGCGATCCTGAGCGAAGCCGGCCGTTTTGCGAGCGACGAGATCGCGCCGCTGGCCGAGATCGGTGACCGGCAGGGCGCAACGCTGAAGGATGCCGCGGTGACGACGCCGCCGGGCTGGCCGGCGCTCTACCGCGCCTGGGCGGAAGGCGGCTGGAATTCGCTGACCGCAGCGCCGAAGTTCGGCGGGCAGGGGCTGCCGCACATGCTGCATGTCGCGACCATGGAGATGTGGAACAGCGGTTCCATGGCCTTTGCGATCGGCCCGACGTTGACGATCGGCGCGGTCGAGGCGCTGAGCGCCCACGGCTCCGCTCACCTGAAGGACGTCTACCTGCCGAAGATGGTGTCCGGCGAATGGATGGGCTCGATGAACCTCACCGAGCCGCATGCCGGCTCCGATCTGGGTGTCATGAAGACGCGCGCGGAACGCCGCGACGACGGCACCTACCGCATCTTCGGCCAGAAGATCTTCATCACCTACGGCGAGCACGATTTCACCGACAACATCGTCCACCTCGTCCTGGCGCGCCTGCCGGATGCACCGCCCGGCACGCGCGGCATCTCGCTGTTCCTGGTTCCGAAATTCCTCGTCGAGGCAGACGGATTGCCCGGTGCCCGCAACGACGTCTTCTGTCACTCGCTGGAGCACAAGCTCGGCATTCACGGCTCTCCCACCTGCACGATGATCTATGGCGACGGCAGGTTCGGCAAGGAGCCGGGCGCGGTCGGCTGGCTGATCGGCGAGGAGAACAAGGGGCTCGCCTGCATGTTCACCATGATGAACAATGCCCGCCTGGCCGTCGGCATGCAGGGTGTGGCAATCGCCGAAGCCGCGACGCAGAAGGCGCTTGCCTATGCAAGGCAACGCACGCAGGGCAGGGCACCGGGCTGGCAGGGATCGGGCATGAGCCCGATCGTCGAGCATCCCGACGTCGCCCGCATGCTGCTGACCATGAAGGCGCTCACCCAAGGCGCACGCGCCATCACCTATGCCTGCGCCCATGCCGTGGACATGTCGCATGCGACTGAGGGCGAGGAGGCCCGCCATTGGGCGGAGCGTGCCAGCCTGCTGACTCCGGTCGCCAAGAGCTTCGCCACCGACGTCGGCGTGGATGTCGCCTCCCTCGGCGTGCAAGTCCATGGCGGCATGGGCTTCATCGAGGAGACGGGGGCGGCGCGCCTTTACCGCGACGCGCGCATCGCCCCGATCTACGAGGGCACCAACGGCATCCAGGCGATCGACCTGGTCACGCGAAAGCTGCCGCTGTCAGGTGGCGATCAGATTGCCGGTCTCATCGCCGAATTGCGCGGGATCGCCGGTTCGGTCGGCGCCTCGAACGACACGGCCTTTGGCGAGACCGCGGCGCGTCTGGCCGCCACGCTGGACGACCTGCAGGCCGCAACGGACTGGCTCGAAAGAGCGCTTGCGGAAGGCCGGCAGGCGGATGCGCTCGCCGGCGCCACGCCCTATCAGCGGCTCTTCGGCCTTGCGCTGACCGGCGCCTACCTCGCCAGGGGGGCGCTGGCGGAAGCAGGCGACGGCCGCGGGCGCGAGCGGATCGCGCTCTGCCGTTTCGCAGCCGAGAACATCATCGCTGAAACCGCCGCCCTCAAGGACCGTGTCGTAAGCGGCGCCGCGAGCCTGTTGGCGGCGCAAACGCTGCTCGAATAGCGCCCCGTTTGCACGGACGGATGTGACCCGCGGCGGAGCGAGGGCTGCCGCCGACGAACCGGAACAAACGGACGGGCATGCATGCTGCCCTGGGAGGAAAGGAACAAAATGAGCGAGCATATCCTCGTCGAACGTCCGCAAGCCGCGCCCGGCGTGCAGGTGATCCGGCTGAACAGGCCGGAGAAGAAGAACGCCATCACGCGCGACATGTACCGGACGATGACGGATGCCCTGCGCGCCGGCGATGTCGATCCGGCCGTGCGTGCCACGCTTCTGCTCGGCAGCGAGGGCTGCTTCTCCGCCGGCAACGACATGGCCGACTTCCTCGCCTTCGCCATGGGGGGAACGATGGGGCGGGAGGTGGTGGACTTCCTGCATGCGCTGACGGCGCACAACAAGCCGCTTGTTTCCGGGGTCGACGGGATTGCGATCGGCATCGGCACGACCATCCACATGCATTGCGACATGACGGTTGTTTCGCCTGCCTCGATCTTCAAGGCGCCGTTCGTCGATCTGGCTCTGGTTCCGGAAGCAGCTTCCAGCCTGATCGCGCCGCGGCTGATGGGGCATCAGCGCGCCTTTGCCCTGCTCGTTGCGGGCGAGGGCTTCTCCGCCGAACAGGCAAGGGAAGCCGGCCTGATCTGGAAGGTGAGCGAGGCGGTCGAGGCCGACGCGATGGAACTTGCGAGCCGGCTGGCAAGCAAGCCGCCGGAGGCATTGCGCACGTCGCGCGAGCTGCTGCGCGGCAACCGCGAGGATATCGCCGGGCGCATCGACGAGGAGGCGCACCATTTTGCCGTGCGCCTGCGCAGCGCCGAGGCCCGCGCCGCTTTCGAGGCCTTCATGGCGAAGAAATAGCGCGCTGTCTGCGGCGGGTCATTTCTCCAGCGTCGCCACCGCCTCGACATGGGGCGACCAGAGAAACTGGTCGACCGGCGTGACGGCCGTGATCCGGTAGCCGCCGGCAACGAGGATTGCGAGATCGCGGGCGAGCGTCACCGGATTGCAGGAGACGGCGGCGATCTTCTTCACGCCCGAGCGGGCCAGTTCGCGACACTGATCCTCGGCGCCGGCCCGCGGCGGATCGAACACGACCGCATCGAAAGCCTTCAGTTCCGAGGTCATCAGCGGCCGGCGAAACAGGTCGCGCTTTTCCACCGTGACGGGTTTCAGTCCCTGTGCATGACGCGCCGCATGGTCGAGCGCCGTCAGCGCCCTGTCGTCGCCTTCGACGGCGTGGACGCGCGCGGTGCGCGCCATCCGGAGCGCGAAGGTGCCGGAGCCGGAAAAGAGGTCGGCCACGCGCTTGGCCTTGCCGACATGTGCGAGCACGAGGGCTGCCATGGCATCCTCGGCTTCCTTCGTCGCCTGGGTAAACCCGCCGGGGGGCGGGCCCACGAGCACGCCGCCGAAATCGAGCTGCGGCCTCTGCGGCTCGATCAGCACTTCTGCGTCGCTGGAGACGCGGGCGATGCCGCGCAGCGCCAGCACGCGTTCCGTCACCGCGCGCCGCTGCTTGTCTCCCACCTTGCGAACGCCCTCGAAGGCGATGTCCAGCCCGGACAGCGTCTCCAGAACGGTCAGCCGAAACCCCTGGCTGTCCGTCGCGATGGCGGCGGCCAGCATACGCAGCACATCCAGCCGCGAGACGATGCCGGGGCTTGCGACGGGACATTGGTCGATGTCGACGATGTGATGGCTGCCGGCCTGGTTGAAACCGAGGAGCATGCCCTTCTCGGTCTTGCGCGCGGTGAATACCACGCGCCGCCGCTGGCCGGGCGCGCAGGGGATGAGGGGGGCCACGGTTGCAGACAGGCCCTTCGCCTTCAGCGCATCTGCGACGATGCTGCGCTTGAAGGCGTGGTAGAGCGTGTCTGAGGCATGCTGGAGCGAGCAGCCGCCGCAGGTGCCGTTCTTGCCCTCCGGCCCGAAATGGTGGCAGGCGGGCGCTATTCTGTCCGCCGAGGCGACCGAGGTGGAGATCACCGTTCCGTGGTTTTTCACCCGGGCGATCGCCACCGTCTCGCCGGGCAGCGTGAAGGGCACGTAGATGGGGCCGTCCGGCCCGGCGGCGATGCCATCCCCGCCGCTGCCAAGCCTGCCGATCGTCACCGTTTCCGTGCTCATGTTTTCAATCCTGCGAGAAGAAATTCCTGGTTGCCGTCGCCGCCGGCAATGGGCGAAGGGATGATGCCGAGGCTTTCCCAGCCCATGTCTTCGCTCAGCCAGCGCTCCAATTCGGCCGCGATGCCCGGTCCTGACGAGGCGTCCCGGAGAAGCCCGCCCTTGCCGATCGCATCGCGTCCGGCCTCGAACTGCGGCTTGACCAGAAGCACGCAGAAGGCGCCGGGGCGGGCCAGCGTCAGCGCCGGCGGCAAGGCCAGCTTCAGCGAGATGAAGGAGACGTCGGAGACGACGCCATCGATCGTGCGTCCGCCAAGATCGTCGGCGCTCAGGCTGCGGGCATTGAGGCCTTCGAGACTGGTGACGCGCGGATCGTCGGCCAGCCTCGGATGCAACTGGCCGTGGCCGACATCGACGGCGACGACGTGGGAAGCGCCGCGCGAAAGCAGGACCTGCGTGAAGCCCCCGGTCGAGGCGCCGATGTCCAGGCAGGCTTTTCCGGCGGGATCCAAGCCGAAATGATCGAGAGCTGCGACGAGTTTCAGTGCCGCGCGCGAGACGTAGGCGCGCGCGGGGTCGTCGAGCCCGATCTCCGCGCCGGCGCCCACCACCGTTCCGGCCTTGGTCACCGTCCGCCCATCCACCGTCACCGTGCCGCGCGCGATCGCGTCGCGTGCACGCGAGCGGCTTTCGAAAAGGCCGCGCGTGACCAGCAACTGGTCGAGGCGCTGTGACGATGGGCTCTGGTCTGACATGGCCTCTCATGGCGCGTCGCCGCGTCCATGGCAAGGCGCTTTCCGCGGAAACCCATGGTGCGGCGCTCGCGGCAACGCATTTGCGGGAGTCGATAATTCATAAAGTCTTTATGTAAAATTCTTACAAATGCAGCGATTTTCGAGGCTGGCGATGTCTTCCGTGCGCAATGACATGCGCCTACGCCACACCTCCCGATCATGTCCCCGCATAATGACGCCGCTCGCAGCCGCATCCTCCCATGTGCCCGCGCGACCGGCCCGCAGGAGTTTGCAATGTTGTCCAGGAGCACTTCGCTGAGCGCAAAGCTCAGCGTCACGTTCGCGGGGTTGATCCTCGTCTTTCTCGCCGTATCCGGCATAGTCTATGCCAAGGCGCGCACGTCGCAGCTTGCCTCCGAAAGCCAGCTGCGCGCCGAACGGCTCGTAAACGTCATCGATGCCGCCTTGCAGGCGATGCTGGAGCAGGCGGTCAACCAGCGCGGCTTCCTGCTCTTCCGCAGCGACAGCACCTACGGCGATGTCTTCGCCAACCGCGAAAAGATGCTGAAGAACATCGAGGATGCAAAGCAGCTCGCCACCGACCAGCCGGAAATGCTGAAGTCGATCGAAGCGATGCAGGCCGCCGCCGACGTCTTCCACACGCAGCTGGCCCTGCCGCAGCTCGAGGCCCGCAAGACCACCGAGGCGCCGATCGCAGAGATCATCGAAATCGGACGCAACACGTCGAAGGGGCAGCTTGACGTCTTCCGCGCCGCCGCCGCCACCATCAAGGAGCAGGCGGGCGCATGGTCCAGGCAGCAGGTCGAAAATCAGGCCCGGGCCAACGCCGATCTGTCGCTCACGCTCATCGTCGGCATGCTCGCCGCGATCGCGATTGCCGTGCTGCTCGCCTGGCTGCTGTCGCGGGCGATTGTCCGGCCGATCGTCGGCATGACGGCGGCGATGGACAAGCTTGCGGGCGGAGACAACGATGTCGCAGTGCCCGCGCTCGACCGGAAGGACGAAGTGGGGCGCATGGCCAATGCGGTTCTCATCTTCAAGCAGGCTGCGGTGGAGAAACTGCGGCTTGCCGGTGAAACCGAGCGCATGCGCGGCGATGCCGAGCGCCAGCGCCTCGATGCCGACGCGCAGAAGAAGCAGGAAGCAGCCGAACTCGGTACCGCCGTCGAAGCGCTCGCCGCCGGGCTTGCCGGCCTTGCCGATGGCGATGTCGGCTATCGTATCCACACCCCGTTCGCCGCGCATCTCGACCGCCTGCGGCTGGATTTCAACACCTCGCTCGACAAGTTGCGCGGCGCGCTTCGCTCGGTCGGCAGCAATGCGGCGGCGATCCATGCCGGCGCTTCCGAGATCCTTTCGGCGGCCGATGACCTGGCGCGGCGCACCGAACAGCAGGCTGCTTCCGTAGAGGAGACCGCCGCAGCGCTCGAGGAAGTGACCTCGACCGTCCGCGATTCCGCCAAGGGCGCGGAAGAGGCAGGCCGCCTCGTCGAGCATACCCGCAAAGGCGCTGAGCGCTCCGGCGAGATCGTCCGCAACGCGGTTTCCGCGATGCACGCGATCGAGCGCTCGTCCGGAGAGATCTCCAACATCATCGGCGTCATCGAGGACATCGCTTTCCAGACGAACCTGCTGGCGCTCAATGCCGGAGTGGAAGCCGCACGGGCGGGCGAGGCCGGCAAGGGCTTTGCCGTCGTCGCCCAGGAGGTGCGCGAACTCGCGCAACGCTCCGGCAACGCCGCAAAGGAGATCAAGGCGCTGATCACCACGTCCGGTCAGCAGGTCCATTCCGGCGTTGAACTGGTCGAGGAGACCGGCAGGGCGCTGGAGGCGATCGTCGGCGAGGTGCAGGAAATCAATCGTCACGTCGCGGCCATCGTCGTCGCCACGCGCGAGCAGGCAACCGGCCTGCACGAGATCAACACCGCCGTGAATACCATGGACCAGGGCACGCAGCAGAACGCCGCGATGGTGGAGCAGCAGACCGCTGCAAGCCACAGCCTGGCGCAGGAAGCCGCCGCGCTGAACGCCCTGTTGACGCAGTTCAAGCTCGGCAACTCGCGCGACGATGCCCCAGAAGCCCGCCCCGCCCAGAGGCGCGCTGCCTGATCCTGGCGCCGCGCGCTGGTGACGGCGCGCGGCGTTCGAACACATGCGCCAAGGGCGCGATCGCGCTGCTGTGCGAAGTCCTCGTGGTCGCTGAAATCCACCTATTGGTGGCGGACGACCTTTCCCGCAGGCTTGGAAGTCCGGATCAGCCGGCTGCGCCGACGCCGAGATCCTTCTGGCCGAGCGCCTTGAAGACGGCGGAAATGATGCCGGCGCGGTCGAGGCCCGACTTGGCATACATCGCCTCGGGCTTGGCCTGCTCCATCCAGACGTCAGGCAGGATCAGCGGCCGCACCTTGAGCCCGGTTTCCAGCAGGCCCTCATGGGCGAGGAACTGCAGGACATGGCTGGCGAAGCCGCCGACGGCGCCCTCTTCGATCGTGATCAGCACCTCATGGTGGCGGGCAAGCTGGCGGATCAGGTCATGGTCGAGCGGCTTTGCGAAGCGGGCATCGGCCACTGTGGTCGAAAGTCCGGCCGCATCGAGATCCTCGGCGGCAAGCAGACATTCCGAAAGTCGCGTGCCGAACGAGAGGAGTGCCACCTTCGAGCCCTGCTTGACCACGCGTCCCTTGCCGATCGCAAGGACTTCGCCGCGTACCGGCAGGTCGACGCCGACGCCTTCGCCGCGCGGAAAGCGGAACGAGATCGGGCCTTCGTCATAGGCTGCGGCGGTCCGCACCATGTGCTTCAACTCAGCCTCGTCGGCGGCCGCCATGACGACGAAGCCGGGCAGTGAGGCGAGATAGGTCGTGTCGAACGCGCCGGCATGGGTTGGCCCGTCCGCGCCCACGAAACCCGCCCGGTCGATCGGAAAGCGCACCGGCAGGCCCTGGATGGCGACGTCGTGCACCACCTGGTCGTAGGCGCGTTGCAGGAATGTCGAGTAGAGCGCGGCAAACGGCTTGTAGCCTTCGGCGGCAAGGCCTGCGGCAAACGTCACGGCGTGCTGCTCGGCAATGCCGACGTCGAACAGACGGCTCGGATAGATCCCGCCGAACTTGTCGAGGCCGGTGCCGTTCGGCATCGCGGCGGTAATGCCGATTATCTTGTCGTCGTGGGCGGCTTCCTCGATCAGCGCGTCGGCAAAGACGGCGGTATAGGAGGGCGCGTTCGGCTTCACCTTCGCCTGGGCGCCGGTGATGACGTCGAATTTGTTGACGCCGTGATACTTGTCGGCGGCGGCTTCTGCCGGCGGATAGCCCTTGCCCTTCTGCGTGACCACGTGGATCAGGACGGGGCCCTTGGCGTTCTCGCGCACGTTGCGCAGAACTGGCAGCAGGTGGTCGAACGAATGGCCGTCGATCGGGCCGATATGGTAGAAGCCCATTTCCTCGAACAGCGTGCCGCCGGTGACGTAGCCACGCGCATGCTCGACGGCGCGGGTGATCGCCCGGTCGACCGTCTTGCCGAGATAGGCCGTCATCTTCTTGCCGAGTTCGCGGAAGCCCATGTAGGTGCGGCCCGAGGCGAGCCGGGCCAGATAGGCGCTCATCGCGCCCGTCGGCGGGGCGATCGACATGTCGTTGTCGTTGAGGATCACGATCAGGCGCGCGTCGAGCGCTCCTGCATTGTTCAGCGCCTCGTAGGCCATGCCGGCCGACATCGCCCCATCGCCGATCACCGCGATCACGTTGCGCTGCGTACCCGAAAGCTCGGAGGCGACCGCCATGCCGAGGCCGGCGGAGATCGAGGTCGAGGAATGGGCGGCGCCGAAGGGATCGTATTCGCTTTCGGCGCGCCGCGTGAAGCCGGACAGGCCATCTTCCTGCCTGAGCGTGCGGATGCGGTCGCGCCGCCCGGTCAGGATCTTGTGCGGGTAGCATTGATGCCCGACGTCGAAGATCAGGCGATCATGCGGCGTATTGAAGACCTTGTGAATGGCAATCGTCAGTTCCACGACGCCGAGACCGGCACCCAGGTGGCCGCCGGTCACCGAGACGGCGTCGACCATCTCGCTGCGGAGCTCGGCTGCGAGCTGCGGCAGGTCGCTGTCGTCCACCTTCTTCAGATCCGCCGGGATGTTGACCTGGTCGAGCAGGGGTGTGGCTGGCAATTGTCTCACTCTTGATGCGCTGTTTGCGGATAGGCGGCTGGGCCTCATTCGGGCGCAGCCGAAATCCTCTCATTTTCTGTCATTGCCGAATGCGGCGCTGTTTGCAACCTTTACGCCGGAATAGTTCGCCATTCTGGTCAAGGAAACGTGGCAAGCGTCGCATTCGGTGCTTCCTGACGTGACAAGTAGGCATTGTCGGGGCAAAGAACCATCCCCTGACTTGTCCCAGGCTCAGTTTTCCGGCAGCGGAATGAATTCCTCCTCGTCGCCGGGAACGATGTCGAAGCGGCCCGTGCGCCACTCTTCCTTCGCCTGTTCGATCCGTTCCTTCGACGACGACACGAAGTTCCACCAGATATAGCGCTTCGAGCCCAGTGCGGCCCCGCCGAACAGGGCGACGTGACAGCCTTCGGCGCCGGCCTTGAGCGTTATCGCGTCCCCGGGACGGAAGACCAGCAGCCGGTCGGGGCCGAAGAGATCGCCGGCAACGTCGAGTTCGCCGGATAGAACGTAGACAGCGCGCTCTTCCCAGTCGGCAGCAAGCGGAGCGCTCGCGCCGGGGCTCAGCGTCAGGTCGGTGTAGAGCGTGTCGGTCGGCACCTTGACCGGCGAGCGGTGGCCCTCGTAGTGGCCTATGATCACGCGGCCGCTGATGCCGTTTGCTTCGAAGACGGGAAGCTTGTCCCGCGTCGCATGGATGAAGGCGGGGTCGACCTCCTCCTGACCGTCGGGCAGGGCGAGCCAGGTCTGCAGGCCGGAAAGGCCGTGCGGATGCCCGCGCACGTTCTCGGGCGAACGTTCGGAGTGGACGATGCCGCGCCCGGCCGTCATCAGGTTGAGGTCGCCGGGACGGATCACCATTTCCGTTCCCAGGCTGTCGCGATGCTTGATCTCGCCGTCGAAGAGGTAGGTGACGGTTGAAAGGCCGATATGCGGGTGCGGGCGCACGTCGATCGCGTCACCGGCGCGAAACAGTGCCGGCCCCATGCGGTCGAAAAAGATGAACGGGCCGACAAGGCGGCGCTTGGCGGTGGGCAGCGCGCGCCGGACCTCGAAGCCGCCGAGGTCACTGGTGCGCGGAATGATGAGGTTTTCGAGCGCGCTGCAGGCGGCAGAATCGCCTGCAACGGGGTCCGGTCCGGGGAAAAAGCTCATGTCTCGCCTCCTGTCATCAGTTTTAGGCAGTGAACAGGAGGCCGTGCAGGCTTGCAAGGAATTTGCCGGCCAGCTGCTGTGAACGGACTGTTCAGGTCAGCGGGACGGGGACCGTCTGCTCGTCGAACGACCTCTGCGCCGCCTCGATCTCGGCACTGTTTTCCTGCACCCATTCGACGAGCTCGCACACCGGCTTCAGCAATTTGAAACCGAGCGGGGTCAGTGCATAGTCGACGCGCGGCGGGATGGTGGCAAACATCGTGCGCGTGACGAGCCCGTCACGTTCCAGATAGCGCAGCGTCAGGGTCAGCATGCGCTGGGAGATGCCGGTGACCTGCTTTTTCAGTTCGTTGAAACGCAGCGGCCCCGCGCGGAGCGCGCCGATGACCGAGAGCGACCACTTGTCGCCGACGCGGTCGAGGATTTCACGGCTGCCGCCGGTGACGGTCTGTCGGTATTCGGGAGTTTGGGAATGACTAAGCATCTTATGGCCTTGCTTTTTGACTTGGGCAATCTGAGGGGCTGGGCTTGTGGGCTGAACGCTCGAGCGCGTGTGTTGCCGGAACAAGGGTGGGAGAAATCCTGTACCGTCCGCTTTTTCCGCTCGTCGTTCCATGAGCCGCTTGCCACCTGCTATCGCCATTGTGTCGCGCCGTGGGAGGAGCAGCGCGAATATATGAAAGCCCCATTTATTGAGGTAGCTCCATATATGGGGGCTACTTGATATGATCCGGTGAAAAAATCAACACCCTAGATATCATTTTGCAAACTTGGGCGAGCCCAAGGCCTTTCCTGACAATTCTGTGTGTCCCGGAGGCAGGGATCGCCAAGACACTGAAAACCCGGCTCCTGAGGCCGGGTCTCGCAAGTGTTGCGGGAGGCTTTCCGGCGAATGCCGGGAAGGTCACGAATGCGTGACCCTTTCGCTGAACGGCGGCTGTCGGCGGTCAGCCGTTGTCGAGCGGCTCGACGCCCTGCGGGGTGCCCGCGCGGTCCAGCCTGATCTTCTCGATTCGATTTTCGGCGGCGCCCAGCAGCTTCTCGCAGTGCTTCTTCAGCGCTTCGCCCCGCTCGTAGATCTCGATCGACTTGTCGAGGGCGACGTCGCCACGCTCCAGCGCGGCCACGATCTTCTCCAGTTCCTCAACGGCCTGTTCGAAGGAAAGGGCGGAAACGTCCGCGGCGGTCGTCGACGTGGTCATGATTATCCTCTCATCAGCCGGTGGATGTGCGTGGCGGCCGATTCGGCCAGCCCCTGCAGGTCGTAGCCGCCTTCCAGCAGACTGACCACCCGGTTCGACGCGGTGCGCTCCGCCAACTCCATCAGCTTTGCCGTGGCCCAGTCGAAATCATCGGCGACGAGGTGAAGCTGGGCGAGGGGGTCGCGGTGGTGGGCATCGAAGCCGGCCGAGATGATGATCAGGTCCGGACGGAAGTCTTTCACCCGCGGCAGCACCCGGCTCTTGAAGGCTTCGCGAAAATGATCGCTTCCGGTTTCCGGCGACAGCGGCGCGTTGACGATGTTGCCGGCGCCGGTCTCGTCCTTCGCGCCGGTGCCGGGATAGAGCGGCATCTGGTGCGTCGAGCAGAACAGCACGGACGGGTCGTCGAAGAAGATGTCCTGGGTGCCGTTGCCGTGATGGACGTCCCAGTCGACGATCGCGACACGTTCGACGCCGTGCGCCCGCTGCGCGTGCCGGGCGGCGATCGCCGCGTTGTTGAAGAAGCAGAAGCCCATGGCCTTCAGCTTCTCGGCATGATGACCCGGCGGGCGCGAGGCGACGAAGACGTTGTCAGCCTCGCCGGCAAAGACGGCGTCCACGGCAGCGATCGCGCCGCCGACGCCGGTCAGCGCCGCCTGCAGGCTGGCGGGACTGGCATAGGTGTCGGCCTCGAACTGGTTGATGCCTTCCTCGGGTATCTCGGCCATCACGCTGCGCAGATGGCTTTCGGGATGGGCAAGGAGAACGAAATCCTCGTTCGCCTTTTCGGCCTCGCGCCGGATGAGCGGCTGAAACCGCTCGTGCTCGAGCGCAAGGTTCAGCGCCCGCAGCCTGTCCGGCCGCTCGGGGTGGCCTTCGGGGGTCTTGTGCTCGAGGAAGATCGGGTTCTCGAAGAGGATCGTCGTCATGGTCCGACGCTACCTTCTGTCACGGGCAGGGTCCACGGGAAATGGGTTCCAAGGCCCTGTTTTTCAACAGCCGCCGGTCGTCACTCATATCTTCGCGCACAAGAGAGGCTGGTTGGCCGCCGCTCGCGAATTCAGGTCCTGACCGGCAGCAGCGGATATCCCGCCTGGACTGCGCGCGCCGCCAGCATCGCCACGAATGCCTTGATCAGGTCGCCGGGGATGAAGACGAGCGAAGCGATCGCGGTCTCGACAAATGCCTTGCCGCTCATGAAGGACAGCCAGGCGATGCCGAGCAGGTAGACGACGCCGATGCCGCCGACGACAGCTGCGAGGAAGAAGCTTGCGAACTGCATGAACTCCGTCTGGCTGTCGCGCACGAGCCGTTCGGCGATCAGACCGGTGACGAAGGCGCCGGCAACCCAGCCGACCAGATAGCCGGCGGTAGGCCCGGCAAAGACGGCGAGACCGCCGCGACCGCCCGACAGCACCGGCAGGCCGATCGCGACCAGAAGAACGACGAGGAGGCAGGCGGCCGCGCCGCGCTTGGCGCCGAGGATACATCCCGCCAGCATCACGCCCAGCGACTGCGCGGTGATCGGCACCGGTATGAAGCCGAAGGTGATCGGCGGCAGCATGCCGAGCACCACGATGATGGCTGCGAACAGTGCGACGAGGACGATGTCTCTGGTGCTCATGGAGGTGCCTGCTGCCTGTCTGGGTGTTGGGAATATCTAGGGTCAGGATTTGCTAGGTTATTGCCGCCGAAAGCCGCGGGCGTCAATCGCCATCGCGATCGTATCGGCGTCCTTCAGGGTGAGGATGACAAGCGGCACGAGCACGCTGAGCGGCCGCACGCGCAAACCGCGCGCCCGGTGCGCCTCGCGGATATCGCCGTAGCGCGCCAGTATCTCGGGTGCAAAGCGCAGCACGAGCCCGACGGCAAGGCTCACATCGGCAGCCCGCAGCAGCCCGAGCCGTTCCAGCGGGCGCAGCAGCACGGCGATTTCGTCCATGAAGGCCGAAACGGTGGTCGTCGCCGTCACCGCGGCTGCCAGGAGAACCAGCGTGCCGAGGCGGAAAAGGACGGCCAGCGCGTCGGAAAGCGAGTGGAAGAGATAGTTCGCCAACGCCACCAGAAGCACGGTGAAGAGCACGAAGCGGACACGCCGAAAGGCTTCGCGCAGTCCAATGCCGGTCGAGGCATAGAGCCCGGCGGCAATGATTGCAAAGGCGGCCAGAAGCCAGACGTTGGAGACGGCAAAGAGGCCGGCCGCCACCGCGAAAAGCGCGATCAGTTTCAGCCGTGCCGACGCCCGGTGCAAAAGCGTCGTGCCCTCGATGTCGAGCCCGGTCAGCATGCGGCGATCTCTCGGTAGCGGGAAATGGCGTCGTGGGGAGGGGCGTCGGCGGCAAGCCTGCCCTGATGAAACAGCAGCACGCGATCGAAGCCGTCCAGCAGAGCCAGGTCGTGCGTGATGACGATTGCCTGTTCGGGAAGGTCGGCGACGGTCTTCTCGATGAGGCGGCGGTTCTTCAGGTCCAGCTGGTTGGTCGGTTCGTCGAGGATCAGCACGTCCGGGCCTGTCACCATCACGCTTGCGATGGCGGCGAGCTGGGTTTCCCCGCCGGACAGTTCGTGGATGCGCCGCCGGGCGAGATGCGGGATGCCGAAACGTTCCAGCACCGCCTCGGTCCTGCCCGCGATCTCGGTGGCCGAAAGGCCGCGGTTTTTCAGCCCGAAGGCGATGTCTTCCGCCAGGACCGGCAGGATCATCTGGTGCTGCGGATTCTGGAAGATGAACCCGGCCCGGCCGCGCGCCGCCTCTTCGTCGGCGACCGTGTCCAGGCCGCCTACCGTGACGCGCCCGCTCGTCGGACGCACCAGCCCGTTGATCAGCCGCGCGAACGTCGTCTTGCCGGAGCCGTTCAGGCCGATGATGCCGATGCGCCGTTCAAAAAGCGTCAGGGAAAGCGGATGCAGCGCCGTTCGCCCGGCGAAACTGACCGACGCGTCGCTGAAAACGATCTCCAAAAGGGCACTCCCAACCGGTAAGGTGAGGCGGCTATAGCCGGTTCGCCCCTCAAAGGAAACCGGGTTGGAAGGCGTGGGAATATATGCCTATCATGCGCCCATGACGATTCTTCTCAAGAACGCGGATGCCCGGCGCATCTTCCTGGCAAAGCAGGGCCTCAGCGGGCCGCCCGGTCGCCTGCTCGGCAAGGGCGGCCTGTTGCAGCTGATCCACGACATAGGCTTCGTCCAGGTGGACAGCATCGCCACCGTCGAACGCGCGCACCACCAGATCCTTTTCTCGCGCAACCAGACCTACCGGCGCGAGCATCTTGCCGACCTTCTGGAGAAAGACGGCGAACTGTTCGAGAACTGGACGCATGACGCCTCGATCATTCCGAGCGTCTTCTATCCCTATTGGAAGCACAAGTTTCGCCGCGAGGACGCGGCAATCCTCGATCGCTGGCGCCGCTGGCAGGGCGAGGGGTTCGATTCCAGCTTCGAAGAAACCTACCGGCGGATCGCCGAAGGGGGGGCTGTGATGTCGCGCGAGCTGAAGGCGGCCGAGCATGAATCCGGTGGCTGGTGGAACTGGCATCCGAGCAAGACGGCGCTGGAATATCTCTGGCGCACCGGCAAGGTCGCGATCGCGCGGCGAGAGAATTTCCAGAAGGTCTACGATCTGGCCGAGAGGGTGCTCCCCGGCCGTCACCACGAGCCGGAGGTGGATCACGACGCCTTCGTCGACTGGGCCTGCCGCAGCGCGCTGCTGCGACTGGGATTTGCGACGCATGGCGAGATCGCCGCCTTCTGGGATCTCGTCTTGCCGGAAGAGGCCAAGGCATGGATCGATGCGCACAGGCCTGAATTGTGCGAAGTCCGCATCGAGCCGCTGGATGGCGGCCGGCCAAGGCCGTCCTTTGCCTTCACAGGCTTCGACGATCTGGCGCGGGAGGCACCGGAGGCACCGGCCCGCCTGCGGGTGCTGTCGCCGTTCGATCCGCTGATCCGGGACCGCAACCGGACGGAGCGGCTGTTCGGCTTCTTCTATCGCATCGAGGTCTTCGTGCCGGAGCCGAAGCGCCAGTACGGCTACTACGTCTTTCCGCTCTTGGAGGGCGACCGGCTGGTCGGGCGCATCGACATGAAGGCGGATCGCAAGGCCGGCGAGCTCGTCGTCCGCAGGCTCTGGCTGGAGCCGAAGGTCAAGGCGACGGCCGGCCGGCTGGAGAGGCTGGAGGCGGAACTGGCGCGCCTTTCCCGTTTCACAGGCGTCGAGCGCGTCCGTTATATGGACGGCTGGCTAGGCGACTGAAACCGGCTCAGAAGCGGACGTGCTTGCGGATCTTGCGCCAATTCACCAGCATGCGCTTGCCGATGTTCATCGCCGCAAGGGGGGGATAGGTCTTGCGCGTCTTGCGCATGGCCGATTGCAGCAA
The DNA here is from genome assembly GCF_013378445.1 of Mycoplana rhizolycopersici. GTDB lineage: Bacteria > Pseudomonadota > Alphaproteobacteria > Rhizobiales > Rhizobiaceae > Mycoplana > Mycoplana rhizolycopersici. Next base: position 251,564 of record NZ_JABXYK010000007.1, read on the forward strand.
TTCCCGCACGGCCGGGACCTGGCGCAGTTCGTCCTCGTCGTAATAGGTGTAGGTCGCGGGCGTGCGCAAGAAGATGTGCCCGCTGTCGGGCAGGGGATGCATGCGCTCCCCCAGCGTGGCGACCAGCCGCCTCTCGGAATTGAGGAAGTGCCGCGTCTCGCGCGAAAGCGTCAGCGTCCGGCGCGTAGCCGCAGCATTGGCGGCGATCGTCTCGACGATCTTCGCCTTTTCCTCCGGCTTGAACAGGAAGCGCATAACCTGGCCGATATGCAGCGCCCTTCGGCTGTTGCCGCGTCCCGTCGGAAAACCGCTGTCCTTTGCCAGAAGGCGGATGAATTCGGTCAGCTCGATCGGCAGGCGTTCGTTTGCCGGCGGCCTGGTCGCCTTCATGTCCTGGATGTCGAGCACGGTCTGCAGGAAATAGGCGTAGATATCCAGCTTGCGGCGGCGGATCTCTTCGAAGAGCAGCACGGTGTAGTCAATGCCCGGCAGTTCCATCACGGGCTCGATCTCTCTCAGCGGGTTGAGGTAGGTCGCCCGCGAGGGATTTTTCAGCGGTCGTGCGAGCCAGGCCGGCAGGCTCGGCGCAGGCCCCATGCTCGCCTTCTGCGCCCAGAAGGAATAGAGCGTGTCGAGCGGGTCGCGCAGCGCATAGACCACGTGCAGCCGCCGTTCGCCGATGATCTCGCGGATCGCCTCGAAATGCTCCCTCTTCCAGCGGCGGAAGCCTTCCGACGACAGAAGCACGTTCAGCCCTTCGCGATCCGCCTTGCGGATCACCTTGAGAAAATCCTCGAAGGCCTTTCCCTTCCGCCGCAGGAACTGGCCTTCGTTGTCGGACAGGTCATGGTGGGCGGTGGCGACACGTTCGCCGACCACCGGGTAGAGCCAGCCCCGTCGCCGTAGCTCCTCGGCATTGTGGTGGAAGTTCGCCTGCATATAGGTGGTCGCGGTCTTGTGGGGACCGATATGCATCACCAGTCGCAATTGCTCGTGTTGCTTCATGCGGACTCTACGTTCCACGGTTGATGTTCATGCCGGCATCCGCCCTCGGCGGGGCCGCCATATCGGCGGATTGTGGCTGAACCGCGTTTGCGCACGCTGGAGGAATGCTGTTCTGCTTTTACTTCAGCCGGCCGGTCTGGCCGCGGTCCCTCAGGTAGTGGTCCGCGATCGCGCATGCCACCATAGCCTCGCCGATCGGAACGGCGCGGATGCCGACGCACGGATCGTGCCGACCCTTGGTGCGGACGTCCACCTCTTTGCCGTCGCTGTCGATCGAGCGGCGCTCGGTCAGGATGGAGGAGGTCGGCTTGATGGCGAAGCGCGCGATCACCGGCTGGCCAGTGGAGATTCCGCCCAGAATGCCGCCGGCGTGGTTCGACAGAAACACCGGCTGGCCGTCCGGGCCGATGCGCATCTCGTCGGCGTTTTCCTCGCCGGTGATTTCCGCAGCGCCGAAGCCGTTGCCGATCTCCACGCCTTTCACCGCATTGATGGACATGAGGTTGGCGGCGATGTCCTGGTCGAGCTTGGCGTAGATCGGTGCGCCGATGCCCGCCGGCACGCCCTCGGCCACCACTTCGATGACGGCGCCCACGGAGGACCCCGCCTTGCGGATGGAATCGAGGTAGTCCTCCCATACGGGGACGATTTCCGGATCCGGGGCGAAGAACGGGTTGGTATCGACCACGCTCCAGTCCCAGTTGTCGCGGTTGATGCGGTGCTTGCCGATCTGGACGAGGGCGGCCCGAACGTTAAGGCCCGGAACGACCTTGCGGGCGATGCCGCCCGCGGCAACGCGCGCGGCCGTCTCACGCGCCGAAGAGCGCCCGCCGCCGCGATAATCGCGGATCCCGTACTTCACGTCGTAGGTATAGTCGGCATGGCCCGGGCGATAGCGCTTGGCGATCTCGGAATAGTCCTTGGAGCGCTGGTCGGTGTTCTCGATCATCATCGAGATGGGCGTGCCGGTCGTCGTCATGGTCACGCCGTCCTCGTCGGTCATGACGCCGGAGAGGACGCGCACCAGGTCGTCCTCGCGCCGCTGCGTGACGAAGCGCGACTGGCCGGGCTTGCGCTTGTCGAGCCAGGCCTGGATTTCGGAAAGCGTGAAGCGCAGGCCGGGCGGGCAGCCGTCGACGACGCAGCCCAGTGCCGGTCCGTGGCTTTCGCCCCACGTGGTGACGCGGAAAAGTTGGCCGAATGTATTGTGTGACATGAAACCCTGCCGGAACGCCTCGTGCCGGTCCGCGGGAGCGCCCGCGTTCCGCTCTGTTCGGCCGCACTCATAGAACCGATTGCGGAAAAGTTGAAGTCTTTTCGCTTGAGACGGGCCAGAGGCGGGTCAAGTGTGCGACCGCACGCCAGTTCAGGAAGCGGATCTCCACCGCTTCTCGACAGCGTAGTCGAGGAAATCGTCGCGCGCGAGCGGACGCGAGAAGGCATAGCCCTGCAGCAGGTCGCAGCCGAGCGCGCTCAGCATTTCCGCATGCGCCATGGTTTCCACCCCTTCCGCCACGACGGCGATGCCGAGCGACCGGCCGATCTCGATGATGGACCGCACCAGCGCCTGCTCGTGGCGCGAGTTCAGGATCGGCGCGACGAGCTGGCGGTCGATCTTAAGCCGCTTCGGGCGCAGCTTCAGGAGGCTCACGATCGAGGTGTGACCGGTGCCGAAATCGTCGATCTCGATGTCGATGCCGAGATCCTTGATGCGCTCGATGTTCGTCTGCACCAGGTCGTCGGCGTCATCGAGGAAGATGGCCTCCACCAGCTCGAAGGAAAGCTGGCCCGGCGCGATCGACAGTCCCGCGAGGCTGTCGACCAGCGTCTCGTCGCGAAGCCGCCTTGCCGAGACGTTGACCGAGATCTTCGGCATGGTGAAGCCGCGCGCCGCCCAGAGGCTGCAATCCGTCAGCGCCTTTTCCAGCATGATGCGGTCCAGCGTCGCGGTGACGTTGAGGTCCTCGGCGATTTCCAGGAAGTGCCCGGGAACGAGCAGGCCCTTCTGCGGATGTCGCCAGCGGATCAGGGCCTCCGCGCCGACAAGCTCGAGCGTGCGGGCACAGATCTGCGGCTGGTAATAGGGGATGAACTCGTTGTTCTCGATGCCCGTCAGGATATCGTCGGCAGTTCGCTTGTTGCGGATGATCGCCGCTTCGAGCACTGCATTGAAGAACTCGTGACGGCTGCGGCCCTGCGCCTTCGCCCGGTAGAGCGCTATATCGGCATTGACGAGAAGCTTACGCGTATCAAGGTCTCTGCCGCTGCCCACCGCGATCCCGATGCTGACGCCGAAGCGACACATGTGCCCGTTGTAGTCGACGGGCTGGCGCATCAGTTCGATGATGCTGTTGGAAAGCGCGGAGAGGTCGGCGCTGTTGTTGCGGTCGGTCACGACGACGAATTCGTCGCCGCCGATTCGCGCCACGAGATCGCCCGGACGCACCGAGTCGCGCAGCACCTTGGCGGCGTGGACGAGAAGCGCGTCGCCTGCGGCGTGCCCCAGGGTGTCGTTGATCTGCTTGAAACGGTCGAGGTCGATGTGGAGGATGCCGAGGCTGACGTCTTCCTCGTTGCTGCGGGTCGCCAGCGCATACAGCTGGTCGTCGAGCAGCCTGCGGTTGCCGAGGCCCGTCAGCGGATCGTGCAGCGCGTTGTGCTCGATGCGGATCTTGGCTTGTTCGAGTTCCGCATTCTTGGCATCGGCGATTTCCTTCGCGGCCCTGAGCCGTTCGGTCATACGCACGTCGTCGGTCACGTCGAACGCGATCCCGATCAGTTTCCTGGTGCCATCAGGTGCGCGATGGATCTTGCCGACGGAGCGCACGTGGCGAATCGATCCGTCCGCAAGCACGATCCGCGCCTGCTGCACGTAGGGCCATTCGCGGGCGATGCACTTGTTGACGTTGTCGAGCGTCGGCTGGCGGTCGTCGGGGTGGATCGCGCCGAGCCAGTCCTGCTCCGCTACCATTCCGTCGACATAGAGGAGCCCGTAGAGCTGGTGCATGCGCTCGTCCCAGTATGTCCCGCCGCGATCGAGGTCCGCCTCCCACAGGCCGCATTGATAGGAATCGAGCGCCAGGTCCAGCCGTCGCGTCGTGGCCTCCAGTTCCTGTTCGCGCTCGGAAAGGACACGCAGGGCCATTTCGAGTTCGGCGTTCTGCTGGTCAGCCTGCGTCTTGGCGGATCTCAACCGCTCGTTCATCTCCACGTCATCGGTAATGTCGAAGGCCAGTCCGACCAGTTTCCGGCGGCCATCCGCATCCATATGCAGCTTGCCGACCGATTGCAGGTGGCGGATCGTGCCGTCGGGATGGACAACTCTCGATTTTCGCAGATAGGGCGCGCCGTTTTCGATCGTGTTCTTCGCCGTGGCCTCCGCATGTGCGCGGTCGTCGGGGTGAAGCGCGTTGAGCCATACGTCATGGGTGACCGGTTCGCCGGTACCGGCGACGCCATAGAGCTGGAACATGCGGTCGTCCCAGTGCGTCAGGCCGCTTTCCAGATCGGCCTCCCAGAGGCCGCATTGATAGGCGTCCAGAGCCAGCTCTAGTCGCTGCGTGGTCTTCAGGAGCGTATCATTCTGCCGGTCGGCGCGTTCTTTCGCGCGTTGAAGCCGCGCGTTCAGTTGGACGTCGTCGGTCACGTCCCAGCTGACGCCGGTCAGCTTTTCGATGCCGTCCATCGTCATGCGCGAGCCGACGTTGCGGATATGGCGAACACTGCCGTCGGGCAGGACGACGCGATATTGCAGCCAGTAGCTCGCCTCGCCCTCCATGGCTCTTTCGAAGGCGGCGGTGGCCGAGGCGCGGTCGTCCGGATGCACGACCGACGCCCAAGTGCCGTTGGAGAGCGGCGTGTTGGCCGGCAGGCCGTGCAGCGCATACATCTGCCGGTCCCAGATGCGTTGCCGGTCGCCGATTGCAACCTCCCAGGTGCCCGTCTTCGAGGCTTCCAGCGCAAGGTCGAGCCGTTGTGACAGCGAGTGGATTTCCGTCTCCCGGGCGCGCAGCCCGGCGAGATGGCGGTGCCGTTCGCTGACGAGACCGCCGGTCAGGAAGATCGGTATGATGATCGCGAGCGCTGCGCCGGCCGTCATGATGCGGATATGGGCCACGTCCTCGGGAGGCCGTTCCCAGCCCTTGGCCGGGACTGCCGCCAGTTCCCATTTCCCGCCGGGGAACTCGACCGTCCGGCGCACCGCCTCGCCATCGAAGATCGAGGGGTCGCCGAAGAACGGGTCCTCGATCGCGGCGGGAAAGCTGATGTCGCGGATCGAAAGGCGCAGGTTCGAGCTGCCGCGCCAGTGCATGCTGGTATCGCCGTCGCCAGGACTGAGGAGGCCAGCGTCGAGGTACAGCCGGCGCTCGTCCAGCACGCCCTCGATGTAGCCCCAGAAGGAGAAGGCGCCCCGTGCGGTGCCGGAAACCGGGATCACCAGGTTGAAGGCGCGGCTGCGATCGGGCAGGTGCATCGGCCCGAGCATCAGCGGGTGTCCGAAGGCGCGGCTGGACTCCGCCGGCCTGCGGAACGACTGGAAGCGGTTGAGGTCGGCGCCGAGATACCGTTCGTTGTCACGCAAGGGGAATATCTGGTCGATGACCCCGTCCGGGGCGACAGCCAGCCTGCGGAACTGTACGTTCTGCACCAGAAGTTTGCGGGCAGAGACGTTGAACTGGTCGCGCGCCTGCAAAGGTTGGCTGGAAAACAGGTTCGCGATGCCGCGGAGCGCCGTCACGCTCTTGCCGATCTCGCCTTCCAGCCGCGCGCTGACCAGGGTGAGCTCGCTTGCGACCCGGGCCCGCAGGTCGCTGCGGTAGAGGCGCTCGTTCTGCCTTTCGTAGGCGTGCCCGGCGACAAGGACGACGGTCACGGCGATTGCAGCCGGCAACAGCGAGGGTTTGGCCCACGCCCCGGCAATCCTGATACCACGTGCTAGACCCGCAACCCGCACCCGTTTTCATCCCCTCGTTTCAACTGCACGTTATGAGGGGGCGATTAAGATTGCATTGATGGCTTTCCGGCATCCGCCTGCCGGCTTTGGTGGCATGCTGATGAAATTGTCCGGGATGGCGTTTGCTGAGCCTTGCTAGGGCAGATGGTTCCGGGCATCCAGTTACCAGGGGAACGGCGCAGGGGCGAATTTCGCCATATTCGAGGGGCATCAAGCGTGATCGAGAAGAACACGATTCCATTGAAAGGGGGGTTCAAGATGCGATTCATCGTTGCCGCGCTTCTGGCCGCGGCAAGTATCTTGGCGCCGCTGACCGTCTATGCCGAAAGTGCCGACGTAGAGGCGGTCATCACCAAGGTCGATACCACTGGCCTCAGCCTGTCGCTCGACGACGGCAAGAAGTATCAGGCGCCGGAAGAGTTCAATTTCGAGGGCCTTGTGCCCGGCGTAAAGGTCCTGGTGTTCTACACCGAGGTCGATGGCAAACGCGTCATCGACGATCTGGAAATCATTCAGTAACAACTGAGGATTGCGACGTCCGGCGCTGAGAAGTGTCGGCGGCGCCGTTGCGGAAGCTTTGTGCCGCATGCGTGTCAGCGCGTTGGCATCGCTGTCAGACCCAGGCTGCGCCGGTCTCGTCGACGCGCAAGATTCGGTCCTGGTGCACGGGGGCGTTGGCCGCGTCGATCACGGGCATGCCGCTGAACTTGAACAGCGCCCTGAACACGCCGCCATGGCTGACGCAGACCGTCGGACGCTCGATGTTGTTGAACCACGAGCCGACACGCCAAGACAGTATCTCGTAGCTTTCCGCGTTTTCGCCCGGCGGAATGAAATCCCACTTCGAGCGCGCCCTGGCCTTCACCTTGTCGCGCACCGTCTGTTTCAGTTCGGAGATGGTGAAGCCTTCCCAGTCGCCGAAGCAGACCTCCACCAGGCGTTCGTCGGTGCGGTAGTCGAGGGGATCGAGGTCCATGGCAGCGCGCACGCGTTCCATCGTCTCGCGCGTGCGCCCGAGCGGGCTTGCGACATAGTCGAAGTCCCCGGCCGTTTCGCCGAGGATCTTTTTCAGGGCAAGGCCGTTGCCGGACGCCTGCTGACGCCCGGTCGCATTCAGGGGGATGTCCTTTTGACCCTGCAGACGACCTTCTGCGTTCCAGTCTGTCTGGCCGTGTCGGATCATGTAGACAAGCACGTTTGCGCTCCGAAGCCGGCTCAGTCCTTGACGACCGAGATATCGGGGGCGTCGACGGCCTTCATGCCGACAACATGATAGCCGCTGTCGGCGTGATGGACCTCGCCGGTAACCGAGCGCGAGAGGTCCGAAAGCATGTATAGCCCGACGTCGCCCACGTCTTCGATGGTCACGGTCCGGCGCAGCGGCGCGTTGTACTCGTTCCACTTCAGGATGTAGCGGAAGTCGCCGATGCCGGACGCGGCCAGTGTCTTGATCGGGCCGGCCGAGATGGCGTTGACGCGGATGTTCTTCGGGCCCAGGTCGACCGCCAGATATTTCACGCTCGCCTCAAGCGCCGCCTTGGCGACGCCCATGACGTTGTAGTTCGGCATGACCTTTTCGGCGCCGTAGTAGGTCAGCGTCAGCATCGAGCCGCCGTCCGTCATCAGCTTTTCGGCACGGCGCGCCACCGAGGTGAACGAGTAGACCGAGATCTGCATCGTCTTGGCGAAGTTCTCGGGCGTCGTGTCGACGTAGCGGCCGGTCAGCTCGTCCTTGTCGGAGAAGCCGATCGCGTGCACGATGAAGTCGATCTTGCCCCACATCTTCTCGATGTTGTCGAAGACCGCGTCGATGGATGCCTCGTCGCTGACGTCGCAATGCCCGGCCAGTACGCCGCCAAGTTCAGCCGCGAGTGGCTCGACACGCTTCTTCAGAGCGTCGCCCTGGTAGGTGAGGGCGATTTCGGCCCCCTGGGCACGAACGGCCTTGGCGATACCCCAAGCGATAGACCGGTTGTTCGCAACGCCCATAATGACGCCGCGCTTGCCGCTCATCAGACCGGATACCTGAACCATGGAATGTCCCTTGCAGATTTAATTCGATTTGAGCCTATGGCATAGGCCGCCTGCGGGTTCAAGCACACCGGGTTCAGGAACTGTTAGCGCGCGTAACAATGGGTGCGTATTCACCGAAACTTCACAAATAGAGCCCTTCGCGCAGGCTGCGCATGAGATCTATCATCTTGTCGTCGGGCCGCTCCCAAAGAAGAAGCCGGATCTCGACGAGAAGATCGCCGCGTTTTCCTTGCGCATCCACAAGGCCCTGGCCCTCGATCCTGATGACGTGGTCCGAGCTCGACCAGGCGGGGACTGTGACCGGCAGCGGTTCGTCGGCCGGTCCCATCACGGTGGTCTCGCAGCCGAGCACAGCATCCTCGATCGTCACCGGCAGGGGCGTGCGCAGGTCGAAACCGTCCACCCGGAACGCGCCTGGCGCGACGCGGATGGTCACGACGGCGTCGCCACGCTTGAGGTCGTTGATGCGATGCCCCTGGTCACGCAGGCGGATGACCGTACCTTCGGTCGTACCAGCTGCGAGCGGCACCTTCAGCGATTCGCCCTCGACCTCGAGCGTCATTTTCGCCTGTTTGAGGAGGTCTTCGACAGATACCGTCAGGTCGCAGGCGAGATCGGGTGCCTTTTCGACCGCCGGACGGGTGCCGCGGATCCGGCGCATCAGGCCGGAAATGATATCTGCAGCCGCAATCGTGCGGCGGGCCGGGGCTGGCGCAGAGGGGCTCTCGTCGAAGGAGGCAGCCGGCTGAGCCTTGGCCGATGCGGATTTTTCTGCGGCCCCAGTCCCAGTCCCGGTCCCAGATCCAGCCGACGGCTGGGCGGTGGCGCCGGCGGTAGCAGCGGCACCTGATGCCGGCCCCTGCTGGCGGGCATCCACGCCGAAGATGCGCGAGACCATGTCCTCGGCCGTTTCGCTCGCATTCTGGGCGGGGTCGGGCTGTGTCTTGCGGGCGCTCTGCTGGCGCCGCATCTGCTCCATGCGCCGCAGTTCCATCTCGCGGCGGACCTCGGCGTCGCGGTGCGCGCGGTCGTATTTGCTGCGTTTGTCGGGATCGCGCAGGAGATCGTAGGCGCGGCCCGCTTCGGTGAAGCGAATGTTGGCGAACGGGTCGTCCTGATTCTGGTCGGGGTGCACGGCCTTGGCAAGCGTGCGCCAGGCAGCCTTGATCTCTTCCTGTTCGGCATCGCGCCGGACGCCCAGCACCCTGTAAGGATCACGCATCAACATCAGCCCGTCTCGTCCCTTGAGGGAGCCTCGCTGCTCCCGGTCTTTGGCCGGACTCGCTGCGGAGCCCGCGGGGATCGATGATGCCGGTAACCTCCTAACTGATGGTTACAGGCGCAGGGGGCAGATCACATAAGGTATATAAGCCGTTATCAGGCCGGTCCCCGGGTTGGAATCGGCCCTTATCCCTGGCGGTCGAAGCGCGTCAGCGACCAGGTTCCGTCGCCACCCACGCAGGCGCGCCCGTCGTAGTTGGAAATCCCGGTGTAGGAATGCAGCGTCGTGGTGAAGTCGCGGCAGGTCTGCCCGGAACCGTCGCTGCGCTCGGCGACGCCGGTGACGACGCCGGTGCTGCCGGACACGGCATTTGCCCAGGGGATCGGGCTGCCGGCGTTGCGCGTCAGGTCGGCCGACGAAACGGCGTTGCGCACCGTGGCGGCGTCGGAGGTGTTGTCCGTGCGTTCGCCCGGCACGGCACTGGTCTTCATGGCCCTGTCCACCTGCATGTCGGAGGCGAGATCGAGGCCGCCGGCCATGCAGCCCGCGAGCGGCAGGACGCACAGCGCCACGGCCAAAAGCCGCGGCGGCCTCGTCCAGAATATCGTTGTCTCCCGTCGCGACTTTGCTATGACTTCAACTCCTGCGCGCCCCGACGGGACGAAAATCGGCATTGGATTCAAATATGAGCGAGATTGAGTTAACAACCGGTGACTTCACCGAGGAAAGCGAGCCCTTTTCGCTTTTCGGAAAGTGGCTGGAAGATGCCGGCAAGAGCGAGCCGAACGATCCAAACGCGGTGGCGCTGGCCACGGTGGACGCTTCTGGATTGCCGAATGTACGCATGGTGCTCTTGAAGGGATTCGATGAACGCGGATTCGTCTTCTACACCAATTTCGAAAGTCAGAAAGGCCAGGAGATCCTGAACGCCGGCAAGGCGGCAATGTGTTTCCACTGGAAATCGCTCCGCCGACAGGTCCGCGTGCGCGGTCCCGTCGAAGTCGTCTCCGACGAGGAGGCCGACATCTATTACGCTTCCCGTCCGCGTGGCAGCCGCATCGGCGCCTGGGCGTCCAAGCAGTCGCGGCCGCTGGAAGGTCGTTTTGCCCTCGAAAAGGCTGTGGCCGAGTACACCGCCCGCTATGCGATCGGCGAGATTCCGCGTCCCTCATACTGGTCCGGCTTCCGCATCAGGCCGGTGTCGATCGAGTTCTGGCACGATCGCCCCTTCCGGCTGCATGACCGCGTCGAGTTCCGCCGCCCGGTCGGCTTGGAAGGCGAGGGGGGCTGGGAAAAGGTCCGCATGTACCCCTGATAAGAGATGGCGGCCACTTTGGCCGCCATCTCCTTGTACTTCGGCCCGCAAACGGGCGTGGCGCCGGCAGAAGGCGCGTCGGAGTGCCGCCCGCGAAAGGGCGCGCAGTATACAACTCCAATTGGTGTGATATATTTCCGGGCAAGCAGGAAAGCGATTACGACCCACGGTCCATTTTTGGGGACCAGGTGTGCGGGTTTCGTTCACGCAAAGCCGTGCAACGCATACGGGCGAGACTGAATCCAAGGCATTGACGCGGAGGAGAGTTCTATGGCCAGCAATCTTGTTTCCTATCTCATGCAATTTCTGACGCCCGACACGATCGCGCGACTTGCGGCGGCGCTCGGGCTCGATGTCGACAAGGTCCAGCGCGGTGTCGCGGCGGCGGTTCCGGCCGTTCTCGCGGGGCTTGCGAGCACCGCCACCCAGCCGGGCGGCGCCGAGAAGATCGCCGATGCCGCCCGCCAGCAGAGCGGCGTGCTCGACAATCTCGGCGGCCTGCTTTCGGGCGGCAATCCCGGTTCGCTGGCCCAGACCGGGACGCAGCTGCTCTCGTCGATCTTCGGCGGCAACAGCAATGCGCTTGCCAATGCGGTCGGAAACTATTCCGGCCTTGGCACGAATGGCGGGGGTTCCCTGCTCGGCATGCTGGCGCCACTGGTTCTTGGCGGCATTGCCAAGAAAATGGGCTCCGATACCAGCGCGAGCGGGATTGCCGGTCTGTTGGCGAGCGAGAAGGACAACATCGCTGCCGCCCTGCCGCCAGGCCTCAAGGACATGCTGGCAAGCTCCGGGCTTCTCGGTTCGCTCGGTGGAACGGCGCGCTCTGCCGCAAGTGCCGGCAGCGATGCTGCCGCGCGCGCCGCAGCGACCGCAACATCTGCCGCTCGGCAGACCTCTTCCGCCGCCACGGCCACCGCCAGCCGCGGCAGCAACTGGCTCTACTGGCTGATCGGGGCCCTCGCTCTGCTAGCCATCCTCTACTATCTGTTCGGCCGGCCGGCACAACAGACGGCGGAGACCGCCCCCGAGCCGACGCCACCCGCGCAGACCGAGACCCAGCCGGCGCCTGCCGAGCCGCAGCCGCAGACGCAGGCCGAAACGCCGGCCGCCACCCCGGCGCCGACAGGCAGCATCGTCGTCGGTGGGGTCGATGTCGGCAAGCAGGTGACCGATACGCTCGCCAGCCTGCAGACGGCGCTCAGCGGCGTGACCGATGCGGCGACCGCCCAGAGCGCGTTGCCCCAGCTCCAGACCGCCACCGGCGCGATCGACCAGGTCAGCGGCATGCTGGGACAGCTCTCCGCCGAGCAGAAGGCGTCCCTTGCCGCGCTCGCCAAGCCGTCCATCGACACGCTCAATGCGCTGTTCGACAAGGTCCTGGCGATCCCCGGTGTATCCGACATCCTCAAGCCCGCGATCGACGCCCTGCGCCCGAAGCTGGCGGCACTTGCGGCCTGAACCGCGCGTGAAACGAGTCTGAGCGGGGTTCGAATCCGGCCGGCGCAATCACCCACCGGTGAGATGCGCCGCCCGAAACAAGCCGTACTCTCATGGACAGGCGGTCTCCGTCGCGCGCCGCACGGGACGCGCAGAGCCATGGTGGCGTGGGGACACCGCGAACCAAGAGACGAAACCCAACCAAACCGGGAGATTTCAGCATGGCTGACAAGTCGACGTTCACGCCCGAGGAATGGAGCGTACTGCTGCAGGGTGTCATGGCCGCAGGCATTGCCGTCACGGCCGCCGAACCGAGCGGCCTCTGGGGCATGCTCAAGGAAGGCATGGCCAGCAGCCGGACGCTGCTGCAGGGCAAGGGAGGCACGGATGCGACAACGTTGACGACGGCGATCGTCGAGGGGTTTGAGAGCTCCGAGGGGCGGAAAGCCGCGCGCGAGGGGCTGGAGGCGCGGTTGAAGGGCGCCAAGCCCGAGGAGATCAAGGCGCGCTGCATCGACACGGTGCGCGAGGCCGCAGGGATTGTCGAGGCCAAGGCACCGTCGGATGCAGCCGGCTTCAAGGGCTGGCTGCTGCAGATCAGCCAGAGCGTTGCCGAGGCGGCCAAGGAGGGAGGGTTCCTCGGCTTCGGCGGCACTCCGGTCAGCGACGCCGAGAAGGCGACCGTGGCGGAAATCTCGAGCGCGCTGAAGGTCGCCTGACGGCTGTCCGGTCTCGCGAGGCGGCCGGTTCGGTCCTTCCATATTACACGACCGCTTTCGCTCTCCCCCTCATCCGCCCTGCCGGGCACCTTCTCCCCGCTTGCGGGGAAAAGGTCGGGGTGATGGGCAAAATTACAATTGTCGCGTACCGTGGCGTCCTTCGCCGGAGCTGTCCTATCGCCGCATCAGGCGGAACGGGATGCCCGAAGCCAGCGCGGATACATACTTGCGCTTCTGGTAGAGGCCGTTGACGGAGATGCGCGGCAGCGCCATCGGCTGGTCGAAGCTGCGGGCGTCCAGCGTGCCCGGCACCGTCGTCACCGCGAGGTCGAATCCTGCCTCGACGGCGAGGCGATGTTCGCGTGCGGTGACGGTGGGACTGAAGCCGTAGGGATAGGCGAAGGCGACGGGGCGCACGCCGGTCAGGCACTGGATCCGCTCGGCCGACGCCTGCATTTCCTCCCGCGCCTCGTTTTCCTCAAGCCGCGAAAGCGCTCGGTGGCTGATCGTGTGGGCGCCGAGCGTCGCGAGCGGGTTGAGAGCCAGGCTCTTCAGTTCCGGTTCGCGCATGATCAGCCGTTCGGTGATCAGGAGCGGATCGATCCCGTGCTGCTTCGCCAGCCTGTCGAGGGCGGCGACGGAGGTCATCTCGTCGCCCGTCTGGATGAAGGCGGCAAAGCGCGCAAAGGCGGCGTCCTTCTGCCATGTCGTGGCGAGCGGCAGCGTGACGAGGCCGGAGCCGAAGTCGAATTCGACATGCGGCAGCGCCCGCAGCAACTCCGTCAGCGTCTCCCACCAGATGCTGTGGGTCCGGCAGGCGAAGCCGCCGGTGATAAAGACGGTGAAGGGCACGCGATGCTCGGTGAAGATCGGCTGCGCATGCACCGCATTGTTGCGGTAGCCGTCGTCGAGCGTGAAGGCGGCAAAGCGCTCCTCGGGCCGTGCAATCGCCATGCGGGCGGCCATGTGGTGCAGGGCCACGAACTGGTAGCCCTCGCTTTCCAAGAGCCGGATCGTCTCGTCGAGGAATTCAGGCGTGATTTCCAGATGGGCGTTGGGGTCGAAGTCGTGGAACGTCTTCGGCCGCACGTGGTGCAGGGTGAAGATCGCGCCGCGCCCGCGTGCGGACGTCATCAGGCCGGCACGCCCGGCGAGATTGGACAGTTCCAGTCCGCCGGTGATGGCCGCATGCTTCAGGCTGCGGCGCATAACATTTTTCAATGTCGGCATTTGCGCTCCGGTTGGCGGTTCTTCCTGCCGTCTTTATGAGCGCGTCATGGTATCCGTGCGGTTAACGACCCCTTGCGGCATATCGCGCCCGCGCTGCGATCAGGCCTTCGTGCCGCCGACGGTGATCTGGTCCATACGCAGATGCGGCTGGCCCACGCCGACGGGCACGCTCTGGCCGGCCTTGCCGCACATGCCGATCCCCGTGTCGAGCTTGGAATCGTTGCCGACCATCGTCACGCGCCGCATCGCGTCTGGCCCGTTGCCGATGATCATCGCGCCCTTCACCGGGGCGCCGATCTTTCCATCCTCGATCAGGTAGGCCTCGGTGCAGCCGAAGACGAACTTGCCGGAGGTGATGTCCACCTGGCCGCCGCCGAAGGAGACCGCATAGATGCCGTTCTTCACCGAAGCGATGATCTCATCGGGCGTCCTGTCGCCGGACAGCATGTAGGTGTTGGTCATGCGCGGCATCGGCACATGCGCGTAGGACTGGCGGCGGCCGTTGCCGGTCGCCTGCATGCCCATCAGCCGCGCGTTCTGCCGGTCCTGCATGTAGCCGACGAGCTTTCCGTCCTCGATCAGGACGTTGTAGCCAGACGGTGTGCCTTCGTCATCCACCGTCAGCGAGCCGCGGCGGCTTTCGATCGTGCCGTCGTCGACCACGGTGACGCCCCTGGCCGCCACCTGCTCGCCGAGCAGGCCCGAAAACGCCGAGGTCTTCTTGCGGTTGAAGTCGCCCTCCAGTCCATGGCCGACCGCCTCGTGGAGCATCACGCCCGGCCAGCCCGAGGAAAGCACCACGTCCATCGTGCCGGCCGGCGCCTCGATCGCGCTGAGGTTCACGAGCGCCTGGCGCAACGCCTCGTCCGCCCCCTGCTTCCAGCTTTCGGTGGTGAGGAACTCGCCGAAGCCGCGCCGGCCGCCCATGCCGAACGAGCCCGTCTCCTGCCGGTCGCCTTCGCCGACGACGACGGAAATGTTGATGCGGGTCATGGGACGGATGTCCGTCACCTTGTGGCCGTCGGCGCGCAGGATGTTGACCACCTGCCAGCTGGCGGCGATCGAGGCGGATACCTGCCGAACCTTTGCGTCCTTGCCGCGCAGATAGGCGTCGATCTCCTGCAGCAGCGTCACCTTCTCCTCGAAGCCGGGGCTGCCGATCGGGTTTTCCGGGCCGTAGAGCCGGCGGTTGGTTCCCTGGGGTGCTGCGGAATAGGTGCCGGCATATCCGCGCGTGACAGCGCCCGCAGCGTCCGCCGCCCGCTTCAGCGCGGAAAGCGACATCTCGCCGGAATGGGCATAGCCCACCGCCTCGCCGGCTACGGCGCGCAGGCCGAAGCCCTGGTCGGTGTTGAAGCTGCCGCCCTTCAGGCGCCCGTTGTCGAAGGTCAGCGATTCCGCCTGCGCGTGCTCCAGGTAGAGCTCGCCGTCGTCGGCGTTCTTCAGCGTCTCCGCCAGCACCACGCGAACCGTCGCCTCGTCGGCATCGAACAGTGAGGTCAGGTCGGTGTTCATTGGCAACTCCTGGTGCACAGATCTGAAACGTCGCGCCACACGGTTCGCATGCATGCGGTGCCGGCGCGCCTAAGCGGGTTGCCAGCTTATGTAGAGGCTCCCCCCGGCCGGGGCAAGCGAAGCGGCTCCGCCGGCCTACATGGCGCCTGCCACCTCGTTTCGCACGCTTTCCATGATTTCGTCCGAAAGTGCGGGGTCGTTGACAAGGCGGGCCATGACCAGGGCGCCGATAAGGCTGGAGAGGTCGGCGATCGCCTTCCTGCGGTCCGGCGCCTCTCCCTGCCGCTCTTGCAGCTCCTGCATCCGCGCGATCCGGGCGCGGACATAGTCGGTCGCGGCCTGTCGCTCCTTTTCCGGCAACCGCGCCATTTCCGGTCCGAGGGCTGCGACCGCGCAGCCCGCACCGGCATGGTCGCGATGCTCGGCGGACAGATAGGCCCCGGCGAACTGCGAGAGCGTCAGTGTCGCCGGCTCGGCTTCGAGGGTCTTGTGCATAGCCTCCGACAGCGCCTGCTCGGTAAGGTCGCCCTTTGACTTGAAATGGCCGTAGAAACCGCCATGCGTCAGTCCGGCGCCACTCATGACGGCATCGACGCCGACGGCATGAATGCCGTTCTCGCGAAACAGCCGTGCCGCCGCATCAAGAATGCGCTTCCGGTTTTCCTTCGCCTGCTCCTTGGTCGGCCGCATTTTGTCATCCTCCGAAATTGTCTTGACAAGTTATATGACGATCGTCATTTATATTCAACATATGACGATCGTCATTTAAAATTGAATCGAAAAGTTCACCGACAACAGGGAGTTCGGACATGAGCATGCGCTATCGGATCTTCGGCCGCACTGGCCTTCGCATTTCGCAGCTGGCGCTCGGCACCGGCAATTTCGGCACCGGCTGGGGCTATGGCGCCGACCAGGAGGCGGCCAGAGCCATCTACGACGGCTATCGCGCAGCCGGTGGCAATTTCATCGATACCGCCGACCAGTACCAGTTCGGCCAGTCCGAAACGCTGACGGGGGAATTCGTCGCCGCCGACCGGGATGACGTCGTGCTTGCGACCAAGTTTTCGCTCGGCGACAGCCATGGCGCGGGTCTGCAGCGCACCGGCAACAGCCGCAAGGCGATGGTGCAGTCCGTGGAGGCCAGCCTCAAGCGGCTCAACACCGATCGCATCGATCTCCTCTGGGTGCATATGCCCGACGACGTCACCCCGATCGACGAGATCGTGCGCGGGCTGGACGATCTCGTCCGGTCCGGCAAGATCCTCTATTCCGGCTTTTCCGATTTCCCCGCCTGGCGGGTGGCGACGGCGGCAACGCTTGCCGAGCTGCGCGGCTGGGCGCCTGTCTCGGCGCTGCAGGTGGAATACAGCCTGGTCGAGCGTTCCGTCGAGCGCGAACTCCTGCCGATGGCGTCGGCCTTCGGGCTCGGCACGGTCAGCTGGTCGCCGCTCGGCGGCGGGTTGCTGACAGGCAAGTACCGCAAGGGCGAGCAGGGCAGGGCGCAGGGGCTGGGCGCCGTCATCCATGCCGAGAGCGATGCACGCAAGACCGCGACGGTCGATGCGGTTCTGGCCATTGCCGGGGAGACGGGCCTGCCCGCCGGGCAGGTGGCGATCGCCTGGGTGCTCGCCAAGGGCGCGACGCTGCCGATCATCGGTCCGCGAACGCCCGAGCAGCTTGCGGACAACTTGGCGGCACTCGACGTTCGCCTGACTGAGGAGCAGATCGGCAGGCTGGATGCCGCAAGCGAGATCGCTCTCGGCTTCCCCTTCGACGTCGTCTCCAAGTCGCGTGGCGTGCTCGCCGGCTTAAGGCCCGACCTGATCGACTGGCCCGCGGCGCCCGTTCGGTGACGTGAGATGCGGTAAGGGTTGAGGGGTTAGGGGTAGGGGGTGAGGTATGGCAAAGGCCGGGCTGCTGCCTCTGCGGCTCGCATTGCCGGCAGCGCGTCCATTGCGCTCGCAACCTCATTGCGCCTTGCGGGCACCGCCGTCGCCCCCTACTGCCTCTCCGTCATGCCGGCCCCCGAGCCGGCATCCAGTCGCGCAAGTCTTTGCGCAATAAAGCATTCCCGCGCCGCGGACGCGGGCCACTGGATCCCGGATCAAGTCCGGGATGCCGGGAAGTTGAAGGGCGCGCCACATCGACGTCTTGCGAAACGCTGTGCGCATCGCATTGCCGGCAGCGCGTCCATTGCGCTCGCAACCTCATTGCGCCTTGCGGGCACCGCCGTCGCCCCCTACTGTCTCTCCGTCATGCCGGCCCCCGAGCCGGCATTCAGCCGCGCAAATCCTTGCGCGATAGAGCATTTCCCGCGCCGCGGACGCGGTGCCGCCGGATCCCGAACCAAGTCCGGATTGACGGGGGAGTTGAGGGAGCGTCACATCGACGTCAGGCAAAACGCTCATGCACAAGAAGCCGGCTTTCGGTGCGGGGACGGTTGGCCCCGGGCCCTTTACGGCAGCGCGTCGTAGCCTTCGCCGAAGCCCTTGAGGTCGACCGGGATGCCGATGCCTTCTTCCGGGGTCTGGAAGACGATGAAGGTGGCGGTAGCGCCGGAGCGGAAGGTCTTGAGCAGTTCGTCCTCAAGCACCACCTCGGCGTAGCAGCCGTCGGAGAAGCAGCGCACGAAATAGGCGCGGCCGATATCCTTACCGTCCACATTCAGGCCAAGCCCGTTGGGCAGCAGGACGCCGAGGGGCGCGAGCACGCGCAGGATCTTTGCCTTGCGGTCGGCCGTCTTGAGGATGACCACAGACAGGCCGACTTCAGGTCGGTCCTCGGCGATCACGTTCTGCATCAGCGCGCATTGTTCGCCCGTGGCGCCTGCCGGCTGGTCGCAGACGATCGACCAGGCACCGTGGTTCGCCTTCACGGTGCCCGGCTGTTGCTGGGACTGTGCCAGGGCAGGGGTGCTGGTCGCTGCGATGGCAAGCGCCGCCAGCGCGCGGATCGTCCTGGCCAGGCCCGAAGGAGAGCGGGAACTCATGAAAACCTCGAAATCTCGAATCACACGCGCCATTCTTGAATAGCGAACGTTGAAATGAAAAGCCCTTTGCCGTCTTTTCCAGTTTATACGGCGGAAATTGGACCGCCGGGACGAAACGTCGCGATTGCCCGGCCGGCGCAGTAATAATCTGTCCGCCCCCGCCACGGCATCGCTCCCAGATTGCCGGCCGGCGCTCGCGCGTTCGCGTTTACAAAGAGTTGGACGAAAGTTTGGCTATGTCCCGCCAGGACTTGTCTTTGCGCAAAAATGCCGCACGAGCAACGGTTCGTGGCTGTTGCGGCAAACGGGAAACTGTGATTTTAAGCAGTCAGCATAGCAGGGATTCTGCGGCAATCGTTTGATCCCTATCAAACGCTTTGGGGAGATATGTTGTGATTAACAAGGCTTTTGCAGCGATGACGGCGGTATGCTGTCTGCTGTTTGCTTCGGGCGCCTTCGCCGACCAGCCGGTCGATTGGCAGAAGGGATTGCAGCCCGCGGCAACCTCGATCATGGAAGAGATCCGCTGGTTCGAACAGTACACCCTGTGGTTCATCGTTCCGATCACGCTGTTTGTTCTTCTCCTCCTGATCATCATCGTGGTGAAGTTCCGCGAGGGCGCGAATCCGGTTCCCTCCAGGACGAGCCACAACACGGCGATCGAGGTCATCTGGACAATCGGTCCGGTGGTGATCTTGCTCCTCCTCGCAGTTCCCTCCTTCCAGCTGCTGACGAAGCAGCTCGCTCCCACCGAGGAGCCCGAGCTGACGATCAAGGCGACCGGCTTTCAGTGGTACTGGGGCTATGAGTACCAGGTCGGCGAAAACCCGCTTTCCTTCGATAGCCTGATGCTGCAGGATGCCGATCGCGCTTCTCTCGGCAAGGAAGACAAGGCGGTCTATCCGCGCCTGCTCGCCGTGGACAACGAAGTTGTTGTTCCCGTCGGCAAGCACGTCCGTCTCCTCGTGACCGGCGCAGACGTGATCCACGCCTTTGCGATGCCTTCCTTCGGCGTGAAGATCGACGCCGTGCCGGGTCGCATGAACGAGACCTGGTTCAAGGCCGAGCGTGAAGGCCTCTTCTACGGCCAGTGTTCCGAGCTGTGCGGCAAGGACCATGCCTATATGCCGATCGCTGTCCGCGTCGTCTCGCAGGACAAGTTCGACACCTGGCTTGCCGCAGCTGCGACCAATATCGGTGAGGCCAACAAGGCTCTGGTAGCGTCCGTCGACGGCGAACGGAAGTCCGTCGACGTCGCACAGAACGCCGCGCAGTAATTCCAAGGGAGAGCCTCAATGGCCGGAACAACCGCTGCCCACGATGACCACCACGGTCATCACGACCACAAGCCCTCGTTCTTCGTCCGCTGGTTCCTCTCGACGAACCACAAGGACATCGGGACGCTCTACCTGATCTTCGCGATCTTCGCCGGCATCGTCGGCGGCGCGCTCTCGGTCGCCATGCGCGCCGAGCTGCAGGAGCCGGGCATCCAGATCTTCCACGGCCTGGCCGCCATGGTCTACGGCTTCGAGGGCGATGCCGCCATCGACGGCGGCAAGCACATGTTCAACGTGTTCACCACCGCGCATGCCCTCATCATGATCTTCTTCATGGTCATGCCGGCGCTGATCGGCGGCTTCGCCAACTGGATGGTGCCGATCATGATCGGCGCGCCGGACATGGCGTTCCCGCGCATGAACAACATCTCGTTCTGGCTGATCATCCCCGCCTTCCTCCTCGTGTTCCTGTCGATGTTCGTCGAGGGACCCGCGGGCGCCTACGGTTCGGGCGGCGGCTGGACAATCTATCCGCCGCTGTCGACTTCCGGCCAGCCCGGACCGGCGATGGATTTCGCCATCCTCGGCCTGCACATCGCCGGCGCCTCGTCGATCCTCGGCGCGATCAACTTCATCACCACGATCCTGAACATGCGCGCGCCGGGCATGACGCTGCACAAGATGCCGCTCTTCGCCTGGTCGGTGCTGATCACCGCCTTCCTGCTGCTGCTCTCGCTGCCGGTTCTCGCAGGCGCGATCACCATGCTCCTGACCGACCGCAACTTCGGCACGACCTTCTTCGCGCCCGACGGCGGCGGCGACCCGATCCTGTTCCAGCACCTGTTCTGGTTCTTCGGCCACCCGGAAGTGTACATCCTGATCCTGCCCGGCTTCGGCATCGTCAGCCACATCGTCTCGACGTTCTCGAGGAAGCCGATCTTCGGCTATCTCGGCATGGCCTACGCCATGGTGGCGATCGGCGCCGTCGGCTTCATCGTGTGGGCGCACCACATGTACACGGTCGGCCTGTCGCTCGACACGCAGCGCTACTTCGTCTTCGCCACGATGGTCATCGCCATCCCGACGGGCATCAAGATCTTCTCCTGGATCGCGACGATGTGGGGCGGTTCGATCCGCTTCACGACGCCGATGGTCTGGGCGATCGGTTTCATCTTCCTGTTCACCGTCGGCGGCGTCACGGGCGTCCAGCTTGCGAACGCCGGCCTCGACCGTGCGCTGCACGACACCTACTATGTGGTCGCCCACTTCCACTATGTGCTGTCGCTCGGCGCCGTCTTCGCGATCTTCGCGGCCTGGTACTACTGGTTCCCGAAGATGAGCGGCTACATGTACTCCGAGTTCATCGGCAAGCTGCACTTCTGGGTCATGTTTATCGGCGTGAACCTCGTGTTCTTCCCGCAGCATTTCCTGGGTCTGGCCGGCATGCCGCGCCGCTACATCGACTATCCGGATGCATTTGCAGGCTGGAATGCTGTATCCTCCTACGGCTCCTACATCTCGGGCGTCGCCGTGCTGATCTTCCTCTTCGGCGTCTTCGAGGCCTTCGCAAGGAAGCGCGTCGCCGGCGACAACCCGTGGGGCGAAGGTGCAAACACGCTGGAATGGCAGCTCTCTTCTCCGCCGCCGTTCCACCAGTGGGAACAACTGCCCCGGATCAAGTAGGATCCCATTCGAACATGGAGGCCGCCGGTCCGGCGGCCTCTCATATCAAGGGCCGGATGAACCGGCCAAGCGAGCGACAGACGATATGGCAATCATCGATCATCACGAAGCGGCTGCGGACGGCGGGGATACGCTCCTCTCCGAAGCGACTGCGCGCGATTATTTCGAGCTTCTCAAGCCGCGCGTCATGTCCCTGGTCGTCTTTACCGCCTTTGCCGGACTGGTGCTGGCGCCAGGCCATATCAACCCGATCATCGGGGCGATCGCCATCCTCTGCATCGCCGTGGGCGCCGGCGCGTCCGGCGCGCTGAACATGTGGTACGACGCCGACATCGATGCCGTCATGTCGCGCACCGCAAAGCGTCCCATTCCTTCCGGCCGCGTCAAGCCGCGCGAGGCGCTGGCCTTCGGGCTGACGCTGTCGGCCTTCTCGGTTGCGATCCTGGGGCTTGCGGTCAACTGGCTGTCGGCCGGGCTTCTCGCCTTCACCATCTTCTTCTACGCCGTCATCTATACGATGTGGCTGAAGCGCTCGACGCCGCAGAACATCGTCATCGGCGGTGCTGCAGGCGCCTTCCCGCCAATGATCGGCTGGGCCTGCGTCACGGGCGGCGTCTCGATCGAGAGCATCGTGCTGTTCCTGATCACCTTCCTGTGGACCCCGGCCCACTTCTGGGCGCTGGCGCTCTTCAAGATGAAGGATTACGCCGATGTCGGCGTGCCCATGCTGCCGAACGTGGCGGGTGAGAAGACGACCAAGCAGCAGATCCTGATCTATGCGGTTCTGACGGCGATCATTTCCGTGGTGCCGAGCTGTCTTGGCTTTGCCAGCATCGCTTACGGCATCTTCGCGGCCGTCATGGGTCTCGCCTTCGTCGCCTATTCCATCGGCGTGCTGCGCATGCCGGAAAGCGATCGCGTCATGGTGCCGGCCAAGAAGCTCTTCGCCTATTCGATATTCTACCTCTTCGCCATCTTCTCCGGCCTGATGATCGACCATGCCGTGATGGCGGCAGGATGGAGCCTGTGATGGAAACGGTCAGCCTCAGCGAAAAGCAGAAGAAGTCCCGGCGCGGGCGCAACGTGGCACTTGCCGTCGTGCTCGCGGTGCTGGTCGTGATGTTCTACATCATCACGCTGGTGAAGATTGCCGGCGGGATTGCAGGCTGACGATGAGCAAGGGCGGAGCCGGAAACGAAGGAAAGCTTGGCAACGGCACGATCGTGACCGTGTGCCTCACCTTTGTCATCGCCATGCTCGGCATGGCCTATGCGGCCGTTCCGCTCTACGAGATGTTCTGCAAGGTCACCGGCTACGGCGGCACCACGCAGCGCGTCGAGCAGGCATCCTCCGTCATCCTCGACAGGAAGATCAAGGTCCGCTTCGACGCCAACACGGCGCCAGGCCTGCCCTGGAGCTTCCAGCCCGTCCAGCGCGAGATCGAGCTCAAGATCGGCGAGACGGTGATGGTGAACTACCGGGCGCGCAACAACGCCAGCTTCGAGACCACCGGCCAGGCGACGTTCAACGTCACGCCGGAGGCGACCGGCGCCTATTTCAACAAGGTCCAGTGCTTCTGCTTCACCGAGACGACGCTGAAGCCCGGCGAGGAAATGGAAATGCCGGTCCTGTTCTTCATCGATCCGGCGATCGTCGACCCGGTCGAGACGAAGAACGTGCATACGATCACGCTTTCCTACACCTTCTTCCCGCACGAGAAGACGAAGCCGGTGGCTTCGGCATCCGATGCCGGGGGCGAGGCTGCGAAAAAACTTTAGGAGACACGCGTTTTCCGGCCTGCCGGAGGACGTCAACGGGAGACATTCGGGGATCACTGACATGGCGCAAGCGCACCAGAAGAATCACGACTACCACATCATCGATCCGAGCCCCTGGCCACTCTTGTCCTCGGTCGGTGCATTCGTGCTCGCCATCGGCGGCATCGTCTACATGCGCTATCACGCCGGCGGCTCGCTGAAGCTGTTCGGCATCGAGATGGCCAATCCCTGGATCCTCCTCATCGGCCTCGTGATCACGCTTTATGCGATGTACGGCTGGTGGGCGGATACGATCAAGGAAGGCGACGAAGGTCACCACACCCGCGTCGTTTCGCTGCACCTGCGCTACGGCATGATCATGTTCATCGCCTCCGAGGTGATGTTCTTCGTCGCCTGGTTCTGGGCTTTCTTCGACGCCAGCCTGTTCCCGGCCGAGGCGATCCAGGCAACCCGTGTCGAGCACACCGGCGGCGTCTGGCCGCCGAAGGGCATCGAGGTTCTCGATCCCTGGCACCTGCCGCTCTACAACACCATCATCCTGCTTCTGTCGGGCACCTGCGTCACCTGGGCGCACCACGCCATCCTGCACAACGACCGCAAGGGCCTCATCAACGGCCTGACGCTGACCGTTCTGCTCGGTGTCCTGTTCTCCTTCGTGCAGGCCTACGAGTACGCCCACGCTCCGTTCGCGTTCAAGGATTCCATCTACGGCGCGACCTTCTTCATGGCCACCGGCTTCCACGGCTTCCACGTTCTGGTCGGCACGATCTTCCTGCTGGTCTGCCTGATCCGCGCCGCCCGCGGCGCCTTCACGCCGCAGCAGCATTTCGGCCTGGAAGCCGCCGCCTGGTACTGGCACTTCGTCGACGTCGTCTGGCTGTTCCTCTTCTTCTCCATCTACATCTGGGGTGGTTGGGGTGCGCCGGTCGCCCACATGTGATCTGCCGCAAGCAATACCGGAGACGGCCGCAGAGATGCGGCCGTTTTCATTTTGGAATGGCTTCGCCGGCCTCCGTGCGATCGGGCCGGCAAAGCCTCTGCGCAGGACGCAGCGACCGCGCCGTGCCCTTGCATTTTGAACGGGCATGGCGTCAGGCTGGGCAAGGTGCGCGACCGGTCGCGTGGACGGAGTGCGATAATGAGCGAAGACAAGGCCCTGTACCCGCCGGTTGATCCGTTTTCGACGGGCCTGCGCGGCCATTGCCCCCGCTGCGGCCAGGGCAAGCTTTTCGACGGATACCTAAAGCTGAAGCCGCGCTGTGCCGCCTGCGGGCTGGATTACGCCTTTGCCGAGACCGGCGACGGTCCCGTCGTCTTCGTGCTTCTGATCGTAGGCTTCCTCGTCGTCGGTGCCGCCCTTTGGATGGAAGTCAACTTCAGCCCACCGATGTGGCTGCACTTCATTCTGTGGATCCCGCTTGCGATCGGGCTCGGCCTCGCGCTGACGCGGATGCTCAAGGGCGTGCTGGTCGCGCTGCAATACCGCAACAATGCCCGCCCCGGGGAAATCGACCGTGGCTGAACAGGCGGCGACAAGGACCGGGCGCGGCAGGGCAGTGTTCGCGGTCTGCGCGCTGGTCGCTTCCCTTGCAGTCCTCTTGTCGCTCGGCACCTGGCAGATGCAGCGTCTCGCCTGGAAGGAAAGGCTTCTTGCCGACATGACGGAGCGGCGCCATGCCGCACCCGTTGCAATCGAGGCGATCGAGCAGGTGAAGCGGGAAGGTGGCGACATCGAATACCGTCCCGTCACGGTCACCGGCGTGTTCGACCACGGTCGCGAGCGGCACTTCCTCGCAACCTTCGACGGCCAGTCCGGCTATCACGTCTATACGCCGCTGCAGATGGCCGACGGGCGCTTCGTCTTCGTCAACCGCGGCTTCGTGCCCTATGACAGGAAGGAGCCGCAAACGCGGCGGGAAGGCGAGGTCGAAGGCGTTCAGGCGATCAGCGGCCTTGCGCGCGACAGGCTTGCCGGCAAGCCGTCCTCGCTTGTCCCCGACAATGATCTGGCCAGGAACGTGTTCTACTGGAAGGACCTTTCGGCGATGGCATCGAGCGACGGTATTGCGCCCGAAGCGCTCGTGCCCTTCTTCGTCGATGCCGGCGACGCGCCCAATCCCGGCGGCCTGCCGGTCGGCGGCGTCACCCAGTTCGACCTGCCGAACAACCACCTGCAATATGCAATGACGTGGTACGGGCTGGCACTGGCGCTGGTCGGTGTCAGCGGCTTCTATATCTGGCGCTCGCGGCGTTGAGTCCGGCCGGCTGCCGGTTGGCGCTTTCATCGACGGCGATTTGTGATAAATGCCGGTGACTTCGCAAAATTGCGACCAGACGTCTGGCGGACACGCCTGCAAGCGCCCAAATGAACTGGACACCGGTGACATCCTGAACATGGCTTCTTCCACTGCCCTTTCTCCCCTGACGATCCGCCTCTGCGGCCCGCGCGGTTTTTGCGCCGGCGTCGACAGGGCGATCCAGATCGTCGTCCTGGCGCTGAAGGCCTATGGCGCGCCGGTGTACGTCCGCCACGAGATCGTCCACAACCGCTACGTCGTGGAAGGGCTCGAGGCCAAGGGGGCGATCTTCGTGGAGGAACTCGATGAGATCCCCGAGGAGCATCGCGCCCAGCCGGTCGTCTTCTCCGCCCACGGCGTCCCGAAGTCGGTGCCGGAGGACGCGGTCGCCCGCAACCTCTTCTATCTCGATGCCACATGCCCGCTGGTCTCCAAGGTCCACAAGCAGGCCATGCGCCACCAGCGGCTCGGCCGTCACGTGGTCCTGATCGGCCATGCCGGCCATCCCGAGGTGATCGGCACCATGGGGCAGTTGCCGGAAGGCTCTGTCTCGCTGGTCGAGACCATCGAGGATGCCGATGCCTATGTTCCCGCAGATCCCGACAACCTTGGCTTCGTGACGCAGACGACGCTTTCGGTGGATGACACGGCAGGTGTGATCGCGCGCCTGAAGGAGCGCTTTCCGAACCTGACGGCACCCGCGGCCGATTCGATCTGCTACGCCACCACCAACCGCCAGGAGGCGGTGAAGCAGGCGGCTCCGGGCTGCGATCTCTTTCTCGTCGTCGGCGCGCCGAACTCTTCCAACTCCAAGCGCCTCGTCGAGGTGGCCCTGCGGGCAGGCGCGAAGAGATCGCTGCTGGTCCAGCGCGCCGCCGAGATCGACTGGAACGACCTCGGCGAAATACGCACCGTCGGCCTGTCGGCAGGTGCTTCGGCGCCGGAGGTCATCGTCGACGAGATCATCGAGGCGTTCCGCGCCCGATACGACACGACGGTGGAGCTGGCCGATACCGTGGAGGAGACCGAGAACTTCCTCGTCAACCGCGAGCTTCGCGGCATCGAGCTGACGCAGGCCGACATGGCATTCGTCAACGGGGAATAGAGTTGGCCGTCACGCGCATCGCGCAAAAGTGCGTTGCGGTTTTGCGCGAAAACATATGCGTAGTATCTAGAACCGAAGCGCGGGAAACGATTCTGAAAGATCGCGTCCGTGCATGGCCTTCAAGCGTGAGCTAGAGATTTGGCAGTCTATACCGATATCACCGAAGACGACCTCGCCCGCTTCCTGACCAACTACGAGGCCGGGACGCTGCTTTCCTACAAGGGCATTGCCGAGGGGGTCGAGAATTCCAATTTCCTCCTGCACACCACGAAGGGCGCCTTCATCCTGACGCTCTACGAAAAGCGCGTCGATCCGAAGGACCTGCCGTTCTTCTTGGGCCTCATGCACCATCTCGCCGACCGCGGCCTGAACTGCCCTCTACCCCTGTCGCGCAAGGATGGCGAGTTGCTGGGCGAGCTTTCCGGCCGCCCGGCCGCGATGATCACCTTTCTGGAAGGCATGTGGCTGCGCAAGCCGGCAGCGAAGCATTGCCGAGAGGTCGGCCGTGCGCTGGCCGAGATGCATGTCGCAGGCGCTGGCTTCCAGCTCACCCGCAAGAACGCGCTTTCCGTCGACGGCTGGCGGCCGCTCTGGGACAAGTCTGCAGCCCGTGCCGACGAGGTCGAGGCCGGCCTGCAGGACGAGATCGCCGACGAGCTGGATTTCCTCGAAAGCCATTGGCCGAAGACGCTGCCGCACGGCGTCATCCATGCTGACCTCTTCCCCGACAACGTCTTCTTCATCGGCGACCAGCTGTCGGGCCTTATCGATTTCTATTTCGCCTGCAACGACACCTATGCCTATGACGTATCCGTCTGCATCAATGCCTGGTGCTTCGAGAAGGACGGTTCGTTCAACATGACCAAGGGCATGGCGCTTTTGGACGGCTACGAGCAGGTGCGCCCGCTGAACGGGGCGGAGCTGAAGTCGCTGCCGCTTCTGGCGCGCGGCTCGGCTTTGCGTTTCTTCCTCACCCGGCTCTACGACTGGCTGATGACGCCGCCGGGTGCCCTGGTGGTCAAGAAGGACCCGCTCGAATACCTGAAGAAGCTGCGCTTCCATCGCCAGGTGAAGTCGGCCGAAGAATACGGCCTGGTGCGATGATGGTGCATCGATGAAGCATGTCGACATTTTCACCGACGGCGCCTGCTCGGGCAATCCGGGTCCGGGCGGCTGGGGCGCCGTGCTGCGCTACGGCGAGGTCGAGAAGGAACTCTCCGGCGGCGAGCCGCAGACGACCAACAACCGCATGGAACTGCTTGCGGCCATTTCTGCGCTGGACGCGCTGAAGGCGCCTTGCGAGGTCGACCTCTACACGGACTCGAAATACGTCATGGACGGCATCGAGAAGTGGATCCACGGCTGGAAGAAGAACGGCTGGAAGACTGCCGACAGGAAGCCGGTGAAGAACGGTGAGCTCTGGCAGGCCCTCGACGAGGCCCGCCGCCGCCACAAGGTCACGCTGCACTGGGTCAAGGGCCACGCCGGGCACCCCGAGAACGAACGCGCCGACGAGCTGGCGCGCATGGGCATGGAGCCGTTCAAGAAGCGGTGAGGGCCTTTAAGCAGGGGCAGCAGGTCAGGGCTGGTCACGCGCCCTGAACCTGCCCGGGCTTCAATATTCTCCGTCATGCCGGACCTGATCCGGTATCCAGCCGCGTAAATCCTTGCGCGATAGAGCATTTCCCGCGCCGCAGACGCGGCGCCGCTGGACCCCGGCTCAAGGCCGGGGTGACGGTAGCATGAAGCTGCCACACATCTCGTCGTCATGCCCGGGCTTCAATATTCTCCGTCATGCCGGACTTGATCCGGCATCCAGCCGCGCAAGTCCTTGCGCGAAAATGCATTTGCCTGCGCAGCCGACGCGGCGCTGCTGGACCCCGGATCAAGTCCGGGGCGACGGGAGCAGGGATGGCCAGTCGGCAAGGCGTGCAGGTGGGGCCAGTGCCGCAGGTCCTTCTGCTCGCCTCAGAGCTGCCCGATCATCGCAGCGGCGGCCGAGACGGTCGCCTGGCCGGGGCTTTCCTCGACGTTGAGCGTCTTGACCACGCCGTCCTCGACCAGCATCGAGTAGCGCTTGGAGCGCACGCCGAGGCCGCCTGCGGAGAGGTCGGCGTCCAGGCCGAGCGCCTTGGTGAAGGCTGCGTCCCAGTCGGCGATGAAGCGCAGCTTGCCGGCTGCACCCGTGGAATTCGCCCAGGCGCCCATGACGTGGTGATCGTTGACGGCGACGACGATGATGTCGTCCACGCCCTTGGCGAGGATCGCGTCACGGTTTTCGAGATAGCCCGGCAGGTGGTTCAGCGAGCAGGTTGGCGTAAACGCGCCGGGAACGGCAAAGAGGACGACGCGCTTGCCCGAAAACAGGTCGCCGGTGGATACGTCCACCGGGCCGTCCGCGGTGCGTTCCTTGAGCTTCAGGTCGGGCAGTCTGTCTCCTACGGCAATCGTCACGATCGTTCTCCTTGGCTTGAAACGTCCGTGCGGACGCACGGCGGTCGCCGCGGAATATAGGCCGCGCTCAATCGATGGCAAGCTGCATTTCCAGCGTCTTCCCGCCACTCTCGGCGGTGAACAGGAAATCGCCATCGGCGAGGTTCGCCGATTTCGGCCGGTAGCGCAGCGGCACCTCGATGCGATAGGCATCGCCCTCCCGCACCGGTGTAGCAGACGTGTCGAACTGGTAGCCGGGCGGCCCGGAAACGAAGACCTGCATCGGCCGCTCGGTCGTCGGCTCGGGCGCGGTAAACGACACCATCAACGCGTCGCCCGCCTTGTTCCAGTGCGCGTCGGTGACGGTGAAGCCGGGCGAAGGGGCAGCCGGCAGCGCCGCCACGGCGGCGGCGACGATTGCCTTTTCGACCGGATCGGTCGTCATCGCCGCCTTGACGCCGACCGACAGGTCAGCCTGGACGGGAATGCAGATGTTCTTGCACATGCCGAGGAAGATGGACGCAGAGATGTCGCCGCCATCGGCGGGCGCGCCGGTGCGCCGCAGCGTCAGCGGCAGGGCGACCGAGCGGTCGTAGCCGGCATAGCGCGTGAAGCCGTCGTCGAACTGCTTGGGCGCCGGAAAGCCGACCGACTGCAGCGTCAGCCCGGACTCTTTCGAAAACGTGATCGACGGTGATATGCCGCTTTGCCCCGGATCGCGCCAATAGGTCTTCCAGCCGGGTTCGAGCTTGATGTCGAGCAGGGCCGGGATCGCGCCGTCCGGCTCCTCAGGCAGTACTACCAGCCGCACACCGCCGCCCTGTGTTTCGAACCATGGCGAACTCGCAGCCGCCGCCATACCCGGCGACAGGGCAAGGACACAGAGACCGGACAGGAGCAAACGAAAGCGTTTCATAAGATGCGCATGTAGCGTCGCTCGGAGCGAGATTCCATCAATTTCCGGCAATTCCCGATCATATTCTCTTGAATGTCGCATTCGCCAGCCCAGTTCATGGAGAGGGGTGCTCGCCGAGCATCGAACAAAAGGGTCGCGGCGTCTAGAAGTCGCTTTTCATTTCGCCGCGAATTGATAGGCTGTTTGCATTATGGCGATGTCGGTCCTGAAAAACAGACGTGAACGGGGCTTCCTTGACGGTCAATTCCTGATCGCCATGCCGGGAATGCTCGACAAGAATTTCGAGCGCACGGTGGTCTATATCTGCGCCCATTCAGACGATGGAGCGATGGGCTTCATCATCAACCGGCCCCAGCAGATGAGCTTTTCCGACGTCCTGCTGCACCTGCAGTTGGTCGAGGAGGATGAGCTGATCCGCCTGCCGACGCGCACGATCGACTTTCCGATCCGCTGCGGCGGTCCGGTCGAAAGCGGCCGCGGTTTCGTCCTGCACTCGGACGACTACAGTTCCGAATCCAGCATCCCCGTCAGCGACGAAATCAGCCTGACCGCCACCCTCGATATCGTCCGCGCCATTTCGCGTGGCGAAGGCCCGCGGCGCGGCCTGCTGATGCTCGGCTATGCCGGCTGGGGCGCGGGACAGCTGGAAAACGAGATCGCCTCCAACGGCTGGCTGACCTGCCCGGCCTTCGACGAGCTGATCTTCGATACGCCGATCGGCGAGAAGTACGACCGCGCCCTTGCCTCCATGGGGGTCACGCCCGCGATGCTCTCGATGGAAGCTGGCCACGCCTGACGCCCGATGCTCGAACGCGGGTGGGCAGCCGCCCGCCCGGCGCATGCACACGCATCAGATGCAGCCCCGACACGCGTCGCGCTCCCCGTCGTCCAGATCGGTCGGGCGAGGTGCCTTTGGATGGCCGACGCAGGTCGATTGGGGCGGATAGAAGATCGTGCGGGAACCGAAGCCGGACAGGTGCGTTGTGTGCCAGCAATCCTCACGGCGCGGCATCCGGCCTGCCGTTGGAGACCCCTATGCGGCTCTTTCAGTGCGACACCTGCGGTCAGACGCTTCATTTCCGCAACCGCCAATGCGTTCGCTGCGGCGCGCGGCTCGGCTTCGACACGTCGGAAATGTGCCTGCGCGCACTTGTCCCGGTCGAGGACGGGAGTTTCGAGGTCGTCGGCAAGCCGGGTGTGCTCAGGCGATTGTGCGACAATGCGGCGATCGACGTGTGCAACTGGCTGGTGCCGGAAGGAAGCGACCGGCCCTTCTGCCTTGCCTGCATGCACAATCGCATCGTACCGACCACCGATCCGGTCGGCCTGCAGCGCTGGCAACGCATCGGCGCTGCGCAGCAGCATCTCTTCTATTCGATCCTGCGCTGGAACTTGCCGCATCCGACCCGAGAGGAGCAGCCGGAAAAAGGTCTCGTCTTCGACTTCCTGGCCGACGAGCTCGACGCGAACGGCAACTTCGTTCCGGCGATGACCGGCCATGAGAACGGCCAGATCAGCCTGCGGGCGGCGGAGGCGGACGACGACGTGCGCGAGGCCGTCCGCGTCGCGATGGATGAGCGCCATAGGTCTCTTCTCGGTCATCTCCGCCATGAGGTAGGCCATTTCTACTGGGGGCGGCTGGTCGAAGACGAGGAGGATCTCGCCCGCTGCCGCGCCGTCTTCGGCGACGAGAGCGAGGACTACGGCACTGCACTTCAGCGGCATTATCGCGAAGGCCCCCCGGCCGATTGGGAGCAGCGTTTCATCAGCCCCTATGCAAGCGCCCACCCGGCCGAGGATTTCGCCGAATGCTGGGCGCATTACGTCCACATCGTCGATACGCTGGAGACGGCGCGTGCCTTCGGCCTCAACACCGACCCGGGGGGGCACGAGGAACTGGAGGCGGATGTGACCTTTGATCCCTACCGCGTCCGAAGTGCCAAGCGGCTGGTCGTCTCATGGGTGCCGCTCAGCGTCGCCGTCAACGAGATCCAGCGCTCCATGGGGCAGCCGGACAGCTATCCGTTCGTGCTGTCGCCCGCGGTGGTCGAGAAGCTGGAATTCGTCCGCAGCCTTGTGTCAAAGCCACGGGAGTGAGGGGACAAGGCGTATGAAGAAACGGCGTGTCAGGGTAGGGACGATTGGTCGCCGGCTCACGCCCGCTTCATCAGGGGAAACCGTTCCTTCAGCAGCCGCAGCACGGAATCGTAGTTGATCGGCGGGCCGAACAGGTAGCTCTGGCCGTATTCGCAGCCCATGCGACCGAGTTCGATCGCATCCTCTTCGGTCTCGATGCCTTCGGCGACAACCTGCATTTCCATCTCGCGCGCCATCGAGATGACGGAGCGCAGCAGGACCGTGCGCTTGTCGGAGCTGTCGCGCACCAGCGCCTTGTCGATCTTGATCGTGTCGAAGGGGAAACGGGTGAGATAGGCGAGCGAGGAATAGCCGGTGCCGAAATCGTCGAGCGATAGTCCGAGGCCTGCCTCGCGCAGCTTGTTGAGCACCAGCCGCGCCTGCTCGGCATTCTCCATCACTACCGATTCCGTCAGCTCGAACTTCAGCTTGTGCGGCTCGCAGCGGGTTTTGGAAAGCACCGCGCGCACGTCGTTGTAGAGTTCGTTGTTGAGAAGCTGCGCACTGGAGAGGTTGACCGAGACGAAGATCGGCAGATCGCCGGTCTGCAACTGCCAGTCCATCAGGTCGCTTGCCGCCTTGTCGAAGGCAAACGCGCCGAGCTGGCTGATCAGGTCGGATTGTTCGGCGATCGGGATGAACTCTTCCGGCGAAATGCTGCCGCGCTTGGGATGCTCCCAGCGCATCAGCGCCTCGAAGCCGGCGATCTCCGCGTCCGCAAGCCGCACGATCGGCTGGTAGACGAGCGACAGTTCCTTGCGCTCGATGGCGCGCCGCAGGTCCGTTTCCAGCTGCAGCCGGTCGGTGCCCATGGTGCGGAAGGCGGGGCGGAAGGGTTCGACGCGGTTCCCCCCGGCCTTCTTGGCGCGGTACATGGCAAGCTCCGCATCGTTGAGCAGGCTTGCCGCGTCCTGCTGCGGGTCGAGCCAGGAGACGAGCCCGATCGATGCTGTCAGGATGATCTCGCGGTTGGCGAAGTTGATCGGCACGGTGATCGCCTTGCTGACCGCCTCGGCAAAGTCCGCCACCTTGGCCGGATCGCGCTCGGAGAGCAGGATCAGGCCGAACTGGTCGCCGGAAAGGCGCGAAAGCGTGTCCTGCGGCTTCAGGAGCCGGCGCAGGCGCCGGGAAAGGGCCACGAGGATGTTGTCCCCGGCGGCAATCCCGAGCGCGTCGTTGACCTGCTTGTAGCGATCGATGTCGATCGCCAGCACGGTCGGGCGTACCGTCTCGCCGGAGCCGGCGATCGAGAGCATGGCCTGCAGCCGGTCGAGGAAGACCTGGCGGTTCGGCAGGCCCGTGAGGTTGTCGTGCAGCGCGTCCTGCAGCAGCCGGTCAACCGAGTTGCGCTGCTCGGTGATGTCGACGATCGTGCCGACGCAGCGAATGATCTCGCCGTTGGAGCCAAGAACCGGCCGGGCACGGATCGCCAGCCAATGGTAGTGGCCGTCCTCCGCGCGGACGCGGAACTGGTGGTTCAGGCGACCGCGGCGATGCTCCAGGAGAACGTCGAGCGTCGCGCGGAACCGGTCCCGGTCGTCGGGGTGCAGGCGCGGCAGCCAGTTGCGCGCCGGCCCGTGCATGACGCCGGGCGACAGGCCGAGCTGCGCCGAAATGTCGGGGATGGTGACGACACGGTCGCGCGCAACGTCCCAGTCCCAGACCGTGTCGCCCGAGCCGGTGAGCGCCAGCGACTGTCGTTCCAGGTCGGAGAACAGGCCCTGCTGGTAGGCGCCGCCGGTAAAGGCGTGCTGCATGACGGTGAAGCCGATCAGAAGCACGATCAGCACCAGGCCGCCGCCGAGGGCGGGCTGGATGATGTCGTTGTCGAGCCTGCCCGTCACCGTCATCCAGGCGCCGAACAGCCAGACGAGGATCAGCGCCCAGGCGGGTACGAGCAGGATCGCGCGGTCGTAGCGCCTGAAGCCGAGATAGGCGATCAGGACGATGCCTGCGGAAGCCGTGAGCGCAAAGGAGATGCGGGCGATGCCAGAGGCGATCGGCGGGTCGTAGACGGCCACGCCGAACAAAAGCCCGAGGCCAAGGATCCAGGCAAGCGTCGCATAGGACAGGTGCGCATGCCAGCGGTTCAGATTCAGGTAGGTGAACAGGAAGACGACGAGGCCGACCGAAAGAGACACTTCCGTTCCCGCGCGCCATATCCGCTCGTCGCCCGCAGTCACGCTGATCAGCTTGGACAGGAACCCGAAATCGACGCAGATATAGCCCAGCACCGCCCAGGCGAGTGCCGCCGTCGCCGGCAGCATCGAGGTGCCCTTCACGACGAACAGGATCGTCAGGAACACGGCCAGAAGGCCTGCGATGCCGAGCACGATGCCGCGGTAGAGCGTGAACGCGTTGACGGTGTCCTTGTAGGCGTCCGGTTCCCACAGATACATTTGCGGCAGGTCCGGCGTCGCAAGCTCGGCGACGAAGGTGACGACCGAGCCCGGGTTGAGCGTGATCCGGAACACGTCCGCCTCGTCGCTCGGCTGCCGGTCGAGCGCGAAGCCTTCGCTCGGCGTGATGGAGAGGATGCGCTGCGAGCCGAGGTCGGGCCAGATGATCTTCGATCCGACGAGCCGGAAATGCGGGGCGACGATGACGCGGTCGATCTGTTCGTCGGAAACGTTGGTCAGCGCGAAGACCGCCCAGTCGCCCTCGTGTGTCGGGTTGGCGGCGCGCACTTCGATGCGGCGCACGATGCCGTCCGTACCGGGTGCCGTGGAGACCTGGAAGGCCTCGCCGCGGCCGGTGTAGATCTCCGTCGTCGCCGTGATGTCGAGTGCCGTGTCGTCACGGGAAATCTGCACCGGCTCGACGGCCTGTGCGCTCGTGGCAAGCGGCCCGACGAGCGAGAGCGCCGTCAGTAGGATAAGGGCCAGCGCCCGGCTGACGAACAGCAGTGACGGCACGGATCGGAATGTCATCGAAGCGTTAATTTCCTGTCGCCTGGGGGTCTTGCAGCCCTCTCTCCGGCGTGACCTGCATCGGCTGCTGGCTTCTGTCCCCTGCCAGCAGCGAATACATCAGATGGTCGCGCCACTCCCCGTTTATCTTCAGATATTCTCTCAGGTAGCCTTCGCGCTGAAAGCCGGCCTTTTCAAGGAGGCGAATGCTCCTCGTGTTCTCAGGAATACAGGCTGCCTCGATACGGTGCAACTGAAGCTCTGAAAAGATGTAGGGGACGGCCAACTGGACGGCGGAAAGCATGTGGCCGCGGCCGGCATGGCGCTCGCCCATCCAGTAGCCGATCATGCAGCATTGCGCCGCCCCGCGGCGGATATAGCCGATCGTCATGCCGCCCAGCAGGCACTGTTCGTCCTTGAGAAAGAGGAACAGCGGCAATGCCTGGCCGCTGGCGAATTCCTGCTCGTTGCGCACCACGCGCGCGCGGTAGGAGCTTTCAGAAAGTTCGTCGCTCCGCCATGTCGGCTCCCAGGGCTCGAGGAACCGGCGGCTTTCGGAACGAAGCTGGTACCATTGCCGATAATCGGAAAAGCGCGGCAGGCGCAGCATATGCGCGCCACCTTCGAGCACCACGGTGTCGGACTGCCGCGACAGGAACCGAAATACCGACCGTGCCATGCATGTCTCTCCGTTGCGGCGAGTGCGCCGATGCCGGCCGGGCTGCGCCAGCCTTGACAGAATGACACTAGGACAACGCCGGCAATCCCGTCAAACCGGATGTTTCGGGCTGCATGATGGCGCTGCACGATCACGCCGCAGGCAGGGGCGCCGATGCCGGCGCTGTGGCCTTCGCCCGAGGATCATGGGCGAAGGCGGTGCCCGACGACTTAGCTTGCAGCGCGCTGGGGAGCCTCACCGCGCGACAGGGCGCTGACGATATCGCCGGCCGAAGCGAGATGCTCCAGCGGGCCGATGGCCGACAGGGTGGGCCTTGTGTCGAAGAACAGGCGGCCAGCGAGATCCGTGAGCCGCGAGACGGTGATGCTCTCAAGCCGTTCCATCAGTTCATCGTTCGGGATCGGGCGGCCATAGAGCATCATCTGCCGGGCGATCTGGCCGGCGCGAGCCGCCGGGCTTTCCTGTCCCATCAGAAGCTGCGCGCGGATCTGCGCCCGTGCCCGGTCGATCTCCTGCTGGTCGATCCGGTCGGCGGACTTGCGCAGTTCCTCGATGATGACAGGCACCAGTTCCGGAAGGTTCTCGCCGCCGGTCGCGGCGTGGATGCCGAAGATGCCGGTATCGGAGAAACCCCAGTGGAAGGCATAGACGGAATAGCAGAGCCCGCGATACTCGCGCACTTCCTGGAACAGCCGCGAGGACATGCCGCCACCCAGAATGTTGGCGAGGATCTGCGAACAGTAGAAGTCGCGGGCATGGTAGGCCTTGCCCTCGAAGCCGAGCAGCACCTGCGCATCCATCAGGTCGCGCGTCTCGCGCACGTCGCCGCCGGTATAGTGGGCGGTCTCGAGGACGGGCGTGGCGGATGGCGTCTGCGGCAGCGTGGAGAAACGCTTCTCCACATCGGCCACGAAGTTGTCGTGATCGACGGCACCGGCCGCCACCACGAACATGCGGTCGGTCGTATAGTTGCGACCGAGATAGCCGCGGATTTGCTGAGGCGCGAACGACATCAGCGATTCCGGCGTGCCGAGGATCGCCCGGCCGATCGTCTGGTCGCGATAGGCGACCTCGGAGAACTTGTCGAAGATGACGTCGTCCGGCGTGTCGTTGGCGGCGCCGATCTCCTGCAGGATCACCTGCTTCTCGCGAACCAGTTCTTCCTCGTCGAAGGCGGACTCGGTCAGGATGTCCGCAAGGATGTCGGTGGCGAGAGGGACGTGGTCCTTGAGCACGCGGGCGTAGTAGGACGTCGTCTCCGTGGAGGTGGCGGCGTTGACTTCGCCGCCGACGTTTTCGATCTCCTCGGCGATCTGCCGGGCCGACCGGCGTGCCGTGCCTTTGAAGGCCATGTGTTCGAGCAGATGGGCAATCCCGTGCTCTTCCGGCGTCTCGTTTCGGGAGCCGGACTTGATCCACACGCCGAGCGCGACGCTCTCCAGATGCGGCATGTTCTCGGTGACGACCGTCAGACCCGACGGCAGCCTGGTGCACTCAACTCTCATTTTCCGACTTTCCGCGATTACTAACCCCGAATTCGGGAGTGTTGGCCGACGAAGGCTTCCACGGTGGCAAGTTCCGGATCCAGGATTTCGAACCGCTCCTCCCTTTGCATCATGTCAGCAAGCCACGACGGAAGCGCCGGGTCAATACCGCTCGCCGATTTTACCGCGGCGGGGAATTTTGCCGGATGGGCGGTCGCAAGCGTCACCATGGGGCTTGCCGGACGGGCGTTCTTGGCCGCGACGAAGACGCCGGTGGCGGTGTGCGGATCAAGCAGATAGCCTGTCTTTTCAAGGGTTTCTGTGATCGTCTTTGCCACCTGCTTTTGGGTGGCGCGGCCGGCGCGGAATTCCTTGCGGATCGCCTTCAGGGCCTTTTCCTCGATCTCGAAGGCGCCGGACTGCTTCAGCCCCTCCATCAACGTGCGGATCGCCGCCGGTTCGCGCCCGTAGGCCTCGAACAGAAGGCGTTCGAAGTTGGAGGAGATCTGGATGTCCATCGATGGCGAGGTGGTCGCAACCACGCCGCGCATCTCGTAGCGCCCGGTCTTGAGCGTGCGCGCAAGGATGTCGTTGTCGTTGGTGGCGATCACCAGCCGGTCGACGGGCAGTCCCATGCGCTTGGCGACGAAGCCTGCGAAGATGTCGCCGAAATTGCCGGTCGGCACCGTGAAGGAGATCTTGCGGTCCGGCCCGCCGAGGGCGACCGCGCTCGTGAAGTAGTAGACGATCTGGGCCATGATGCGCGCCCAGTTGATCGAGTTGACGCCGGAAAGCTGCATCTTCTCGCGGAAGCCCATGTCGTTGAACATGGCTTTGACGAGGTTCTGGCAGTCGTCGAAATTGCCCTTCACCGCGATCGCATGCACGTTGGCCGCGCTCGACGTCGTCATCTGCCGCTGCTGGACCGGCGAGACCTTTTCGTGCGGGAAGAGAATGAAGATGTCGGTGCGCTCGCGTCCGGCAAAGGCGTCGATCGCAGCCCCGCCGGTATCGCCCGAGGTGGCGCCGACGATCGTGGCGCGCTGCCCGCGCTCTGCCAGCACGTGGTCCATCAGGCGTGCAAGAAGCTGCATCGCCACGTCCTTGAAGGCGAGCGTGGTGCCATGGAACAGTTCAAGGATGAACGCGTCGGGGCCTGTCTGCACCAGGGGTGCCACGGCCGGATGACGGAAGGTGCCATAGGCCTCGTCGATCATCGCCTTCAGCGTCTTGTCGTCGATCTCGCCGTTCACGAACGGCGACAGCACGGTGAAGGCGACCTGCTGGTAGGTCATGCCGCGCATCGCCCGGATCTGTTTCTTCGAGAACGAGGGCCATTCCTTGGGAACGTAGAGGCCGCCGTCGCTCGCAAGGCCGGCAAGCAGCGCGTCGCAGAAACCGAGGGTAGGGGCCTCGCCCCGCGTCGAGATGTACTTCACGTGATCATTCCTGAATTTGTACGGCCTGAAACTGTCCGGTGGACGTGTGCGAAGGAGCGGTCGGAGGCAGGAGGCCGGTGCGGCATGCGTCTGCGTTCACGAAACTTCCTTCCTGTTCGGTCGCGGCGTCGGCCGCGCATTGCGGAGCGTGACGAGGCTGCGCGGCCCGTCGGCGTGCCTGGCATGAAGGCGCAAGCGCTCCCATGCGAACGGATACAGCAAAAAGTGGAAGGTCTTCTTTGGACAATCGATTTTTTGCCGCACCGCTGCTATAGAGCATCCGCGAGGGTCTCGAAAGGCCCGTTTTTTATAAGTTGAAGCGGGCGCACGAAGTCCGAATGCAGGGGTGAGAGACACGTGATTGGTAAGACCGGCCGCCGCCTTCTGGGCGTTACTTTGCTCGCAATCGTCACGGGATGCAGCCAGACAGACAAGACCGCCGATCTCGGCGTTTCTTCGGGGCAACAGGCGGCCTCGCAGCAGCCGGCGGTGATCCAGGGCGCCTGCCCCCAGGTCTATCTGCGCGAGGGCACCGCGGTGCACCGCACCTATGCCAGGGGCGCGAAGGACGATCCGCAGAAGCTGATCTACCAGGCGACGCTGGCGGCGACCACGCGCCAGTGCGTGCAGACGGCGAACGAACTGAAGGTGACCGTGCTGGCCCAGGGCCGCATCGTCTCGGGCCCGGCCGGCAATCCTGGCGCCGTCACCCTGCCGATCCGCGTCGCCGCCTCCGACGGCGAGAACACGCTCTACTCGAACCTCAACAAGTTCGGCGTGACGATCCCGGCCGAAGGCACGGCGCAATTCGTGTTCACGGAAGCCGACATCGTCATTCCCGGCGGCGCCGGCTCCTACGCCAAGATCTACGTCGGCTTCGACGAAGGCCCCTACAACACGAAGTAAGCCGGCATCATCGGCGGCTTCTGACATGACCGCCGCGCATTCTGGAGGCGCGGCGTGATGTCTTGACGGGCATGATTGCGTGCGCGCTGGCGATTTGAACGCGATTTTGAACGCGACAGGGAGCCGCGCGGGGGTGCGCAAGTGCTCCTTAACGTGCGGCTTTAGAAAGACGCCTTTCGGCGTGTCAGATCGCTTCCTGCCATTCCGCCAGCGCGGCGATGACGCCCGGCAGGTCGATCATCCGCGAAATGACCGTTTCCGCGCCCGCATCCGTCAGCCGGTCCGCATGCGAGGGATAGGTGTGCGAGGCGCCGGTGAAGCCGACGACGCGCATGCCGGCGGCGCGCGCGCCGTTTATGCCGTGCACCGAGTCCTCGATCACCAAAGTCCGGGCCGGATCGGCGCCGAACTGCTTGGCGCCATGCAGGAAGATGTCCGGTTTCGGCTTGACGCGATCGGGGCCGAGATCCTTGGCCGAATAGATGTGCGGCGCGAAGATCTCCTTCAGCCCGACCTTGTTCAGCATCAGCTCCAGCCGGTGCGATGCCGAGTTCGAGCATATGCAATAGGGGCGGCGCAGCCGCGAGAGTGCGAACTTCACCCCGTCGATCACCTTGACCTCGCGGGCAAGCCGATCGTCCAGCAGCTTTTCCGACTTGTCGAGCAGCGAGGCCGACAGCGGGATCGAAGCTTCGCGCTCGACCGTGAGCAGGATGTTCTGCCAGGTCATGCCGGCAAAGCGTTCGCCCATTTCCTCCACGCCGATCGGATAGCCGGCCTCGGTCAGCAGGCGGGATTCGACTTCGGCGGCGATGATTTCGGAATCAACCAGCACGCCGTCGCAATCGAATATGATGAGGTCGAAGCCGTCCATGAGTTCTGTCCTTTTGGGAGGCGCCCCCGGCAAGGAGCGCGAGGCGCCGTCTCGAGTTTCGGCGGCGCGACCGGGTCGTGCAGGCCTTTATACGATGCCGGCGGAAAGCTCAACCTTGGGGCAGCCGACAAGGGCGCTCG
Organism: Mycoplana rhizolycopersici; assembly: GCF_013378445.1. Taxonomy (GTDB): domain Bacteria; phylum Pseudomonadota; class Alphaproteobacteria; order Rhizobiales; family Rhizobiaceae; genus Mycoplana; species Mycoplana rhizolycopersici. The sequence continues at coordinate 292,043 of NZ_JABXYK010000007.1, forward strand.
ACACCGCCGGAAGAGCCTTCTATCAGTGGCGCATGGCAAACATCCAAGACGACACGCTCGCAAGCCGCATCAGCCGCGTCCTCGCCGAGAGGATCATCTCCGGAGCCTTGTCGCCCGGCGCGCGCCTGCGGCAGGATCATGTCGCCGAAGAGTTCGGTGCCAGCCACGTTCCGGTGCGCGAGGCGTTCCGCCGGCTGGAGGCGCAGGGGCTTGCCGTCAGCGAGCCGCGCCGCGGCGTCCGTGTCGCCTCCTTCGACCTCAGGGAGGTGCGCGAGGTGGCGGAAATGCGTGCGGCGCTTGAGGTTCTTGCGCTGCGGCACGCCGTTCCCAACCTGACGCCGGCGGTCCTCGACAGGGCGGAGGCGGCCACTGCGGCGGCCGACGGCGCCTCCGACGTCCGTTCCTGGGAGGAGGCCAACCGCGCCTTCCACCGCCTGATCCTGGAGCCGTGCGCGATGCCGCGGCTGCTGGCGTCGATCGACGACCTGCATGCCGCAAGCGCCCGTTTCCTCTTTTCCGCCTGGCGATCGAGCTGGCAGCCGCGCACCGATCACGATCACCGCGCCATCCTCGCCGCTCTGCGCGGCGGCAACGGCGACGAGGCCGCGGCCATTCTCGGCCGCCACGTCCAGTGGATCGGCCGCACGCCGGTGCGCAACGAGAGCGGCGAGACGCGCGAGATTTTTTCGATCGTCGGCTGACCGCTCCTTCGAAACTTCTGTCCTCAAGAAATTATCTATAATTTTTTTTCCTGTTAAATATCTGATTTAATAGGATTTATTGGCGCTTCATGCCCGTCCTGCAGGCATCGTATGGCTCGGACGATCTCTTGACGCGCCGGTTCGATCTCTCCAATGTTGGAATTATAGATAATTTGTCGTGTTATCTATAAACGCCAACAGGAGGCCCTTTCATGTTCCAACTCGCCGTCGCCGGCCCGTCCGGATTCGATCCCCTGCGCCTGGGCGCGCGCTCGCTGCCGCTTCGAGTCGCCTTTGTGCTCGCGGGCACGCTGGCGCTCGCCTTGGCCTCGCGCATCAGCGTGCCGATGGTGCCGGTGCCGATCACCATGCAGACCTTCGCCGTCACCATGATCGGCGCGCTCTATGGCTGGCGTCTGGGCACGGTCACGGTTCTGGCCTGGCTCGGCGAGGCGATGGTTGGCCTGCCGGTGCTTGCGGGCGGCGCGGGTGGCATTGCCCCCTTCGCCGGGCCGACGGCGGGCTATCTTGTGGCTTTTCCGCTGATGGCGGCGATGGTCGGGTGGCTTGCCGAGCGCGGCTGGACAGGCGCCCGTCTCGTGCGCAGCTTCGCGGCGCATTTCGCTGCGAACATCTTCTGCCTCGTTCTCGGCGGCGCATGGCTCGCCACGCTGATCGGCACCGAAAAGGCGCTGATGCTGGGCGTCGTGCCCTTCATCCTCGGCGCAGTGCTGAAGTCGGCGCTTGCGGCGGCCCTTTTGAAGGCGGTCGCCGGCAAGCAGATCGAAACGCCGTGACCATCCGGCTGCGCGCCCACCACCTGCTCTGCATGCTCACCTTCGTCGGCAAGGGCTATAGCCCCGCCTTCGTGGAGAACTACAGGCAGATCGCCCGCCGGCTGACGGCGGGCGAAGCGATCGAGCTGGTGGACGGGCCTGACGACATCTGCGCGCCGCTGCTCTGCGGCGACGCGCACTGCTTCGGCGAAAGCGTAATCGAACGCGACCGTTTGGCCGCCGCGGCCGTCGCAAAGGTGACCGGTCGGCCGGTCGCGACCGGCACCGTCCTCATGCCGGACGAGATCTTGCTTGATCGCCTCCGTGCCGCGTTTCGCGGCGAGGCGATGCGCCCGGCCTGCGCGGGATGCGAATGGTCCGATCTCTGTTCGCGCGTCGCTGCGGAAGGCTATCCCGGCGTGCAGGTGGGACGAGCGCCGGCTTCCGGCCGCTGATGCGTTTGAGGAACAGGGTGCGGCGGCTTGCGGTGACCTGCGCCGCCTGACCGGCCGGGTCCGCCGTGGAGAGTTCATTCCCGGTCGGGCACGGGAAACAGGTCGCAGAAAGCGCGCTCGCCGGTCGGCGTGAAATGGATCGCGCGGCTTTCGCCGCTGCGCCTTGCCCAGCCCTCGTCGATGAAGCGGGAAAGCAGCGCCTCGCCCAGCGAGCCGGCCAGATGCGAGCGCCGCTCGCTCCAGTCCAGGCAGGTGCGGCAGACGGGCCTGCGCTGGCTGTGCAGCGCATCCATGTCTATTCCGAGCTGCCGCATCCGTTCTTCGCCGCTTTTCGTCAGCGCGGCGTCATCCCCCTCGATCGCGACATGCCCGTCTAAGACCATCCGGTCCAGCATCCGCACCCCGAAATCCCCGGCGAGATGGTTGTAGCAGACCCGCGCCTTGCGCAGCGCCGGATCCTTCGGTCCGGGCCGCGCGCGCAGGAAGCCGCGATTGGCGGCAAAGCCCATCAGCCCTTCGAGCAGGAGGCCGACCTCGTCGTCCATCAGCGCGAAATAGCGGTGCCGCCCCTGCTTGCGCTGGGCCAAGAGGCCGCCGGCCTCCAGCTTCGACAGATGCGAACTCGCCGTCTGCAGCGTGATCCCGGCAGCGCCTGCAAGCTCGGTCGCCGTCAGCGCCCGGCCGCCCATCAGGGCGGTCAGCATGTTGGCGCGCGCTGGATCGCCGATGAGCGCGCCGATCTGGGCTATGTCCGGACCTTCTTTCATACTTCGATGATAATCGAAGCATTCGCGCCGCGCAACATGGCATCAGGAGACATCGAAAATGTCAAGGAACCGAAGATGCTCACCTGTTTCATCCGCTATGAAATCGACCCGTTCGGCAAGGAGGCGTTCGCCGAATATGCCCGCAACTGGGGGCAGGCGATCCCGCGTAACGGCGCGGACCTGATCGGCTATTTCGCTCCCCATGAAGGATCGGCCACAACCGCCTATGGGGTCTACAGCGTCGAGAGCCTCGCCGCCTACGAGGCCTATCGCGCGCGTCTGGCCGCCGATCCGCTTGGCGCGGAGAATTATGCCTTCGCAAGGCGTAAGCGCTTCATCCTGAAGGAAGATCGGATCTTTCTCAGGAACGTCTCCCTGCCGCATGCTCCGACGGTGACGCCATGATCGCGGTCATCTTCGAAGTCGCCCCCGCAACCGGCCGGCGCGACGTCTACCTGAACCTTGCGGCAAGGCTGAGCGATCGGCTCCAGGCGATCGACGGCTTCGTCTCGATCGAGCGCTTCGAAAGCCTGTCCGTTCCCGGCAAGATCCTGTCGCTATCGTTCTGGCGGGACGAGGAAGCCGTTACGACCTGGCGCAACACCGCCGAGCACAGGAGCGCACAGCAGGCCGGCCGCCACGGCGTCTTCTCCGACTACCGCCTGCGCGTCGTTTCGGTGATCAGGGACTACGGCATGTTCGAGCGCGACGAGGTGCCGGAGGACAGCGCACGGGTGCACGATGCAGCGTGAGGGGCCCTTACGTACCGCCCAAAGACGCTTGAAGGGCCAGAAGTGCGTCCTTCAGGTGCGGAAGATCGCGGACGACGACGTTCCATAGGACGTCGTCGGCAATTCGATGCTATTCATGTCTGAGGATATTGCCCATGGCGCGGATCGACGCCAGGGAACATCGGGAGCCTGGAGCAACAGCACATCAGGAATGTGCCGGCTGGCTTCCGAGATGATTTCTATTGCTCGCTGGATCGCAAGGCGCAGGATGTCGTTCCTGGCGAGATCTTCACGCGTTTTTCCCACCAGAGCCGTCTCGATCAAAGCGATCGTCTCCAGCATTTCCGACAGGATCACGCCGATGTCACGCGGCATCAGAAAACCCGGATCGCCGAGTTTTCGATCGTCTCCTTCAGGCGCGGATGCAGGCTGTTGCGCGTTGTCGCATCCACCTCGACTGACAATTCGTCTTCGAGGAGAAGCTTGATGCTCGCGAGATCGATGAGGGAGAAAAGGCTGCCCGGATCATAGTCGATGAAGAGGTCGATGTCGCACTCGTCGTCGGCTTCGTCGCGTGTCACCGAGCCGAACAAATAGAGCGAGGTGGCGCCGTATGCGCGGATCGCGTCGGCGTTTTTCTGTAGCTGTTCGATCGCTTCGCTCTTCTTCATGCTGTCTTTTACCGCATCGGTCCGTTCTTTTCCAATCGGAGATTATTTGCCGCTGAGCCCCTCCGCCTTCACCCTTCGGTAACCATCTTCGGTAACCATAAGGGCCAGCAAGTTCGTATCCGAGTAAGCGTATCAGCGAGTATTCCATGTCCCACGTCCTTTCGCTTGCCGAAGCCCGTTCGGTCCGTCCCAATGGCTGGATCGACACGATCATCCGGGGAGATTGCGTTTCCGCGCTGGAAGCCCTTCCGGATCAGTCGGTCGACGTCATCTTCGCCGATCCGCCCTACAACCTTCAACTCGGCGGCACGCTGCACCGGCCGGACCAGAGCCTCGTCGATGCTGTCGACGACGAATGGGACCAGTTCGCCTCCTTCGAGGCCTATGATGCCTTCACCCGCGCCTGGCTGCTCGCCTGCCGCCGCGTGCTCAAGCCGAACGGCACGATCTGGGTCATCGGTTCCTATCACAACATCTTCCGCGTCGGCGCCACGCTGCAGGACCTGAACTTCTGGATCCTCAACGACGTCGTCTGGCGCAAGACCAACCCGATGCCGAACTTCAAGGGCCGGCGTTTCCAGAACGCGCACGAGACGATGATCTGGGCGAGCCGAGATGCCAAGGCCAAGGGCTACACCTTCAACTACGATGCGATGAAGGCCGCCAACGACGACGTGCAGATGCGTTCCGACTGGCTGTTTCCGATCTGCTCGGGCGGCGAACGCCTGAAGGATGCGGACGGCAAGAAGGTCCATCCGACGCAGAAGCCGGAAGCGCTGCTCGCCCGCGTCATCATGGCCTCCACCAGGCCCGGCGACATCGTGCTCGATCCCTTCTTCGGCTCCGGCACCACCGGTGCGGTCGCCAAGCGCCTGGGCCGCCATTTCGTCGGTATCGAGCGCGAGCAGGACTATATCGATGCCGCACTCGCGCGCATCAATTCGGTCCAGCCGCTCGGCAGCCAGACCTTGACCGTAATGAGCGGCAAGAAGGCCGAACCGCGCGTGGCCTTCAATACGCTGATCGAGAGCGGCCTGATCGCGCCCGGCACCGTGCTCACCGACCAGAAGCGCCGCCACAGCGCCATCGTTCGCGCCGACGGCACCATCGCGTCGGGATCGGACGCCGGCTCCATCCATCGCGTCGGTGCGAAGGTGCAGGGGCTCGACGCCTGCAACGGCTGGACCTTCTGGCACTATGCCGAGGGCAGCGAACTCAAGCCGATCGACGCGCTGCGCGCGGTCGTGCGCTCCGACATGGCAAAGCTCGACTGAGACGCCCGGCCGCAGCCGCTGCCGATACCCCATTTGAACAGGCGTCTTTCGCAAGCCGTGCAGGTTGAAAGACGCGCAAGGGAATACCTCCTGTCGTGGCCTCTGGTGCTCCCTGCGCCGGAGGTTGCGGCAGTTGGGCAAAGCGCCAAGGCAGCAGTCAGGCGTGGACAAAGCCCCGATGCTGTGAGCAAAATGCTCCCTCGCATGTCGGGAGGAAGACAACCGGACAAGAAGAATTCAACGACCGGTGGAACAAGGGGCGTCATATTGCGTTTTACCTGAGCGGGAGGCGATCATGAGGCATATAGACATCAGCAAGCTGGAGCGAAACCCCAAGCACGTCTGGGAGGTTTCGGAATACTGCCGCAAGTCGGGCGTAAGCCGAACCGAAGAAAAGCGGCTGATCAGGATCCTCGGCCGCTACGCCTCCGCTCACGAACTGCAGATGAACCTCGTGCGCCCCAACAACCGGTCTCGTTGCTGAATGTGATCGCTTAACGCAAGCATTTGTTAATATTGGCGAAGTGGCAGAAAGGTCAGGCTTTCTTCAAGCGCTGTTAACCAGCGCTCCCTATGGTGAAGACAAGCCGTCGGCGTCGCCACGAGACAGACTGACGAAAGAATTCTGCTTTTCCGGTTTCGTACCTTCAGTCCCGGAAAAGCGCGAACGCCCGGAGCCGGCAACGGCCCCGGGCGTTTCACTTTGTTCAGGCCTCGCGCCGGCTCCGTTCAGAGTGCGACGCCGTGCGCAGCAAGGTCGCTCTTCAGCTTTTCCCCATCGGTGAACAGCACGGCATTCCAGCCCGCCGCCCGCGCTCCTTCCACGTTCTTTTCGGCATCATCGATGAAGAGGGTGTGCGCCGGTTCCAGGCTGAAATCGCGCGCATGCTTTTCATAGATCGCAAGGTCGGGCTTGATCAGCCCGATCTCTCCGGAAACCGTCACGCCGCGCGGCAGGTCGAGGAACGGGTAGAGCTTGCGCGCCTCCTTGAACGTGTCGGCGGCGAAATTCGTCAGCATCGTCACGTCGCGGCCGTCGGCAACCAGCGTCTCCATGATCGCCACGCTCTCCACATAAGCATGCGACACCATCTCCTGCCAGTGCTTGCGGAAGGCGCGGATCCTCTCCTCGTGCTCGGGATGCTGTTCGATCAACAACGCCTCCGCATCTTCCCAGCTGCGGCCACGATCCTGCTCGAGGTTCCAGTCGTGCGTGCACACATTGGCGAAAAACCAGTTGCGCTCGGCGTCGTCGGGGATCAGTCGGCTGTAGGGGATGTGGGGATCGTAGTGGATCAGCACCCGGCCGATGTCGAAGACAATGTGTCGGATTTCGATGGTCATGGGGTACTCGCCTTTTCGATTTCAATTGTGCGGGGCCTTGGCCGGAAGGCCTCCGGCATAGCCTGCTTGATTGCCTTCTTCATGACGCTCGGCAGCGCCTCGCCGTCGAGCGTCGCCTCCGGTTCCCACCATCCCGGTCCGCTCGCCGCGGTCCGGCTGACCGTGGAGCGGAAGACCGTCAGGCGCAATTCGAAATGCGTGAACACATGGACGACGGTGCCGCAGTTTTGCCAGTCGGCGGCGAAGGGTGCTGCATCGGCTCCGGTCGCCCCGTCCTGCCGCGCCGTCCAGTCCGTATTCGGTATCTCCGTCATGCCGCCGAGCAGGCCATGGCCGGGGCGCTTCCTGAGAAAGACGGCGCCCGTCTCGTCGAGGGCGACGAATGCGGCACCGAGCCTGATCGGCTTTTCCTTCTTCGCCGCTTTCACCGGGAAGCGCTGCGGATCGTCGTTCGCAAGTGCCATGCAGGCATCGTTGAGCGGACAGAGCACACAGGCAGGCCGCTTCGGCGTGCAGATGGTGGCGCCGAGGTCCATCATGGCCTGGGCGAAGTCGCCCGGTCTCTTTGCCGGCGTCATAGCCGCGACGAGACCGCGCATCATCCCCTTCGAGCCGGGCAGGGGAGCGTCGATCGCATGCAGGCGGGAAATCACGCGCTCGACATTACCGTCGAGGACGGCTGCTTGCCGGTCGAAGGCGATGGCGGCGATCGCTGCCGCCGTGTAGTCGCCGACGCCTGGCAGTTGCTTCAGTCCGTCTTCGGTGTCGGGAAACCGGCCGCCATGCGCGAAGGCGACGGTCTCCGCGCATTTCTTCAGGTTGCGCGCCCTCGCGTAGTATCCGAGGCCGGCCCAGGCCTTCATGACCTCTTCGGTTTCCGCCGCGGCAAGGTCCGTCACCGTCGGCCATTTCGAGGTGAACAGTGCGAAGTACGACTTTACCGCCTGCACGGTCGTCTGCTGCAGCATGACTTCGGACAGCCAGACCCGGTAGGGATCGGCGCGCTCGCCCCGCGCGGCCATCGGCGGCGAGATTCGCCACGGCAGGTCGCGGTGGTGCCGGTCGTACCAGCCGAGTATCCGGCTGGTCGGGTCTGCGGCGATGTGCGCTTTCGTCATGAATTTGCCTGGATGCGATGAGGAAGCGTATAACTGGCCAAGCAATCTCTTTTCTTCAAGGCGTAATTGTCGGAAGAGAGGAATGTTTTCCGCAAGGAGCATGCGAATCGTGAATTCCCGTTCCCCCCGCCGGGGCGCTCTTCAGATCAGCGAGGTCGCCAACCGTCTGATCGATCCCGTGCTTGCCAGGCGCGCCGGCATCAGCACGATGCTGCTCGGCTCGTGGGACGAGATTGCCGGCGCTGCCTTTGCCGATTGCAGCCGGCCGGAAAAGATCGCCTGGCCCAGGCGCGCCTCCGAGATGGCGGGCGAGGACGGCGGGCACCAGCCCGGAGTGCTGACGATCGCCTGCGAAGGCTCGCGCGCCCTGTTCCTCTCCCATCAGCAGGGCGAACTGATCCAGCGCGTCAACGGCTTCTTCGGCTTTCCGGCGATCCGCCAGATCAGGATCGTGCAGAAGCCGGTCTCGCCGCCTGCGCGCCGCCGTCGTCCGCCCCGTCCGTTGACCGGCGAGGCCGCGCGTCACCTGGAGGAACTGGTCGACGGCATCGAGGGCGATGCGCTGAAGGCCGCGCTGAAACGGCTGGGCACGGCCGTTCTCGGCCGCAACGGCCAGCCGCGTCGGTGAAACATCAGCCGGTCACATTTGTTTGAAGATTGTAGTGTTGGTGCCGCTTGTTAGCGACATAAAGCCGGTATATCCGGGCGAACGGAAGATTTTTACTTTGTCCCCACAGGAGAGACCATGTCCCTTCCCGAAATGAGCCTTTTGAAGCGTCTTGCGAGCGGCGTCGCCGTCGCGGCCCTTGCCGTCACGCTTGCGGCCTGCAGCGACGAGAAGAAGGAGACGGCTGCGGCGCCCGATAGCCCGCAGGTGACCACGGACAGCGCAGCCTCAAAGCCGGCCGAGCCCGCAGCCGCGTCCACCGAGACCGCGCAGGCCCCGGCGGTCTCTGCCGAGACGACGCAGTCGACGCCGACAAAGGCCGAGGTGCCGCCGTCCGAAGGCGACGTTGACATGGCCAAGGTTCTCGAGCCCGGCCCGCTGCCGGAAATGGCGCTGGGCGAGGCCGACGCCCCTGTGACGATCGTCGAATACATGTCGATGACCTGCCCGCATTGTGCCCGCTTCCATAACGAGACCTTCGACGTCATCAAGGAGAAGTATGTCGACAGCGGCAAGGTACGCTTCATTTTGCGGGAGTTCCCGTTCGATCCGCGCGCCGCTGCCGCCTTCATGCTGGCCCGCTGCGCACCGGCCGAACAGTATTTCCCGATGATCTCCATGCTGTTCAAGCAGCAGGAACAGTGGGCCGCGGCCGAAAACGGTCGTGAAGCGCTGCTGCAGATGTCGAAACTGGCCGGTTTTACACAGCAGAGCTTCGAAGCCTGCTTGACGAACCAGAAACTTCTCGATGATGTGAACGCGGTTCGCGAACGCGGCGCCAAGGAATTCGGCATCGCGGCCACGCCGACCTTCATCGTCAACGGCCAGCGCTATTCCGGAGAAATGTCGGTTGACGTCATGTCGGCCCTTATCGACAGCAAGCTCTGACACCGGCCGCGATTGGTTCGCGGGCGGCCGGTTTCGTGCGCCCGGTTCCCACCTCCCCCTTGAGGGGGGAGGTCGCGCGATAGCGCGGGCGGGAGTGATACCCGCTGCGATTGCCCCACTCCGGAGCTTCGTTCCGACGCTCCCCTGCAAGGGGAAGGTGGACCGATGAAATTCACCAAGCTTCGCCTGCAGGGTTTCAAGACCTTCGTCGAGCCGACCGAGTTCGTCATCGAGCGTGGCCTGACCGGTGTCGTCGGGCCGAACGGCTGCGGCAAGTCGAACCTCGTCGAGGCGTTGCGCTGGGTGATGGGGGAGAACTCCTACAAGAACATGCGCGCGTCCGGCATGGACGACGTGATCTTCTCCGGCTCCGGCAACCGCCCGGCGCGCAACACCGCCGAGGTCGGCCTTTACCTCGACAATTTCGATCGTACGGCACCTGCCGCCTTCAACGACGCCGACGAGATCCAGGTGTCGCGCCGTATCGAGCGCGAGCAGGGCTCGGTCTATCGCATCAACGGCAAGGAGGCGCGCGCCAAGGACGTGCAACTGCTGTTCGCCGACGCCTCCACCGGCGCCCGCTCGCCCTCGATGGTCGGGCAGGGGCGGATTGGCGAACTGATCCAGGCAAAGCCCCAGGCCCGCCGGCAGCTGCTCGAAGAAGCGGCCGGCATTTCCGGACTGCATTCCCGCCGCCACGAGGCCGAGCTTCGCCTGCGCGCCGCCGAAAGCAATCTCGAACGTCTCGACGACGTCACCTCGCAGCTCGAAAGCCAGATCGAGAGCCTGAAGCGCCAGTCGCGCCAGGCAAACCGCTTCAAGGCCCTGTCGGCCGATATCCGCCGCCACGAGGCGATGCTGCTGCATATCCGCTGGGCGCAGGCGAAGGAGGCGGAAGGCGAGGCGGAGAGCCAGCTGAACCAGGCGACCTCGCTGGTCGCCGAACGCGCGCAGGCGCAGATGGAGGCGGCCAAGGCGCAGGCCATTGCCAGCCTGAAGCTCCCTGAACTGCGGGAGAACGAGGCAAAGCTCGCCGCCGCCCTGCAGCGGCTGCAGATCGCCCGCTCGCAGCTAGAAGAAGACGCCGGCCGCCTGCTGCGCCGCCGCGACGAACTGGCACGGCGCCTGACCCAGCTTGCCGAGGACATCGCCCGCGAAGAAGCGATGGTCGCTGACAACGCGCAGGTGCTGGAGCGGCTTTCGGCCGAGGAGCAGGAAATCGCCGAGATCCTGGCGGAGGCTGACGACCGCGCCGCCGCCGCGCGCGAGGCCATGGACGAGGCGGCCGAACGCTTGTTGGGCAGCGAGCAAGCGCTTGGCGAAATCACCGCGGAGCGCGCCGAAGCGCAGGCGGTGCGCAACCAGCTGGAAAAGACGATCCGCGACCTCGCCGACCGCCAGGCGCGGCTGGCCCAGCAACTGGTCAATCTCGAAGCCGAAATCTCCTCGATGGACGAACGCATCGCCGCCTTGCCCGACCCCGAGCAGAAGCGCGAGGAGGTGCAATCGGCCGAGGCCGCGCTGGAGGAAGCCGGCGAGCGGCTGGCCGAAGCGGAAGAAATGCTGGAAGAGGCGCGCAGCGCCGAGGTCGAGGCGCGCGGCCCCGTCGAGGCCGCACGCGGGCAGGCCAATGCCGTAGAGACCGAAATGCGCACGATCCGCCGCATGCTGGAGGCCGGTGCCGCGGGCGGTTCCGCAGCACCCGTCGTCGAGGACGTGCAGGTCGACAAGGGCTTCGAGACGGCACTCGGCGCGGCGCTCGGCGATGATCTCGATTCACCCGCCGACACCGCCGCCGCTGCCCACTGGCGCTTTTCCGGCGACGGCGCGGACGATCCGCCACTGCCGGAGGACATCGAGCCGTTGCTTTCCCATGTCCGCGCGCCGGATGTGCTGACCCGCCGCTTGCGCCAGATCGGCGTCGTGGCGGACGAGGGGCAGGCGCTGTCTCTTCTCCAGAGCCTCCGTCCCGGCCAGCGGCTGGTGACGCGCGAGGGCGCGGTCTTCCGCTGGGACGGCCATGTGACGGGAGCCGATGCGCCGAGTGCCGCCGCCCTGCGGCTGGCGCAGAAGAACCGCCTGCGCGAACTGGAAAGCGAACGCGACGAGGCGCATGCAGCCCTTGCCGCTGCCGAGGCCGCCCTTGCCGCCGCGGCGGCTGCGATCAGGGCAGCAGGCCAGCGGCAGCAGGATGCCCGCGAGGTTCAGCGTCTCGCCGCCCGCAAGCTCGCCGAGACGCGCGAGGCGCTGGATGCGGCGGAGCGCGCGTCAGGCGACCTGATCCGCCGCCGCGCCGTGCTGGCGGAGACGAAGACGCAGCTCGATGGCCAGGTGGACGAAGCGGCGGAAACCCTTGAGGAGGCGCGCGGCGCGCTCGAAGACACCCCCGACGTCTCGGAACTGGAGCTCCGGCTGAGCCGGCAGTCCGCCACGGTTGCGACCGAGCGTGCGACGCTCGCCGAGGCGCGCGCCTTTCACGACGGCCTGGCCCGCGAAATGGCGGAGCGCCAGCGCCGGCTGTCGGCGATCTCGGGCGAACGCGAGACCTGGCGCAGCCGTGCCGCCAATGCCGAACGCCACATCGCCCAGCTTCGAGAGCGCGAGGCGGAGGCGCAGGACGAGGCCGAGCGCATCGCCGAGGCGCCCGACGAGATCGAGGAGAAGCGGCGCGCGCTGATGAGCGAGCTCAGCCGGGCCGAAGAGGCCCGCCGTGCCGCTGCCGACGAGCTGCAGGAGGCGGATAACCGCCAGCGCGAGGCCGACCGGGTGGCGACGACCGCGCTGTCGCAGCTTGCCGAATCTCGCGAGCAGCGCGGCCGCGCCGAGGAGCGGCTGTTGTCGGCGCGCGAACGCCGGCTCGATGGCGAGGCCCGCATCCGCGAGGCGCTGCATTGCGCCCCGCACGAGGCGCTAAAGCTCGCCGAACATCCCGCCGACCGTCCGCTGCCCGATCCGCGGCAGCGGGAGATCGAGCTCGATCGGCTGAAGGTCGAACGCGAGCGGCTGGGTGCGGTGAACCTGCGCGCGGACGAGGAGCAGAAGGAGCTTTCGGAGAAGCTGCAGGCGATCGTCACGGAGCGCGAGGACATCATCGAGGCGATCCGCAGGCTGCGCACGGCGATCCAGAGCCTGAACCGGGAGGGGCGCGAGCGGCTGCTTGCCGCCTTCGACGTCGTCAACGCCCAGTTCCAGCGGCTGTTCACTCACCTTTTCGGCGGCGGCACGGCCGAACTGCAGCTGATCGAAAGCGAGGATCCGCTCGACGCCGGCCTGGAAATCCTGGCACGCCCGCCGGGCAAGAAGCCGCAGACCATGACGCTGCTTTCGGGCGGCGAGCAGGCGCTGACGGCAATGGCGCTGATCTTCGCCGTCTTCCTCACCAATCCCGCCCCGATCTGCGTGCTGGACGAGGTGGACGCGCCGCTGGACGACCACAATGTCGAGCGCTACTGCAACCTGATGGACGAGATGGCCGCCTCCACCGAGACCCGCTTCGTCATCATCACCCACAACCCGATCACCATGGCCCGCATGAACCGCCTCTTTGGCGTCACCATGGGCGAGCAGGGGGTCTCCCAGCTCGTCTCGGTGGACCTGCAGACCGCCGAACAATTGCGCGAGGCGGTTTGAGGGTTAGGCGGTTCAATCGGTATCTTCCGCGTCCTCGATGAATACAGCATCTATGTCGCGGGCTCCATGCAGGACGCGTTCGATGCGGACTTCGTCATCCGATGGGACGGTGTAGAAAATCACGTATCGGCGGAACGGCACCGATCGAATTCCGTCCCCGATGTCCGTCCGCCTGACGCCGCCGCGTGGCGCATCCGCGATTTTATCAAGCCGTGACCGCAGGGCGGAGACGAAACGGAGCGCTGCGTGCGCATTCTGTGTGTAGATATAGTCGCCTATGTCTTCGATATCCCGCGCCGCCTGCGGGGATAGAATGACTGGCATCAGGCGCGCCCCTGATATTTCTTCTGCAGCCGGTCAAGTACATCCTCGGCGGGTATACCGGCGCCGCTTTCCAGCCCATTGCGAATCTCCTCGCGCAGAGCGTCAAGCTTTGCCTGCCGCTGTTCCTCGCGTTCCTCCAGCAGTCGCAGGCTGTCGCGCAGGACTTCGCTCGCGCTGGCATATCGCCCGCTTTCGACGAGCGTCCTCACTAGGGATTCGTAATGTGGGCCTATGTTGTAACTTGAAGGCATGGGTATCTTCTTGAGATGTCTTCCCAAGAATTATCAATATCTGCTAAGTTTGGCAATCAACTGCGAGGGAGGCACGAATTCGGCGCCCCCAAAAAATTGACCGGAACCAATCCCCGACATCCGCATTCTCTACGGGCCGGCCGTTGAGGCCGAACAGGAAGGGGATATTCATGAACAGGAACGCTCTCTACATGATCATCGGCGCGCTCGTCGTTGTAGTTGCAGGCTTTTCCTACTATGCCTACCAGGAAGAGAAGAAGCCGGACGGAGTCGAGATCCAGATCGGCAAGGACGGCCTGTCGGTCCAGGAAAACTGACGGCTGGCGGCACGTCCCGGGCATCGCCACGGCTGCGATGCCCATACCCGCCCGTCGGACCCGTTATGAAGGCGCCAGGTGCCCGCAAGCGATACAAATTGTGCGGCGCAGCATTTTCATCCTATCGTTCCGTTTCCAACCCGTGCCATATGCTGTAAATCTGTCACACAGGACTGTTTCGGGTGGAGAACAGCAATGATGAAGTGGGTTTACACCTTTGGCGGGGGAAGCGCCGAGGGGAGTGCGGCCGACCGTGACTTGTTGGGCGGCAAAGGCGCCAACCTGGCCGAGATGTGCAATCTCGGCCTGCCGGTGCCTCCGGGGCTGACGATCGTCACCAGTGCTTGCACCCATTATTATCAGAACGGCCGCACCGTCCCGGATAGCCTGAAGGAAGAGGTCCGCGCCGGCCTGCGCCGCATGGAGAAGCTTACGGGCCGCACCTTCGGCCATAATGAGAGGCCACTGCTTCTTTCCGTTCGCTCCGGCGCACGCGCGTCCATGCCCGGCATGATGGATACGGTCCTGAACCTCGGCCTCAACGACGAGACCGTGCAGGCGCTCGGCCACGATGCAGGCGATGCACGCTTTGCCTGGGACAGCTACCGTCGCTTCATCCAGATGTACGGCGATGTCGTCATGGGTCTTGACCACGAGGTCTTCGAAGAGATCCTGGAGGACGAGAAGTCCCGGCTCGGCCACGAGCAGGACACCGAGCTTTCGGCCGTCGAGTGGCAGCATGTCATCTCCCGCTACAAGGAGGCGATCGAGCAGGAGCTCGGCGAGACGTTTCCGCAGGATCCCGAAATCCAGCTCTGGGGCGCCGTCGGCGCGGTCTTTTCCAGCTGGATGAACGCCCGTGCCATCACCTACCGCAACCTGCACAACATCCCGGCCGAATGGGGCACGGCAGTCAACGTGCAGGCCATGGTGTTCGGCAATCTCGGAAATTCGTCTGCCACCGGCGTTGCCTTCACCCGCAACCCCTCGACCGGCGAGAACGCGCTCTACGGCGAGTTCCTCGTCAATGCGCAGGGCGAGGATGTCGTCGCCGGCATCCGCACGCCGCAGAACATCACCGAGGCCGCCCGCATCGGTTCGGGCTCCGACCGTCCGTCGCTGGAAAAGCTGATGCCCGACGCCTTTTCGGAATTCAGGAGCATCTGCGACCGGCTCGAGACGCACTACCGCGACATGCAGGATCTCGAATTCACCATCGAGCGCGGCAAGCTGTGGATGCTGCAGACGCGCTCGGGCAAGCGTACGGCGAAGGCCGCGCTGAAGATCGCCGTCGAAATGGCCGACGAGGGGCTGATCAGCCGTGAAGAGGCCGTCGCCCGCATTGACCCGGCCTCGCTGGACCAGCTTCTCCATCCGACGATCGATCCGCGCGCCCGTCGCGACGTCATCGGCTCCGGCCTGCCCGCGTCGCCGGGTGCCGCCACGGGGGAAATCGTGTTCACCTCCGAGGAAGCGGTTCGCGCGGAGGAGGAGGGGCGAAAGGCGATCCTGGTGCGGGTGGAGACCAGCCCGGAGGACATTCACGGCATGCACGCCGCCGAAGGCATCCTGACGACGCGCGGCGGCATGACGAGCCATGCCGCGGTCGTCGCCCGCGGAATGGGCACCCCTTGCGTCTCCGGTGCCGGCACCTTGCGGGTCGATCTTCGCAACGAGCTGCTGATCGCCCAGGGCGTGACCCTGAGGAAGGGCGATATCATCACCATCGACGGCTCTTCCGGGCAGGTGCTGAAGGGCTCGATCCCGATGCTGCAGCCGGAACTTTCGGGCGATTTCGGCCGCATCATGGAATGGGCCGATGCGACGCGGCGCATGAAGGTGCGCACCAATGCCGAGACGCCGGCCGATGCCCGTGCCGCGCGGTCGTTCGGTGCCGAGGGCATCGGCCTCTGCCGCACCGAGCACATGTTCTTCGAGGGCGGGCGTATCAACGTCATGCGCGAGATGATCCTTGCCGGCGACGAGGCCGGGCGGCGGGCGGCACTTGCCAAGCTCCTGCCCATGCAACGTTCGGACTTCATCGAGCTGTTCGAGATCATGCACGGATTGCCTGTCACGATCCGCCTGCTCGATCCGCCATTGCACGAGTTTCTGCCGAAGACCGACGAGGAGATCGCCGAGGTTGCTGCCAGCCTCTCCTTCGACCCGACCGAACTTCGCCAGCGCGTCGACGCGCTGCACGAATTCAACCCGATGCTCGGCCATCGCGGCTGCCGGCTGGCGATCTCCTATCCCGAGATCGCCGAGATGCAGGCGCGCGCCATCTTCGAGGCCGCCTGCCAGGCGGCGAAGGATACGGGTGCCCCCGTCGTGCCGGAGATCATGGTGCCGCTCGTCGGCCTCAAGGCCGAGCTGGACTACGTCAAGGCGCGCATCGAGGCGGTGGCGAAAGAGGTGATCACCGAGGCGGGCGTGAAGATCGACTACCTCGTCGGCACGATGATAGAGTTGCCGCGTGCGGCACTGCGCGCGCACGTCATCGCCGAATCCGCCGAGTTCTTCTCCTTCGGCACCAACGACCTGACGCAGACGACCTTCGGAATCTCGCGAGACGACGCCTCGTCCTTCCTGTCGACCTATATCCAGAAGGGCATCGTCGAGCGCGATCCCTTCGTCCAGCTCGATTTCGATGGCGTCGGCGAACTGATCCAGATCGCGGCCGAACGCGGGCGGCGGACGCGCAACGATCTCAAGCTCGGCATCTGCGGCGAGCACGGCGGCGATCCGGCCTCGATCCATTTCTGTGAGGACGCCGGGCTGGACTACGTCTCCTGCTCGCCCTTCCGCGTGCCGATCGCGCGTCTGGCAGCCGCGCAGGCGGCCTTCGAGGGGCGCAGACGGTCACGCTGACCTTGTGATGCTTTTGCCGGGCAGCGGGCTTACCAGCCCGGTCCGTAGCCGCCGCCGTAGGGGCCGGGGCCGTACCAGCCGGCGTCGCTGTAGAGGAAGGCCCGGCGGTCTGCGTCGCGATTGAGATCGATTCGCTGCAGGCAGGTGGCAAAGGCGTTGGTGCCGCGCTTGAAGCCGTAGCTCAGGCATTGCCTCTCGTCGGCAGCGCGTCTTTGCTCCGGCGTCACCGTCTGGCATCCGGCGAGAAGAACGCCCGCGACGCCTAACGCAAACAGGAACGGCGCACGCATAAGACCCTCCATCGCAACCGCTATTCGTATCGCTTCGATGAGGATATAGCGGCCCGAGGCGCGCCCGCAAGATCACTGCCCGGACGGTTGTTGCCTGGAAGATTGCGGCAGAGAGGTTGCTGCCGGAAGGCTATTGCATCCGTTCGAGGACGCCGACGAAGGAATCTGCGAAGTTCTTCAGACCGCTCGTCTGTTCGCCGGGATCCTCGACGCGAATGCCGGTTCCGCTGTCGTCGAGCAGGGCGAAGACGATCTTCAGTCCCGACCCTGTTGCTTCAGGGATACGCAGGGCTGCGATGCGCTGGCAGTCTTCGGCGAGGCCGGAGGCCGGAAGGTCGAACAGGAATTCGCCATCGAGCGCCTTTGCAGCGCGACGAACGGCGTCGGAAAATCCGTCCGGCTCGGTGGCAAAGCCGTCGAGCGAAAGCTCCAGTTCGATCAGTTCCAGCGGCAGCGCAGGCCCGCTTGCGGGCGGCGGCGGCAATGCGAGGGGCTTTGCACGCACAACGCTCGTCGATGTCGAAATCATAGGGTGACTCTCCTTGATATCCCGCCCATGGGATAGTTCGTTAACGAGCGTGTCATTTTTGCGGCACGCAAGCCAATTCGCGGCAGCGGCACCGCCCTCCACGGCGGATCGCCGCTTGCGGATTGACGTTGCGGCGGAGAGCCTGTCTTCTGTACAAACGGCGTGCATACCGGCTGCGCGCCGGCAGGAGAGCAGCGAGGTTCGGCCAGATGGCGATGGTCATTCGATATGAGCGGCCCTATTCCCATTCCGCCCACTGGGCGCGTAGGCTGGCGTCCTTCGGGCTGCTGCTCTTTCTCGCCGCCGCGCTGTCCCATCGTTTCGGCCCGCTGACGACACCGCATTTTCTCCTGCTCGCGGGAATCGGCACGGCGTGTGCCTTCGTTGCCGTCATTCTTGCCGTCGTCGGCTTCGTCCGCCTGTGGCGCGTCGGCGCGCGCGGCGGAAAGGCTGCCTTCGTGGCGCTGCTGCTCGCAGCATTGCCGCTCGGCGTTGCCGGCCACGGTGCGCAGGCCTATCTGACGCGGCCGAAGATCTACGACGTCACCACCGATCCCTTCTCCTCGCCGCCGTGGCTGAAGGTGCCGATCGCCAACCAGGACTTCCTTCCCCGCCCCCCGGTGACGCTGCAGGATCGCGAAATCCAGGCCACAGCCTATCCCGGCCTGACCGGCCGCCGCTACGAGGGCGCGCTCGACCGCGTCCTGCAGGGCGTGCGCAAGGTGGCCGCCGAACAGGGCATCGCCTTCACCGGGGAAAGCGGGCTGGAAAACGTGGTCGCCGACCTCGAGGATCTCGTGGTCAAGCCCGACGCCGAGAAGCCGGGCGGCAGCGTCGTCGAGGTCGTGCCGGTTCCTTCCGCGCGCCCGCTGGAGAATGGCCTGCTGCCCCCGATCGGCGGGCCGAACGACGTGTTGCTGCAGGGCGAGTGGCGCACCCTCGTCTTCGGATTCCGCTTCGACGTGTCCATCCGCCTGCGCGAGGAGGAGGAGACGGCGCTGGTCGACATGCGCGCGGCCTCCCGCTACGGCCCGCACGATCTCGGCCTCGGCGCCGCCTTCGCCGAACGTTATCTCAAGGCGCTCGATGCGGAGCTTCTCGGCATCGCCGGCGACTGAGCGCGCCCCGTACTTGAAATCGCAAGTGGAGCATTTTCGGCAGACGCCGCAGCACGCGACGATCGTACATTTGCCCAGCACGCCGGCCCTCTCGCGGCAAGCGGGGAGAGGGCGGAGAAAGCAGGGCAACTGCATATGATGAGGCAGGCCCCACCCAAACCCTCCCCACCCAAACCCTCCCCACAAGCCGGAGGGCTCAACCCGGCAAGGTCCGCCGAAGTTCCGATGGGGCGAAGAGGTTGCGGCTAGCTCTTCTCCTTCTCGTGGGGGAGATGTCCGGCAGGCCAGAGGGGAGGTGGCATATGCGATTGCCTGGAGAAGAAGGCGTTTCCCGCTTTTGCTGGAATTGCTCCAGCCTATCCGGGCCGATAGACGCCGTGCAGCGATGGCGGGCCGTCCGTTGAGACCTCACCGCGTTCCACCAGGTCCTCCAGATGCGCCAGCACCGAAAGTGCCGCCGCCCCATGCAGGCGCGGGTCGGTGGAGGCGTAGATCACCTTGACCATTTCGGGGATCAACCGGTCGCCCGCCCGGATGCGCGCCAGAACGGCGCGCTCGCGCATGCGCCGGTGCGTGCGAAGCCCGCGCAGGAAGGCGGAAGGCTCGATGACCGGGCCGCCGTGGCCGGGCAGGTACAGCCGGTCGTCGCGCAGAAGCAGCTTTTCCAGCGAGGCCATGTAGTCGCGCATCGCCCCGTCGGGCGGCGCCACGATCGACGTCGCCCAGGCCATGACATGGTCGGCGGAGAAGAGAATGCCGGTGCCTTCCAGCGCGAAGGCCGCATGGTTGGTGGTATGGCCGGGCGTATGCAGCGCCATAAGCCGCCAGCCGTCGCCGTCGATCGCCTCGCCGTCGCCGATAGCGATGTCGGGCTCGAACGCCATGTCCGAGCTTTCGGCAAACGGATTGGCCTCGCCCGCATGCAGCGGCCGCGCCGCCCGGTGCGGCCCTTCGGCGACGACAACAGCCCCCGTCTGCGCCTTCAGGCGCCCGGCAAGCGGCGAATGGTCGCGATGGGTGTGGCTGACGAAGATGTGCGACACCTCGCGCCCGGCAAGCGCCGCCATAAGCGCCTGGAAATGCGCCTCGTCCTCCGGCCCGGGATCGATCACGGCCACGGACCGGCCGCCGACGATGTAGCTGTTGGTGCCATGGAAGGTGAAGGGGGAGGGGTTGTTCACCGTGATCCGCTGCACGCCGTCTGCCGCCGGCACGGCGACGCCGTAGGCAGGCTCGAAGGCGCGTTCGAAATCCGGCTCGCGATCGTCGTCCGTGCTCACTTGTACTCGATCTCGACGAAGGACATGAATTCGCTGCCGCGGTTGACGACGTTGTGGGTGGTTCCGGCCTCGCGCCGATAGGCAGCACCACGCGCGATGTCCACCGTACGGCTGCCGCCGTCCTCCTCGATCAGGAAGTGGCAGTCCGTCATCGGCACCACCACATAGCCGAGGCCGTGGGTGTGCACGCCGGTATCGGCGCCCGGTTCGAAATCCCAGCGGATGATGCGCACGACGTCGTCGTCGAGCAGCGTGGTGGGAATGGCGGGCGGGCGGGCGCGGAACTGGCTCATCGTCACTCTTGTCGTCTGTCGTCGGAATTCGCTCGAAAGGTGCCGCAAGACCTAGCATGAAGCCCGCCCACAGCGCACAAGAAAACTTCCCCCTAGCCGAACTTAGAGATTGTGACGCGCCTCAAGCTTTGCTAGTCAGGCGGCGTCCGGCGGCAGGCAGCGCCTGCTTCGCCATGGTGGGGCGTCGCCAAGCGGTAAGGCACCGGTTTTTGGTACCGGCATTCCCAGGTTCGAATCCTGGCGCCCCAGCCAAACTTCATTTGACATTTTTTTTTTGGGTTTCGAAAATTTGTCTCCGTCCGCATGGCCAACGGCCTTCGCAAGAAAATCAAACGGTTGCCGAAACTTAGCACGGATCTTTCCGTGATCCCACTCGCAGTTCGATAGTACGAAATTTAGCAGCCTCCTTTTCTCGCTCGGGGGCTGCTTTTTGAAGAGTCCATGGGCATTGCGGACGAAATCGACAATTTGGATTCCCTCTTCGAGATAGGTCTTCTCTTCGTGCGCGAGTGCCTCGGCCTGACGTCTACAGTTGTCACTCTCCCGTCGCCATTTCTCCGACAACGATGCAAAGAACTCAGGCTGGACGGATCCGTCGAGCTTATCGACGTAAAGCTTCTCAAGTCGATCATCCAATCGGCTGGCTTCGCCTTCCAAGCGCTTGATCGCTTGCCGGCGCTCGATTCGCTTCTCGCTACTTGAAGCTAACAGCGCCTCTCGAAGCCATAGAAGCACATCCTCGTCAAACTCCAGATTCGCGAGAATTTCATTGAAATAGGCCTCCAGCCTCTCTTCCTTTACCCAATCCCTTTTGCAAACCTTGGGATCGCCAGTGCATTGATCCCGATAGGCACTGAGATGATAGTAGACATACTTTTCCTTCTTCTTCTCAGCAACAACTGAGCTACCGCAGGCGGCACAAGTGATCAGGCCTGAGAATGCATATGAGAGTTTTCCGGGGGATTTCGTGTTTGTTCTCCCGTCCATTTTTTCTTGGACGCGAGACCATTCATCACGAGATATTAGCGGCTCATGAGCGCCCGCATGAAAGTTCCCACACCAATAAAAAACACCAGTATAAATTATATTCCTAAGAATATATGACACCGAAGTCTTGCAAAACGGCTTACCCTTCCTGGTAAGTCCACTGTCTCTCAGCTTATTAACCAAATTGTCTAATGTGAGATCCTCATAGAGATACCACCGAAATATTTTTTGAACAATGTGCCCGCTCTCGGGATCCGGAACGATCACGCGCTTTCCCTCTGGACCGACAGCGTTTAGGTATCCAAAGGGAGCCTTCGTGGGCCAGTAGCCCTGTGACGCCTTTTCTGCCTGCCCTTTCCGAACTTCCTCGGACAGATTATCAATATATTGCTTCGCCACCAGCACACGTATGCCATGCATGAATTTCTCGGATGAGCGCGATGATTCCGAGATTATCACCCCTTCTTTTACGAAGTGTATTTCGACACCAAGATCTTCTATTATTAAATAATCCTTCAGATTTCGATATAATCTGTCTGTTTTCTCAACAAGAATAGCGCCTATTTTTTTATTTTTTTTGATATACGCCACCATTTCATGGAACGCTGAGCGCCCCGATTGCTTCGCCGTCTCGACATCGACAAACTGTGCAAGTGAAGTCATTTTTTCACGCGATTTATATTCATCCAGCAGCTTTATTTGAGCGGGGATTGAATACCCCTCCCTCTCCTGATCTTTGGTTGATACACGAGAGTATTGGACCGCAAGCTTAGGGTCTCGAGAGATGGAACGCGCAACGCGCTTCTTTTTCTTCACCACTAACGTCGAACCTTTATCTGGTCGCTCTCGAGAACGATTTGTCTTGCTCTACCGCCTGATCCCATTGTCGTTGTCGGCTGCAGGGATGGCGACCGCCTCATTGCGAGCCCATTCGGCGACAATCCTGGCGAAGCCGGTAACATTGACCAAG
>NZ_JABXYK010000008.1 GCF_013378445.1 Mycoplana rhizolycopersici
ACAGAATGCGAAAGCGCTTACGGCTTGAAGCCATCCGCCGGCGAGGCCGCCTTGGCGGCCTCGCCACCAGCCCCCCTCCCCCAAGTCCGTGCTCCCGACTCAGGGATTTGCCTGACGCAACCGGACGGACGATTTCATGGCAGATCCAGCGCCGAAGCGGGCTTTCCCTCTAAGCAGATTTGCTTCAGACCGCTTCGCCGCAGGCCCGGCGAAAGCGGCGGACCGTCTCGGCCATCCCGTATTCCAGCGCGTCGGCGGTCAGGCCGTGGCCGATCGAGACTTCGGCAAGTGCCGGAATGCGTGCGGCCAGTGCGGGAAGGTTGGCCACGGTCAGATCGTGGCCGGCATTGACGGCGAGCCCGAGGTCGGCCGCGATATCCGCGGTACGGCCCAACTCCTCCGCAAGTTCCGCAGCACGCACCGGATCGTCGAAACAGCCGCCGTAAGGGCCGGTATAGAGCTCGATCCGATCAGCGCCGACCTCGCGTGCGATCGTCAACGCCGCGCGATCCGGCGTGCCGTCGGCGAAAAGCGAAACCCTGAGGCCCAGCGCCTTGAGGCGCCCGACAACCACCTCGAGCAACTTGTGCTCCTTGCAAAAGTCCCAGCCGTGGTCGGAAGTCGCCTGCGCCGGATCATCCGGCACGAGCGTCACCTGCTCCGGGCGATGCTCTTCGACGAGCCGCAGGAAGCCCTCTTCCGGATAGCCCTCCATGTTGAATTCGGCGTCGGGAAACGAACCGTCGATCAGTGTCCGGATCGGCCCCAGGTCCGAAAAGCGGATATGGCGCTGGTCGGGGCGCGGATGCACGGTAAGCCCGCTTGCCCCTGCCTCCAGCGCAATCCGGCCGAGACCGGTCACGCTCGGCCACGGCAGGTCGCGCCGGTTGCGCAGCATCGCGATCGCATTCAGGTTCACCGACAGTTTCGCAGGCATGGCAGTCTCTTCCCTATTGGCCTGACCAAGCTCTAGCCTGTCGCCATCGCGCATTCAATCACCATCAAGTGCGAGCGACCGACGCGATACAATCAGAGGGAATGAGGGCCGGCATTGGGAGAACCGTGGGTAATCGGCGCCGAGACTTGCCGAAACGCAAGAATCTTCGCTACGCTCCAGCCGACGCGCAAAGGCCGCGCCAGACCACGAATCGAATGGACGGAGTATCGGTCATCGGCATGACTGCGGGAGTTTTATGAACAGTCATCGCGCACTTTCCCCGCTTCTCGTGCGGGCCAGCGTCGGTGATATTCTGGAGAGCAAGACCTTTTCTCGCTCTGGCCGGCTGCGCGCGTTCCTCTCCTATGTGGTCGAATGCGAGCTTGCCGGCAAGGCTCAACAACTGAAGGGCTATACCATCGGGGTGGATGTCTTCGCTCGACCGGAAGGCTTCGATGCCGGCAGCGATCCGATCGTTCGTGTCCAGGCGGGCAAGCTGCGCAAGCTTCTTGATCAGTACTATGAAACCGAGGGCGCCGATGTGCCCTTGCGCATACGCATCCCGGTCGGCAGCTATGCCCCGGTATACGAATGGCGCCATGCCGACGTCCAGGATGCAACCGTAGGCCGCAATGCATCGACTGCGGCGTTGCCGTCTGATTCACCTTCTGCGCCCGTGATGCCCTTCAGACCGCGGGAGGAACGGCGCACTCTATCCTATCGCTGCTGGAAGCCCGCGCCGATCTCCTCGCACCTCGCGCTATTGACGCTTTTGCCGCTGTTGGTGCTGGCGCCGGTTTCGTATTCGGAACTTTCCGCAAACTCGATCGAAAATGCGCGCGTGTATGTCGAGAACGCACGCGCGGAACTGGACAAGGGCGCCGAGCTTCCGAGCATCCGCATAGAGCGCTGCTGGCCCGGTACCGACGCGTGCCGACAATTGGCGGAAGCGATCGAGCGGGCGGCGCGATACTACAAGACGGTTCGCCTCGTCGAAGGCCGATCTGAGGGGAAGGAAACACCCCTGGCCTATCGCATACGCATCGAAACGACGCGTGACGGTGGTGAAATCTACGCACGCCTCATTCATGAGCAGAGCAACGTCACGGTCTATGCGGATCATTTCCCGGCGGGCGAACTCGATGATTCGGCCAGCGCCTACCATGCGTTCAGATTCGCCACACGGGCGCTCTCCGCCAATGGCCGACTGTACATTCATGCCGGTAGCAACGGTCTTTCGAGCAGCACGATGATCTGCCTGCAGGCGGCCGAATCCGGGCGGAATGCCTGCCTTCGGGAGCATCAGAAGGTGGCGGCTGCGGGCGTTCCGCCGGTGCCAGACCCCGCTTCCGAAAATGCCATGGCCGACCGGCCCGATCGTTGAAGGTACAGCGCAAATCGCCCTTCCCCCCTAGATATGGGGGTATCAAAGACCGCACGCCGCCGCTAACCTCCCCTGCATCCGAAGCAGCAGTGGCGCTCTTCGTATTCTGCAAAGATGAGACGGCCCTGCCTCACCCATAACGACGGATGCGGGTTGGGCTGCGACATGAAGGGAAAAGTGCTGATGCTGGGAAATCGTGTAGGTGGCCTTTCCAATGATCGGTGAAACCGTGAAGACGACCGAATCCGGCGCACGTTCGATCCGCTTCCTGCCGGCCGCACCTTTGCCCGAAAACCTCCCGCAAGGCCGGCTGGCGATCGCCGACATGGCAAATGCCTTCGGCGTCACTCACCGCACCTTGCACTTCTATGAGGAAAAAGGGCTACTGACCGCAGACCGCGTCGGCCCCATGCGCGTCTACGGCCCGCGTGAAATCCAGCAAATGGCGGTCGTCAACACCTGCCGCGAAACCGGAATGCCGGTAGCCGCCATCCAGGAATTGCTCGATGCCCTCTGCCAGGCGGCCGACCAGGATGAGGCCGATGCGATCTTCCGCGGCGCAATGATCTCGCGCAAGCGCGAACTGGCCGCCCAGCAATCGACGATCCGGCGCCAGATGCAGCAGATCGGCGAACTGCTCGAATTCAATGGCGGCCCGGAAATCGAGATGAACGACAATACTCGGCCGGAAGCCCTGTCCGATGAGGAGTTGCGCTGCCTGACGCTGATGGCCGAGGGCTATCCGACGACGCGAATTGCCCGCGCACTGGACGTTGATCCCGGCCAGGTGCAGTCGATGGAGAAAGAAATCATCCGAAAGTTCAGCAGCAACAACCGGTTCCAGGCGGTGGCCAAGGCTGTCCTGCTCGGGATCATCGGCCACTGAAATTACCGGCACCTGCAGCCGAAACACGCGCGGACGCATGTCTCCAGGGCTGCTGTCCGGCCTTTGCGGATTCCGATCCGGTCCGGCAGCGCAGCTTTCCGGCTGCGGTCAGCGCACGATCGTCAGTGTTTCTGCCGCCCGCGTGATTGCGGTGTAGAGCCAGCGCTCACGCGTATCGCGAAACGCCCAGCTTTCGTCGAACAGCACGACGTCGTTCCACTGCGAGCCCTGCGCCTTGTGAACGGTCAGGGCATAGCCGTAGTCGAACTCGTCATATCGCTTGCGCGTCGACCAGGGAATTTCCTCCTCGACGTTCTCGAAAGCGGCCTTCAGAAGCTTGATCTTCGCCGCCCCCCTGTCCATGTCGTCGTCCTCGGGACGGATCATCAGGTTGATGCCCGGCTTCACCGTCTCTTTGGACGAGGTCATCACCTGCCATAGAGAGCCGTTCAACAGGCCTTTCGCCGGATCGTTGCGCAGGCAGACGAGCTTGTCGCCCGATTGCGGATAGCCGGTCGAAAAACCCTTCAATTCCCGCAGGCGCATGTTGTAGCGACGCCGGGTCTTGTTCGTGCCGACAAGCACCTGGTCGGCCTCCAGCACGAGCGACTGCGTCACCTCGCCCTTCGGGATCACCTTCGCCGTACCCCAGTCGCCATACAGGATCTCCTTGCCTTCGCGCACATGCATGGCGAGCTGGATGATCGGATTGTCGCGCGCCTGCCGGTGGATATCGGTCAGAAGGTAATCCGGCTCCTGGCTGGTGAAGTAGCCGCCGCCCGTCACCGGCGGCAACTGTCCGGGATCGCCGAGGACGAGAATGGGCGTGCCGAAGCTCATCAGGTCCTTGCCGAGCGCCTCGTCCACCATCGAGCATTCGTCGACGATGATCAGCGCCGCCTTGGCGACGGGGCTCTGGCGATTGATCGAGAACATCGGCGCGATCGACGTCTTGCCGGTCTCTTCGTCGGAGACCTCTTCCTCGCCGCGCGGCCGGTAGATCAGGGAATGGATGGTGCGGGCATTGCTGGCGCCCTTGGAGCGCAGCACCTGCGCGGCCTTGCCGGTGAAGGCCGCAAACAGCACGTCACCGTCGACATGCTCGGCGAAATGGCGCGCGAGCGTGGTCTTCCCCGTGCCGGCATAACCGAAAAGCCGGAAGAGCGGCGAACGCCCTTCCTTCAGCCAGCGCGAAACGGCCTTGAGGGCCTCGTCTTGTTGTGGTGCGAATTCCATGGGGCGACTTGGCAGGATTCGTCTTTCCGACGCAAGGAAAACCGCATGCATCCACCGCTTCCCGTCCTGCTCGCACCCGATCCCTGCCGAACGCTGCAAGCACGATTTTCCGGCGCGGGCAGGATTTCGCAATGGAAAATGTCATTTGGACACAATATCAAGGCGGCGACCTGTCCCGGCTCAGCGCAGCGGAAATTGCCTTTGAACGCCAAGCATCCCAAATCCGACCCAGACAACGCGGGAACTGGTCTCGGTGGCCTGAAGCCCTATGCCCAATGGCTTCTGCTGGCTGCGCTGTCGCTTCCGCTTGCAGCAGCGCTTGAGTTCGCCGGCATTCCCGCGGGACTGATGATGGGCCCGATGGTTGCCGCCGTGATCGTCGGCGTGAACGGCGGAACGATCCGGCTTCCCCGCATCTTCTTTTTCGGCGTTCAGGTCGTGCTCGCGATGATGATTGCCGGCATGGTCTCGCCGAGCCTGGTCAGCACCTTTCTTTCGCGCTGGCCGCTGTTCCTGCTGATCGTCCTTTCCGTCATCGCCATGAGCACGTTTTGTGGCTGGGTCATCACCCGGATGCAGATCCTGCCTGGGACGACCGCCATTTGGGGCTCCTCGGCCGGCGCCGCCTCGACCATGCTGCTGATGGCGGGCGCCTATGGTGCCGACGTGCGTCTGGTCGCCTTCATGCAGTATCTGCGCGTCGTGTTCGTCGCGACCCTTGCCACCCTGATTGCCCATTTCGGCGGCCATCAGGCGGTCGGCGCCGACGAGCGCTCGCTGTTTGCGCCGTTTGACGCCGGCAACGTCGCACTGACGCTGAGCATTGGCATCGTGTTCGGGCTCATCGGCCGCTGGCTGCGGATTCCCGCGGGATCCTTTCTCACCCCGTTTGCCGTCGGCTCGGCGCTGACGATGACCGGAACGGTTCACTTCGAACTGCCGCAATGGCTGCTGGCAATCGCGTTCGGCCTCCTCGGCTGGAATATCGGACTGGGTTTCACCCGGTCGATCCTGCGCCACGCGCGCCGCGCCTTCGCGCCCACCGTCATCTCGATCATCGTGCTGCTTTCCTTTTCCGGGCTGCTGGCATTCGCCCTCGTCGCATGGCTCGGCATCGACCCGATGACCGCCTACCTGGCAACGAGCCCCGGGGGTCTTGATTCGATTGCCGTCATTGCCGCATCGAGCAACGTGGACCTCTCCTTCGTGATGGCGTTGCAGACGGCCCGGCTGGTCATCATCACGCTGATCGGCCCTGTCATCGCCCGTTTCGTCGCCGACAGGGCTTGAGATCCGGACCCTTGTGGCCGCAAGTGTTGCCAAGACAGGAATGACCGCTACCATGACGTCCCGGGAGGAAGGGCGATGGTGGATTTCGTCGAGATCGTCGAAATGGCCGCGCGCGACGGCCTGCAGAACGAAAAGCGCATCATTCCGGCCGCCGAAAAGGTCGCACTGATCGACCGCCTGTCGGCCTGCGGCTTCCGGCGCATCGAGGCGACGAGCTTCGTCAGCCCGAAATGGGTACCCCAACTGGCCGATGGGGCGGAGGTCATGGCGAACATCAAAAGACGGCCTGGCGTTCGCTATGCCGCGCTTGTGCCGAACCTGAAGGGCTACGAGGCGGCCAGGACCGCCGGCGCCGACGAGGTTGCGATCTTCGTCTCCGCCTCCGAAGGGTTCTCGCGCGCCAATATCAACTGCTCGATCGCCGAAAGCCTGGAGCGGCTGAAGCCGGTCGCCGAACAGGCACTGGCAGACGGCATCGCGCTGCGCGGCTATGTCAGCTGTGTCGTCGCCTGCCCCTATGACGGTCCGACACCGCCGGGAGCCGTCGCCGACGTGGCGCAAAGGCTGCTGGCGCTCGGTTGCCACGAGGTGAGCCTGGGCGACACGATCGGCAGCGGCCGCCCGCTGGAAATCGCCGCCATGCTGTCCGCCGTCCTCGCCGTTGCACCTCCGGGCCAGCTTGCCGGTCACTATCACGATACAAGCGGCCGGGCGCTCGACAACATCCGTGTCAGTCTCGACATGGGCCTTCGCGTCTTCGACGCCTCCGCGGGCGGTCTCGGCGGCTGCCCCTATGCGCCGGGCGCCAAAGGCAATGTGGACACGCGGGCCGTCGCCGCCCTTCTGGAGGACCTCGGCTATTCGACAGGGCTCGATTTGCTGCAGCTTTCCGAGGCTGCGGACTTCGCCCGCGCGCTCGTTGCGGCACCCGGAGAGGAACAGAGCCGATGACATCCCCAACCACCGCATTCCAGTCCATCACATTCTCCACGGATAGTCGCGGGGTTGCCACGCTGACGCTCTCGCGCGCCGCACAGCACAATGCATTGTCGGCCGAAATGATCGCCGAACTCACGCAGGCTGCCGCCGCCCTCGCGAACGATCCTTCCATCCGCGTGGTCATTCTGACCGGCGCGGGCGCGAGCTTCTGCGCCGGCGGCGATCTCAACTGGATGAAGGCGCAGGTGGAGGCGGATCGAACAGAGCGCATATCGCAATCCCGCAAGCTCGCCCTGATGCTGAAGGCGCTGAGGGATCTGCCGAAGCCGTTGATCGCCCGGGTCAACGGTCAGGCCTATGGCGGCGGCGTCGGCCTCATCAGCATATGCGACGCCGCAATCGCGGTATCCGATGCCCGCTTCGGCCTCACCGAAACCCGTCTGGGCCTGATCCCGGCCACCATAAGCCCCTATGTGATTGCCAGGATCGGGGCGGCAAACGCCATGCGCTACTTCACCTCCGCGCGTATCTTCGACGCGACCGAAGCGCGCACCGCCGGCCTGCTCAACGCCGTGGTCAATGCAGAAATGCTGGACGACGCGATCGAAGCGGAGATTGCGCCCTATTTTGCCACCGCCCCCGCCGCCGTCGCAGCCGCCAAGGCTTTGGTTCATGCCATAAGCGCTCAGCTCGACGCCGCGATCATCGAAGACACGCTGATACGGCTGGCAGATACCTGGGAGACGCCGGAAGCGACCGAAGGCATATCCGCCTTCCTGCAGAAGCGGCCTCCGGCGTGGAAGACCGAGACGCGTTAGACCCTACCGCAACAGCGGTATCAAAGGTCAATGTAAAGTCGTTCGCAACCGGCGTATAGTGGCGGAACAAACCGGAGTGGCAGGCGTTCAGTTCCGATGCAGCATCGAGGACATCGCAGATGGCACCGCGCGCGCAATGGAAAGGCTTCCTGAAATTCGGCGAGGTCGTTTGCCCGGTCTCGCTTTATACGGCTGCGTCCACCTCCGAGCGCATCGCCTTCCATACGATCAACCGGGACACGGGAAATCGCGTTCGCCGGGAGTTCGTCGACGGTGTCACCGGCAAGCCGGTCGTCCGCGAGGACCAGGTGAAGGGCTACGAGATCGGCAAGGATGACTACATCGTCCTCGAACCGGAGGAAGTGGCTGCCGCCGTGCCGGAAAGCGACAAGACGCTGGAGGTCGGCTCTTTCGTCAACCTCTCAGATGTCGACGACGTCTATTTCGACAAGCCCTACTATCTGGCCCCGGGCGATCGCATGGCGGACGAAGCCTATGTCCTGCTGCGCGACGCGCTGCGCAAGTCGCATTCGGCAGCGCTCGGCCAGGCCGTCCTGTTTCGCCGCGTCCGCTCCCTCCTCATCCGCGCCGAAGGCGACGGCCTGATCGCGACGACGCTGACCTTCAACTACGAGATCCGCTCGGCGAAAGAGGCCTTTGCCGACATCCCCGACATGGAGATCAAGGGCGAGATGCTGGATCTCGCTCGCCACATCATCATGACCAAGGCGGGCACCTATGATCCCGCAGCTTTCCACGACAGGTATGAGGAAGCGGTCGCCGAACTCGTGAAGGCAAAGATCGAAGGCCGGACGATCGAGCGCAGGAAGGAACCGAAGCGCGCGAACGTTACCGACCTGATGGAGGCGTTGCGCCAGAGCGCCGCCGCATCGGGCGCGGGAGAAAAACCCGCACCCCGGCGCACGGCGAAGGCGCAGTCCAAATCGGCGAAATCCGCGGCCGGACACCGCAAGGCCGGCTGATCGATGGCGCTGGAGACCTACCATCGCAAGCGCGACTTCCAAAAGACCCCCGAGCCAAAGGGCCGGACGGCAAAGGCGCAGGGCAACAGCTTCGTCGTGCAGAAACATGACGCGCGCCGTCTTCACTACGATTTCCGGCTCGAGATGGACGGCGTCCTGAAAAGCTGGGCCGTCACCCGCGGGCCGAGCCTGGTGCCCGGCGAAAAGCGCCTTGCCGTCCATGTCGAGGACCATCCGCTGGAATATGGCGGCTTCGAAGGGACGATCCCCAAGGGCGAGTATGGCGGCGGCACCGTCATCGTATGGGACAGAGGCACGTGGGAACCGCTCGAAGATCCGCACAAGGGCTACAACAAGGGTCATCTCGAATTCGAGCTGCATGGCGAAAAGCTGAACGGCCTGTGGCATCTGGTGCGAATGCAGGGCAAGCCCGGCGAGAGGGCGGACAACTGGCTGTTGATCAAGGGAGAGGACGAATACGCCCGGCCGGAAGATGCGCCCGACATTCTTGAGGAGCGCCCGGAATCGGTAAAGACAGGGCGGGAGATCGCGGACGTCGCCGGCGAGGAGCCGGGCTGGTCGTCGAAAACCGGAAAGATCACCCGGAAGACCGCCCGCAAGCCGAAGGCGAAGACCGATCCGGCCGAGGCCGAGGCCGAGCCCAAGTCGCCCGCACCGGCCGACCCGTCCAAGGAAGAGGGTGCGGTCAAGGCGCGACTGCCGACCTTCGTCGAACCGGCCCTCGCCTCGCTGACGCAAAATCCGCCTGCGGGAGCACGTTGGCTTCACGAGATCAAGTTCGACGGTTACCGGCTGCAGGCGCGCATCGAGGCCGGCAAGGTCAAGCTTCTGACCCGCGGCGGGCTCGACTGGTCGGCGAAGTTCGGCAAGACTATCCTGTCCGCCTTCCAGGAACTGCCGGTCGGCAGCGCACTGATCGACGGCGAACTGATCGTCGAGGGGCAGTCCGGCATCTCCGATTTCTCAGCACTTCAGGCCGACCTGAGCGAGGGCCGGACGAACCGTTTCGTCTACCACGCCTTCGACCTTCTCCATCTCGACGGCTACAACCTGACCGCCCTCCCCCTCGTCCGCCGCAAGGAACTGCTCCATACGGTCATTGCCACGGAGACCGGCCTGTTGCGCTACAGCGCCCATTTCGAGGAGGACGGCGCCCTGCTTCTGGCGCAGGCCTGTCGCCTCGGGCTGGAAGGGATCGTCTCGAAGATCGCCGGCGATCGCTACCGCTCCGGCCGCGGCAAAAGCTGGCAGAAGGCCAAGTGCACCCATGCGCAGGAGTTCGTCATCGCCGGCTGGGTGCCGTCGACGACATCGCGCAAGGCGGTGGGTTCGCTCGCCCTCGGGGTCTACGAGGCCGGAGAACTGCAGCATGTCGGCCGGGTCGGGACGGGCTTCAGCCATACGGTCGCCGCCGAGCTTGCGCGGCGGCTGGAGCGGATCAGGATCGAATCCAGCCCCTTCGCTGCGCGCCTCACGAGCGATGAGGCCCGCGGCCTGCGTTTCGTCCGCCCCGAGCTTGTGGCCGAAGTCGAGTTCCGTGCCTGGACCGCCGACGGCCACCTTCGCCACGCCTCGTTCCGCGGCCTGCGCGAGGACAAGCCGGCAAGCGAAATCGTCCGCGAGCAGAGCAAGGCCGCCGATACTGGCGCAAAGGGCCGCAGCAGGAACAAGGAGAAGACGATGCCGAAACCCGCATCGAGACCGGCCTCGAAGGTCCAGCTGACGCATCCGGACCGCATCTACTGGCCAAAGGAGGGCGTCACCAAGGGCGGGCTTGCCGACTACTACGCCGAGGTGTGGCCGTTCATGGAGCCATACGTCGTAGATCGCCCGCTGGCGCTTCTGCGTTGCCCCGACGGGATCGACGGCCAGCAGTTTTTCCAGAAACACGCATGGAAAGGCATCAACGCGGCCATCCAGCTTGTCGAGGATCCGAAGGAGCCCGGCGAGGCGCCCTATATCGCCATCAAGGATTTCGACGGGCTGATCGGGCTGGTGCAGGCGGCCTCGCTCGAAATCCACCCCTGGGGATCAACCGTGAGCGACTGGGAGAAGCCCGATACGCTGATCATGGACCTCGATCCGGGCCCGGACGTCGGCTGGGCAACCGTCATTGCCGCTGCGGAGGAAACCCGGGATCGGCTGCAGGACATGGGCCTGCGCGCCTATGTCAAGACATCGGGCGGCAAGGGGCTGCATGTCGTTGCCCCGCTGAAGCGCTCGGCGGAGTGGCCGCAATTGAAGACCTTCACCAAGGAACTGGCCGACCAGATGGCGGCGGACAGCCCCGGAAAGTACGTCTCCACCATCGCCAAGGCGAAGCGGCATGGCAAGATCCTGATCGACTACCTCAGAAACCAGCGCGGGCAGACGGCAGTGGCGCCCTATTCCACGCGTGCCCGACCGGGCGCCCCGGTCTCCATGCCGCTCGGCTGGGAAGAGCTCGATCCCGCCATCGGCCCTGCGCACTTCACCGTTTCGAATGCGCCGACCCGGCTGGCAAAGCTCGCCTCCGACCCGTGGGCGGATTTCCGCAGCGATGCAGTCCCGCTCCCGGTCAAGCGCCAGCGGCGGGGGGACGCGGCCTGAGGCTCACTTCTTGTTTTTTTTGGCCGCCGCCACGCTCTTGCGAAGTGCATCCATGATGTTGATGACGTTGGAGGACGGCGCCGGCACCTCGGCCTTTTCCTTCGCCGGTTTCTTTCGCCCCTTCTTCTTCGCCGCGATGATCTCCAGAAGCTTCTCCTGAACGGGATCGTCGGCTACGTCCGGGGACCATTTGCGGATATTTTCGGCGATGAACGTCTCTGCGAGCTTCATCATCGACGGTTCCAGCTTCACCTTGCCGATCCCCTCGAAATAGGCATCGGCCGGACGGACCTCCTCGCCATAGCGAAGCGTCCACAGCACGATGCCCTTCTCGCGGGGCTCGAGCAGCACCGCGCGCTCGCGCCGATACATGACGAGGCGTGATATTCCCACCATGTCGGCGGCCTTCATCGCGTCGCGAATGACGCTGAAGGCCTCCTCTCCGACGGGGTCGTTGGGCGTCAGGTAGTGCGGCTTGTCGAACCAGATCCAGTCGATGCTGTCGCGGCTGACGAACTTTTCGATGTCGATCGTCCGCGTGCTCTCGAGCGCGACCGCGTCCAGTTCCTCATCTTCGAGAACGACGAAATCGCCCTCGCCGCGCTCGTATCCCTTAGCCTCGTCGTCCTCGTCCACCGCCTTGCCGGTTTCGGAATCGACATAGCGGCTGACCACCCGGTTCTTCGTCGCGCGATTGAGCGTATGGAACCGGACCTTCTCGTCCGCGCTCGTCGCCGGTGTCATCGCCACCGGACAGGTGACGAGCGAAAGCTTCAGATAGCCCTTCCAGAAAATGCGTGGCGCCATGGCTGCACCCCTCGCGAATCATCGTCAAAAAACGCGCCTCGCGCCTCTTGGTTCCGCCCTGTTGGTTCCCGATGGAACTGCCGGGCGGACATCTTGCGCCCGCAGCGGGCATCCGACAAGCGCGCTTCCACGACCGGAGCGGGAATATTATCATCGACCCCGGTGTCTCACGGCTGCACCCGCTTTTGCGGGATCCAACCACCGGGCACAGGAACAAGCGCCATGAGAAAACTGCTCCTCGCTTCAGCCGCCTTCGTCCTCGCAAGCGTTGTCGCCGCCGTTGCGGCCGCTCCCATAAAGACCGTCAAGACCGACAAGGGCGAAGTCCTTGCCGGCGAGAACGGCATGACGCTCTATACCTACAAGAACGACATGAAGGACATGTCCATGTGCTACGACCAGTGCGCGAACAACTGGCCGCCCTACATGGCCGCAGCCGGCGCCAAGGCCGAAGGTACCTATACGCTGGTCAAGCGCAAGGACGGCCAGATGCAGTGGGCGAAGGACGGCATGCCGCTCTATTTCTGGATCAAGGACAACAAGCAGGGCGATGCGACCGGCGACGGGGTGAAAGGCGTCTGGAATGTCGCACGGCCCTGACGATGGCCCTGAGGACGGCGGCGCTGCCGCCTCGTTCGAGGAGGCTCTCCTGGCTCTCGTGCCGGGCTTGCGGCGCTACTCGCGCAGCCTGACGCGCACCGATGCCGACGGCGAGGACCTGCTTCAGGACTGCGTCGAAGCGGCGCTCGCGCGCCGCGCCCAATGGCGCGGCGCCAACCTCCGCAGTTGGGCCTTCACCATCATGACCAACCTGTTCCGCAACCGGTATCGGGCGATGATGCGGCGCCCGACGACGGTCATCGAGGACGCCGAGCAGGTCGCGCTTGCTGATGACACAGGCGACCCGCTGGAGCGGGCCCGTATCCGGGCGGCGCTCGAGACGCTGACGCCCGAATACCGCACGACGCTGATGCTGGTGGTGGTCGAAGGCTATTCCTACCAGGAAACCGCGGACATGATGCGCGTTCCGATCGGCACCGTCATGTCCCGCCTGTCACGCGCGCGACACCAGCTCGCCACCCGGCTGGCACAGGACAACATCGTCCCCCTCAGGAGATCGAAATGACGCAAGCGACCGGCACAATCGGCGAAAACGACCTGCATGCCTTTGTCGACGGCCTGCTGGATGAAGGCCGGCGCGCAGAGGTCGAAGCCTGGCTGGAGACGAACCCGCAGGATGCCGAACGCGTGGCGAGCTGGTCGAGCCAGAACGAACGCATAAGGGAGGTATTTGCCGGCGACTTCGTCTCCCGCGGCAGCGACGCCGAAATGCTAAGACGCAATCGTCCCCTGGTCGGGTCGCGGTTCACCCGCCCCGCAATTGCCGCCGCTGCCGCACTGCTGATCTTTGCCGCTGGCTTCGGCAGCGGTCGGCTGACCATGGAGACGATTGCCCCGCCGTCCGGGGCGTCCACCACCTCCCTCGCGCAGGAGGCGCGCTCCGCCTTCCTCGTCTACACCAGCGAGGTGCGCCATCCCGTCGAGGTCGGCGCCGACCAGCAGGAGCATCTTGCCGCCTGGCTTGGCAAGCGGCTGGACTATCGCTTGCGCCTGCCGGATCTTTCCGCCCTCGGCTACAGCCTCGTCGGCGGCAGGCTGCTGCCGGTCGGCGGCAGACCGGGTGCGCTGCTGATGTACCAGAACGCCGGCGGCCAGCGGCTGACGATGATAGTCGGACGCAACGCGGAAAACCGCGAAACGAGCTTCCGTCTCGACACGGACGGCCCCATACGCACCTTCTACTGGATCGACGGCGCGATCGGCTACGCAGTGACCGGCGAGATCCCGGCGAACGATCTTCGTGCCGTCGCCGACGAATGCTACCGGCAGATGGAGGAAGCGTGAGACTGCTCCCCTCCGACCTCGGCATCGGCAATGTCTCGTCGGCAAACGCGTGGAAGCAACGGTGAAAACTTGGCATAGTGCCCCTCGACAAGACGAGTCATCGCTTAAGGACGCAAACATGGTCGGCATTCGAGACATAACCCTGCCGGGCGGCCGCAGGGTCCCTGCGCTTGGCCAAGGGACCTGGCACATGGGCGAAAGCGGTGCGGCAGCGCAAGGCGAGATCCGCGCGTTGCAGGCCGGGATCGACCTCGGCATGACGCTGATCGATACGGCCGAAATGTATGCGGACGGCGGGGCGGAGGAGGTCGTCGGCCGCGCCGTCGAGGGACGCCGTGACAGCGTGTTCATCGTCAGCAAGGTTCTTCCGTCGAACGCCAGCCGGCGCGGCACGGTCGCCGCCTGCGAGGCGAGCCTTAAGCGGCTCGGCACGGACCGGATCGATCTCTACCTCCTGCACTGGCGCGGCCGCCATCCCCTTTCCGAGACGGTCGCAGCGTTCGAGGAGCTGAGGGCGGCGGGCAAGATCGGCGGCTGGGGCGTCTCCAATTTCGACGTCGACGACATGGAGGAATTGTCGTCGGTCGCGGGCGGAGATCATGTCGCGGCGAACCAGGTCCTCTATAATCCCGCCCGTCGCGGCATCGAATTCGACCTTTTGCCCTGGTCCGACCAACGCGGGATCGCCACCATGGCCTACTCGCCGCTCGACGAAGGCCGCCTCGTGCGCCATCCCGCACTTGCCCGCATCGCCGCAAACCACGGCGCCAGCGCCGCGCAGGTGGCGCTGGCCTTCCTGCTTTCACGCCCGCACGTCATCGTCATCCCCAAGTCCGGCTCGCCCGAACGCGTCGCCGAAAACCGCAAGGCCGCCGATCTGATCCTCACCTCCAACGACATGGCCGCCCTAGACGCCGCCTTCCCGCCGCCCAGACACAAGCAACCGCTGGAAATGATTTAGGGCCTACTTCGGAAAAACGCCATAAAGTTGCACACACTCGAGAGCTCCACCCACAGAGTGAAGCGGTAGCAATGTTGTTTCGAGCTTCTTGTCGTTTGTTGTTGGCTGGCGTTGCCGCCGCATACCTCGGACATCCGTCGACAGCCACGGCTGCAGAAAATCGGTCATCGACAATCCGCCTTGGCATCATTTTCGCTGATGGACGAAATCATCAATTGGAGAGGCGATGCAGAGAGGCTGAAACTTGCGAGATTTATCGCAACGATGATCTGGGAGTAACTATCACAATATTGGAGAAAAGAGGATCAAGGCAAAAAACATCGAAAACCGTTCGGATATCATGCAGGGACTTCGATTGTTTCTTTGAAAATTCCCAAGCCTTTACGGAGATATACCGTTCACAGCCAGTCCGCTTCTACAAGGGAGAGCGTCCCAGAGGATTGGAGTGGCAACAAAACGAATTTTACGGAAGTCTCGCAATTCAATTCGAGACAAAGCCGAAAACAAAATTCCCGAAAAAGGTAACGTCAACTGAGCTCAACGGTCCGCCCGAGAAGAGTCGGGCAGACCAGCGCAAAATTTAGCCGGCAGCGGCTGAATCGTAATTTGGCTCACATCCCCTGCGGGCCGCGGTTCATCGCGGCGATGCCGGTGCGGCAGACCTCGATCAGGCCGAGCGGCTTCATGATGGCGATGAACTGGTCGATCTTCGACACCTTGCCGGTGATCTCGAAGACGAAGTGCTCGGTGTTGGCGTCGATCACGGATGCGCGGAAGGCGTCGGCGAGCCGCAGCGCCTCGACCCGGTGGTCGCCGGTTCCCGACACCTTGACCAGCGCCAGCTCGCGCTCCAGCGGCCGTTCATGGCCGAGGTCCTTGGCGCGGACGGTCAGGTCGACGACCCGGTGCACCGGCACGATGCGCTCCAGCTGCGCCTTGATCTGCTCGAGTACGTGCGGGGTGCCGCGCGTGACGATGGTGATACGCGACAGGTGCGCCTGATGCTCCGTCTCCGAAACGGTCAGGCTTTCGATGTTGTAGCCGCGGCCCGAAAACAGGCCGATGACGCGGGCAAGGACGCCCGGCTCGTTGTCGACGAGGACCGATAGCGTGTGGCTTTCCGAAACCTGCGTCTCGGGAGCGATGAAATAGGCCGAACCGGTCGGCTGAAGATGTGCGTTCATGGACTTATTTCCTCCCGTATATCAGACCAGCTGGCGACCCTTGGCGTCGATCGCGTTCGCGACCGCCTCGTCCGTCGCCTCGTCGGGCAACAGCATCTCGTTGTGCGCCTTGCCGGACGGGATCATCGGGAAGCAGTTCGCCAGGTTGGCGACACGGCAATCGAAGATCACCGGCTTCTTCACCGCGATCATTTCCTGGATCGCGCCATCGAGATCCGCAGGCTTGTCGCAGCGCAGGCCGACGGCGCCATACGCTTCGGCGAGCTTGACGAAGTCCGGCATCGCCTCGGTGTATGAATGCGACAGCCGGTTGCCGTGCAAGAGCTGCTGCCACTGGCGCACCATCCCCATGTACTGGTTGTTGAGGATGAAGATCTTGATCGGCGCCTCGTACTGGATCGCAGCGGACATCTCCTGGATGCACATCTGGATGGAGGCGTCGCCGGCGATGTCGATGACGAGCGCGTCGGGATGGGCGATCTGCACGCCGAGAGCGGCCGGCAGGCCATAGCCCATCGTGCCGAGCCCGCCCGAGGTCATCCAGCGGTTCGGCTGCTCGAAGCCGAAGAACTGCGCCGCCCACATCTGGTGCTGTCCGACTTCGGTGGTGATGTAGGTGTCGCGATGCTTGGTCAGCTCGTACAGCCGCTGGATTGCGTATTGCGGCATGATGACGTCGTCGTTGGCCTTGTAGGCCAGCGAGTTGCGCGCACGCCACTTGCTGATCGAGGTCCACCAGTCGGCGAGGTGTTCCTTGCCGACGGTCTTGGCGGATGCGCGCCACAGCCGGACCATGTCTTCGAGGACGCGGCCGACGTCGCCCAGGATCGGAATGTCGACGCGGACGTTCTTGTTGATCGAGGACGGGTCGATATCGATGTGGATCTTCTTCGAATTGGGCGAAAACGCGTTCAGGCGGCCGGTAATGCGGTCATCGAAGCGCGCGCCGATGCAGACCATGACGTCGCAGTCATGCATCGCCATGTTCGCCTCGTAGGTGCCGTGCATGCCCAGCATGCCGAGCCAGTTCTTGCCGGACGCGGGATAGGCGCCGAGCCCCATCAGCGTCGACGTGATCGGGAAGCCGGTCAGTTCGACCAGTTCGCGCAGCAGATGCGAAGCCTCGGGTCCCGAGTTGACGACGCCGCCGCCGGAATAGATGACCGGCTTGCGGGCGCCCTGCATCAGGGCTACAGCCTCGCGGATCCGGTCGAGGTCGCCCTGGACCTTCGGCTCGTAGACGTGCTGCGAGGAAACCATCGACGGCGGGACATAGGTGCCGGTGGCGAACTGGATGTCCTTTGGAATATCGACGACGACCGGGCCGGGACGCCCGCTCTGGGCGACACGGAAGGCCTCGTGGATGGTGCGCGCCAGCTGGTTGACGTCCTTGACCAGCCAGTTGTGCTTGGTGCAGGGGCGGGTGATGCCGACGGTGTCGCATTCCTGGAACGCGTCCGAACCGATCAGCGAGGTCGGGACCTGGCCGCTGAGGCAGACGAGCGGGATCGAGTCCATCAGCGCGTCCTGCAGCGGCGTGACGGCGTTGGTCGCGCCGGGGCCGGAGGTCACCAGCATGACGCCGACCTTGCCGGTAGAGCGCGCATAGCCTTCGGCGGCATGTCCTGCCCCCTGCTCGTGGCGCACGAGGATGTGCTGGATCTCGTCCTGCTGGAAGATCTCGTCGTAGATCGGCAGGACGGCGCCGCCCGGATAGCCGAAGATGTGCTCGACGCCATTGTCCTTCAGTGCCTGCAGGACGATTTCGGCGCCCGTCATCTGGTTCTCAGTTCCACTCATCGGAATGTTTCCGTTCGTTTCCATGGTTTGAAAGTGTGATTAGCGAAATCGTGGGCATAAAAAAAGGCCCCTTTCGGAGCCTGCTTACCGCG
Organism: Mycoplana rhizolycopersici; assembly: GCF_013378445.1. Taxonomy (GTDB): domain Bacteria; phylum Pseudomonadota; class Alphaproteobacteria; order Rhizobiales; family Rhizobiaceae; genus Mycoplana; species Mycoplana rhizolycopersici. Next base: position 17,833 of record NZ_JABXYK010000008.1, read on the forward strand.
CATGGGTGCTTTCGCCCGGTGGTCACACCACCTTGCCCATGCGCCTTCCCACCACAAGAATCTTCGCGATCTTCGAAATCATGAGGCGGATTGATAATCGCTAAAGCGGTGATCGTCAACCGCCGTCGAATGCTTCGTTTCGGCACAACCGCATGACAACCGGTAATGGTTCAAGCTGGTACGGCCTACGACCAGGATACGCATTGTTAAGCGAGCGCTGTTATTCTCGCCTCAAAAGGGCAAGGAGTGCCGGCGTTGCGTAACACTGATTTTCATCGTTCGTTGGCGGCCGGCGAACAGGATCGGCGAGACGACGATACACCTGGGAACCGTCTCTTGGGACGCGTCGTCGCCTGCAGCGGCTCGCGGGCAACCATCAGTGCGGTGGCTGAGGAAGGCCAGACCTCGCTGACCGAGCTGTGGTCCGTCGGCCGCCTGATCTCCATCTCCGTCGGCGACAACCGCATCGTGGCGCTCGTCTATTCCATGGCGACCGACCAGCAGAGCTGGTCGTCGAGCGGCGACACCCTCTTTCATGTCGAAGTCGAGCTTCTCGGCGAGGTCCACATGGGACCGGAGGGACGCGAGGAGTTTTCCGCCGGCATCTCGGCCTATCCCTATCTCGGCGCGATCGCGCACCGTATCCGCGCCTCCGACCTCGCCAAGGTCTACGACACCGGCATGAGTGACGTCTGCGTGATCGGCAAGCTGACGCAGGACGAGACGCTGGACGCCACCATTCACGTGCCCTCGATGCTGTCCAAGCACTTCGCGATCGTGGGCACGACCGGCGTCGGCAAGTCGACCGCAGTCACGCTGCTCCTGCACAAGGCGATCCAGTCCGATCCGAAGCTGCGCGTGCTGATCCTCGACCCGCACAACGAATTCGCAGCCGCCTTCCCCGACCACGCGGTCGTCATCGAGACGGACACGCTCGACCTGCCGTTCTGGCTGTTCAAGCTGGAGGAGTTCGCCGAGGTCGTGTTCCGCGGCCGGCCGGCCGTCCCCGAGGAGATGGACGTGCTGCGCGACCTCATTCCGGAAGCCAAGAAGGCATTTCGCGGCTCCGGCGAAGCCGGGCTGATGCGCCGCAACAACGAAAAGAGCTCGATCACGGCCGACACGCCGGTTCCCTTCCGCATCGCCGACCTGCTGGCGCTAATCGATGAGCGCATCGGCCGGCTCGAGGGGCGGACAGAAAAGCCGCACCTTCGCTCGCTGAAGGTCAAGATCATGTCGGCGATCAACGACCCGCGCTATCACTTCATGTTCTCCTCGAACACGATCACCGATACGATCCTGGACACCGTCGCGCGAATCTTCCGCATCCCCGGCAACGGCCGGCCGATCACCACGTTCCAGCTCGCCGGCATCCCCTCCGAGGTGGTCAACTCCGTCGCATCCGTCCTCTGCCGCATGGCCTTCGAAATCGGCCTGTGGAGCAATGGCGGTGTACACATGCTGGTCGTTTGCGAGGAGGCGCACCGCTACGTGCCCGCCGACGCCAGTGCCGGCTTCCTGCCGACCCGGCAGGCAATCGCCCGCATCGCCAAGGAAGGCCGCAAATACGGCGTGTCGCTCGGCGTCATCACCCAGCGCCCGGGCGAACTCGACCCGACGATCCTGTCGCAGTGCTCCACCGTCTTCGCCATGCGGCTTGCCAACGACCAGGACCAGGAGATCATCCGCTCCGCCATCCCGAATTCGTCCTCGTCCACGACGAGCTTCATCTCCTCGATCGGCAACGGCGAGGCGATCGCATTCGGCGAGGCGGTTGCCGTGCCGATGCGGATGAAGTTCTCTCGTGTCTCGGAGAGCCGCCTGCCGAAGGCGAACGGCGTCGTCGTCAAGGCCAGCGAGGATACGCCCGATACGGTCGATCTGCGCTCTATCGTCGGGCGCATGCGCTCGGTCTCCGGGCCGGACATCTCGTCCTTCCAGAGTTCCGTGCTCGCCGCAGAGAACGAAGTCTCGCCGATGCGCGGAAACTTCGCCGACCCCGCGCCATCGCGGCTGGACCGATTGGACGGCTATCAGGAAACGCAGCGCTTCGAGCAGCCCGTTTCGCCAAATGGCGAGCCCCCGATGAGTGAACCGGACATCCAGCCCTATCGCCCGGACATGCTGCCGGGTGTCCCGGCAGGCCCTTCGCCGCTCTCGGCGCACGACCGTTTCGACGCGCTGCGGCGGGAGTTGAATGCCGGTTACGACGCGGGCCCTTCCCAGGCCAGCAGGCCAGCGCGGCCCGCATTCGGCGAGGCCGGCGAGAACCGTCGCGAAGGCTCAATCCGCGAACAGCTGCTGAAGAAGCCCCTCAGTAGCCTCGTTCGCAAGTAGCACGACCCGGAACGATTTCGCACGCCATCGAGCGCCGCCTTAGAGTGGCGCCTCGCCGTGCACCACTCACATGCGGCCCCCGCTCACTATTAGAAGGGCAACGGTGACGCCGCGTCCCAGCGCAGCCAGTTCTCATCCATCTGGTTGCGGAACCAGGTCATTTGCCGCTTGGCATATTGCCGCGTCGCCGCAGCACCCCGTTCGATGACTTCGGCCTCGCTTATTGCGCCGGCAAGGAGACTTGCGATCTGCGGCACGCCGATCGCCTTCATCACCGGCATCTCCGGTGGAAGGCCCAGCGCCAAAAGCGCACGAACCTCGTCCACGGCGCCGGATTGAAGCATGGCCGCAAAGCGTCGGTCGATGCGCTCGTGCAGCAGCGCGCGCTCCGGCAGCACGACGATCTTAAGCGCGCGGGTCGGTTCGATCACCGCCGGAGCGGTGGCGGCTTGCAGGTCGCGAATGGAGCGGCCGCTGACCTCCAGAATTTCCAGCGCGCGCAGGATGCGCTGCCCGTCACTGGCACGAATGGCCTCGGCCGATTGCGGATCGCGCAGCCCAAGCTCGGCATGCAGGGCCTGTGCACCTTCCTCTGCAAGGCGCGCGCGCCATTTCCGGCGCAGGGCGTCCGGCACTGCCGGCATGTCAGAAAGGCCGCCCGTCAGCGCCTTGAAATAAAGGCCCGTCCCCCCGACGAAAACGGGAAGCTTCGACCTGCGGCGCAGGTCCGCGACGACGTCCGCCGCCTGCCGCAGCCACTCTCCGCTCGAAAAGGCCTGCCCTGCCGGCATATGGCCGTAGAGCAGATGTTCGATACCGCCCATCTCGTCCGGCTGCGGGCGCGCCGTCAGCACGTTCAGCGTGTCGTACACCTGCATGCTGTCGGCATTGACGACAACCCCGCCATGCGCCTGCGCCAACCTTACGGCCAGCGCGGACTTGCCGCTTGCCGTCGGGCCGGTTATCAGGATCGCGTCCATGTCACCTTCAGGAATTCTCATCATGGCTCTCGTTGCCACGCTTATCGCCAATCCGTCAAATCCGGTGCTCGCATCCCAGATCGGCGAGCGGGCCGCGGATGCGGTCAACGCTTCCGGCCTTTACTGGCTGGCCGACGGGGTTGCCTGCGACATCGCACTGCGCGAGGGCACCGAAGCGGCCACTGCGCGCGACGCGATCGCAGCCATCATCGGCACAGCGCCCCTCGACCTCGTTATCCAGGAGGCTGAAACGCGTCGCAAGAAGCTTCTGATCGCCGACATGGATTCGACCATGATCGGGCAGGAATGCATCGACGAACTCGCCGCCGAAGTCGGCCTGAAGGAGCGCGTTTCGGAGATCACCGCCCGCGCGATGAACGGCGAGATCGCCTTCGAGCCGGCTCTGCGTGAACGCGTGGCCCTGTTGAAGGGGCTGCCGATCACCGTCGTCGACGAGGTGATCGCCAAGCGCATCACCCTGACCCCCGGCGGCCCGGAACTCATCGCGACGATGAAGGCCCGCGGCCACTATACCGCGCTGGTATCCGGCGGCTTCACCGTCTTCACCGGCAAGATCGCCGCCCGCCTCGGCTTCCACGAGAACCGGGCCAACATCCTGCTGGAGAACGGCGGGCTGCTCACCGGCGAAGTTGCCGAACCCATTCTCGGCAAGCAGGCGAAGGTTGACGCGCTTCAGGACATTTCCGATCGGCTCGGCATCTCGGTCGAAGAAGCGATGGCGGTCGGCGACGGCGCCAACGACCTCGGCATGCTGCACCTTTCGGGAGCCGGCGTCGCCCTGCACGCAAAGCCTGCCGTGGCGGCCGAGGCCAGGATGCGCATCGATCACGGCGACCTGACGGCACTCCTCTATATCCAGGGATACCGCAGGTCGGACTTCGCCATACCGGCGCAGACATGACGACCGGCGTCATCACCCGGACGGGCCGGCTGACGGTCCGCAACTGGATCGAAGGCGACCGCGATCTCTTTCACGAGATCAACTCCGATCCCGAGGTGATGCGCTACTTTCCCTTTCGCCGGTCGCGCGCGCAGTCCGACGAATTGTTCGATCGCCTCCGCGCCATGATCGGCGATACCGGTTTCGGCTTCTTCGCCATCGCGCTTCGTGGCTGCGGCCGGCCCATCGGCTTTTGCGGCCTTGCCCGCACCGACCTCGCCCCGTTCCTGCCGGACGGCACCGTCGAGATCGGCTGGCGGCTGGCCCGGTCCCACTGGGGCCACGGTTATGTCACCGAGGCGGCCTCGGCGCTCCTTGCGCACGGCTTCGAAAGATGCGGGCTGGAGGAGATCGTCTCCTTCGCCGTCCCCGACAATGCGCGCTCGACATCCGTCATGACACGGATCGGCATGCGGCGCGATCCCGGGCGCGACTTCGATCATCCGCGCGTGCCCGACAGCCATCCGCACCTGATCCGCCACGCGCTCTATGCCATTACCCGATCGGAATGGCAGACGAGGCGACCGGCAAGCATGGTCTCGCAGGCGCATTGAGCGAAGTCCGACGTTGAATCAAAATGCGAGGGCAGTGAATCACCTTCACCGCCCTCGCCTGCAATCCGTTGATTTGAAAGACTATCTATTCGATCCGAACGGTAACGAAGCGCAACGCGCCCGTCTTGTCGGCGATCATCAGAAGCGCGTTCCGGCGGTCCTGGGATTTCAGCTCCGCGATACGCTTGGACACGTCCTCCGGGCTCGACACGGCTTCCTGACCGATCTCCACGATCACGTCGCCTGCCTGGATCCGTCGCTCGGCCGCTGCCGACGTCTCGTCCACGGCGGTGACGACGACACCCTTGACGGTATCGACGATCGAATAGGTCTTGCGAGCCGCCTCATCCAGCGCGCCAAGCGTCATGCCGAGGATCACCGGCGCAGGCTTCCCGGGTTCGGCTTGAGACTTGTCGCTGCCCTTGTCCTCGTCCGACTGGGCCTCGTTCTCCGCAAGCTTTTCTCCGTCCTCGAGGCGGCCGAGCGTCACCTTGACGTTGACCTCCTTGCCGTCGCGGATGACTACGACATCCACGGCCTTTCCGACGGGGCTTTCGGCCACGACGCGCGGCAGGTCGCGCATCTCGTCGACCTCCTTGCCGTCGAAGCGGACGATCACGTCACCGGTCTTGATCACGCCGTTGTCAACCGGTCCGTCCTTGATGACGCCGGCGACCAGCGCGCCCTTCGCGGTCGCCATTCCGAGGCTCTCGGCGATGTCGTCCGTAACCGGCTGGATGCGTACGCCGAGCCAGCCGCGCCGCGTCTCCCCGAATTCCCTAAGCTGCATGATGACGTTCTCGGCGAGTTCCGTCGGCACGGAAAAGCCGATGCCGATCGAACCGCCGGACGGCGAGATGATGGCCGTGTTGATGCCTATAACCTCACCCTTCATATTGAACAGCGGGCCGCCGGAATTGCCGCGGTTGATGGCCGCGTCCGTCTGGATGAAGTTGTCGTAGGGCCCGGCATTGATGTTGCGCCCCCGCGCGGAGATGATGCCGACCGACACCGAGCCGCCAAGCCCGAACGGATTACCGATCGCCATTACCCAGTCGCCGATGCGCATCTGGCGGGAATCGCCGAACGGCACGGCGACGAGCGGGCTCTTGGGCTCGACCTTCAGCAGCGCCAGATCCGTCTTGCTGTCCACGCCGACGAGCTTCGCCTTGAGCTTGGAACCGTCGGCGAAGTTCGCCTCGATGTCGTCGGCGCCCTCAATCACGTGGTTGTTGGTGACGATGAAGCCGGTCGGATCGATGACGAAACCGGAGCCGAGCGAATTGACGGTGCGCGGGCTTCCGCCCTCGCCTTCCTCGCCCTTGAAGAACTCGTCGAAGAAGTCCTGGAAGGGCGAGCCTTCCGGCACCTGCGGCGCCGGCGCATCGTCGTCGGACTTCACGTTCTGGGAGGTCGAGATATTTACCACGGCACCGAGAAGGCGTTCGGCCAGGTCGGCCACGGACTGCGGCCCCTGCGGAACCTGGAGCGGCGACTGCAGCGGCGTTTGCGGCTGCTGCGCCAGCTTTTGCGGCTGGACTTGAGCCTGCACCTGGGCCTGATCTGGAGGCTGGATCTGAGCTTGCGCACGAGCGGTTGCGGGCAGCATCCCTGTGCTTGCGAGCAGTGCCGAAAGAGCCGTCGCCAGCACCCGCGTGCCCATCTGTCGTGACCTGCTGCTCGATGCCATCTGCACTGTCCTTTCGCTTTGTCCTGGTCGTCATCTTCGCCACGGATGAGGCGGAAATGCGGATAGCCGGAATGCTGGCCGCGTCGCGCAGGCCTTCGCCTGTGACATCTCGGTGATTCGCCGGCAGGAGGCCAGCAGCAGATGACACCTTATATCGTTCGTTCCACGGCCGTTCATCAAATCATCGACAGCGCAAGCGTGAAACCCGGACGGCGGCCTGGAACTCGCGAGCGCTTCAGCAGCGCATGAAGGGTGCTCGCTTCACCCGATTGGCCCCTGCGCATCGTGAGCGAGATCCGTACGATGCTTCTTCACCCGCGAACCAACCAGACCAACCCGACGCCGCTGGCAATGGCGAGGAGGCCGGCGATCCTCAGATGCGCCTCGGGAACGGCGGGAAGAACCGCCGCCAGGCGCTTCAAAAACGAAGGGGCCAGCGCGTACGCCAGCCCCTCGATAACCAGAAAGAACGCGAATCCCGTCAGGAGATCCGCCATAGCACCGGCCTCAGTTTGCCGGTGCGGGCGCTGTCGGTGCGGCCGGAGCCGCGGCACCGGGCTGCGACGGGCCGTTGAGGTTGCCGAAATAGCGGAAGAATTCCGAATCCGGCGACAGTACCAGCGTCGTGTCGCTGACACCGAGACTCTGACGATAGGCCTCCATCGAACGATAGAAGGCGAAGAACGCCGGATCGCGTTCAAACGCCTCGCCGAAGACACGGTTGCGTTCGGCATCGCCCTGACCGCGGATGATCTCCGACTCGCGCTGTGCTTCCGCCACGATCTCGACGACCTGGCGGTCGGCGACGGCCCGGCGGGTCTGGCCGCGCTCGTTACCGCGGGCGCGGATGAGCTCGGCTTCGGCAAGACGCTCGGCCTTCATGCGCTCGAAGGTCTGCTGCGAGACTTCCTGCGTCAGGTCGGTGCGGCGGATGCGCACGTCGGTGATCGTCAGCCCGAGGTTCTGGGCGTCCTGAGCCAGCTCGTTGCGGACCTCGCGCATCATCGACGCACGCTCGTCCGAAAGGGCCGCCTCGAAACCGCGCAGACCGTAGACGCGGCGAAGTGCTGCATCGAGTCGGGTGCGCAGCCGTGCCTCGGCCGCATCGCGGTCGGCCGAAACGGCCTCCCGGAAGCGGCGGGCGTCGCTGATGTGGTAGACGACGAAGGCATCGACCTCATAGAACTTGCCGCCCGAAACCTGCACGCGGATGTTGTCCAGGTCGAAGCGAAGCGCCTGATCGGACACGAACTGCACCCGGTCCGCATCCATGAAGGCGAACGGCAGCTTGAAGTACAGGCCCGGCTCCGTCTTGACCGACTGGATCTCACCGAAGCGGACGACGACCGCCTGCTGGCGGGCATTCACGACGAAGATCGACGAATAGGCGAGGAAAAGCACGACGGCGAGGCCGATGAGGATGGCAGGCAAACGGTTACCCATTATTGCGTGCCTCCCTGCTGCTGGGCCGGCGTGGTCCTGCCGAGCTCATTGAGCGGCAGGAAGGGAACGACGCCCTGTCCGCCCTGCTTTTCGTCGATGACGACGGTCTTGGAGCCCTTCAGGACGCCCTCCATGGTTTCAAGGAACATGCGCTGACGGGTCACGTCGGGCGCGAGCTTGTACTGATCGTAGATCGAAATGAAGCGCTGCGCCTCACCTTCCGCCTCGTTGACGACGCGGTTCTTGTAGGCGGCGGCTTCTTCGCGGATCTGTGCGGCCTGACCGCGGGCGAGACCGAGCTTCTGGTTGGAGTACTGGTTCGCCTCTTCGACGAAGCGGTCCTCGTCCTGCTCGGCACGCTGCACTTCGTCGAACGCGTCGGCGACTTCGCGCGGCGGGGCCGCATCTTCGATCGCAACCGTATTGATCGAGATACCCGAACCGTATTCATCCATCGTCGACTGGATCGTGGCCTTGACCGCTTCGGCGATAGCCTGACGGTTGTCGCGGAAGATGTCCTGCGCCGGGCGCCGGCCCACGACCTCGCGCATCGCGCTTTCGGAGACCTGCTGCAGGGTGGCGGACGGGTTTTCCAGGTTGAACAGATAGGCGCGCGGATCGGTGATCGAATAGAGCACCGAGAACTGCACGTTCACGATGTTCTGGTCGCCCGAAAGCATCAACCCGCTGTCTTCGGCATTTACGGCCGCACCGCGGCGGCCGATGTTCTGCTGCTGCTCGGTGATCGTCACCATCTCCACAGTCTCGAACGGCCAGAAATGGAAGTGCAGGCCGGGCATCGAGATCTCGTCCTTCGGCTTGCCGAAGCGCAGCTCCACGCCGCGTTCGTCCGGCTGGACGGTATAGATCGAGTTCATCAGCCAGAAGACGCCGATCAGAAGCGCCGCGATGACGAAGATGCCGCCGTTGAAGCCACCGGGAACCACGTTTTTCAGCTGGTTCTGTCCACGCCGGATGATCTCTTCGAGATCCGGCGGACCACCGCTGCCGCTACCGCCGCCGCGCGGGCGGTTCGGTCCCTGCCCCCATGGTCCCTGATTGTTGCCGCCGCCGCCGCCCCCCCAAGGGCCGCCGCCGCCGTTTTGATTGCTCCAGGGCATCAATACCTCTTTCTCTGGATACTCCCGCTCTCATGCACGCGAAGTCTCCCCCGGGCACACGATGTGAACCCGTTATATGTATCCCCCATGCCGCTTTCAACGGAGCGGGTCTAACTTCCGGGCAAATGCGGCAAAATAGTTCGTGAACAGGCCCTTAGAGGGGCAAATCAGCCGTCGGACCGCCTGACATAGGTCAGAAAATGCATGCCGTGACTGTCCTTCTCGCCCTGCGGGATTTCCTCTTCCTGGGCAATCTCGAAGACTGCGGGATCAATATCGGGGAAGCGGGTATCCCCTTCCACCTCCGCCTGAACCTGGGTGAGGTACACGACATCGGCGGTTGCGATCGTCTGCCGATAGATGTCGCCACCACCGATGATGCAGATTTCGTCGACGCCGAGCGCCTGCGCCTCGCGGCGAGCATAGACGAGCGCCTCGTCCAGCGACCGGGCGACGATCACCCCGTCCGGGCGAAAGGCGGTGTCGCGGGTAACGACGATGTTCGGCCGGCCCGGTAGCGGCTTGCCGATCGACTGGTACGTCCTGCGCCCCATGACCACGGGCTTGCCGATCGTCACCTGCTTGAAGCGTTTCAGGTCCGACGGCAGCCGCCAGGGCAGATCGCCGTCACGCCCGATCACGCCGTTCAGCGCCGCCGCCACCACCAGAACGATCTTGGGTTCACTCATGTCCATCCCTCTTTTCGCTGCGCCAGCCGCATTCTACGCGTCGTCGCGCGCCTGCGCGCGGGCCAGTGCGGGCCTTGCCGCCATGCGGGCGACATAGGCGTCGATCGCAGCGCTTTCGGGCAGGATGGCGCGAAACCACATCAGCGAACTCGCCAGAATGACGTCGACCGAACACGGCCGCTCGCCGAGCAGGTAGGGATGCTGCGTCAAGGTCGCGATGAAGCGCTCCGACATCGCCTTGTAGGTCCGCGCGGCCTCCGCGTTCGTCGAAGTCCAGCCGGTCATCTGCGCAACCGCCGAGGGCTCGCCGACGCCGGCGTAGTAGGACAGCCAGGAAAGATAAGGGCCGCGCTCCAAAGTACCGATGTCCCGTCCCATCTCGCAGCCGGGGAAAAGGTCGGTCAGGTAGAGTGCGATCGCCGTCGTCTCCGTCACCAGGACGCCGTCATGCAGCAGCGCCGGGACCTGGGCATGCGGGTGCGGATTGTTCGCATCCGGCCCACCTGAACCGTCGGCGCGCCGAATGCCCACCTTGCGTATGTCATAGTCCGCGCCGAGTTCCTCCAAAAGCCAGAGCATGCGAAACGACCGCGATCGCGGCGCGTGAACGAGCGTCAGCATGGCTTCCTCCTCTGCCGGCCCGTCTGCCGCTAGACGGCAATCGGCGCCTTGATGCTTGCATCGGCCTCATAGCCGACAAGCTCGAAGTCTTCGTAGCGGAAGCCGAAGAGATCCTTCACCTCCGGATTGATCTTCATGAACGGCAATGGCTTCGGCTTGCGCCCAAGCTGCTGTTCCGCCTGCTCGAAGTGGTTCGAATAGATATGGGCGTCGCCAAGCGTGTGAACGAAATCGCCGGGGATCAGGTCTGTGACCTGCGCCACCATCATCGTCAGAAGCGCATAGGAGGCGATATTGAAGGGCACGCCGAGGAAGATGTCGGCAGAACGCTGGTAGAGCTGGCAGGAGAGCCGGCCGTCGCTGACGTAGAACTGGAAGAGGCAGTGGCACGGCGGCAGCGCCATCTCGTCCACCAGAGCCGGATTCCATGCCGACACGATATGACGGCGCGAATGGGGGTTCTTGCGGATCGCTTCCACCAGGCCGGCGATCTGGTCGATGTGTCGCCCGTCCGGCGCCGGCCAGGACCTCCACTGGTAGCCGTAGACCGGACCGAGATCACCGTTCTCGTCCGCCCACTCGTCCCAGATGGTGACGCCGTTTTCGCGCAGGTAGGCGATGTTCGTGTCGCCCTTCAGGAACCAGAGCAGTTCGTGAATGATCGAGCGCAGATGCAGCTTCTTCGTCGTCAGAACCGGAAAGCCCTCGGAAAGATCAAAGCGCATCTGGTAGCCGAAGACCGAGCGCGTGCCCGTGCCCGTCCGGTCCGAACGGTCGGTACCGTTGGTAATCACGTGGCTGAGAAGGTCGAGATACTGCTTCATGTGTCGGCCGCCGATTCTGATATTGCTTCTAATCTAGGGCGAGGCCGGCGTCCGACCAATGCGGAAAAGGAAGTTTCCAGTTCTTTTAGGCCCGCCGGCGGCAGACCGGCGGGCGATGCGCGCGGCCCTCAGGCGAGCGCGCTGAGCTTGTCCAGTTCCTTGGCGGTAAGATAGTAGAATGTCACGCGTGACTTCGAGCGGTCGTCGGCCATGGTGGCGCAGACCTTCTCCACAGCCTTCTCGGCCGCCTCGCCGGTAATGCCCAGCTTCTTGCCGCACCACTTTTCCTTGACCCGATCCAGTTCCTCCGGATCCGAGCAGGAGACGAGCGCGGAGTCGCGGTTGCGCAGCGCAATGCCGAGGTGGCTTACGATCTTCTTGACGACGGCTTCATCCGCACCGCTGTCGTATTTGCGGACGTCTGCGAGATAGTCTGTCATGCTGTCTCCTCTTCAGTTGCCGGGCCAGGGACCGGATCGGCGCCTCTTGCCGATGCCGGCAGTTTTTCACGCAAAAATGGCAAGTCAAGCGCAAAGAGGCCCACTGGTGGAGTAGCACTCTCCGGGAGGCTCGTCGGAATGGCTAAAGAATTGTCACAAGGACCTTTTCTTGGGCGTCGGAAGCTCTTATATGTCGAGTGCTGCCTTGTGCAGCTATGGCAATAAACGGGCGGTGTAATAAACCCATTGGACCCGGGGGCGGTACCCGGCGCCTCCACCAAAAACCGATCTGCGCGATCGGCTTTTGATGGGGGCGAAATAGGATCGACAAGGGCGTAAAGATCGACTTTTTGCTCGGCATTGTACCACCGTTATCGGGCTAAACTTATAGTTGCAAACGACAACTATGCTGAAGCACGTCTCGCTGCTTAATCGCGGTGCGACACTTCAAATCAAGTCCTTGCGGGTAGCACTGTAAGGCGGGGTCCGAAGGCACCTGGCAACAGAAGCCTTCACCTTCTCCCCTCTTTCGAAATGGTTTATAGCTGTCGAATGGATGACTCGCGTCGCATTCGTCTGCGAGTTTTCGACAGGTAGTGAACGGGCCGGTGAGGCCGATCGCATTTGACGTCGGCCGCCGATTTCGGCAAAAGGCGGCAAAGCATGCGAAACGACAAGAAAGACGGGCTCTGATGGCGCAAGACCACATCCGCTATGACATACTGGCTCAGGACGCGCTCCGTAGCGTCATCCGCAAAGTTCTGAGCGAAGTGGCGGCAACGGGCCATCTTCCGGGCGACCATCATTTCTTCATCACCTTTCTGACCGGTGCCCCCGGCGTGCGGATTTCCCAGCACCTGAAGTCCAAGTATCCCGAACAGATGACCATCGTCATCCAGCACCAGTTCTGGGAGCTCAAGGTCACCGAAAGCCTGTTCGAGATCGGCCTTTCCTTCTCCGATACGCCTGAAAAGCTGGTGATACCCTTCAACGCCATCCGCGGCTTCTACGACCCCTCCGTCAGCTTCGAACTCGAATTCGACGTCGCGGTCGACGAAGAGGAAGAGGAAGCCCCGGCTGCCGAGATCACCGCCTATCCGCTCGACAAGACCGAGGACGAAACGGCGAAGACCGGCGGGGACGACGACAAGAAGCCGGGCGGCTCGGTCGTCTCGCTCGACTCGTTCCGCAAGAAGAACTGAGGAAAGGGGGCGGCATGAGCGGCGACGTCGTCAATCTCCGCCAGTTCCGCAAGCAGAAGGCCCGCTCCGAGAAGGAGCGGCAGGCCGAACAGAACCGTATTTCCTTCGGCCGCACGAAGGCCGAGAAGAACCTCACCCGCGCCCTGAACGACAAGGCGGAAAAGACGCTGGACCAGGGCCGGATCGACAAGCCGGAATGACCGCCCTCAAACAAGAAATTTCATGCACTTGCGGGAAGATTTTGATTCGGAACGCAAGCAGCCTGAATCGGATTGCGAGCACGAGGCGTTGATCCGCAAGCACTCCGCTACACTCCACGGCCACCGCACCAGCTTCTCGCTGGAAGAACCCTTCTGGCAGGAACTGAAGACGATCGCCGCCAGTCGCGGCATCGCCCTTGCGGCTCTGCTGACAGAGATCGACGACGCCCGACCGCCTGAGAGCAACCTCTCTTCCGCCCTGCGCGTCCACGTCCTCGAAGCGCTGAAGGCGCGCCTGCACGAACTCGGGACCGAATAGGCGCGAGGACAATGGCTGTTGCGGGGCTGCATGCCTATCGCCGGGCCGTAGTGTAGACAGCGCGGCTCCCTCTTCCACGAGCCATTTTCGCGCGAGACAGAGCGTGCCGAAACGGCGGCCAGTCTGTTCAGTTCACGCCTGGAAGCGCATCGAAATTGAGATTGTTGCCGTTGATAGGCGGCAGGGGCTCGCGAATGACGCCCTCGCTCGGATCGACGCGGAATCCGTCGCCGGGCTGCACCGGACGCTGCTGCTCGGCCGCACGGCGTTCAGCCTCGGCGCGGGCCGCCTGCTCGGCCCTGATCTGCTCTGCGCGCCTGCGCGCCTCGGCGCGTTTGCGTTCCTCTTCGGCTGCGCGAAGCCTTGCCGCTTCCGCGATCGCGGCACGTTCCTGCGCGCGGGACCGGTAGAGAGCCGCCTCGCGGCGCAGGCGCTGCTTTTCGAGAACGCTCGCCTGCAGGATCTCCACACGTCGCCGCTCCCGCTCGAACCGCCGCAGCGACAGGTAGTTGCCGAGCGGCTGGGCATCGAGGCGCATCCTGGGCGCTGCGATCGGTCCGTCGAAGAAGAGCGTCACCTCGGGCTCGCCGCCGGCCATGGCTTCCTCGCCGGCGCGCAGCCGCATCCCCAACTGCCCCGCGAGCATTCGGTCGGCCAGATTGATTTCGACGGCGCCGCTGAAGGTCGCAGCACCGTCCGTACCCGTCACCGCATCGGCGCGAAGCTTGCCGGAGGCGATCGTGAAGGGAATGTTCACGGCGCCGAGCAGCACGTCGCCGCCGAGCGTCTCTTCACGCGCAATCGCCTCGGAACGGCTTTCGGTGATGTCCCCTTCCGTCGCATCCGCCGCAGCCAGGATCGCCCCGAAGCCGTCGCTTCGCAGGCCGCGCAGTTTCAATCCGTTGAGACGCACCTCACCCGAACCGCTGGCGGCCGCGATCATCGACGCCGCGCTCTCGCCGGAAGCGTCGAGCGCAAGGGTGACGTCGCCGCGGCCTTCCGCCACAGGAATGCCCGCGGCTGACCAGACCATCTGCGATACATCGGCGCCCGACAGCGTCAGGCGCGTTTCCAGGAGGCCGGTCGTACCGGCATTCGAAAGCTTGAAGCGGCCGCCGAGCTTTCCGCCCAGCCAGTCGCCGCCGACGTCGTCCAGCGCGATGTCTCCCCCCGTCCAGGCGAGCTTTGCCGCAAAATTCTCGACCGGCCCGTAAAAGCCCGTCCAGAACCGGGCCGCCGTCAATTGGACGTTCACCTCGGCGTTCTCGCGTGCGGGGCTTGCCACGGCCTCCGCGCTGAACCCGTTGCCGTCCGCGCTCTCGATCGGCCCGAGGATCCCCTCCGCAAGCCAGGCAAGATCCAGCGTATCGAAGGCGAGCGCACCCGTCGCCTTCGGCATTGCTGCCGTCCGGTCGATGCGCAGTTTACCGGAAACGCCGTTGCGGTCGACCGTGCCGCCGATATCCGTCAGCTGGATGGCATCCCCGCCAATCGCAGCCCGCGCCCTGAGCGCCACCGGAAGCCCGGCGCCGGTCTGCGGCAGCACGATATCGTTCATCAGCAGGTAGGGCTCAAGGTCGGCAGACTCGACCGAGATCGCAAGATTGCCTTGAAGGAAGCGTTCGGCGGAAAGTTCGGCGTTGCCGTCGATTGCAATCGAGGTACTGCCGGCCGTAAAGGCGAATGAGAGATCGCCGGGGCCGGTCTTCGGCTGCGAGAACTTGACGGCCACCACCCCGTCGGCCTCGCCATCGAAGGGCAGAGGCTGCAGACCGAGTTGCCCGGCAAGCACGACGGTGCGCGGATTGGCGAGCGTCGCCTGGCCCTCGATGTTGGCCCCGTCCAAAAAATCGCCGAAATTCGCAGCCGAAATGCGCGCATCCACGCTTCCGCCATTGGCCGTCCCGGCAACAATCAGCCCCAGCGGGCCGCTCCGGTCACCCGGCAGGGCCAGCGTGACCTTGAGGTCCGCATCGTCATAGTAGCCGGCGCCGGTGACGAGGCGCGCAAGCACCGGATAAGACGGAAGGTGCCGCGACAGCAGCTCAAGCACGGGACGCATCTGCCCGGCGCGCAACATCAGGTCAAGCCCCGCCGAGGGCGTGGCAAGCGTGCCGCCGATCTGCCCCCGGACGGAAACCGCAGCCCCCGCGAGCGAAGCGACGTCGAGCCTGTTGACATCGAGCTCGCCGTTCCTCAACGACAGCTTGGCATCGACCCCTTCCGCCTCTTCCCCGAAGGCGGTGAAACGGTCCGCTTTCAGCGCAACGGCGATCGAGTGGCGCAAGAGCGTATCGGCGGAAGCCTCGCCGGCGATCAGCCCGGTCAGCGCGCGAAGCGTCTCGATCTCGACGCTGTTGCCGGCCAGTTCAACAGACAGCGTCGGCGCCTCGCCGGCGCGCGATTCGCGTTCGATCCGCCCCGTCAGCGACGCACCGCCGGCGGCGATCTCCAGCTTTTCGAAGCGCTGCAACTCGTCGGTCAGTTCCACCTCGGCGGCAAAGCCGGCGCTGCGCAGGCGGCGAATTTCCGGGTCCACCGAGCCCGCCAGCCAAGCGGCAAGGCCGGAAGGCTGGTTCGATGCGACGAGCAGATCGCCGTTGAAGGCACGATGGCCTTTCAGCGTCAGCCTTCCCTTGGCATCGACTGCGGTTCGGCCGGGAAACTGCGCCGTGCCGCGCGCAACCTTCCAGCCGTCGCCGTCCGGCTCGACGTCCAGGAGCACTTCGCGCACGGTCGTGTCCCCGATGACGATCGCCGGCAATTTGAGGCTGGCGCGTCCCGGCACCTGCGGAATTGGAATATCTGCAAGGATGGAGAGAAGATTGTTGAGCCGTTGGCGCGCGGAAACTTCGGCATTGCGGCCGGTCTTGCCCTGTTCGCCGTTGCGCCCGATCCGGCTGACGTCGATCTGCTGGCCGTCGGCGATCAGCAGGAATTCGGGGCTCTTGCCGGTATCGAGCGTCGCTTCCCCGGTGACGATATAGGGATCGGAGGGGTCGCCTGCCGCCAGCTCGTATTTGGGCACCCGCACGCGCTCGTTCGAAAGCTCGAAATCGCCGTTGATCCGGAGCGCATTCGGCTGCGGGTTCTCGTTCGCCGGCCGCTTCTCCGACAGCACGAAGGTACCGCCATATTGCGGCTTGAAGTCGACGACCTTCAGATCGCCGTCGAGATCGGCGCTAAAGGCGATCTGGTCGGGAACGATCCGCGTCTTCACTTTCAGCGTGCCACGCTCGTCGAGCTGGCCGGTGGAAACCTGAAACGCACCGGGATTACCGTCGAGCGTCCCCCGCCCGTCGATGCGCCACGGACCGGTCAGCGAACGTGCAGACATCTGTGCGTTGAGGTCGGCAAGGCGGCGCGTGCGCCCGGCCTGCTCGTCGACGAACTCGATCTCGCCGCCGGTTACCGAGACGTTTTCCAGAACCACGGTCTTGGCCGGGATATCGGAGCGGCGGCCGCGCGCCCAGTCCAGCGTGCCGTCGGAAAGCAGCGTCAGGCGCACCTTCGGCCCGTCGATGCGCATGTCGAAGATCAGCGCCTCGCCACTGAGAAACGGCGCCAGCTCCGCGTCCATGGAAAAGCGGTCTATGGTGACGATCGGCTCCGCCCCCTCCTCCTCCTCGCCGACGCGTACGTCGTGCAGCGTAACGGAGGGGAAGGGAATGAGGCGGGCATCGACAGTTCCGTGGACGACCACCTTGCGGCCGACTATGCGGCTTGCCTCGCGCTCGAAATCCTGCCGGAAACCGGTCCAGTCGATGAAGTACGGGGCAAGCAGCGCTGCAAACAGCGCCAGAACCACCAGACCACCTACCGCCAACATCACTCGTGAGAGCACGCCGTCAATCCCGACATCTACTTCAATCGTCTGCCGCCAGAATCCGGCCCAACGCACGTCCTTCGCGCATTCGCAATGATCTTCCTGCCGACAACATCTTCAACGACTATAAGCAGATGGCAGCCGCCGTGTCTCACTCCGGGCGAAAAATCTTTCCGGGATTGAGGATGTTGTCCGGGTCCAGCGCCCGTTTCACCTGCCGCATCACGTCCACGGCTTCGCCCAGTTCCCGCGGCAGGAAGGACTGCTTGCCCTGCCCTATGCCGTGCTCGCCGGTGCAGGTGCCGTCCATCGAGAGCGCGCGGGTGTTGAGCCGGGCCACGAACGCTTCCACCTTCTCGATCTCGGCGCTGTCCTTGTCGTCGAACACGACGCTGACATGGAAGTTGCCGTCACCCGCATGGCCGACGATCGGCGCCAGCAACCCGTGCTCCTCGATGTCGGTCTCTGTCGCCGCGACGCAGTCGGCAAGGCGCGAGATCGGCACGCAGACGTCCGTCGCAAGAACGGCCGCCCCCGGCCGGAGCCCTTTGGCCGCC
Source organism: Mycoplana rhizolycopersici (assembly GCF_013378445.1). Lineage (GTDB taxonomy): Bacteria > Pseudomonadota > Alphaproteobacteria > Rhizobiales > Rhizobiaceae > Mycoplana > Mycoplana rhizolycopersici. The sequence continues at coordinate 35,597 of NZ_JABXYK010000008.1, forward strand.
CAGTAGACATCGTGGCGCGCCTTCCATAGCCGCGCGCGTTCCTCCGCATCCGCGGTCCATTGAAAGTCGCCGCCTTCGCATTCCGAAGCAACCTCGCCGAACTGGCGGGATTGCAGCGCCACGCTCTCCTGGCTGCCGTGAAACTCGACGAAAAGGGTCGGCTGCTCCGGCAGCGTCAGGCCTGAATAGGCGTTGCAAGCCTTGATCTGCAGCGTATTGAGCAGTTCGATGCGGGCCACGGGTATGCCGAGCTGGATCGTCGCGATGACCGCGTTGCAGGCGTCCTTCAGCGTCGGGAACCCGCAGATTCCGCCGGCGATCACTTCCGGAATGCCCTGAAGGCGCAATGTGATCGAGGTAAGAACGCCGAGCGTGCCTTCCGAACCGACATAGAGACGGGTCAGATCGTATCCGGCCGACGACTTGCGGGCGCGCCGCGCGGTGCGGATCTCCTCGCCCTTTGCCGTCACGACCGTCACCGCCAGAACGTTGTCCTTCATCGTGCCGTAGCGCACCGCATTCGTGCCGGATGCGCGCGTCGAGGCCATGCCGCCGATCGAGGCGTTCGCGCCGGGATCGATCGGAAAGAACAGCCCGGTATCGCGCAGATAGGCGTTCAGCTCCTCGCGCGTGATGCCAGGCTCGACGGTGCAATCGAGGTCCTCGGCATTGACCTCGACGACCCGGTTCATCCGGCTGAAATCGATCGAGATTCCGCCGAACGGTGCATTGATCTGCCCCTCGAGCGAGGACCCGGTCCCAAACGGGATGATCGGCACTCGGTACTCGGCACAGAGCCGTACCGCCGCCTTCACATCATCGGCGTTCTCGGCGAACAGCACGCCGTCCGGCAGTTGTGCCGGGATATAGGTCATCGTGTGGGCGTGCTGGGCGCGGATTGCTTCGCCGGTCTGGAATCGGTCCGCGAAAATCTGCCTGAAGGCGGAGATGGCGGTCGCGATCGCCTCTTCGTTGCGTGCCCCTGCCCTGATGTCCGAAAGCGCCACTATCGTCTCTCCCTCTGCGTCGGCGGACTTATGGAAAACCGCAGCACGCCTGTCCAGAGCAAGTTTGCCATGCGCGCCGCCGTAACCCCCGCGGGCGCGCGGTCTGCAAACCATTTGTAATATACAGCTTCATGGCGGATAATTGCAGTCACGGATGGAAAGGAGCGCAAGCCATGAGCCAGCGCAGCATCTGGACGATCGTTGCAGTCGTTATCCTTCTGGCGATCCTCACCGTGGGCTATCGCATAACCGGCGAGCGCCCGACATTGGCAACCACGACGACGACACCACCTGTGTCGACCGAGCAGACCGGATCGACCAGCGGTACCGCAGCACCATCGACGGGCACTGCAATCCAGCCGAAACCCGTCGAGGGTACGCAGCCGGCGACGAGCAACTGACGCTGTTCCGTCGCAACAAGCCTCACCTCCGGCGCGACTTCGCGCCGGCGAACGGGTTGACGGCTTCGTTCCGCAAGAACGCCCGTCAGAACACCAGAAAGTCGGCCGCCGTCAGGTCGAGCCCCGTACCGATCTTGGCAAACTGCGCTGCCGCAACCTTTCCGGAGCCATCGGCATCGTAGGAAAGCGCGCCGGACTTGCTGTCGTAGACGATCCGGTCCGTGGCATCCGTCGCCTTTGCACCGATGACGAAGGCCGAAGCCGAGAGCGCGCCAACTTTCAGCTTCGCGAAGATGTCGTGATCGAGAAGAATCCGGTCTTCGGAAACGTCGAAGTCCCTGATGGTATCGACATTGGCCTTGCCAGGCCGAGTGTCGAAAACGAACTGGTCGCTGCCCGATCCGCCGGTCAGGACATCCTTTCCCGCTCCGCCGCTCAGCCGGTCGTTGCCGTCGCCGCCCGAAAGCCTGTCGTTGCCGGCACCGCCGGAAAGCCTGTCGTTGCCCGCCTGTCCGTAGAGCCGGTCATCGCCGGTACCGCCGAGAAGCACGTCCCTGCCGGAACCGCCATGAAGCCGGTCCTCGCCGCTGCCGCCGCTCAGCCGATCGTTGCCGCGGCCGCCCAGCAATGTGTCATCGCCGCCGCGTCCGTAGATGCTGTCGTCGCCCGCCCATCCGTCGATCCGGTCAGAGAGATTGGAACCGCGCAGCGTATCCGCCTTGGCGGTCGGGCGGATATAGGCCGGGCTGCCGTCATAGGTGCCGACGAGGCGATCGAGATCGCGCTCGGGTGCTGCGAACGGGATGAAGCCGTCTTTCAACGCCAGCTTGTCGAACTGGGCGACGCGCTTGCTGCCGTCGATATAGTCGACTGCAAACACCGGCTTGCCGTTGTCCAGGAAGTCCCGTTTGAGGACCTCGATCGTCTCCTCGTCCGGATTGAGGGGATTGTTCTCGTCGGCATCGCCGCCATAGTAGACGTCCTCCACCGCGATGGCGCCGATGGCGTCCAGATAGGCCTTCTTCCGCGCGGTGTCGGAGCCGAGGTCGTTGATGATCCAGGCGCCGTTCTGCGGGATGACGAAGAAGTCCGGATTGGTCTCGCGTGCATGATCGGTCAGCGCGACGATGAAATCGACCATCCGCTGGGCTGCCTGCTTGACGTTCTTCGGATCGCCCGCCTCCCTGTCCTTGGCCGAGACTTCCGCGCCCCAGAAATAGTAGCCGTCGACGATATCGAGATAGGCAGCGTCGAAGCCTGCCTTGACGATGGCGTCGAGATCCCCGGTCTTCTTGTCGTTGAAGATGATCTTTTGCCAGTCCTTGTCCCAGTAGCGAACCTTGCGCGATTCTGGCCAATCGGGATTGAGCGGCCCGAGCCAGTCCGGCGCCTTGCCGGTGAGCTTGCCGGGCGCCTCGCCGCCGACCGTCCAGTTCTTATGCCAGTAGTCGCGATAATCCGAGGCCTCGCCGATGGAGATGTAGGAGACGACGACGGAACGCCCGCCCATACCGTCCTTCATGCGGGCGATCTCGTCGTGGAAAAAGCGGCCGCCATTGGTACCGTCCCGCGACGAATCGATCACCAGAAGATCATGCGTGGCCGATGCAAGCAGATCGGCACTGGCGGGTTTGCCGTTGAGCCCCTGCAGGGCATAGCCCCAGTTCTGGACGGTCACCGAACCAGTCGAAGTCTTGAATTTCACCATCCCGGTGCCCCTTGCTGAACGGCCCGAAATGGCCAGTCTTCACCTGCGCGACCATCGATGCGAGCAGCCACCCCACAAGTCTGAGCGTCCTGTTGGCGGCAGAAAGACAGTCGTCACAAGGCCTTGCATACGGTCTTAATCCTAACGCGTGGTAGCGGTGCTCGATGAAATTTGTGCAACGAAACACGAAAGGCGCTGCCGTTGTTTATCGGCAGCGCCTCGAAAGCTTCATTCAGGAATGCAAGATTGGAATGCCCGATCACTCCGCCGCCTGCGCCGGTGGCGGCGCCAGGCTTCGGTCTTCCACTTCGACCGGCTTCAGCTTCATTCTGGCAGCGGCTTCCATTTCCCCCTGCAGCCTGTGCTCCTCGTCCGCATGCGGCTTGGTGAAGCGCGCGATGGTGAGATAGGCCACAGGCGTCAGGTAGAGCGTCACGACGGCGGCAAGACCGAGGCCACCGACGAGCACCCAGCCGAGCGAGATGCGCGCCTCGGCGCCCGCCCCGCTCGCCAGAACCAGCGGCAGCGCGCCGACGACGGTGGCGATCATGGTCATCATCACCGGCCGCAGGCGGGTATTGGAGGCGTTCTCGATGGCGCTTCGCACATCCTGGCCGCGGTCGCGCAACTGATTGGCGAACTCCACGATCAGGATGCCGTTCTTGGCCATGATGCCGACGAGCAGCACCAGCCCGATCTGGCTGTAGATGTTCAGCGACGTCCCGGTCAGGATCATGGCGAACACGGCGCAGGCGAGCCCCAGCGGCACCGTCGTCATGATGATCACGGCGCTGACGAAGCTTTCGAACTGCGCCGCGAGGACCAGGAAGATGATGACGATCGCAAAGCCGAAGGTGATCATGAGACCGTTGGCGTTTTCGCCGAGCGTCGCCGCCTCAGCCATGGGAAGCAGCCGCGAGCCTTCCGGCAACAGCGGCTCGGCCATCTGCTGCACCATTTTCAGCGCTTCGCCGAGCGCAAGACCATCCTTCAGCCCGGCCGACAGCGACACGGAACGAAGCTGCTGGTCGCGCGCAAGCTGCGGCGCCACCGCCTGCTCCTTGAGCGTGGCGATCGACGACATCGGCACGATCTTGCCGTCCTTCGTCTTCAGGAAGATGTTTTCAAGGTCGGTCGGATCGTTGACGGGATTGGTGGTGGACGAGATGAGCACCGGATAGGCCTGCCCCTCGACATAGACGTCGACGACGCTGGAGCCGTCGATCACCGCCTTCAGCGCGGAGGAAAGCCCGTTGATATCGATGCCGAGATCGGATGCGCGTTCGCGGTCGATGGTAACGGATAGCTGCGCCTGGTTCGCCTCGTAGTTCAGCCGCACGTTCTCGAACCGGCCGCTGTCCTCGATCTTGCGCACCAGTTCGGCCGCCGCGTCGCCAAGCTTCTGGTAGTTGTTGCCGATCAGGGCGACCTGCAGGCCGCTCCCGGCGCCGCGAATGCCGAGGCTGTTCGGCTGGATCGCAAAGGCGCGAACCGACGGCACGTCGGCGGTGGCGGCATTGATATCGGTCACGATCTGCTGCTGCGTGCGCTCGCGTTCCTCCCAAGGCGCAAGGGTCAGCACCATGAAGCCGCTATTGGCCGAACCGCCCTGACCGGAGATTGAGTAAATGTTGACGATCTCGCCGCTGTCATAGAGCGGCTTCAGCTTCTCCTCGATCAGCCGCATCTGCTCCTGCGTGTATTCCAGCGAGACGCCCTGCGGCGCGTTGATGCGCATCATCACCAGCGAACGGTCCTCGTTCGGCGTCAGTTCCGATTTCAGCGTCAGGAATGCTCCCGCACCGAAGGCGGTGAACAGCAGGGCGACCACGTAGACGACGAGAGGAGCATTCAGGCAGGCCCGCAGCGTTCTGCGATAGAATCCGGAGGCGAAAGTTCCGATGCGCCCGAGGATGCCGCCGTGCCCGTGCTCGGCCGATTCCTTTGTCAGCATGCGCGAGGCGAGCATGGGGCAAAGGGTCAGCGCCACAAAACCCGAAAGGATGAGTGAGAATGCCAGCACGAAGCCGAATTCGCGGAAAAGCCGCCCCGTCTGCCCCGGAAGGAAGGACAGCGGCACGAAGACCGCACACAGCGTAGCCGTCGTCGCGATGACGGCGAAGAAAACCTCAAGCGTACCGAGCACGGCTGCTGCGCGCGGCCCCAGCCCCTCGGCCCGCCGCCGCACGATGTTCTCCAGCACGACGATCGCGTCGTCCACGACGAGGCCGGTCGCAAGCACGATCGCAAGCAGGGTAAGGATGTTGATCGAAAAGCCGGCGAGATAGATCGCCGCCAGCGTGCCGATCAGCGCGATCGGCATGCTGATGGTCGGGATCAGCGTTGCGCGCCAGTCGAGCAGGAACAGATAGATCACCAGCGTGACGATGATGACGGCGACCGCCAGCGCGATCTCGACCTCATGCAGCGCGCCCTGGATGAACACGGCGTCGTCGCTCGTCACGCGCAGTTCCGTACCCTCAGGCAGGATGCCCTTGAGCTGCTCGACGGTCGCGCGGACGCCTTGCGAAATATCGAGCGTGTTGGATTGCGCCTGACGGACGATGCCAAGGCCGATTCCCGGCCGGCCGTTCGATCGCAATGCCGTGGTGCCGTCGTCCGGTCCGAGCGTGATCGTGGCGATGTCACCCAGCCGCACGCGGTTCTGCAGCAGCAGGTTCTCGAAATCCTCGGGCGTTGCGAGATCCGCCGTCGCGCGGACCGTGAGATCCTGGTTCACACTGGTCAAGGATCCGGCCGGCACGTCGAAGGAAGCGGTCTGCAGCGCCGTGCTGAGGTCGGCGATCGTCAGTCCGCGGCTTGCAAGCTTGGCCTGGTCGATGTCGACGCGGAACACCTTCTCCTGTTCGCCGTAAACGTTCACATCGGCGACGCCCTCGACCGCAGCCAGCCTGTCGGTGACCTCGTTTTCCGCCAATAGCGTCAGGTCTTCCATCGACAGCCGGTCGGAAGTCAAAGCCAGCCGCATGATCGGCTGGCTGTCCGCATCCGCCTTGACGACGCGCGGCTCCTCTGCGCCATCGGGTATCTGGTTGGCCACGCGCCCAAGCGCGTCACGAACGTCGTTCGCCGCCTGGCTGACATCGGTGGTATCGCTGAATTGAAGCGTCACGCGGCTTTGGCCGAACGAGGATGTCGCCGAGATGTCCTTGATGCCCTGTACCCGCGACACCGCACCCTCGATCACATCGGTCAGTTCGCGGTCCACCGTTTCGGGTGAAGCCCCCTCGAACTCGGTCGAGACGCTGATCACGGGCTGATCAACCGAGGGAAGCTCGCGAATTTCGACGCCGTTGAAGGCGGCAAGGCCGGCAACAACGATCAGCGTGTTGACAACGAGCGCAAAGATCGGCCGGCGAACGAAAAGTGCGGTAAATCCGGTCTGCCCGGTCTGGCTGTGGTTATCCGCCCCGCCGTTGCCCATCACGTGCCCTCCGCTACGGCGGGCTGGGCGGGTGCTGCAGTGGCCCCCATGACCTTGACATCGCTGCCGTCACGCAGGCGCTGCAGCCCCTCGGTAACGACCATGTCGTTCTCGGCAAGCTTGGCATCGACGAGAACCTTGTCGGGATTGCGCTGGATGATGAGGACCGGAACCTTCTCCGCCTTTTCACCGACGATGTGCCAGACATAGGAGCCTTCGGCGCTCCACTGCAGCGCCAGCGGATCGACGCTCGGGTAGCGATCGCCCGCAAACTGCATCGATACCGAGAACGACATGCCGGCGCGCAGGACGTCTTCCGGATTGTCGATTTTTGCACGGACGCGCAGCGTACGGCTCGCCTGGTCGATACGGTTGTCCACGGCCTCCACCGAACCGGTGAACACCTCGCCCGGCCGGGCAATTGCGGTCGCCGAAACCGGGCCACCCACGCGGATCTTGTTGACGAAGCGCTCCGGCACCCAGAAATCGACCAGGATTTCCGAACGATCGTCCACCCGCGCGATTTCGCTGGAGGTTGTAACATAGTCTCCGGGATTGACGGAGATGATGCCGACGACACCGTCATAGGGCGCATTGATATCGCGGCGGCTAAGGTCGAGCTCGGCCTTCTGCAGCGCCAGTTCCGCCGCCTTCAGTTCGTCGCGGGCATCCTGGATTGCCACGTCAGTTACGGCCGCTGCCCGCTTCAGGTTTTCGTAGCGCTCTACCTTGTCGGCCGCACGGTCGCGCGTCAGCCGGGCCTGATCGGCTGCGATCCGCTGCTCGTCATTGTCCAGCCGCGCGATCACCTGCCCCGATGTCACCTTGTCGCCCGACTTGACGAACACGTCCGTCAGGTTCCCCGTCGAGTACGGCGTCGCAACGACGCTGCGGATCGCTTCGCCATCGCCGATCGCGTTCAGGCGGTCGTTTACCACCGCAAAAGCCACCGGCTTCGTCACAACCAGCATCGGGCCACCGAAACCGCCACTCTGCCGACGGGCAGCGCCGCCCTTCTCTGCCGTGCTGTCTGCGGGCGCAACCCAGGCAACCAGGCCAGCCGGAATTCCCGCTGCCTTCAACGTGTCGGCGGCCCCCGGGGCGAGACGGCCCCAGACGAGAACGCCAACGCCGACCACGGCAAGGCTGACCAGCAGTTGCTTCCAAATGCGCATTCAGGACTCCGGACATAACTTGGCTGTCCGCTTCCAGAGCGGTTCGCCGATCGGACCAAGTATCGTGTTTTGGCCCTGAACCGGCAATGAAAGAATACCAACATTACGTAATTGTAAGAATTGCTGGAAAATCCGTTCTCCACCCTCCGCAATGGCTGGAATGCCGGCGTCTGGACCATGCGCCGGCTTGTTGCTAGCGTTCCTCCCGGCGGCCAGTATCCGCCTATTTATTAGACAGTTAAAATATATTGATGGAAGGGGAATTTGAATGTGCAACGCATGCGTCATCGAATCGATAAAGACCAACATGCTCTCGCGCCGCGGCCTCTTTAGAGCCGCCGCCGCGGGAGCGGTGACGGCCGCCGCAGTGGGCACCGGCGCGCTCAGCCCGGCGATCGCGGCAGCGCCTGCGAGCGTAACCGACCTGACCCACGAACTCTACGAGGAGTTTCCCACGTTCTTCGGCCCGCAGCAGTTCTTCCGCGAGCAGAAATTCAATTTCAAGGAGCATACGTTCAACCTGTTCGAACTGCGCTACAGCGAGCATACCGGCACGCACATGGATGCCCCTCTGCACTTCTCGGCCGACGGGCTGTCGGTCGCGGAAATTCCGGTCGAAAACCTCGTGGTGCCTCTGGCCGTCATCGATATCAGGGAGAAGGCTGCAGCCGATCCCGATGCCCAGCTGACACCTGAAGACATCAAGGCTTGGATCGCCGCGAACGGCGAAATTCCCGACAATGCCTGCGTCGCCCTGAATTCCGGCTGGTCGGCCCATCTCGGCACAGACAAGTTCCGCAATGCGGATGCCGAGGGCAAGATGCATTTCCCCGGCTTCCACGTCGAGGCCGTCCAGGCCCTGCTGGAAACCAAAGCCGCCGGCATCGCGGTCGACACACTGTCCCTCGACCATGGAATTTCGCCGGACTTTGCGACCCACAACACCTGGCTGCCCGCAGGCCGGTGGGGCCTTGAAGCGGTAGCAAACCTGGACAAGCTGCCGGCGAAGGGCGCCACGCTCGTGGTCGGCGCGCCGAAGGTGCGCGGCGGCACGGGCGGCCCCGCACGCGTTCTGGCGCTGGTCTAACGCAAGAAGGCGCACCGGCGTCGGCCCCCCGCCGCCGCCGGTATCGCATCAGGCATGACCGGTATCACATCAGGCATGAAAGGAGCACGAGCCCATGAGCACGATCAGACCGGCAGCCGATCTCGAGGCGGATCCCCGCGTAAAGGCGGTGTTCGACGACATCCGGGCGACGCGCAAGTCCGATTTCATCAACAACATGTGGCTTTACCTCGCCTTCGACCCGGCCCTGCTGGAAAGCACCTGGCGGGAGGTGAAGGCCGTCATGGCGACGCCGTCGACGCTGGACCCGCTGGTAAAGGAGATGCTCTATATCGCGGTCTCGGTGACGAACGGCTGCAGCTACTGCGTCCACTCGCACACGGCAGCGGCAAAGGCCAAGGGCATGAGCCCGTCGCAGCATGCGGAACTTCTCGCCATCATTTCGTTGGCCGGCAAGACCAACCAACTCGCGACGGCTCTGCAGCTGCCGGTGGACGCCGCCTTCGACGCCGACCGCAATTGATCAAGGCGTCGCGCATGCTATTGATCTGCCTGAAGCAACCGAGCGGGCGGCTTTGTTGCGCCTTTGCATCGGTGCCGGTCTCCGTCGCCCTATGACGGAGATGTGATGGGCCCGCCGTATTGTCATGGCGCGGAGAACGCCGCTAGGCATTGTTCACACGTGCAATTTCACCCGAAAGACACTTCCTGAAATGTCCGCCGAATTCCTGACGTCACGCAGAGCCTTCGTTCTCGCTGCCGCATCCGCCATACTTGCCAGTTGCACCACCACCGGTCCCGCCGGGGGCAGAGCTCCCCTCCCCGTGGCGCCGCGGCGGCCAATCGTGCCGCCGACCGCTGCGGAGCTGGACGTCATGTACGGTCCCGTCGAGGATGGCGGCTTCACGATCCCGGCTATCCCCTACCAGCAGATCGATCCTAAATATTACCGCCAACGGGTCGCCGATCCGACGGGCGAACCCGCTGGTACGGTCGTCGTCGATACGCCGAGCCGCTTCCTCTACGTCGTCGAGCCGGGCGGCACCGCCATGCGCTACGGTGTCGGCATCGGCCGCGACGGCTTTTCCTGGGAAGGCGAAGGCACGATCCACTGGCGTCAGCCCTGGCCCCGCTGGAAGCCGCCGAACGAGATGGTCGCGCGCCAGCCGGAACTCGTAAAATATTCGATCGAGAACGGCGGCATGGCACCGGGCCTCAAAAACCCGCTCGGCGCCCGCGCGCTCTATATCTTCCAGAACGGGCAGGACACGCTGTATCGCCTGCACGGCAACCCCGAATGGCGCTCCATCGGCAAGGCCGTCTCTTCCGGTTGCGTCCGCCTGATGAACCAGGACGTCATCGACCTCTACAATCGCGTGCCCTACCACGCGCGGATCGTCGTTCGCCAGTAACCGCGCCAGTAACGGCGCCAGTAGCCTGCCCGCGTCCGGACGAGACGCGGGCGGCACCATTCCGCACCCGCATGGACGACATGCGCGGAATAAAAGAAGAACGCGTAACTGGCCTTTCGCCCCCGAATCACTACATTGAGCCGCATGATGAGCGGTTATGACGATATTCCCTTCTTCGACGACGACGATCCGGCGTTGCGGAAGCCTCCTGCCCCGAACCAAAAGACCGGCAGCCCGGCTGGCGGCGGCATTGCCGCGCGCGCCATGGCTGCCCGCGACCAGCACCGTGTGCCCGACTATCTCTCTGGGCTGAATCCCGAGCAGCGCGAGGCGGTCGAGACGCTGGACGGGCCGGTCCTCGTGCTCGCCGGCGCCGGCACGGGCAAGACCCGGGTGCTGACGACCCGTATCGCCCATATCCTCGCCACCGGCCGCGCCTTCCCCTCGCAGATCCTCGCCGTGACCTTCACCAACAAGGCCGCGCGCGAGATGAAGGAGCGCATCGGCCTTTTGGTCGGCGGCGCCGTCGAGGGCATGCCCTGGCTCGGCACGTTCCACTCGATCGGCGTCAAGCTGCTGCGCCGCCATGCCGAACTCGCGGGTCTGCGGTCTGATTTCACCATCCTCGACACCGACGACGTCGTCCGCCTGATCAAGCAGATCATCCAGGCCGAGGGGCTGGACGACAAGCGCTGGCCGGCCAAGCAGTTCGCCGGCATGATCGACACCTGGAAGAACAAGGGGCTGGACCCCGCGCAGATCCCCGAGGGCGACGCCCGCGCCTTTGCCAACGGCAAGGGCCGCGAACTCTACACAGCCTACCAGAACCGCCTGAAGACGCTGAACGCCTGCGACTTCGGCGACCTGCTGCTGCATCCGATCCGCATCCTGCGCACCCATCCCGACATCCTGCGCGAGTATCACCAGAAGTTCCGCTACATCCTGGTCGACGAGTACCAGGACACCAACACCGCCCAGTACATGTGGCTCAGGCTCCTGGCGCAACGCTCACCCAGCGCCCGCGCAGCCAATGGCGATGGCGAACAAGCCAGCGGCAGCTGGCCGGGCGACGTTTCGCCCGCGTCCGCGCAGGCCAGCGCCGGCAGGCGCGATGCGGCCGTGAGCGCAAGCCAAAAGCAGCAGATCAACATCTGCTGCGTCGGCGACGACGACCAGTCGATCTATGGCTGGCGCGGGGCGGAGGTGGACAACATCCTGCGCTTCGAGAAGGATTTTCCCGGCGCCAAGGTGATCAAGCTTGAGCGCAACTACCGCTCCACCGCCCACATCCTCGGCGCTGCGGGCCACCTGATCGCCCATAACGAGGACCGGCTGGGCAAGACGCTTTTCACCGACCGCCACGATCCGGAGGACGGAAAGGTCGTCGTTCATGCCGCCTGGGATAGCGAGGAGGAGGCGCGAGCGATCGGCGAAGCGATCGAAAGCCTCCAGCGGCCGGACCGCAACGGCAAACGCCACAATCTCAACGACATGGCGATCCTCGTGCGCGCCTCCTTCCAGATGCGCGAGTTCGAAGACCGCTTCGTCACGCTCGGCCTCAACTACCGCGTCATCGGCGGCCCGCGCTTCTACGAGCGTCTCGAGATCCGCGATGCCATGGCCTATTTCCGCCTGGTGTGCCAGCCGGCCGACGACCTCGCCTTCGAGCGTATCGTCAACACGCCCAAGCGCGGCCTCGGCGACACCACCGTTCGCAACCTGCACGACTATGCCCGCGCCCGCGAGATTCCCATGCTGGCGGCGGCCGGCGACATCATCGAGACGGATGAGCTGAAGCCGAAGGCCCGCAAGGCGCTCTTCGACGTCGTGGCCGACTTCAAGCGCTGGTCGACGCTGCTGGAAACGCTTCCCCATACCGAGCTCGCCGAACAGATCCTCGACGAGAGCGGCTATACCGCGATGTGGCAGAACGACAAGTCCGCCGAGGCCCCGGGTCGTCTGGAAAACCTGAAGGAATTGATCCGGTCGATGGAGCAGTTCGAAAGCCTGCGCGGCTTCCTCGAACATGTCTCGCTGGTGATGGATGCCGAGCAGAACGAGGATCTCGACGCCGTCTCGATCATGACGCTGCATTCCGCCAAGGGGCTGGAATTCCAGACCGTGTTCCTTCCCGGCTGGGAGGAAGGGCTGTTCCCGCACCAGCGCGCGCTCGACGAGGGCGGCCGTGCCGGACTGGAGGAAGAGCGGCGGCTCGCCTATGTCGGCATCACCCGCGCCAAGCGCAACTGCCACATCTGGTTCGTCTCCAACCGTCGCATCCATGGCCTCTGGCAATCGACCATTCCCTCGCGCTTCCTCGACGAACTGCCGGAAGCCCATGTCGAAGTCGCAGAGACGGAGCAGTCCTATGGCGGCTACGGGCGGGGCGGCTACGGCCAGTCGCGCTTCGACAAGCAGGAGCCCTTCCAGAATGCCTATTCTACCCCCGGCTGGCGCCGCGCACAGGCGAACAGGACGGACGCCACCCGCGACAACTGGGGCAACCGCTCCGGCCATGCGATCGAGCGCATCGGCTATGGCGAGAGCGGCCCGCGCGCCCGTACCATCGAGGGCGAGCTCGTCGCCAAGTCCACCACCACGGAGCCTTCGCGCTTCTCGGTCGGCGATCGGGTTTTCCACCTGAAGTTCGGCAACGGCAACATCGCGGCGATCGAGGGCAACAAGCTGACCATCGACTTCGACCGCGCCGGGCAGAAGCGCGTGCTGGACGGCTTCGTCCAGCCGGTGTGATTCCCCGCTCTCGCCGGCGCAGGCTCCATCAGCGATGTCGCGGGATCTTCCGGGTTCCCGCGCATCGGATCAAGGTCCGGTGACCGGCCGCATCGGTCCGCAGGCCGTAGCCTCGTTGCAGCATGTCGGGTATCATGAAGATGTAGCGGGCCCCGGCGGGAGCCGCCCCAAGCGCAAGGCATAACCATCGCGTTCCCACGCGTAAGCCGAATACGGGGCCCATGGCCGGACGTTGGTCCTACGACCGAACCCGCCCTCGCCTGCAATCGCCGAAAGAACCGGCGTTCTCCTATCGTGATTGGACATCCGCGGCCAATGGGTTCACGCTATCTGAGTGGGGCTGCATGAGCATCGGGGGCGGAACAACCATCCTCTACATGGGAGTCCAAGATGAAGCATCAAACAGTCGAACAACTGCGGCTTGTTGCGGAAGTCGAGTCCTTTCCAGCTCAGACCATGACGCGCACGGAGCGCCTGGAACGCTGGGCGGAACTCCTGGAGAAGAATCCGCACTGGCATCTTTCGACCTTGCGTCAGACGGAACATCAGTCGCCAAGCGTTCGCGCCAACATGCGCGGCGACGGCTCGCCGATTTCGGTGGCATTCGCCGATCCGGTGCTGCGGTCGGCTGGGCTGGCTGATGATACGTATGGCGAGGCTCGCCGGTTCTTCGAGCTGTCGGACGACGAATTGCACGAGGTCATCTGCTACTGCCACTACGGTTCGGCTGTCAGTGCCGGCACCGCCGCGGCCCAGATTCGTGCCGTTCTCGCGCCGAAGCCTCCCGGCTTCTTCGCGATTTTGCGCCGGTTGTTCATGGCATAGCGCAAGCCTTTGAATCGGGACCGATCCGAAGGCAGGAGCATGCGTCGATCAGAGATATGGCCGCGTCCGCGTCGCACTCAAGTGCGGCGCCCTTTTACTGATGGCCCTGATCGTATGGCGCATGCGGCACGGGGTCGTCCGATGAGCCTCGCAGGGGCGACGGTTGCCGGCATGGGACCGCCGCGCGCGGGATCGCGGGTTGTCGTTACTTCCTCGCGCCTCAGCCTTTTCCACCGAACAGCGAGGCGAGCCGCGTCTTTCCGGAAGACATGCTCGGGACGACCACCAGCGTATCGATCTCCCCACGCTTGAAGGCGGCGAGGAAGCGCGGATAGTTCTTGAAGGCAACGCAGCCGTGCGAATTGCCATTGCGGCCGAGCAGGTAGGAATGGGTCAAAAGCCCGGTGCGTCCATGTGGATGCACGCCGTTGACAGGGGTCATGCGCAGCGCTTCGACACCGTGAAAGAGCCTCTCGCGCATGGTCAGCTTGAACGTTCCGGGAGGCGTGGAGCCCCGCATCTTCATGTGAACGTATTTCGGATTGTCGCGCATTTTGCCGATGCCCGAATGCGCCTCCAGCCGTTCGCCGTTAGGCAGGTGCACGACGCCCGCGGAAATATCGTAATAGGCCGTGCGGCCGCGCGACCGTTTACGCTGTCCGCCGAACAGACCGGGCTTGGTCTCGCGCATCTCGTCGTCGCTGTCGACCTGGGCCGGGCTCGCATAGGCAAGTTCGCGGGCAGCCGGCTTGGCACGCGGGTTTTTCGGCTTCTCCTCGACGATCTTCGCAAGCGCCTTCGGACGCGCCTCCGGCAGCGGGATCGTATCGGGAAGGGCCGCCACGGCATCGCGCGCTTCTTCCGCCATCACGAGGCTGAAGGGCTTGCCGGAAACGGAGGCGCGGGTAACGTCGGGATCGACCAGTGCAGACACCAGCGTCGGCTGGACGCTCGCATTTGCCTCGGCGATTGTCCCGGCCTTCGTCCGCGATGCAGCCGCGACCGCATAAGCCTTCGCCGTCTTTTCCGTCTCGCGCTCGATCCGGGCGACCGTTTGCGCCTGGCGCTTGTCGTAATGGTCCTTGATCACCGCCACCGTCAGCCCTGCGGGCCACAACTGGTCGGCCGGCGTCTTCGACAGGCGGGCGAACTTGCGGACGCGAATGTTCCGCTCCACCGGCAGCGCACGCGCCACGGTCGGCAGATCGAGCGAAGCCTGCAGACGTCCCTGCTTGCCCGCCGCCGGCGTCATCGTCTGAACGGTCGCTAGCGCCGCGACGATCCAGGCTCCGGCCGCAACCGAGAGGCAGGCTCCAATCGCGGCAAGAGCGATGCCGCGCGGTTTTCTGAGGAAGAAAAGCCCGCCGAAGCTGGGCGAAATTTTACTGCACGCGACAACGACTGACGCCATAGTACTCGCTACCCATGGTACGCGTTACTCGATCCGGCGCCAATCGAACGGATTGCCGTCGGGACCGACACGAAGGCGTCAAAGCGCCGATTTCCGGGCGCCCCGTGCCATGCATGCTGGTCGAAACAATGACCAAATTGATGTCAAACTATGGTAAGCAATTGGTTTACGCGGCTTGACAAAACACGCGCCAACGCTCCGCCGGGCATAATCCGGACGGCGAAACACCGAACGATTTCAACAGGGTCGGACGGCTTAAATCGGCGCAGAATTTTTTTTGATACGACCGCTATCGGCGACGGTTAACGCGGAAAGTTTTTTGCCAGCCGATGTCTCCGATGGCGGTCTCTGGCCGACAAGCACCCGCCTCCGTCGGCGCCACACAGGGCGACGACGGGATGCTGAGACAATCCTGGCGCGCTACCGCAAAGGGTCAGGCAACTTTCAGCGGCGGCATGCCGTCATGGATGGCGTGTCGGATTTCCGCCCGGAATGCAGGCGTGTCATCATGGCCATGCACGGTGACGGCGTGCAGGACTGCCGCATCGACCAGCTCTTCTTCGGTGTCGGCGGATATGGCGATCGTGCACTTCATTTCGCTCGGAAACTCCCGGCAGTCTATGTATCTGCGGCCCATGGCTTCCTCCCGATTGCGCCCCGGCACAGGCCGGGCGGAGAAAGATACGCCGCAGCTACGACCGCGACAAATCACAAAGCGCGGTCCGCCCCGGTTCAGGCAACCGCCGGCATGCGCTGCAGCCAGTCGGTGCGGGCCTCATAGGCCGCCGCCAGTTGCAGCACGGCCATATCGGCACGCGGACGGCCGATGATCTGGATGCCGGCAGGAAGCCCGGCCGTGCCGAACCCGGCCGGCATGGCCGCGACCGGCAGCCCCGCCATCGTCGGCCCGATGACCACCTCCATCCAGCGGTGATAGGTATCCATCGATCGACCCGCGATCTCCTTCGGCCAGTCGAGGTCGACGTCGAACGGAAAGACCTGCGCTGCCGGAAGAACCAGAAAATCGTTCGTCTCGAACAGTTCGAGGACATGCCGATACCAGTCGCTGCGGATCGCGGAAGCGGCAAGGACGTCGGCGGCGGACAGCGCCCGTCCGTTCTCGATCTCCCAGATCATCTCCGGCTTCATCTCCGCCCGCTTGTCCCCATCGGTGTAGTCCGCGGCCTGTCCGCCCGCGACGAGAAAATGACGATAGGTGCGCCACCCCCACCAGAGGCGTTCCATCTCGAAACGGGCAGTCACGTCGCTGACCGAAGCGCCGAGCGAGGAAAAGACGGTCATTGCGTCGCGGCAGAGTTCCAGAACGCCCGGCTCGAATGGCAGATGCCCGCCATAGTCGCCAAGCCAGCCGATCCGGACGCCGGACCAGTCCTTCCGCGCCTCGAGCCGCAACGCCTCATCCGGGAGAGATAGCGGATCACGCGCATCGTATCCGGCCTGGATCGAAAGCAGCGCCGCCACGTCAGCAACGCAGCGCCCCATTGGCCCGTTGACCGCATGCTGGCCGAGATAGAGCTCGCTTCCCAGCGACGGCACCCGGCCGAAACTCGGACGAAAGCCGACGACATTGTTGAAGGCGGCCGGGTTGCGCAGCGAACCCATCATGTCACTGCCGTCGGCAACGGCGACCATCCGCGTCGCAAGCGCAGCCCCGGCACCTCCCGAAGAGCCGCCGGCACTTCGGCCGAGGTCGTAGGGATTCCGCGTCGCGCCGAAAACGCCGTTATAGGTGTGCGACCCAAGCCCCATCTCGGGCGCATTGGTCTTGCCGATGACGATTGCGCCTGCTGCACGGATCCGCTCCACGTGGATGTCGTCGAAGTCCGGCACGTAGTCGCGGTAGCTGCGTGATCCGTAGGTGCAGCGCAGGCCCTTCGCCTCGGACAGGTCCTTCACCGCAAAGGGAATCCCGTGCAGCCAGCCGCGGGTCTGTCCCGCAGACAGCGCCCGGTCCGCCGCATCCGCTTCAGAAAGAAGCGGCGCCGTATCGCGAAGGCTGACGATCGCGTTCACCTTCGGGTTCAGCGCCTCGATCCGGGCGAGATAGGCTTCCATCACAGCCCGGCAACTGACGTGGCGGGAATGGATGGCACGCGAAAGCGTCGTTGCGGAAAGGCTCGTGATGTCATCCATTCGGCGCTCGTCCCCTGCTAGTCTCTCTTTGCCGACCGAAGGCCGGCCGGCGAGGCAAGCTAGCGCATGCGGCAGGGGTTCGAAATCACTGCATGAAAGAAAAGATCCAAGGACGGCCAACCGGGCGCGCCGTCCCACAAGGTTGTCCGCAGAAACTCGTCGTTCCCTCGGAACCCATTGCCTGAACCTATCGTCCCGGAGATCGCCACGCTCATCCTACAAGGCGCGTTTACCGCCGCCCATGCAGAGCGATGCTTGCCGGCCCGGGCACGCCGCCCTAACGTGCCGGGAGAATCACCGGGAAGGGCTTTTCATGACGGCACCGCTTATCGAACTCTGCGTAGAAGGCATCGACGGTTTTCTGGCCGCACAGGCGGCCGGTGCCGATCGCGTCGAGCTTTGCGCGAGCCTCATGGAGGGCGGCCTGACGCCGAGCCCTGCCACCATTCGCGCAGCCGTGAAGGCGGCACACATCCCCGTCCACGTCATCATTCGCCCCCGTGGTGGCGACTTCCTCTACTCCGATGCCGAATTCGATACCATGCGCGCCGACATCGAAGCCCTGCGTTCCGAAGGCGTGGCGGGCGTCGTCATCGGCTGCCTGACGCCGGACGGCCGCATCGACGAGGTGAGGACGAAAGCGCTCGTTGCCGCCGCCCGTCCCATGTCGGTCACCTGCCACCGCGCCTTCGACATGACAGAAGATGCCGGCGAGGCGCTGGAAGCGCTGATCCGCTGCGGCGTCGACCGGGTGTTGACCTCCGGCCAGCGCGATACCGCACTGGAGGGGATCGCGATCCTGCGGCGAACGGTGGAGCAGGCTGGCGACCGCATCGTCATAATGGGCTGTGGTGCGCTGGACGCGGACAACATCAAGACCGTCCGCGACGCGACCGGGCTGAAGGAGCTGCATTTCGCCGCCCTCAGGTCCGTGCAGAGCGGCATGACGTTCAGAAATCCGCATGTCGGCATGGGCGGCACCGAGAAAGACCGCGAGTATGAACTGACCGTTACCGATCCCGAAGCCGTCCGTGCGACGATCGCCGCTGCGAAGGGCGCGTAGTCGACCTGCGCGGCAACCGCGGTAATCAGACGGCACACCACTCCGCGCGCATTGCAAACCGTCTCGCCGATCCTACCTGAAGAAAAGAAAACAGGCTGATAGCTTAACCGGAGACCTGCTCATGACTGCCTCCCGCCTTCGCTTCGCATTCGCAGCGGGCCTTGCCCTTCTCGCCACGTCCGCTGCGGCCGATACGGTCGGGGAGGTTGGCGTTGACTGGATGGGCAACGACATCATGGTCGATGCGGTGAGCGATCCGAAGGTGACAGGCGTCACCTGCCACATCACCTATTTCGACCGCGGCGTTCTGGACCGGCTGAAGAACGGCAACTGGTTTGAAGATCCCTCCAACAACGCCATTGCCTGCCGGCAGACCGGCCCGGTCACGATCGGCGACATCGATCTTTCGAAAGGCGGGGAGGAAGTTTTCAAGTCCAGCCTGTCGTTGGTCTGGAAGAAGCTTGTGGTGACGCGGATCTACGACCGCAAGAACGACACCCTGATTTATCTCGCCCACTCCCGCGAACTGACCGAGGGTTCGGCGAAGATGTCGATCTCCACGGTGCCGCTGTTTGAAAGCAACGCCACGTGGACAAGCGGAAAGCCGCAATAGGCGGCCGAAGCTAGACCCATTGCGGCCCCTCCTCCCGAAAGGCTGCGTACCTCCCGCTTAGATGTCGATACCTGCTTACATGACGATGAAGGTCACGCTGCCGTCGCCGTTCTGTTGGACTGACAGGATGTGCTCGACCTTGACCTGCTGCGCTTCCAGCGCTGCGACGAGGTCCGGGTTGGAGCGCACATCCGACTGCAGCTTTTGAACTTCGTCGGCCTTGTCGTCGCCCATCATCCGGTATTGCTGACGCATGTCCTCGTCGGCGATTTCATCCACGCGCTGAACGGCGATCTTGGTCACATCGACGGCCCGGAAGTCACCGATGCCCGATACGCTGGGCGTGATGGAGCCCGTGCTCATCATGTCCGTGGACTGGCTGTCGGATGGCTGCGCCGGGACAGGTGCCGCCGGCTTCATCGTGTCAGGCGACACCTGGGCCATTTCCACCGGGCGTGGGGTCGGCACCGGCACCTTCTTGCCATCGATCAGGGTCGCCGAATAGGCGGGAACGGCAATGGCACTGGCAAGCAGAATGGACGAAAGAGCTGCAAACGGTTTCATCTTTTTCTCCCTTCGGGCGCTGTTGTCGCGCGCATTCGAAGGGGAAAATGCCGGTCTTTGCAGATTGTTCCGCCTGTAGCGTTCAGGCGCCCCGCGCTTCAGCCAGGATCTGCGACGCGCGGACGGTCGCAACACCCGCCTCCGCCATGGCCCTTTCCGCCACGGCGATCGTGGCCGGGTCGATGCCGCGGCTCAGATCCTCGACGAAACGGACCCGCACGCCCGGAAGCATTTCCACCGCATCGATCGCCGAGGCCTGGACGCAATAATCGGTCGCAAGCCCGCCGATGTCGAGTTCGGTGACGTCGCGCTCCTTCAGATAATCGGCAAGCCCGGTATGGGCGGAACGGTCGTTGTCGCGAAAGGCCGAATAGCTGTCGACAAGCCGATCCATGCCCTTCTTCTGGATGTAGTCGATCTTCTTCAGGTCGAGCTTGGGATGCAGTGCGGCGTCGTCCGTGTGCTCGACGCAATGGTCAGGCCACAGCACCTGCGGCTGCCCCTTCAGTTCTCCCATCTCGAAAGGCTGCCTGCCGGGATGGCTGGAGGCGAAGCTGCCGTGGCCGGCAGGGTGCCAGTCCTGCGAGGCGACCACCAGATCATAGCCGCCCTCTTCCATCAGCCGGTTGGCGATCGGGATAACCTCATCTCCCCCGGGCACGGCAAGATTGCCGCCGGGGCAGAAACCGTTCTGGAGATCGATGAGCAGCAGGCACTTCATGATGGTACTCCCGTCACCCGGGAAAGATCCCGGTGCGGCGAGAATGGAACATTCCGTCATGAGAAATCAAGAACTTGATGAACCGATGCTGCGAACATATTGGCCGGGAATGCAAAACCCCGGCGGGTCGGCCGGGGCTGCGAAACGCGTCGGGGATCGAAGTCGCTCAGGCGGCCCGTGTCAGGTGGCCCGTGTCAGGTGGCCCGTGTCAGGCGGCCCGTATCAGGCAGCCTGTGCCAGCTCGTCGGCGATGACCGTGTCGAGGTTGAGGAAGCAGACCATGGTCTTTTCCAGGGCGACGATGCCGCGGCAGAAGGCGCGCTGCGCTTCCGGAATGATCTCGGGTGCCGGCTGCAGGTCTTCGCTCTTGATGGTCATCATGTCCGAGACCTGTTCCACCAGCAGGCCGACGAGCTTGCCGGCAATGTCGGTGACGATGATGGCGGAGCGCTCCGACGGCTCGGTCTGCTTCATGCCGAGACGGCAGGCCATGTCGATTACGGGGATGACGGCGCCGCGCAGGTTGATCAGCCCGAGCACGTAGGGCGGCGTGTGCGGCATCGGCGTCACCGGCGCCCATCCGCGGATTTCACGAATCGCCATGATGTCGATGCAGAACTCCTGGTCTCCGAGATGAAACGAGACGATTTCGAGATAGGCACCGGATTGCTTGATGGCATTCGACATGGTTCAGCTTCTTCCCAGACTTCGGAGGCAGGATCGCAAATGCGCGTGTGGCTCGACAGCCACGGGACCTCATGCCCGAGAGGCCATCACGGCCCATACGCGCTCAGAGATTCGCAAGGATAGATTAAGGAAGCGCTAAAAATAGACCGCCAACTCTCCGGTCCGGCACACCCGAACCGCTGGAATCGTCCGCCGAGCGCTGTGAGCAGCGCAACCATTCCGCCAAACGAAATGTTGCGCTAGGATACCCGCATGACACAGAACCGCCCGTCCCTTAGTTTCACGCTGGCCGTGGCCCTTGCGGCAACGCTTGCGACCGCAATCCTCGCCATCGCCTTCGCGGGCTGGATCGGTCACGGCTCGGCGATCCTGCTTTCGATGGCCGAAAGCGGCCTCGCCTGGTGCTTCTAAGCTCCCGCGGCGCAATCACATTCTCGCGATAATCGAGATGCGGCGATCGGCACATTTGCGCCTCCTCCGGCAAGCCACTAAAGACAGCACAGGAGCCGGCCGCAGCCGCGGACCAGCAGTCACCGATGTCGGATCGTTCCATGAAAACCATACGCATTGCCCTTTGGATCGCTATCGCCCTCCTCGCCGGCCTGCTCGGCTGGTTGACGCTGGAACTGAACCGGGCGGATGAAAAACTTGCCGAGGGACCGTTCGGCGTTCCCTTCACCCTCGTTGCGCAGGATGGAAGCCCGATCACCGAGAAGGCCTTTGCCGGCAAGCCGACCGCGCTGTTCTTCGGCTTCACGCATTGCCCCGAAGTGTGCCCGACCACCCTTTTCGAGCTAGACGGATGGCTTTCGAAAACCGATCCCGACGGCACGAAGATGCAGGCCTACTTCATCACCGTCGATCCGGAACGCGACACCCCTGAAATCGTCCAGAACTATGTTTCCAACGTTTCCAAGAGGATCACCGGCATCTCCGGCCCTGCCGACAAGGTGATGGACATGGTCAAGGGCTTCCGCGTCTATGCGCGCAAGGTGCCGGTCGACGAGAAACAGCCGGACGGAGAATACACGATGGATCACACCGCCTCCGTCTTCCTCCTCGACCGCGACGGCCGTTTCCGGGGCACGATCGCCTATGGCGAGAACCCGGATGTTGCCGTACAAAAGCTGGAGAACCTCATCAAGGGATAGGGATCTCCGATCATGGTTTCACGCGCCGACACTTCGATCCTCATCGCCGGCGCGGGACCTGTGGGCCTTGCGCTTGCGCTCGAACTGGCGCGCCGCGGCCTGAAACTGCGCATCGTCAGCGAAAACGACGGGCCGGTGGCGGAAGAAGAAAGCCGCGCGCTCGGCATCAATGCCAGAACCTTGACGCTGCTGGCCCAATCGGGCGTGACCGCCGACATCCAGGCCCGGGCCCTGCAGATCGAAGGCCTGCGTCTTTCCTCGCTCGGCACCCCGCTTCTGACGGTCAGGACGAGCCGGTATCGCGGCGAGTATCCGGCGCTCAGCATCCTGCCGCAGGGGGTGACGGAACGCCTGTTGCTGGCGCGGCTCCGGGTGCTCGGCATCGAGCCGGAATGGCGCACGGCCGTCATTTCCGTCAACGGAGGCACCGATGCGCCGGAGGTGACGGTACACCGCGACGACGACAGCGGCGAAACCGTCAAGCCGTCGATCCTGATAGGCGCGGATGGCGCGCATTCGCTCGTTCGCCGGTCCTGCGGGCTCTCCTTTCCGGGAAACGCGCTGGAGAACGAATTCTTTCTGGCCGACTACGCCTATGATGCGCCCGTCGACGCCAGCCATGCGCGCGTCGACTTCACCAATCCCGGCGTCCTTGCCTGCATCCCGGTCCGCACCAACCTCCTGCGCTACATCTCGACGCATTCCGATTTCGAAGAGCGGATCATCCATCCGGCGACACCCGCGGCCCAGACCTGGCGTTCGCAGTTCAAGATCAGTTTCCGCCATGTCCCGGAGATGGCGAAGGGACGCGTCTATCTGGCCGGCGACGCCGCCCACATCCATTCGCCGATCGGCGCGCGCGGCATGAACCTGGGGATCGAGGATGCCTGCTGGCTGGCCTGGCTGATTGCCGAGGGACGCGAGGAGGAGTATCCGAGGCTTCGGCTCCCCGCAGTACGCCGCGTGCTGCGCCAGACGCGAATGCTGACGGCGATCGCCACCATGGACCGGCCCTCCTCGCTGACGCTGCGCAACCGCCTGCTGCCGCTTCTGTCCCACCTGCCCTTTGCCGAAGACGCGTTGCTCAAGGGCATCGCCGGAATGGACACGCCGCATCCGCCCTGGCTCGCCGCAGCCTGATTTCTTTGCGCCTTGCTGCGGGACATGCTACGTGGCCGCCGACCATGGCGCTGCCGGATGCTCCGCATGTCGCAGCCCTCATCTTTCAGGCGCCGGGCCAGCCCCGCCAATCAGGAACAGCCGACCGTGAGCGAAATCCGCCTCTTCATTTCCACGACAGAGAAGAACGCCGACGCAATTCTCTCCCTGATGACCGATGCCTTCGAGGACGAGGGATACGCGATCGCAACCATGGAAATCGACGAGAAGCGCGACATCTGGGAAGCCTCGCTCTACCTGATGATGGACGAGGAAGAGGACATGCGGGAGCGTTTCGCCAACCTCCTCCGGCCGGCGTTTCCCGAGGCGGAAATCCAGCGTGAAGTCATTCCCGATGTCGACTGGATCGCCAAATCGCTGGAAGGCCTGCAGCCGGTGCACGCCGGACGTTTCATCGTCCACGGCTCGCATGACCGCGGAAAGGCGCGGGCTGGAGAGATCGCAATCGAGATCGATGCCGGCCAGGCCTTCGGCACGGGCCACCACGGCACCACCGCCGGCTGCCTGGAGGTGATCGAAAGCGTCATGCGCGCGCGAAAGATCCGCTCTGCCCTCGACCTCGGTACCGGCAGCGGCGTGCTGGCAATCGCGGTCCGCAAGCTGGCGGCCATTCCGGTGCTGGCGACCGACATCGACCCGATCGCCACAAAGGTCGCCCGCGAGAACGTCCGCAAGAATGGCATTGCGACCGGCCTGACGCTCGAGACGGCCCCCGGCTTCCACCACACCGCCTTCCGCCGCCATGGCCCGTTCGACCTCATCATCGCCAACATCCTCGCTCGCCCGCTGATGCGCATGGCGCCGCAGCTCGTCGCGCACCTGGCACCGGGCGGCCAGGTGGTGCTCTCCGGCATCCTCGCAAACCAGCGCTGGAAGGTGATCGCCGCCTATAACGGCGCGGGCCTGCGCCATGTGCGCACGATCTGGCGCAACGGCTGGGTGACCATCCATCTCGACAGACCGTAGGGACCCGGGAAAAGAAAAGCCTCCCGACCGCGCAGGGTTGCGGTCGGGAGGCCTTGAAAGAAAAGGCGGTGCCAGAGGCACCGCCTATGGGCCGGTTTCCCGACCTGCCCGCGAGCTGGGAGGAGGAGTGCTCAAGCGGACCCTACGTGTTCCGAACGCCTACCCGGAGGAGGGAGGAGGAGTGACCGGGCAAGCGCCTGATCGGAACACCTAGCAAGATCGCCTTGCGGCGAAACTTTCGATTATTTTCGTTTCAAACGCGCTTCGCGTTCGCTTCGATGCGCGCTTTATACCCCAGCCGAAAATTCATCACAGCGCTTTTTGAGCATGGGAGCCATGCAGATGACGCATAGTGAAACTTCGAGCCTCACGTTACGAGAAGATCTGAATTCTCACGGCGAACAGCACAGGCTCGCTGCCGGCGTCATGAGGGGCGCGGGCTGGGGCGCGGCACGTCCGCCGCATTGTCGTTCGCCCAGGTACTGATCGCATGGACCTGTCCGGGGATCTGATCCTGCAAATAGGTTTCGTGCCCCGGCAGGCCCATCGGATAAAGCGCGTCTCGGCTGGCCTCATAGGCCGCACTCTGGTCGGTGCAGAGGCGAATGCGCATATCCTGCGGCGCGACATCGGTCCGGTTTTGCAGATTGTCGACCAGTCCCGCATCGGTAGACGGCAGGCGGCCGTCAAAGGCTTGCGTCAGATATTGCGCAGACCGTTCGTTTCGTTCCCGTTCCGTGGTCGCGCCCAGCACGACCACCATCACGCGCCTGCCATTTCGTGTGGCCAGCCCGACGATGTTCCGCCCTGATGCGCACAGGAACCCGGTCTTCATTCCGATAGTGCCGCTGAAGCGGGTCAGCAGCAGGTTGTTGGACTTGACCTCCTTGCCGTCGATCGTGACCGCGGAGGCCATGAAGAACCGCCGGTATTCGGGGAACACCCGGTCCACTTCCATGCCAAGGATCGCGAGATCGCGGGCAGTCGTATAATTGTTCCGGTCAAACAGTCCGTTCGGATTGGAAAAATGGGTGCCTGTCAGCCCGAGGCGCGCCGCCGCTTCGTTCATCCGCCGGACGAAAGAAGCCTCGTCCGGGGCCACGGCTTCCGCAAGGGCGACGGCGACGTCATTCGCCGATGCGGCGATCATGGCAAAAAGCGCGTCTTCCAGTGTCATCGTCCGCCCGAAGGTCAGGCCGGATTCCAGAAACGCCTGCTTCATCGCGTTGCGCGTCATGGTAACGGGCGTCGTCAACGTCACCTCACCGGATCGAAGCGCTTCAAAGACGACGAGCGCCGTCATCAGTTTAGTCGTAGAGGCCGGATACCAGGGCACCCCGGCATCCTCCTGATAAAGCACCTGATGATTGTCGGCATCCACGACAAGCACAGGCGTGGCGTTTGCCGGTGCCGATGTGACCCATGTGAAAAGGGATGCGATGAACACCAATCTTTTCCATGGTCGTCCGGCCATATTGTTCGTGATCATGTGCCAGTCTCCAGAGGGAAGGACGCCCAAATGACACGATGCGCCGCCGAAGCACAAGCACTTGCTGCCGCGACGATAGTTCACAGGCGACCGCAATGGCTGTTCCGCGACACGAAGCGGACCGCCAACATGTAGCTTTGAGCACTCCTGTCGCTTATTACCATCCTTCTCGGCTCGCTCAATTCCCCTTGGCCGGCAGTTGCACTAGAGTCCGCTCCGAATCCAGTCTCATCCGGAAAGCAGCCATGTTCCAGAGTTTCGACGTCACCTCCACCCCGCAGTTCGGCCGCGAGCGCGCCGATGCGTTGCGCGCCACCTTCGACGACCTCCGCATCGACGGTTTTCTGGTGCCCCGCGCTGACGAGTTTCAGGGCGAATACGTGCCGAAGAGCGCGGAACGGCTGGCATGGCTGACCGGTTTCACCGGCTCTGCCGGCATTGCGCTCGTGATGCGCGGCGAGGCGATCGTCTTCGTCGACGGGCGCTACGTGACCCAACTGGCCGAACAGGTCGACGGCAGCGTCTTCAAGGGCGGGGATCTCGTCGGCGAGCCACCACATCTGTGGATCCCGAAGTATGCGCCGAAGGGCTTCCGGCTGGGGATTGACCCCTGGCTGCATACCGGCGCCGAGGTGCGCAGGCTCGAAAAGGCGCTCGACAGCCTGAACGGCAAGCTCGTCCTGCTGGCGGACAATCCGCTGGACCGGATCTGGACCGACCGCCCCGCCGAACCGCTCGGGCGCGTCCGCATCCAGCCGATCGAATTTTCCGGCAAGCTCGCGAAGGACAAGCTTGCCGAAATGGCGGCGAAGGTCTCCGAAGGCGGCGCGGATGCGCTTGCCGTCACCGACCCCTCGACGATCGCCTGGCTCTTCAACATTCGCGGCAGCGACGTGCCGCACACCCCTCACCCGCTCGCACGCGCCATCCTGCATGCCAACGGTATGGCCGAACTTTTCATCGACAAGCGCAAGACCGGCATCGAGGAAGAAGCCTACCTCACGCAAATGGCCGACCTGCTGACCCCGTCCGCTTTCGGCGGACGCATGGAAGGGCTCGCGCGCCAGGGCAAGCGCGTCCTGCTCGATCCCGATCAGGCACCGTTTGCGCTGGGCGAGGCGATCCGCTCTGCTGGCGGCACCGTCATCGAGGCGGCCGACCCCGCCCGCCTGCCGCGCGCCTGCAAGAACGAGGTCGAGCTGGCCGGCTCCGCCAAGGCGCATCTTCAGGACGGCGCGGCCATCGTCGAGTTCCTGGCCTGGCTCGATTCGACCACGCCCGGCACCCTGTCCGAGATCGAGGTCACCAAGAAGCTGGAAGCCTGCCGGGCGAATGTCGGCGAACGGATGCAGAATCCGTTGAAGGACATCTCCTTCGACACGATCGCCGGCGCCGGCGCCCATGCCGCGATCATGCACTACCGCGTGACCACGGATACGGACGCGAAGTTGGAAGACGGGACGATGTTCCTGATCGATTCCGGCGCGCAGTACATCAACGGCACCACCGACATCACCCGCACTGTCGCGATCGGAAGCGTTCCCGACGAGCACAAGCGCTTCTTCACTCTCGTGCTCAAGGGCATGATCGCCATCAGCACCGCCCGTTTTCCGAAGGGCGCGCGCGGCTGTGACCTCGATCCGCTTGCCCGCATCGCGCTTTGGAAGGCAGGCGCCGACTATGCGCACGGCACCGGCCACGGCGTCGGCTCCTATCTGTCCGTGCACGAAGGCCCGCAACGCATCGCGCGCCTGTCGACACAGGAGCTTTTGCCCGGCATGATCCTCTCGAACGAACCCGGCTACTACCGCCCCGGCAGTTTCGGCATCCGCATCGAGAACCTCATCCACGTCCTTCCCGCTGCGCCGATCGAAGGTGGCGACACCGACATGCTGGGTTTCGAGACGCTGACCTTCTGCCCGATCGACAAGCGCCTCGTCGTCACGGAACTCCTGACGCGCGAGGAACTGCACTGGCTCGACGCCTATCACGCACTGACGCGCGAGGCGCTGCTGCCGCTGATCGAGGACGCAGGCGTTCGCGAGTGGTTGGTGTTCGCCACATCGCCCTTCAGCCACGGCTAATCCAACCAATGAGTTGAACCACGACAAACGGGCCGCGACGATCCAATGCCGCGGCCTGATTTCAGCCGGTAAACACGTAGCGCATGAACATGACGGCGCACCATCCCACCGCCAGCATCGGCAGGCTGGACAATCGCAGGCTCGCAATCAGCGCCGCCGCCATCGCCACCTGAACGTCGGGCCCGCCGGTGAAGAATGCTGGAGCGACGAGCGTCGTCAGCACCGCCGCCGGCACCGCGTTCAATGCAGCCTCCAGCCGCGGCGGAATCGATTTCATCCGCATGACCAGCAGGTAGCCGCCGATGCGTGTCAGGAAGGTCGCCACTGCGCCGGCCAGGATGACGGCCACCATGTCGGCATGGAAGAACCCGTCCATTCTAGACCTCCTGCCCGGCTTCGTGCAGTTTCGGGTTCCGCTTCACCGGCAGCATTGCCGCAAGCAGCATTCCAGCGACTGCACCGATGCTGACGTGCCAGGGCGAGCCGACGGTATGGAAGGCGATCACCGACACTGCGCCGCTGATGGCAACGACGGGAAGGAAGTTCGCACGCTTGCGGAAGCCGAGCACAATGGCCATGAAGTAGATCGGCAGGAGCACGTCGATGCCGATCAGCTTGGGATCGCCGATCAGTTTGCCGAACGTGGCGCCCAGCACCGTCATGACCTGCCAGGGCACGTAGATCACCAGACCGAACCCGAGATACCAGGAAAAGCTCACCTTTCCCCTCGCTTCGCCGCGCCTGACGGTTTCGGCGAACTGCGGATCCGTCAGCAGGAAAAACGTGACGAACTTCTCGCTGGCCGAGAAATGCCGCACGAACGGCGCCATCGCCGCGGAATAGAGGATATGGCGGAAATTTACCGCGAAGATCGAAAGCACGATGACCCAGGCGGCGATCTTCTGGCCGAATAGCTCGATGCCGACGAGTTGGCTGGCGCCCGCAAAAAGCGTCATGCTCATCAAGAGTGCTTCGGCAATCGTCTGGCCGTTGGCGACGGCGACTGCCCCGAAGAGGGCACCGAAGGGCGCAGCGGAAATGCACACCGGCGTTCCCTGGCGAACGCCCTCGAAGAATTCACGTTTGTTCACGAAGTCCGTCTCCTGCATGCAGAAGCTCCGCACGTAGACATGCCTGGCGAAAGCGGGAACCGGCCCCGGAGAAGACATGGCGAAAGCAGCGAGCAGTGTGTCGCGGGCGGAACTTCCGATCAGGACACGCTTAGTCGGCCGGAACACTCAGCGCAATTGAATATGGCTGATGAATCGATCGCTTTTATTGAACCATGATCCGGCGTCGAGCAGGCCTCGGATCATGGTTTTCTCAGGCCGGCTTGGTCTTCACCTGGAAAGTGTGTTCCTGGCCGGGAAAAGTGCGCGCCTTGACCTCTTCGGCGTAAGCCTCAACGGCAGCGCTGATCTGCGGTGCCAGATCGGCGAAACGCTTGACGAAGCGCGGCTTGAAATCCGTGAAGATGCCGAGCGCATCGTCCACAACCAGGACCTGGCCATCGCAGGCCGGAGAAGCACCGATGCCGATGGTGGGAACGCTCAACGTGCCCGTGATCTCCCGGGCGACCGGCTCCACCGTTCCCTCGATCACGATCGCGAAAGCGCCCGCATCGTCGATTGCCTTGGCGTCACGACGGATCTTCTCCGCCTCCTTGTCGCTGCGACCGAGCGAGCGGTAACCACCGGTGGTATTGATCAGTTGCGGCATGAGGCCGACATGGCCAAGGACGGGAATGCCGCGCTGGGTGAGGAAATCGACCGTCTCGGCCATTTCCGCCCCGCCTTCGAGCTTGACCGCGCTGCATCCCGTTTCCTTCAGGACGCGTGCCGCGCTCTTGAAGGCCTGTTCCTTCGATTCCTGGTAGGAGCCGAACGGCAGGTCGACAACGACGCAGGCCCGTTCGGAGCCGCGCATCACCGCCTGCCCGTGCGCGATCATCATTTCCAGCGTGACGCCGACAGTCGAATCGAGGCCGTAGACCACCATGCCGAGCGAATCGCCGACGAGCATGAAGTCCACGTGCGGATCCAGAAGCTTGGCGATCGGCGTCGTATAGGCCGTCAGGCTGACGATCGGGCGCTCGCCCTTCAGGGCCTTGATATCGGCCGGAGCGAGGCGCCGCTTGGCTACATGTACGCTCATGATCAGGCTACCTTTGCTATTGTCTGCTTTTTCGGTGCGATAACGCGGTTGTCGAGCAATTTGGTGCTCCCTATGCGCACGAAAAGCAACAAGAGCACCGGCCTATCGCCGATATCTGCGATTTCCGCCAGCGT
The DNA here is from genome assembly GCF_013378445.1 of Mycoplana rhizolycopersici. Taxonomy (GTDB): domain Bacteria; phylum Pseudomonadota; class Alphaproteobacteria; order Rhizobiales; family Rhizobiaceae; genus Mycoplana; species Mycoplana rhizolycopersici. The sequence continues at coordinate 65,757 of NZ_JABXYK010000008.1, forward strand.
TTCGGGATGGCGAAGCGCCACGACTTCGGGCTCGGCGAGCGGCTCGGCGGCGATGAAATCGCGAACGGCGGCCTCAACTCTGGCCGGATCCGTTTCGCCCTCGGCGATGATCCGCGCCGCTTCGTCCAGTGCGCGCGGCACGATGACCGCGGCAGCACGCTGCCGGGCATCGAGATAGACGTTGCGCGAGGAACAGGCGAGCCCATCTGCCTCGCGCACCGTCGAAACTCCCACGACCTCGACTGGCTGCGCCAGATCCTCGACCATGCGGCGGATGATGGCGAGTTGCTGGTAGTCCTTCTCGCCGAAATAGGCGCGATCCGGCCCGACGATGTTGAAGAGCTTGCTCACGACCGTGCAGACACCGGAGAAATGCCCCGGCCGCACCGAGCCTTCGAGCTGCGAGCCCAGCGTCGGTACGTCAACGACCGTTTCCATCGGGCGCGGATACATATCCTCCACCCCGGGAGCGAACAGGAAATCGACACCGGCGTCCTCCAGCATCTTCTGGTCGCGCGCCAGGTCGCGCGGATAGCGTGACAAATCCTCGCTGGCACCGAATTGCAGCGGATTGACGAAGATCGAGGCGACGACCACCTCGTTGGCTTCGCGCGCACGGCGCACCAGTTCCATGTGGCCGACGTGCAGGTATCCCATCGTCGGCACCAGCCCGATCGACTTGCCGCGCGCGCGCAACGGCGCAAGGGCGGCGCGAAGGCTCGCAATTGTCGTAAAGGTCTGCATAGGGCGGATCCTCCAATCCCTTGCCGCGCCCGACGTCCGAAGAGACCGGCAGATGCGGCGGCACTTTTTATCTGTGGCGCATCCGCTGCAATGCCGTTTCCGGCATCTGCGGCAGCACCTCCACACCCCCTCCCAAGGATGCGGCTACCCGCTGCAGTCTTGCATTGCGAGGCAGCGGCGCTTTCTATCTTGTGCAACGCAAAAACACAATCGCCAACGCGACACCCGCTCATTCTCAGCGCGGAGATCGCCTATGCGATATTGTGCCTGTACTTTTTCCCGGCTTGCCAGTAGGAACGCACCAAACCGGCGCCGGCGGAGATGCTGGCGCATACCAGTGCCCGTCCCGTCGCGCGGCCAAGCTCAAGACATCCGAAAGACATCCGATGACCGAATACGAAGGCCTCGCTCCGGCTATGGCAAGCGCGTTGGCAAAACGCGGCTACACCACGCTGACGCCGGTGCAGAAGGCCGTCTCCGACCCGGCGCTGGAAGGAGCGGACCTGCTCGTCTCCGCCCAGACCGGCTCCGGCAAGACCGTGGCATTCGGCCTAGCCTTCGCGTCGACGCTGCTCGGCGGCGAGGACCGGTTCGGCCGCGCCGGCGCGCCGCTGGCGCTCGCCATCGCGCCCACGCGCGAACTCGCCCTGCAGGTGAAGCGCGAGCTGGAATGGCTTTACGGCGAGACCGGTGCCGTCATCGCATCCTGCGTCGGCGGCATGGATATCCGCAACGAGCGGCGGGCCCTGGAACGCGGCGCCCAGATCGTCGTCGGCACGCCCGGACGGCTGCGCGACCACATCGATCGCGGCGCCCTCGACCTTTCGCAACTGAAGGCGGTGGTGCTCGACGAGGCGGACGAGATGCTCGACCTCGGCTTCCGCGAGGATCTCGAGTTCATACTCGATGCTGCCCCCGAAGACCGCCGCACCCTGATGTTTTCCGCAACGGTCCCGCGCGCGATCGAAGAACTCGCCCGCAGCTACCAGCGCGACGCCGTTCGCGTGACGACTGCGGCCGAGCGCGGCCAGCACGGCGACATCGCCTACCGCGCGCTCGCTGTCACCCCGAACGATCGCGAGAACGCGATCGTCAACGTGCTGCGCTTCTACGAGGCGCCGACGGCGATCGTCTTCTGCTCCACACGCGCCGCCGTCAACCACCTGACGGCGCGGCTGAACAACCGCGGCTTTGCGGTCGTGGCCCTTTCCGGCGAACTGTCGCAGAACGAGCGCATGCATGCGCTGCAGGCGATGCGCGACGGACGTGCCCGCGTCTGCATCGCCACCGACGTCGCCGCCCGCGGCATCGACCTGCCCAATCTGGAACTGGTCATCCACGCCGACCTCCCCACGAACCCGGACACGCTGCTCCACCGCAGCGGCCGCACCGGACGCGCCGGCCGCAAGGGCGTCAGCGCGCTGATCGTTCCCCTTCCCGCAATGCGCCGCGCCGAGCGGCTGCTGCAGACGGGGAAGATCAAGGCCGAATGGGCTCAGGCTCCTTCCGCCGAGGAAATCCTGCGCCGCGACGAGGAACGACTGCTTGCCGACCCGATCCTCGCCGATTCCGTCGCCGAAGACGAGGTAGCCTTCGTCGAGACGCTGCTTTCGGCCTTCGAGCCCCGGCAGCTGGCCGCGGCCTTCACCCGCCTCTATCGTGGCGGCCGCTCCGCCCCGGAAGAGCTGCGGGAGGTCGACCTGACCCAGCGCCGCCCCGCGCGCGAACGCCCGCAGGGCGAGGCCGGCGAACGCACCGAACGTGCGCCGCGCGCGGCTTTCGGTCCCGGAAAGTGGTTCTCGCTGTCGGTCGGCCGCAAGCAGAATGCCGAGCCGCGCTGGCTCATTCCCATGCTTTGCCGCGCCGGAAACATCACCCGCGACGAGATCGGCGCGATCCGCATGCAGCCCGAGGAGACCTATGTCGAGCTTGCCGAGCACATCGCCGAGGATTTCCTGGGAAGGATCGGGCCAAAGCACCTGATCGAAAAGGGCATCCGCGTGACGGCTCTGGAGGGAGTGCCGGACATGCCGGCACGCTCGCGTGCCATGCCTGCAGGCGAAAAGCCAGACCGCGCCTTCCGCAAGAACCGCGATTTCGGCGGAGACCGCGATACCGGCAAGCCGCGTCACGCCGACAAGAAGCGCTCCGACGATCGCGATTTCGAAGCAAAGCCGCCCCGCAAGAAATGGGACGCGGCCCCCTCTGCCGAGAAGCGCTCATCCAATGCCCCCTTCCGTGACGAGCGCCCGGCCAAGACCGGCGACGGCAACAAGGGCGCTAAAGGCAAGCCCTACAAGGACAAGTTCCACAACGACAAGGGGACGGGCGGCCAGCATGGCGCAGGCCATTCGCCGGGAAAGAAGAAGCCGCGCAAGTCCGGCGGCTGATCGCCGCCTGCCTTCCCCTGCCCCGAACATGCCCTCAGCATCCCCCGGGCATTTGCACACTGGCTGACCAAATGCCCGGAATTTCCCGCTTTCCGCGCCATTTCGGCGGGATTTCGCTTCACCCGCGAGCGGAACGATCCTATTGTCGCGGCAAGGCGACAAGGATTGCCGAATCAGGATGGGTGCGTGAGGCACCTGTTGGCGGGCTGAATGGCAGACGTGGAACGAAATCCGGGCGAGAACAGCGTTGCATCAGGCGCGATGGAGCGCCTGACGGAGGAGTTCTGGGATCGCTACCGGCGTCTGTACGACGCGATCGCCGACGACAACCTGCCGACGGTGCGCCGCCTCGACCGGGAACTGACTTCCGCCCTCTCCGCGCTCATCGATCACCAGACGCTGGATGCCGCCGAGCAGCAGGCGCAGTTCACCGCCCTGCTGAAGCTCCTGCGCGAGCAGGCCGACGACGCCTCCAGCGTGCGCAACAATGCGGACCTGATTGAACTGCTGCTCAGGCGCTACATCACCGTTCGCACCCGCCCCGTGGACCAGAAGGGCCTGCCCGCCTTGTCTGCACCCGTCAGGAACGGCGTTCTCGACGTCGGCCAGCTCGACACCCTCCCCGAGCGCGTCGCCGTCGTCACCACCGACTATCGCTACCTTTATGCCAATGCCAGCGACGCGGAACGGCTGAAGCGAAAGCCGCACGAACTCGTCGGCCGCCACGTCCGCGAGATCGTCGGCGTGGACAGCTTCAACGGCCGTATCAAGCGCAATCTGGACCGGTGCTTTGCCGGCGAGGTTGTGGAAGACACCAATGCCCGTGAAACCGATGGCAAGATCATCGTGATCCGCCGCAGGCTGACGCCCTGTTACGCAGACGAAAAGACGCTGATCGGCGCACTTGTCGTCATCCATGAAGGTCCAGACCGCCGCCGTCGCGACAACTGACGCCCGATCATTGGCGCGGCTAAGCTGATCACTCTCAGCAGCGCAGGACGCCAGCAGGTGACGGCTGCCGTCGCTCTTCTCCAAGGCGTGTGGGAGCGGAGACGACAGCCTGTATCAGAGCCCCATTTCAGGCCTTGACCCGTTCCAGCCAGGCGTCCTCGTCGATCACCTCGACGCCGAACTCGCGCGCCTTGTCGAGCTTGGAGCCGGCACCCGGCCCTGCGACCACCAGATCCGTCTTCTTCGACACCGACCCGGAGACCTTGGCGCCCAGACGTTCGGCCATCGCCTTGGCCTCGTCGCGCGTCATCTTTTCCAATGAGCCGGTGAAGACGACGGTCTTGCCCGCCACCGGGCTGTCGCTTGCCACCGGCATCTCCGCCACCTCCGGCGTGACTTCCGCCAGCAGGCGCTCGATCACGTCCAGGTTCCGCGGTTCCTTGTAGAACTCGACGATGGCGCGGGCGACGACCTCGCCGATGCCATCGATGTTGTTAAGGTCATTCCAGGCGTCGCCGCTGAGGGGCGCCGCCTCCTTCATCCCGGCCTCGAACGCCGCATAGGTGCCATAGGCCCGCGCCAGGAGCTTGGCCGTCGTCTCGCCGACATGGCGAATGCCAAGGGCATAGATGAAGCGATTGAGCGCGACCGTGCGGCGCGCATTGATCGCCTCGAAGAGCTTTCGCACGCTCACCCGGCCGAAACCGTCGATGTTCTCCAGCTTCGTCAGGGAGGCTTCCTGCCGCCTCTCCAGCGTGAAGATGTCTGGAGCGGTGCGGATCGACAGCGCCGGGTCGTCTGCCTCGAAGAAGAAGTCGATCTGCTTCGATCCCAGCCCCTCGATGTCGTAGGCGTTGCGCGAAACGAAGTGTTTCAGGTGCTCGACCGCCTGCGCGCGGCAGACGAAGCCGCCGGTGCAGCGGCGCACCGCATCTACCTTGCCTGTCTTCTCGTGAATGTCGCGCACCGCATGGCTGCCGCAAACCGGACACGTCTTCGGGAACGCGTAGGGAACGGCCTCTGCCGGCCGCTTCTCCGGCACGATATCGACGATCTGCGGGATGACGTCGCCCGCACGCTGGACGACGACGACATCGCCGACGCGGATGTCGCGCCCCTCGCGGATCGGCTCGCCGCTGTTGCCTAGACCGCGAATATAGTCCTCGTTGTGCAGCGTCGCATTGGTCACGACCACACCGCCGACCGTCACCGGCTCCAGGCGCGCAACCGGCGTCAGCGCACCCGTCCGGCCGACCTGGATGTCGATCGCCGTCAGGGTCGTCAGCGCCTGTTCGGCGGGAAACTTGTGGGCGGTGGCCCAGCGGGGGCTGCGCGAGCGGAAGCCCAGCCGCGCCTGCAGGTCGAGCTGGTCGACCTTGTAGACGACGCCGTCGATGTCGTAGTCGAGGTCCGGTCGCTCAAGGCCGATCTCGCGATAGTGGGCGATGATCGCATCTACGTTGTAAAGCCGCTTCATCAGCGGATTGACCGGAAAGCCCCACGATTTCAGCGCCTGCACCATGCCGAACTGGGTATCGGCGGGCATTTCGCTCATTTCGCCCCAGGCATAGGCGAAGAAGCGCAGCTTCCGGCTTGCCGTTACCGTCGGGTCGAGCTGGCGCAGCGAACCCGCAGCCGTATTGCGCGGGTTGACATAGGTCTGCTTGCCTTCGGCCGCCATCTGCGCGTTCAGGGCCTGGAAGTCGCTCTTGGCCATGTAGACCTCGCCACGCACTTCCGCGATCGCAGGAGCCCCGGCGGGAAGCCGTTTGGGGATCTCGGCGATGGTGAGGATGTTGGCCGTCACGTTTTCGCCCGTCGTGCCGTCGCCGCGCGTCGCCGCGTTGACCAGTCGCCCGTTTTCGTAGCGGATCGACATCGACAGGCCGTCGATCTTCGGTTCGGCGGTAAAGGCGATCGAATCGTCCGGCAACCGGCCGAGGAAGCGATAGACCGAGGCGATGAAGTCGCGCACGTCCTCGTCGGAAAAGGTGTTATCGAGCGACAGCATCGGCCGGGCGTGGACGATTGGCGCGAAGGTCGCAAGCGGCGCCGCACCGACGCGGCGCGAGGGGCTGTCATCGCGCACCAGCGCGGGGAACCGCGCCTCGATCGCGTCGTTGCGGCGCTTCAGCGCGTCGTAGTCGGCATCCGAAATCTCCGGCTCGTCCTTGCCGTGATAGAGCTCGTCATGCCGCGCGACCTCCGCTGCCAGAAAGGCCAGCTCGGCTGCCGCCTGCTCCTCGCTCAACGCTTCGACCGGGATTTTTTCGTTTGCCATGGCTCACTCCGCGATTCCGCGTGATGTTTTAGAGCAACTGGCATGAAAGGAAAGATCGTATCCGCCCTGTGCACACCGGGTCCGAGCGCAACAACCGGCGGCAACCAGCAAGAACGCCCGCGACGGTGCACCAGCTTCGCGCGAACTCCGCACCATAGATCAGGTGGCATCATCTTGATGCGTCTGGAGACAAGGACATGACCTCGGTTTCTTCGATCGGTGCGGGCAGCCTCCTCTATCGGCGCAGCGCCCCGGCTTCAGAGCAGGAAGACACAGCGCTCCAGCAGGCGCGCGAGGCCCTGTCGACGCTGAAGCGCACGTCCCAGCAGACGCAACAGGACCGCGAGGCCGCCGCCGAGGAAAAGCTCGAGCGGATTAAGGAAGAACTGCGCATGTTGATCCAGTTCGGCTTTCCGCCGGAGGTGATCGCACGGCGCCTGGCGCAACTCGGCAAGGAACTCGGTGCGGCCATTCGCCAGCACGCAGACGGAGCCGCCATGCAGGCTGGCGCTCAGGTCGCAGCAGCAGGGACGGTCGCGGATACGGTCGCGACCGACGGAGCATCACAATCAGGAACCGTGGAAACGGACGGAGCGTTCGCGCAAGCGCGCGAGGGAGCCAGCGCAGACGATCGTCAGGACGGCCGACCGCCGCTCGGATATGGCGAGACCGCCGATCTTGCGCGAGACAGGACGCGGGCCGCCGGGTCCGACCGCAACATTGCCGACGAGTTCAAGAGCCTCGCCGCCCGGATCAAGGCGATGATGCGCGAGGCGGAAGAGGACATGGAGCGACAGAACAAGACGACGGCAGGTTTTCAGGACGGATCGGCAGGCATCGACGCCGCGCTTTCGCTGCTTGAGGGCACAGCTGGGAACGCCGCAGGCTCAACCCTGTCTGCGTCCACGGCCCTGACGCTTTAACGGCAGACAACTTCGAGCTTCGCTCAGCCCGGCAAGCGCGCCGCGGAAGAAACGCCTCAGACGCCGCCGGACAGCAATCTGGCAGCCGCCGCCCTCGCCTCTTCCGTCACCGATGCGCCGGCCAGCATGCGGGCGATCTCCTCGGTGCGGGCGTCCTCGTCCATGCGCGCGACGCGGGTCGCGATCGCCTCACTGCCGGCGACCGGCCCCTTGGAGATGAGCAGATGCGTCGCCGCGCGCGCGGCCACCTGCGGCGCGTGCGTGACCGAAAGGACCTGAACCGTGGAAGACAGGCGCTTCAGCCGCTGGCCGATCGCGTCCGCTACCGCCCCGCCCACGCCCGTATCGATTTCGTCGAAGACCAGCGTGGGTGCGGAACCGCGATCGGCGAGCGCCACCTTCAGCGCCAGCAGGAAGCGCGAAAGCTCGCCCCCGGAGGCGACCTTCATGATCGGGCCGGGACGCGTGCCGGGATTGGTCTGGACGTGGAATTCGACAGTATCGATCCCCTCCTCCGCCACGCCCTCTGGATCGGTGGTGATGTTGACCATGAAGCGTGCGCGCTCGAGCTTCAACGCGGGAAGCTCCGCCATGACGGCGGCGGCCAGCGCCTCGCCGGCATGATGGCGACGCTCCGAAAGCGCGCGTGCTGCGGCGTCATAGGCCGCACGCATGTCCTTCATGCCCTGTTCGAGATGGACGAGCTTCTCCTCGCCGGCATCGAGATCGGCGAGATCGCCGATCATCCGCGCCGCCAGCGCCGGTAGTCCCGAGACCGGCACGGAATACTTGCGCGAGGCCGCGCGCAGCGCAAACAGCCGCTCTTCCGTCCGCTCCAGGAGCTTCGGATCGAACTCGGTCTTGCGCAGTGCCGCCTCGACCGCCATCTGCGCGTCGGAAAGCTGGTCCACCGCACGGCCAAGCAATTCCACCGTCTCTTCGAGCAGCCCCGGCGCTTCCTGGGCCTTGCGCTCCAGCCGCCGCACCATCGAGGCAATCACCGGCACGGGCGATGCGTTGCCGTTGAGGAAGTCGCTCGCCTCGCTGATGTCGCCGGCGATCCGCTCGGCCTTCATCATGCGCGTCCGCTCTTCGGCCAGAACCTCCTCCTCGCCGTCCTGTGGCGAGAGCTTTTCCAGCTCTTCCACCGAGGAGCGCAGATAGTCCGCCTCGCGCGCCGCAGCCGCCACCTTTTCCCGGTGCCGGCGAAGCGCACGCTCGGCTTCGCGCCAGCGCTGATAGAGGACCGTCACTTCGCCGGCCGCCGGCCCCAGGCCGCCGAAGGCGTCCAGTAGCAGCCGGTGGGCATCGGTGTCGATCAGCGCCCGGTCGTCGTGCTGGCCGTGTATTTCCACCAGCCGCTGTCCCGCCTGGCGCATCAGCTGCACCGAAACCGGCTGGTCGTTGACATAGGCCTTGGTGCGGCCGTCGGCGGACTGCACGCGACGGAAGATCAGATCGCCATCGTCGTCGATGCCGTTATCGCGCAGCAAGGCACGCGCCGCATGCTCCAGCGGCACGTCGAACACCGCCGTCACCTGCCCCTTGTCGAGCCCGTGGCGAACGAGCGAACCGTCGCCACGCCCGCCGAGCGCCAGCGAAAGACTGTCGAGAAGAATGGATTTTCCAGCACCGGTCTCGCCGGTCAGCACCGACAGGCCCGCGTCGAAGCCAAGGTCAAGCCGTTCGATCAGGACGATATCGCGGATCGAAAGCTGTGCCAGCATCCGGTTTCGTATCTCTTTAGCTCAGGCGCCGATCAGCTGCTTGCCGGCGCGCGAAATCCAGGAACCCGCATTCTCCCGCGGCTCCAGGCCCTTGGACTGCAGAAGCTTGTAGGAGTCGGCATACCACTGGCTGTCCGGATAGTTGTGACCGAGGACGGCGGCGGCGGTCTGCGCTTCGGTGGAAATACCCATCGCATAATAGGCTTCGACCAGACGCGCGAGCGCTTCTTCGATCTGGTTGGTGGACGGATACTGCTCGACGACGGTCCGGAAGCGCGTAATGGCCGCCAGATATTCCTTGCGCTCGAGATAGTAGCGCCCGACCTGCATCTCCTTGCCGGCCAGCTGGTCGCGTGCGAAACGGATCTTCGTCTGCGCGTCCTCGACATATTCGGAGTCCGGATACTTGTTGACGACGTTCTGCATCGCCTCGATCGTCTTCGCCGCCGCGCGCTGGTCCTGCGTCACGCTCGGGATCTGCTTGGCATAGGCCAGGCCGACGATGTACTGCGCGTAGGCAGCGTCTTCCGATTCGGGATAGAGGTTCAGGTAACGCGTGCCGGCGGTAATCGCCTCCTCGGTCGCGCCCTGTCGATAGCTGACGAAGGCGTTCATCACCAGCGCCTTGCGCGCATATTCGGAGAACGGGTGCTGCCGGTCGATCGCCGCGAACTTGCGCGAAGCCTCGGTCACCTTGCCGGCATTCAGGTTGGCAAGGCCCTGGTTATAGAGCACTTCCGGGGACTCGGTCTCTGGCGTCAGCTTGGTGATGTCGATATCGGGATCGCTTTGGCATGCTGTCAGCGCCAGCGGCGCTGTCGACAGGAGAGCGACGCAGATAATCCGCGTCCAACGCTTAGCATCCACAATCCCTGCAAATTTCATCTGACAATCCCAATATCAGCACGGCGCCCTGTTCGAGCGCCGTTCAATTACCGCGTTCTAGCCCCAAACTTGCGGAGACCGCAACGCCATGCAGGCGCATTAACGCAATTTTATGGCAAAGATTGTGTGAAACCATCGCGATGCGGGGATATCCCCCGCTTCGCAAGTCAGGCCGACCAGGGAGCGAATTCCGGCGCGTTGACCGCGATGAGTTCACGCTTGCCGGCCCGTGCGCGGGGAGCGGAAGCCTCGACGACCTCGTAGGCGGTGCGATCATTCAGCAGCGCCTTCAGCGCGAGCGCGTTCATCTTGTGCCCGCCGCGATAGGAGCGGTAGCAGCCGATGAACTGCGCACCGGCCAGCGCCAGGTCACCGACGGCGTCGAGCGTCTTGTGGCGGGCGAACTCGTCGCCATAGCGCAGCCCCTCGACGTTGATGACCGTGTTGTCATCGGAAATGACGACGGAGTTTTCGAGCGACGAGCCGAGCGCGTAGCCGGCTGCCCAAAGGCGCTCGACGTCGCGCATGAACCCGAAGGTACGGGCGCGGGAAAGCTCGGAGCGGAACGTGGCAGGCGTCAGCTCGCCCTTCCAGGCCTGGCGGCCGATCAGCGGGCAGTCGAAATCGATCTCGACTTCGAAGCGCGTGCCGTCATGCGGGGAGAATTCGGCCCAGGACGATCCCGATTCGACGCGCACCGGCTTGACGACGCGAATATAGCGGCGCTTGACGGCGAGCGGGCGCAGGCCGACCTGATCGATCGCCTCGATGAAGGGCGCAGAGCTGCCATCCATGATCGGCATTTCCGCACCGCTGACCTCGATGAGGACGTTATCGAGCGACAGCGCATAAAGTGCTGCCATGACATGCTCGATCGTCGCGATCGACTTCTCGGGCGAAAAGCCGAGCACGGTGCAAAGATCGGTATTGCCCACCTGCGAGGAAACAGCGCGGTATTCGTTTACGTTGCCGTTGTCGTGAACGCGCTGGAATACGATGCCGGTGTCGGCCTCGGACGGATGAAACGTGATCGAAACCATGGCGCCCGAATGGACGCCGGTCCCCGAAATCGTGACCGGGCTAGAGATCGTCGTCTGAAAACCCAGCAAGCTGATGGACATTCTAATTCGCCTTATCTTTAAACCGGCGCTGCACGCCGGCCGTCACTATCGTTTTCGTGCGCCTCTCAACCGCCAACATCAGGCAACGCGGGCTGCACTACCGAAACCTTGGCAGGGCCTGGAAAACCGCCCATGAATCAATGCCATGGCCTCGTTTCTGGCCGGAATGTAGTTGCGCGCCCCTTCCGACACAAATCACTGTTTCTTTCGCTTTGTTACGCCCCACAGACTCCACATAACAAATTGAAATAACTCACAAAAATTCGGGCCCGGATCAGTGATCCGGGCCCCAAAATGACACCATGTTACACTTATTAGTTCGACTGGCGGCGCAGGAAGGCAGGAATCTCCAGCTGGTCGTCCTCGCTCAGCGCGCGCGGCTGCGGATTGACGCGGCCGTGGTCGTCGAGCTGCCCGCGGCGCGGTGCATAGACACTCGCTTCCGGAGAAAGCGTACGGCGCTGCGGTGCCGGCGCTGCCGGCTCGGCGGCGGCGTGATGCTCTTCCTCGTCCCGGCGCGAGAGCGAGTTGGTGATGCGCTTCAGGAGACCCATCGGGCCACGCTCTTCCGGCTGTGCCTGCACCGGCGGCTGCACGCGGCGCTCCATCTCTGCCTGAACGACCGGGGGGAAGTCCTCGATCTTCGGCATGCGCGTCGCTACCGGCTCTTCGCGGATGATCGGAGCGGCCGGCTCGGCGCGCTGGGCGACGGGCGCGGGCTGCTGATACTGCGGTTGCTGGTACTGCGGCTGCTGATACTGGGCCTGCGGTGCCGGTGCCGGACGGGCAGCAACCGGGGCTTCCGCTGCCGGAGCGGCAGCAAAGAGGCGGCTCTGCGGACGGAACTCTTCGTGCTGGACCGGAGCGGGCCTTGCTTCCGGCAGGGAGAGCTCGCGCTCCAGGCCCAGCTCGGCGGCCCGGATCGTCTCGGCGATCGGATCGGCGGCCTTGACCGGCTGCGGGGCGACAGCCTGCGGCGCTGCCGGCTGCGTCATGACAGGGGCCGGAGCCTGAGCGACCGGCTGGGAGACCTGCGGCTGCGGCGGAACGGCGGCAGACGGACGGACCAGCGGCTTGTTCACCGGGCGAAAGTCGGCAGACTTGCCGGCGACTTCAGCGGCGGCGCGGTCGATGCCGGTGGCAACGACGGAGACGCGGATCAGGCCTTCCAGTTCCTCGTCGAAGGTGGCGCCGAGGATGATGTTGGCGTCCGGATCGACTTCCTCGCGGATGCGGGTCGCAGCCTCGTCCACTTCGAACAGGGTGAGGTCGCGGCCGCCGGTGATCGAGATCAGCAGGCCCTGCGCACCCTTCATCGAGGTCTCGTCGAGCAGCGGGTTGGCAATGGCGGCCTCGGCTGCGGCCATCGCGCGACCTTCGCCGGATGCCTCACCGGTGCCCATCATCGCGCGACCCATTTCGCGCATCACCGAGCGGACGTCGGCGAAGTCGAGGTTGATCAGGCCTTCCTTGACCATCAGGTCGGTGATGCAGGCGACGCCCGAATAGAGCACCTGATCGGCCATCGCAAAGGCGTCGGCAAAGGTGGTCTTGTCGTTGGCGATCCTGAAGAGGTTCTGGTTCGGGATCACGATCAGCGTGTCGACCGACTTCTGCAGTTCCTGGATGCCCTGCTCGGCGAGCCGCATGCGGCGGCCGCCCTCGAAGTGGAACGGCTTGGTGACGACGCCGACGGTCAGGATGCCCTTGTTGCGGGCCGCCTGTGCGACGATCGGAGCTGCACCCGTGCCCGTGCCGCCGCCCATGCCGGCGGTGACGAAGCACATGTGTGTGCCGTGCAGGTGATCGATGATCTCGTCGATGCACTCCTCGGCGGCCGCGCGGCCGACTTCGGGCTGCGAGCCGGCGCCGAGACCTTCGGTGACCTGGGCGCCCATCTGGATGATGCGCTCGGCCTTGGTCATCGTCAGCGCCTGGGCATCCGTGTTGGCGACGACGAAGTCGACGCCCTGGAGACCGGCCGTGATCATGTTGTTGACAGCGTTGCCGCCGCCGCCGCCGACACCGAAGACGGTGATGCGGGGCTTCAGCTCAGTGATGTCCGGCTTCTGCAGCTTGATCGTCATTGCATTTGTTCCTTTGTCTGTTCCGGCCCGCGTCGCCACACCGGCCAATTTGTCTAAATCCGTATCCGCCTACGCACTCACCTGGCGGCAAACCCGTCAGAAACTTTCCTTCAGCCACTGCCCCATCCGGGCGATCCGGCCGTTTCCTCCTGCAAGCGACGCAAGCATGCCGCCCTGCGTCGAATGCGTTTCCAGCTCCGCCACCTGCGGATAGATCATCAGGCCGACCGCCGTGGAAAACGCCGCACCCTTGGCCGCGGCAGGTAGGCCCGAGACGCCGAGCGGCCGCCCGACGCGAACGTTGCGCGCGAGGATCCGGCGCGCGGCTTCCGGCAGTCCCGTGAGCTGGCTGGCACCACCGGTCAGCACGATTCGCTTTCCGACGATCGGCGAGAAGCCGGAGCGCTGGATCCGGTCGCGGATCAGCTCCAGCGTTTCCTCGATGCGGGCGCAGACGATGCGCGAAAGCAGCGCGCGCGGCACGTGGGTCGGCTGGTCGCGATCGTCTTCGCCGATCGGCGGGACGGCGACGATGTCGCTTTCGTCGGATGCGTTCGGCAGCGCCGAGCCATGCACGACCTTGAGACGCTCTGCATCCTCGATCCGGGTGGAGAGGCCGCGGGCGATGTCGGTGGTGACGTGATGGCCGCCGAGCGCGACCGCGTCGGCATGAACGAGCTTGCCTTCGGCAAAGACGGAGATCGCCGTGGTGCCGCCGCCCATGTCGATGCAGGCGCAGCCGAGTTCCACTTCATCGTCGACAAGCGCCGACAGGCCGCTGGCATAGGGTGTCGCGACCATGCCCTCGACCGAGAGATGGGCACGGTTGACGCACAGCTCGAGGTTCTTCAGCGCCGTGCGCTCGGCCGTCAGCACATGCATGTCGACACCGAGGACATCACCGTACATCGACAGCGGGTCGCGGATGCCCCGCTCGCCGTCCAGCGAGTAACCGGTCGGAAGCGAATGCAGGATCGCCCGGTCCTGGCGGATCGAGCGCTGCCCGGCGGCGGCCAGCACCTTGCGAAGGTCGGCCGCTTCAACTTCCTGGCCGCCGAGATCGATCGTGCCGGTATAGATGTCGCTCTGCAGCCGGCCGGCGGAGACGTTGACAATCAGGCTGTCGATCGTCAGCCCCGCCATGCGTTCGGCCGCGTCAACCGCCAGCCGCACGACGCTTTCGGCCGCGTCGAGGTCGGCGATCACGCCGTTCTTGACGCCGCGGGAGCGATGATGGCCGATGCCGATGATCTCGATCGAGTGCGTGCGACCCGGAAGGATTTCGCTTTCCGGACGCGGCGTCAGTTTGCCGATCATGCAGACGACCTTGGTCGAGCCGATGTCGAGCACCGAAACGACATGAGACCGCTTCGAATTGAGCGGCTTCAAACGAGGCAGACCGAAATGGGAGGAGCCGAAGATACTCATGAGCGATCGGTTACCTTCTTGAGTTCCTTTTTGCGCTGATCGAGGACGACCTTGCGGCGCTCCAGCGCGCCCTCGGTCAGGCGAATCGTCGTGCGATCTTCGAGCCTGAGGTCGACGGCTGCGATATCGCGCTCGAGGACCCCCTGCTCCGCCTGCAGCCGGAAGAGCTGCTCCATCGCACGCGGCACGTTCATTTCCGGCAGCATGACGATCACGCCGTTGTCGAGGCGCAGATCCCAGCGGCGGCCGGCAACCCGGACATAGGCCCTGACGCGCGTCTTGATCTCCGGCCAGTTGTCGAACTGCTTTTCGAAATCGGCAGCCGCGGCCTCCGCATCCCGACCGACGAATAGCGGCAATGCCGAGAACTTGTTGTCGCGCAGCGGCGCGATCACGCTGCCGTTCTTCTCGATGAGCGACAGATCGTTGCCGTGCTGCCAGATCGCAAACGCGGTGCGTTCCTTCAGCGCAATCTCGATGGTGCCGGGATAGACCTTGCGAACCGAAACCTGCTCGACCCAGGGCAGCTTTGCGAGCTTCTGTCGCGCCTCCTCGATATCGAGGGCAACGAGCGAGGTCGTGCCGTCGAGGCCAAGCTGCTCGAGGATGTCGATCTCGGACGTCTCGCGGGCGCCGGAAACCTGGACGTCGTCGATGGCAAATCCCGCCGCCGTCGTGGTCGACTGGGCGAAATCCTGCGTATGGCCGCCGATCGACATGCCGTAGAAGCCGGTAGCGGCCAGGAACGATACGGCAGCAACCGTGCCGGCGTGGCGCGGAATAGCCACGCGGCCAACGGCGAGACTGACGGCAAAACGCACGATGCGGCGCAGCGGGCGCGGCAGCACCCGACCGGATTCAGCCTCGACCAGACCTGCAGCGTCCGACTGACGTACCCTGCTTCTTTTTTTGCCGGTCAACGCAAACAAGACGCGTCCTCCACCATCCAACTCAAGAATTCGCCAAAGGAATGGCCGGCGTGATCGGCCATCTCGGGCACCAGGGACGTCGGAGTCATGCCGGGCTGCGTATTGATTTCCAGCCACACGATCTCGCCATTTTCGGAGAAGCGGTCATCATATCGAAAGTCCGATCTGCTGACGCCGCGGCACCCGATCGCCTGATGCGCCTTGAGTGCGAGTGTTTGTATTTTTTGGTAAATATTTGGTGAAATTTGCGCAGGAAGAACGTGGCGCGAGCCACCTTTAACGTATTTTGCATCATAATCGTAAAAACCGTGCCCCTGCGGCACCACTTCAGTCACCCCGAGAGCGACATCCCCCATCACGCCGCAGGTGAGTTCGCGGCCATAGACGTAGCGCTCCACCATGACCTGATCGCCGTAGCGCCACTCGTCGGACGTGATCACCTGCGGGGGATGCGGCTGATCTTCCTTCACGATCACCACGCCGAAGCTGGACCCCTCACGAACCGGCTTGACGACATAGGGCGGCTTCATCGGATGGCTCGACGTGATGTCGAAACGGTTCATCAGTCGCGCCTCCGCAACCGGTATCCCCGCGGCCTTGGCGACAATCTTCGCCTGCGCCTTGTCCATGGCGAGCGCCGAGGCGAGAACGCCGGAATGGGTATAGGGGATCTGCAGATATTCCAGAATGCCCTGGATCTTCCCGTCCTCGCCGAACGGGCCATGAAGCGCGTTGAAGGCGGCGTCCGGCTTAAGCTCCGAAAGCACGGTGGCGACGTCGTAGCCGACATCGACACGGGTCACGCGGTATCCACGAGCCTCGAGCGCATCCGCACAGGCATTGCCCGACGAAAGGCTGACAGGCCTTTCGGAGGAAAACCCACCCATCAGCACCGCGACATGCTTGCTCATCTAGACCCCCGGACTCTCATACACAGTGGCTGGAGTCGCTTGCGCGGGCCTGACGCAAACCTGCGCAGCGACTCGAATTGCCGCTCTGGTGTCACTACAACGACATTATGGTTAATGAACCGTTTACTTTCGTTAACCGGATGGAGCGAACGGGTTAACGCGGGCATGCCGAATCAAGACGCTCATCCGATTCCTGCCTTGGAATCAGAGAGTTGGCCGGAATGCAAGTTTTGCGGATGAAGCATGAAACGAAACATCCCGCTCCGGCAGGCCGAAGCGGGATGTTCCATTGGTTCGTAAGCGCAGGACTACCCGCACCCGTTTTCGAGGCCGCGCGGGGAACTCAGTCGTCCTCGCCGACCGCCTTCCATGCGAGCGCGCCTAGCGCCCCGCCGATGATCGGCGCGAGCCAGAACAGCCAGAGCTGCGCGATCGCCCAATCCCCCACGATCAGCGCCACGCCGGTGGAACGCGCCGGATTGACGGAGGTGTTGGTCACCGGGATGGAGACCAGATGGATGAGCGTCAGCGCCAGCCCGATGGTGATCGGAGCGAAACCGACCGGAACACGCCCATGTGTTGCGCCGAGGATGATGAAGATGAACATGAACGTCATCACCACCTCGATCAGGAAGGCCGAAGTGACGGAATAGCCGCCCGGCGAATGTGCGCCGTAGCCGTTGGATGCAAAGCCGCCGAGTTCGAAGCCGGGCTTGCCGGTGGCGATGAAATAGAGCACCAGCGCGGCGACTATCGCGCCCGCCACCTGCGCGATGATATATTGCACCAGACTGGAGGCAGGGAACTTGCCGGCAACCGTCAGGCCGACGGAAACGGCAGGATTGAAATGGCCGCCTGATATGCCCCCGACGGCATAGGCCATCGTCAACACGGTCAGACCGAAAGCAAGAGATACGCCCAGCAGGCCTATCCCGACATCAGGGAACGCAGCGGCGAGGACGGCGCTGCCGCAACCACCAAAAACAAGCCAGAAAGTACCAAGAAATTCAGCAGAAAGTCTCTTGAGCATATAGATTCCCCCGCCTGCGGCAGCCCTGCACATCGTAGGAGCAAACCGCTGTTGAAGCTATGCAAACGCCCTTCCTGAAACATACCCCCCGGTCCGGCCTCTGCATTTCGCGAAAACCGCCGCTTAGGAATCACGCGGAAATCGATTCCGGTCAAGGTTCAGAGCGAGAGAGTTCAAGTCGCAGGTCGCGTCGATCAGGTGCGCTAAGCGTGAATGCCCATCGCACTGCGGATCGCTTCCGCAGTCGGATCGTTGTTGAAGCGGACCACCCGCCCCACATTCGCAATTTCCCGCTCATGCACAACCCGGTCGCGACCTGCCACCTTGGCGAGATAAAGTGCCCGGTCGGCATGGGAAAAGATCTCATCGAAGCTTCGTCCGGGCAGCCAGTCCGCAATGCCGGCGGATATCGTGACGGAGACGGAGGCTTCACCCGCAGCAATCGGTCTGTCGCCGACGGCCTGGCGCAGCGCCTCGACGAAACCCATTGTTTCCTCGGGCGACAGCCCGCAGACGAGCACCGCAAACTCCTCGCCGCCAATGCGCGAAACGATATGCCCGCCGCCGGACCGATCTTCGAGCTGTGCGGCAATCGCAACGATGACATCGTCGCCGGCTGCATGCCCCAGGCTGTCGTTGATCGACTTGAAGCGATCGACATCGAGAATGACCAGGGCGACGGGCGAAACGGCCGTCTCGCATGCCTTGAGAAACGCGCGGCGGTTGAGGAGGCCCGACAGCGAGTCGGTCTTGCTCAACCGCTCGAACTCGGCATGCGAAACCGACAGCTCGTAGACCGCAAGCCCGACGACATAGTAGGCGGTGAAAGCAACCGTCAGCGCGACGAACGGCGTCAGCACCGTCGCGATGACGAGCGCATCGAAAAGATCGTAAGGCAGCAGTCCGGCCGCAGACAAGAAAAGATGCGCCGACACGTTCATGCCATAGGCCAGAACGGTGATGCGCAACGCCATCGCGGCGGAACGGCGCGCGACCTGCCCGCGCGAGGAAAACTCCCCGAGCGACAGCTGCCGGTTCACCCACGATTTCACCCGTTCGCTCATCTCAGCCTCCAGATGGCGGGCGCACGTTAGTTGCCTGTCGTTAATAATTTGGGCGGTTTAGCGCATGAATTCTTGCACGCATAAATCGAAACAATTGCAGGGTCCGGTTGAAAATGTCGCGACACATTGCCGAATGTCGTAAAAATTATCTTGGTGTGTCCGCTTGCGCACTTTTGTTGTTTCGCAATTCAGCCGCATGCCTTAAAGCACGCCGGAACGCCCATCCCAAGAGGGCGTCGTAACATCCACAACAAGGCAAGAGTACAATGAGTGACACTTCATCGACGGTGTCACCGACCGCTACGCATTCGACTACCTCCGCCATCAATTCCCCGGCGCGTGTCCTTTTTGCAAGCCTGGTCGGTACGACCATCGAATTCTTTGATTTCTACGTATACGCCACCGCCGCCGTGCTGGTCTTCCCGACGCTGTTCTTCCCGAACAACGATCCGACCACGGCGCTGCTCGCCTCCTTCGCGACCTTCTCGATTGCCTTCTTCGCCCGTCCGCTCGGCGCAATCGTGTTCGGCCACTATGGCGACCGCATCGGCAGAAAGACGACGCTCGTGGCAGCTCTCCTGACCATGGGCATTTCCACCGTCGTCATCGGCCTGCTGCCGTCCTATGAAACCATCGGCGTGCTCGCACCGCTGCTTCTGGCGCTGTGCCGGTTCGGCCAGGGCTTCGGTCTCGGCGGCGAATGGGGCGGCGCGGTGTTGCTCGCCACGGAAAATGCCCCTCCGGGCAAGCGCAGCTGGTATGGCATGTTCCCGCAACTCGGCGCCCCCGTCGGCCTGTTCCTGTCTTCCGGCGTATTCTGGGTCCTGCTTCATTTCATGTCGCAGGAATCGCTGCTCGCCTGGGGATGGCGCGTGCCGTTCATCGCCTCGATCGCGCTGATCGCCGTCGGCCTCTGGGTTCGCCTGTCGATCACCGAGACCCCGGCGTTCCAGAAGGCCATCGACAAGAAGGAACGCGTGGAAGTTCCCGTCGTGGAGCTCTTCCGCAACCACAAGCGCAGCCTGGTGCTCGGCACCTTCGTGGCGCTCGCGACCTTCGTGCTGTTCTACATCGGCTCGGCCTATCTGCTTTCCTACAACGTCAAGGTGCTGCAGATTCCCTTCGTCGAGGCACTGGAAATCCAGCTTCTCGGTTCGGTGCTCTTCGGTATCTTCATCCCGATCGCCGGTAAGCTGGCCGAAAAGCTCGGCCGCCGCGAAGTCCTGATCGCGACCACCGTCCTGATCGGCATCTTCTCGTTCTTCCTGCCTGGCCTGATGACGAGTGGCGAAAGCGGCATCTTTGTCTTCGTGATCGTCGGCATGGCGCTGATGGGCATGACCTACGGCCTCATCGGCACGGCGCTGGCGGCCCCCTTCCCTACGAAGGTGCGCTACACGGGATCGTCGATCACGTTCAACTTCGCCGGCATTTTCGGCGCATCGCTTGCGCCCTACATTGCGACCTATCTGCAGGCCAACTACGGCATGACCTATGTCGGCTACTACCTCGGCATC
The DNA here is from genome assembly GCF_013378445.1 of Mycoplana rhizolycopersici. Taxonomy (GTDB): domain Bacteria; phylum Pseudomonadota; class Alphaproteobacteria; order Rhizobiales; family Rhizobiaceae; genus Mycoplana; species Mycoplana rhizolycopersici. The sequence continues at coordinate 85,745 of NZ_JABXYK010000008.1, forward strand.
GCCGCCGTGATCACACTCGCCTGCATCCTGCTTTCGGGCAAGGAAGAGGTCTGACCCTCTTCGCCTCCTGCAACGAGAAACGCCGCGGCATTGCCGCGGCGTTTTCTTTTGCGATCAAGTCAGAGACAACTCAGGCCGTGGCGCGGCCGAGGAATTCCTTGATCTCGTAGCCGGGCATGAAATTGCCGACGCGCTTGATCTCCCATTGCAGCATGACACCGGAATGTTCCAGCACGCGGCTGCGAACCGTCTCGCCGAGATATTCCAACTCGTAGCCCGTCGCCTGCCCTGTGTTGATCATGAAGTTGCAGTGCATGGGCGACATCTGCGCCCCGCCGATCATCAGCCCGCGGCAGCCGGCCTCGTCGATCAGCTTCCAGGCCGAATGCCCGTCCGGATTCTTGAACGTGGAGCCGCCGGTCTTCTCGCGGATCGGCTGCACCGTTTCGCGGTGCTGGCGCACGGCGTCCATCTTTTCGCGAATTTCGCCCCTGTCGCCGGCATGCCCCTGGAAGACGGCGTGGGTGAAGATCAGCCCGTTCGGCGCCTTCGAGTGGCGGTAGCTATAGCCCATGTCGGCGTTCGAAAGCACATAGGTATTGCCCTTGCGATCGACCGCATGCACCTCGGCGACAAGGTCCTTCGTCTCGCCGCCATTCGCGCCGGCATTCATGCGCAGCGCGCCGCCGATCGAGCCGGGGATACCGTAGTAAAACTCGAAGCCGGCGATGCTGTTGTCGAGCGCCATCGCGGCGATGTTCTTGTCCGGGCAGATCGCGCCGGCCTTGATCCTGTTGTCGCCCATCAGTTCGAGATCGCCGAACCCCTTGGCGGACAGGCGCACGACGACGCCGCGGATGCCCCCGTCACGCACGAGCAGGTTCGAACCGACGCCGACGACCATGACCGGAACCTCTTCCGGCACGAGCTTCAGGAAGGTCACCAGATCATCCGTGTCGTGCGGCTGGAACATCAGTTCCGCCAGCCCGCCGGCACGGAACCAGGTGACGCGGTCCATCGGCGCATCCGGCGTCAGCCTGCCGCGCACTTCCTTGATGCCGTCGCCCAGAGACGCCAGCAATTTCCCGCCATCCACCTGCTTCATGCCGTCTTTCCTGAAATGCCGTCCAATTCGTTCGGCAGCGCCGCCGCCCAATAGGTGATGCTGCCTGCCCCCAAGAGAACCACAAAGTCGCCCGGATTAGCAATGGCGCCAATGGTGGAGGCGAGCTTCTCCGGCCCTTCCAGGAACCGGGCATCGCGATGACCACCCGACTTGATCCGAGAAACCAGCGTTTCTGCGGAAATCCCCTCGATCGGTTCTTCTCCCGCGGCATAAATCGGCGCGATCAAAATCGTGTCAGCGTCGTTGAAGCAGCCGGCAAATTCCTCGAACAGGCTGTGCACGCGCGTGTAGCGATGCGGCTGATGCACGGCGATGATTCGCCCCTGGCATGCCTCGCGAGCGGCACGCAGCACCGCCTTGATCTCGACTGGATGGTGGCCGTAGTCGTCGTAGACGCTCACCCCGTTCCAGGTGCCCGTCAGCGTGAAGCGCCGCTTCACCCCGCCGAAGGAAGCGAGGCCGCGGGCGATGTCCTCGGGCGACATGCCGAGCCGTTGCGCCACGGCGATCGCAGCCGTCGCGTTCGACACATTGTGGCGGCCGGGCATCGGCAGGCGCAGCCCCTTAAGCTCGATCACCTGGCCGGTGCGGCGCCTGCGGATCTCCACGTCGAAGACCGAGGTCGCGCCGTCCATGCGCACATTGCCGAAGCGGACGTCGGCCTGCGGGTTCTCGCCGTAGGTGATGACCTTCCGGTCCTCGATACGGCTGACCATGGCCTGGACTTCCGGATGGTCGAGGCACATCACCCCGAAGCCGTAGAAGGGAACGTTCTCGACAAACTGGCGGAAGGCGGCACGAACCGCGTCGAAACTTCCGTAGTGGTCCAGGTGCTCTGGGTCGATGTTCGTCACGACGGCGACGTCGGCGGGAAGCTTCAGGAAGGTTCCGTCAGACTCGTCCGCCTCCACCACCATCCATTCGCCCTCGCCCATGCGGGCGTTCGTGCCGTAGGCGTTGATGATGCCGCCGTTGATCACGGTCGGATCCAGGCCGCCGGCATCGAGCAAGGCTGCGACCATGGATGTGGTCGTCGTCTTGCCGTGGGTGCCGCCAATGGCGATCGCGTTGCGGAAACGCATCAGCTCCGCCAGCATCTCCGCGCGGCGCACGACCGGCAGAAGCTTCTCGCGGGCGGCGATCAGTTCCGGATTGTTCTTCTTGATAGCGGTCGAGACGACGACGACTTCGGCATCGCCAAGGTTCTCCGCCTTGTGGCCGACGAAGACCTCGATGCCCTTGTCGCGCAGCCTCTGCACGTTGGCGCTATCGGACTGGTCGGAGCCCTGGACGCGATGGCCGAGATTGTGCAGCACCTCGGCGATGCCGCTCATGCCGATCCCGCCGATCCCGATGAAATGAACGAGCCCTATGCTCTTCGGCATCTTCATGGCCGTTCTCCCTTGAATTCTTCGATCGTCTTGCCGCTCGCAATAGCCTCTACCATCCCCGCGAGCAAGCGCGCGGCGTCCGGCTTTCCTGCCTTTCGGGCGCTGGACGCCATCTCCGCCAGCCGATCGGGGTTCTTCATCGCTTCCGCGATGATGGTCGAGAGTTTCTCCGGGGAAAGCTCGGACTGCGCGATCACCTTTGCGCCGCCGGTGGCGGCAAGGGCTGCGGCATTGGCTGCCTGGTCGTGATCCAGCGCATAGGGATAGGGAACGAGAATGGCCGGACGGCCGATCACGGAGATCTCCGAGACCGTCGAAGCTCCCGAGCGGCAGACGACGAGATGCGCCTTGGCAAGACGATCGGCCATGTCGGTGAAGAACGGCGACACCTCGGCAGCTATCCCGAGCTTGCCGTAGATCGCCTCCACCCCTTCCCTGTCTTCCGGACGCGCCTGCTGGGTCAGGTGCAGGCGGGCACGCTTGCCTTCGTGCAGGCGGCAGATCGCCTGCGGAACGGCATTGGAGAAGAATTGTGCTCCCTGGCTGCCGCCGAACACGACGAGCCGGAACTCGCCGCCCGCCTCGGGGGGGGCATAAGGCACGGTTGCGGCGGCGATGACGGCGGGCCGCACAGGATTTCCGGTCACCACCGTCTTTGCAGCATAGGGGCCTTGCCCCTCCGGCAGAAAGCCGCCGGCGATCGCCTGCACGCGGGCGGCAAGCGCCTTGTTGGCGCGCCCCATCACCGCGTTCTGCTCGTGGATCATCGACGGAATGCCCATGCCGGTTGCAGCAAGGAGCGGCGGCAGCGTCGGATAGCCGCCGAAGCCGACGACCGCACTCGGGTGAAGCCGCGACATCAGCCGCCGGGCAGCGCGAAGCCCCTTCCAAAGCGTCCAGAGCGACGAGGCAACCTTGACCGGGTTTTTCGAACCTATCGTCGCCGATGGCACGACGTGAATTTCGTCTGCCGGGAACTTGCCGGCGAAGCGCTCCGCCCGGCTGTCGGTCACGAGATGCACGGACCAGCCGTTCGCCTTGAGCTCGTGCGCAAGGGCTTCGGCCGGAAACAGATGGCCGCCGGTACCCCCGGCGGCGAGAAGGATGATGCCTTTTGCCATTCCGTTACTCCGCAGGCGCGACCATGCCCGAACGGAACAGGCTGCGCTCGGTGGCGCGCTTTTCCGGCCGGTGTCGGGTCAGTGCCAGGATGAAGCCGGCCGTGACGCAGATCGCCGTCATCGACGAACCGCCGTAGGAGATCAGCGGCAGCGTCATGCCCTTCGCCGGCAGCAGTTCAAGGTTCACGCCGACATTGATCATCGACTGGGTGCCGATCAGGAGTACCAGTCCGGCGACGGCGAATCGGGTGAAGTCGTTGCGTTCCTTGAAAGCGTGGTTCAACCCGCGCAGGACGACGAATGCGAACACCGCCACGATGATCATGCAGAAGATGATGCCGAATTCCTCCGCCGCGACGGAGAAGATGAAGTCGGTGTGGCTGTCGGGGATGATGCGCTTCACCACGCCCTCGCCCGGCCCCTTGCCGAACCAGTCACCGCGGATGATCGCCTCCCGTGCGGTATCGACCTGGAACGTGTCGCCCTCGCCGGTGAGGAAGCGGTCCACACGGCCGGCCACGTGGTCGAACATGTAGTAGGCGACGGCGAATCCGCCGAGCGCCACGCTGCCGAGCAGGATGATCCAGATCCAGGGCATGCCGGCCATGAAGAACATCCCGCCCCAGACGGCGGTGACGAGGATCGTCTGGCCAAGGTCGGGCTGGGCGACCAGCAGTGCCGCCACGATGCCGTAGAGCAGGATGGCGAAAAGGTTGCCGGGGATTTCCGGCTGCCGGGCATGTTCGGAGAAGAGCCAGGCGCAGATCACGACGAAGGCGGGCTTCATGAACTCCGACGGCTGGATCGACAGGCTGCCGATCGAGAGCCAGCGCCGCGCACCCTTGACCTCGATGCCGAAGAACAGCGCCAGCACCATGGCGGCCAGCGACAAGATCAGCAGGATAGCCGCCGTTCGCCGCACTTGCCGGGGAGACAGGAACGAGATCGCCACCATCGTCGCGATCGCCGGCACCAGGAACAAGGCATGGCGCTTGACGAAGTGGAAGCTGTCGAGGTTCAGGCGCTCGGCCACCGCGGGGCTTGCCGCAAACGACAGCATGAAGCCGATCCCCATCAGGAGGATGAAGGCGGCGAGAAAGAACCTGTCTATTGTCCAGAACCAGTCGGCTACCGGACCACGCTCGGCACGACTAACCATGGCACATCCCCCTAACCGTTGGTCTCTATCAGCATGGTCACGCCCGGAAGCGCTGCTACATGGCCGACGAAGGCATCACCTCTGACCTCGAAGTTCTTGTACTGATCGAAGCTTGCGCAAGCCGGGGAGAGCAGAACGGCGACCGGACCGGCTCCGTCCCTCTCCGCATCCGAAGCGGCATGCCCCACGGCCCGCTCCAGCGTGCCGGAAATTTCGTAAGGTACGCTCGCGCCGAGGGTGGCGGCGAACGCCGCGGCGGCCTCGCCGATCAGATAGGCCTTGGCGATCTTCGGAAAGAAGCCGCTAAGGCTGGCGATCCCGCCCTCCTTCGGAAGTCCGCCCGCGATCCAGTAGATACGCTCGTAGCTCGAAAGCGCAGGCGCGGCCGCCTCCGCATTGGTCGCCTTGCTGTCGTTGACGAAGACGACCTGGTTTTTGCGGCCGACCGGCTGCATGCGATGCTTGAGGCCGGGAAACGACGTTAGCCCCGCGCGGATATGCTCCTCGCTGACGCCGACCGCCAGGCACGCCGCAATCGCGGCTGCCGCGTTCTGGGCGTTGTGGCTGCCACGCAGGGTCTGGATCGGCGACAGATCGACCAGTTCGCGGGTACCGCCGCCGTGCGCAAGGCGAATATGCGTACCCTCGGCATAAAGCCCTTCCGCGACAGGCTGGCGGCGTGAAATGCGCACGACCTTCGTGCCGGCGCGTTCGACCCGATCGGCGATCATGGTGGTGAAGCTGTCGTCGACGGCGACGATTGCCGTGTCGCTGCCGGCGACCAGGCGTTCCTTGATGTCGGCGTAGTGCTGCATCGTCCCGTGCCGGTCGAGATGGTCCGGCGTCAGGTTCAGCAGGATACCGGCGGTCGGATCGATCGTCGGGGCCAGGTCGATCTGGTAGGAGGAGCACTCGACCACGTAGAAGCGGCCCGCCTTCGGCGGATCGAGCGTCAGCACGGCCGTGCCGATATTGCCGCCCAGTTGAGTATCCAGGCCGCTCGCCTTGAGGATATGCGCGATCAGTGCCGTCGTGGTCGACTTGCCGTTGGTGCCGGTAATCGCGATGAAGGGGCAATCGGGCGCATGCGCGCGCCGCTCGCGGACGAACAGCTCGACGTCGCCGATGATCTCGACGCCGGCCGCGCGCGCCAGATCGACGCTCCAGTGCGGCTTGGGATGGGTCAGCGGCACGCCGGGCGACAGAACGAAGGCCGCAATGCCGCTCCAGTCGAGCTTGCGAAGATCCCCCGTGACGATGCCAGCCGACGCGGCCTTGGCTACACTATCGGGATTGTCGTCCCAGGCTATGACCTTCGCGCCGCCCTCCACGAGCGCCTGTGCCGTCGCAAGGCCGGAGCCTCCGAGACCGAAGAGCGCAACGTTTCTGTCCTTGAGCGTCGTGACCGGGATCATCGGATCACCGCAGTTTCAGGGTCGAGAGACCGACGAGCGCGAGGATGACCGCGATGATCCAGAAGCGGATCACCACCTGGCTCTCCGTCCAGCCCTTCTTCTCGAAGTGATGGTGGATCGGCGCCATCAGGAAGACGCGCTTGCCGGTCAGCTTGAACGAGCCGACCTGGATGATGACGGACAGCGTTTCCATCACGAACAGGCCGCCGATGATGGCCATGACGATCTCATGCTTGGTGGCGACGGCGACCGTGCCGATCAGGCCGCCAAGCGCCAGCGAACCGGTATCGCCCATGAAGATTGCGGCCGGCGGCGCGTTGAACCAGAGGAAGCCGAGGCCGGCACCAATCACCGCACCGAGGATGACGGCCAGTTCACCCGTACCGGGGATGAAATGGATCTGCAGGTAGTTTGCAAAGACGGCATTGCCGGCGAGGTAGGCGATCACACCGAACGATGCGGCCGAAATCATGACCGGGACCGTGGCAAGCCCGTCGAGGCCGTCCGTCAGGTTCACGGCATTGCCCGCCGCGACGATGACGAATCCGCCGAAGAAGACGAAGAACAGCCCGAGATTGAGCAGAAGGTCCTTGGCGAACGGGAACGCGACCGACGAGCCGAGCGTCGATCCATCAGGGCCGGCGGCGATGGCGGCCCGCATCATGAAGTAGGTCGCAATACCGGCGATAATGAATTCCAGCCCGAGCCGCGCCTTTCCGGAAAAGCCCTTGTCGGTCTGCTTCGTCACCTTCAGGTAGTCGTCGTAGAAACCGATGGCGCCGAAGCCGAGGGTCACGAGCAGCGTCGCCACGACGTAGATGTTCGAAAGATCCGCCCACAGAAGCGAGCTGCCGACGATGCCGGCGAGAATCATGATCCCGCCCATGGTCGGCGTGCCGGCTTTCTTGAAATGCGTCTGCGGCCCGTCCGCGCGGATCGGCTGGCCCTTGCCCTGGCGCACGCGCAGGGATGCGATGATGGCCGGCCCGAACAGGAAGACGATGGCCGCGGAAGTAAACAGCGCTGCGCCCGTGCGGAACGTGATGTAGCGAAAGAGGTTGAAGATCTGGATTTCTTTCGCCAGTTCGACAAGCCAAAGCAGCATTCTGGAATTATCCCCAAAGGTTCTGCAGGGGCGCAGCCGGACGAATACCGCCCATCGCAACGTCCCCGCACAAGTGTCGAAATTGGAAGCGCAAGAGCGACGTGCCCTGGCTATCCCCTCGCGCAGGCACCGGGGCAGAAAATCGCCCGCCGCCATGCGCCAATGCCATTCATCAAAACGCCGCGCACCCGGAGGTCACGCGGCGCATCATTCTGCGCGCTCCGTGTCGGAGAATGCCTCGTACTTGTCAAGCAACGCCGAGACGATCCGGCTAAAACCGGTCGATTTCGACGATTTGACCACAAGGACGTCACCCGGACGCACCGCTTCAAGAGCAAATTGGCTCATCGCATCGGCGTCACTGCGATATTCCACCCGCGCACTGTCGCCGATTGCCGCATTAAGTGCTGCCATTTCCGGCCCGCCGATCCAGACGTCCTCGATACCGGCTTCGGCCAGGGGCTCCGCCAGCTCCGCATGCACATCGGAGGAGAACTCGCCCATTTCCAGCATGTCGCCGAGGACGGCGATGCGTCGCCCGTCCTTGCCGGGGACCGCATCGCGCAGAAGCGAGATCGCCGCCCGCATCGACGCCGGATTGGCGTTGTAGCTGTCGTCGATGAGCGTGAAATAACTGTTGCCGATCGACAGCCGGTAGCGTCGTCCCCGCCCCTTCTCCGGCTGCATCGTCGCAAGCGCGTGCATGACCTTCTCTATATCTGCGCCCACGACATGCGCCGCACCGAGGACCGCCACCGCATTCTCAGCGATGTGACGTCCGGGAGCGCCCATCGGGATCTCCAGCGTCTGCCCGCCGATGGATGCCCAAAGCACGTTGTGCTGCGCGCCGGCCACGAACTCGATCAGGCGGAATTCCGCCTGCGGGTCCGCGCCGAACGTGTGGATATGCTCGACACCGGCTGCTTTCGCGGCTTTCTCCAGAATGGGGAACTGGGCGTTGTCGAGGTTGAGCAGCGCATGCCCGCCCGGCGCAAGCCCTTCGAAGATCTCCGCTTTTGCCAGCGCGATCTCGTCGATGCTGGCGAAATTGCCGAGATGGGCAGCAGCGATCGTCGTGATGATGGCCACATGCGGCCGCACCATCTTCACCAGCGGCCGGATCTCGTCGGCGTGGTTCATGCCGATTTCGAAGACGCCGTAGGCGGTGGTCTCCGGCATGCGCGCCAGCGTCAGCGGCACGCCCCAGTGGTTGTTGAACGAGGCGACCGAGGCATGCACCGGCCCGCAGGCCGAAAGCGCGTGCCGCAGCATCTCCTTCGTGGTCGTCTTGCCGACCGAACCGGTGACGGCGATCACCTTGGCGCCGCTGCGGTCGCGCGCGGCACAGCCGAGGTCGATCAGTGCCTGCAGTACGTCGTGCACCACGAGCATCGGCGCGGTCAGCCGGCCGAGTGCGGGCAATTTGCCCTCGCTCACGACGAGGAGAGCGGCCCCGTTGGCATGGGCCAGGCTTGCGAAATCATGCCCGTCCACCCGGTCGCCCTTGATGGCGAAGAAGGCCTCGCCCGGGCTGATCGAGCGGCTGTCGATGGAAATGCCGGTGATGCCGGCCGGCAGGTTGCCGATAGGGCGGCCATGGGTTGCCGCCACGAGATCCGGAAGTGTCCACAAACGGGTCAACGGTCGAGCTCCTCCAGGGCTTTGCGGAGTTCCGCGTGATCGGAGAACGGCAGCGTCACGCCGCCGATCGTTTGCCCCTCTTCATGCCCCTTGCCGGCGACGATCAGCGTGTCACCCGCTGACAACATCGAAACTGCAGACCGGATCGCGGCTGCGCGGTCGCCGATTTCCGTTGCGCCCTTGGCCGCCGCCATGATCTCGGAGCGGATCACTTCCGGCACTTCGGAACGCGGATTGTCGTCGGTGACGACGACCACGTCCGCAAGCCGGGTGGCGATCTCGCCCATGATCGGCCGCTTGCCCTTGTCGCGGTCGCCTCCACATCCGAACACGACGATGACGCGGCCGGAGGTGAACGGACGCACGGAGGACAGCACGTTCTCGAGCGCATCCGGCTTGTGGGCATAGTCGACATAGGCGAGTGCGCCGTTCTTCGCATGCCCGACCAGTTCCAGCCTCCCCGAGGCGCCGACGAGATGGCCGAGTGCGGCCATGGCATCCCTTGCCGAAACGCCGGTCGACATCGCAAGGCCTGCCGCGACAAGCGCGTTGGCGATCTGGAAATCGCCGGCAAGCGGGATATGGATCTCGAAGATCTCGTCGCCGACATGGACTTCTGCCATCTGCTTGTGGCGGAAGTGCTCTACCCGCTTGAGCGCGAGGTAGCTGCCCTTGCGGCCGACGGTGCGGACGTCGAGGCCTGCCTTGCTGGCAGCCTCGATCGCGGCCGATGACCATTCGTCGTCGGCGAAGATGACGGCGGGCGCCCCCTTCGGCAGAAGCGTATCGAACAGCCGCATCTTGGCGGCCATGTAGTGTTCGACCGTCGGATGGTAGTCCATGTGGTCGCGGCCGAGATTGGTGAAGGCGGCTGCCGAAAGGCGAACGCCGTCGAGGCGCGACTGGTCCAGCCCGTGGCTGGAAGCCTCCATCGCCGCATGCGTGACGCCGGCATCGGCGAGTTCGGCGAGAAGCTTGTGCAGGGAAACGGGATCGGGCGTCGTCAGCGAACCGTAGTCTTCGCGGCCAGGCGCCGTCACGCCGGTCGTGCCGATCATCGCGGCCGGGTGGCCGGCATGGGCCCAGATCTGGCGGGTGAAGGAGGCGACCGAGGTCTTGCCTGCGGTACCGGTGACGGCGACCATGGTTTCCGGCTGGCGTGCGAAGAAGCGGGCAGCGGCAAGCGCGAGGAACCGGCGGGGGTTTTCGACCGTGAGAACGGGAACCGGCGCGTCGACAGCGCCTGCCTGCCCGGTCACGACCGCGGCCGCGCCGCGCGCCACCGCATCCGCCACATAGGCCGTGCCGTCCGCTTTCGTGCCGTGCAGGGCCACGAAGAGGTCGCCCGGGCAAACCTTGCGGCTGTCCGCCGAAATGCCGCTGATCTCCAATGCCGCCACGGCGGCGTCCAGGTCAGGTATTTCGGTTCCGGCAAGGTCTGAAATCTTCATGTCCAGCTCTGTTCTTCTTCAGGCGCCCCACCGTTCTTCGCGAATCGGCTCTAGCACCGTTCATTCTGCGCTCAATAAGACACGAGCAAGGCAGACCCGTCCTCCCCGAATTTCGGCTTTACACCGAGAAGTGGGGCGCTGCGGCGGATGATTTCGCCGACCATGGGGGCCGCGTTGAGGCCTGCCGTCCGTCCGCCGCCCTCGCCGGTCTTCGGTGCGTCGATGAAGGAAAGCACCACATACTGCGGATCATCGATCGGAAACGCCGAAAGGAAGGCGTTGAAATTGAGACCGTTCTTGGCGTAGCGGCCGTTGACCACCTTGTCGGCCGTCCCGGTCTTGCCGCCGACGTTGAAGCCGGGCACGAGCGCGCGCTTGCCCGAGCCGTTCATGGCGTTCCAGCGCAGCAGGAACTTCATGTCCTCGCCCGTGCTGGGCTTGACGACGGCCTGGGCCATGGCGTCGGCCTCGTCGCGGCTGCGCGGCAGGAAGGTCGGCGGAAGGTATTTGCCGCCGTTCATCAGCGCCGCACCCGCGACAGCCGTCTGCAAAGGCGTCGTCGATACGCCGTGACCGAAGGAGATCGTAATCGAATTGATCTTCTTCCATTCGCGCGGCTGCGTAGGCGCCTTCACCTCCGGCAGCTCCGTCTGCATCTTGCTGAGAAGGCCGAGCCGCGTCAGGAACTCCTTGTGACCGGGGATGCCGACGATGTCGGCCATCTTGGCGGTACCGATGTTGGACGAGTACTGGAAGATCTCCGGCACGGTCAGGACGCGGTGCTTGCCATGGAAGTCCTTGATCGTGAAACCGCCGATGCGGATCGGGTAACGCGCATCGAAGCTGTCGGTCAGCTTCACCTTGCCCGAATCGAGCGCCATCGCCGTGGTGAAGGTCTTGAAGGTCGAGCCCATTTCGAAGGTGCCGTCGGTCATGCGGTTCAGCCAGCCGTCCTTCGCGCTCTCGGCCGGATTGTTGGGATCGTAGTTCGGTACCGATCCCATCGCGAGCACCTCGCCCGTATGGACGTCGAGGACGACCGCGCCGGCCGCTTCGGCCTGGTACTTCGCCATGGACTCAGTCAGCACGTCGTGCAGCATCGACTGGACGCGAATGTCGATCGAAAGGCGTACCGGCTCCAGCTTCGCGTCGCTCGTCATGCCGATCGCGGCAAGGTCGGCAAGTCCCTGGTTGTCGATGTAGCGTTCCATGCCCGCAATGCCGCGGTTGTCGATGTTGACGTAGCCGACGATGTGGGCGGAGGCAGGCCCGCTCGGATAGAAGCGGCGCTTTTCCGGACGGAAGCCGACGCCGGGGATGCCAAGCGCCAGGATGCGGCTCTGCTGCTTCGGGGTCAGCTGGCGCTGCAGCCACTGGAAGCGCGATTTCGACGTAAGCTTCCTGTAGGTGGCCTTGGAGTCCAGCTCCGGCAATACGGTGCGCAACTGTTCCAGCGCCTCGTCGACATCGACGATCTTGTGCGGCTCGGCATAGAGCGAAACCGTGCGGATGTCAGTTGCGAGGATTTCGCCGTTGCGGTCGACGATATCCGGTCGTGAGGCAAGCAGGTGGTCTGCGGGACCGATGCTCGACACCGATTCCGGAGCCGTGATCGCATACTGGACCAGACGCCCGCCGACCACGCAGTAGGCGATCCCGAAGACGGCCATGATGACCGCGACGCGGCTGCGCGCCTGGGAGGCGCTGCGCTTGCGGTGCCCCTGGAAGGCCGTCGACGCCGTGGCGCCGGCCGGCCGGCCATTGCCGCCATGCGAGAAATGGGCCTTGCTCTTGACGTCCATAATGCGGGAGAGAAACGACATCAGCGTGCCACCGAACCTGTCTTGATCTTGTCCGTGTTCTCCGGGGCGCCCTTGGCCTTCGCCACCTTGTCGGCGTCCTTGGCATCCTCCTCGACCGCCGGCAATTCGGCGGTCGGCATCGGCAGTTCGGCCGGCTGCGCGAGTTGGATGGATTCCGTCGGTACGAGCTTCAGGTCGCTTTCGAAGACCTTTACGAGCCTGTTGAGGCGGGCTGGCTGCGTCAGCAGCGCCCAGTCCGCCCGCAGGAGGTCGATCGTGTGCTCTTCCAGCAGGATTTCGGCATCGAGCTTGCGGACCTCGTCAAGCTTGTTCTCGGCCTTGTGCTTGATCGTGTAGGTCACGGTCGCGGCCGTTGTCATCACGACGACGAGGATCGCGTCAAAGGTGCGGAACATCCATCAGCCTCCAATCTTCTCAAGGCTTGCAAGTTCTGGCAGTTCGAAAATCGACAGGTCGTCCATACCGGGAGGCGCCGATGTCCGCTCGCCGGCCCGCAGCTTGGCCGAGCGCGCGCGGGGATTGACGGCGCATTCCTCCTCGCTGGCGGCGATCATGGACTTTCCAACTGGTGCGAAGATTACGTCGCGCTTAATTAGTTCGGGCAGATGGCGCGATCCGGAGGACTTGCCGGATCGGTCGAGAAAGAACTTCTTGACGATGCGGTCTTCCAGCGAATGAAAGCTGACGACGACGAGCCGTCCGCCGGGCTTGAGCGCCCGCTCGGCAGCAAACAGCGCGCGTGCGAGCTCGCCCAGCTCGTCATTGACGAAGATGCGCAGCGCCTGGAAGACCCGGGTTGCCGGATGGATCTTGTCCTTGGCCTTGCGCGGTGTGACGATCTCGATCAGGCCGGCAAGGTCACGGGTCGTCTCGAACGGCGTATCGGCGCGGCGCTTCTCGATGGCGCGCGCGATGCGGCCGGCCTGCTTCTCCTCGCCGAGAAAGCCGAAGATGCGGATCAGGTCGGAGACCTTGGCGCGGTTGACGACGTCGGCGGCGGAAACGCCGGCGCTCGACATCCGCATGTCCAGCGGCCCCGTCTTCTGGAAAGAGAATCCGCGCTCGGCCTCGTCGAGCTGCATCGAGGATACGCCGATATCAAGCACGACGCCGTCGAGCCCGCCTTCGGGCACATGGCGGGCAAGCTCGGAAAACTGCGAATGAATGAGCGTCAGGCGTCCGCCGGCCGCATCGACCAGCGCCTGTCCGGCTGCGATCGCGTTCGGATCCCGGTCCAGCGCGATCACCGAGGCGCCCCTGTCGAGGATCGCCGACGTATAACCGCCCGCCCCGAATGTCCCATCGAGGATGACCTCGCCGGGCGCAGGCCTCAGCGCCTCGAGCACCTCGGCAAGAAGAACCGGGATGTGACGGACCGATCCGCCATCGGCTTCAGAATTTCCTCCGCCTGCATCCGCCGCCATCCCGTCTCTCCACTCTATCCTGAGCCCAGACCTCGCGTTCTGCGCTCCGTCCTGGCCGCCGCCTGCACTGCCTCGAACGTTTGCGGCGCCCAAAGCTGAAAATGATCCGCCCGACCGACGAAGGTCACATCCGTCGTAATTCCGGTGAAGTCGCGGATGAAATCCGTGACCATCAGCCGCCCTTCGGAATCGAGCTTCATGAAGACGCCGCCCCCGTGAATGAGGAGCGACATCTGATTCGCCTCCGGCGAAAACGGATCCTCGCCGACAATCTGCCGCTCGAACCGGTCGAGCAGATCGAGACCGCCGATACTGATCGCCGGAAACACGAAGTCCTGGAAGCAGTAGAGCTCCCGGATGTCGCGTTGCGCAAGAACAGCCCGAAACAGCGAAGGAACGGAGACCCGCCCCTTCGCATCGATCCTGTTTGTCGCATTCGACAGGAACCGGTTCATGACGCCTTACAGCCGCTTCCCTGACCGGCGAAAACTCACCGAATGCCGGAAAAACCCCACAGAACACACACGCACAAATCGACCCGGGCGCAGCGCGAACACGCCACACCATCCCCAATCGGGACGCTTCTGGACTTTGCGATGAATGGGCGATCATTCGCCCTCGTGCGGTATGATTATGGGATACCATGGGACCATATGGGCGTCAATGGGAATTGGCCGGATTCCCGGAGTGAGACCATCAATTGTTTATAAGCCGTTAAGTTTAACGAAAGGTTACCCTCCCCACCCCAAGCCACTGGATTCAATTGCAAATTCTGCCGGATTCCCGGCTTTTTCAGCGGCCGTCCGTAACGGCCCTGTTCACTGGCAAAGGGGAATTATCGCCTTCAAATTGGCACAGCGACGCAAGCTGCAGGCGAGCCTGGCAGATGCCTGTCGCGTGGGGGCGAATCGCCCGCTGAAAGAGAAGAGAAAGAAATCGCCAGTTGGCCTGTAAGCCGGGTTCTGTATGGCTCCGGCCGAGGCCGGAACGTGGCAGCCATTCATCTGGGACCGGACTTGCGCCCGGCCTCTTGCAACCCACCCGGATGACCGGCCCGGAAACGGGCTGAGCGGCTTGCGCCGCTCGCGTCATCCCTATTCGGTCTTGCTCCCGGTGGGGTTTGCCGTGCCGTCCATGTCGCCATGTCCGCGGTGGGCTCTTACCCCACCCTTTCACCCTTACCCTCGCATGCGAAGGCGGTCTGCTCTCTGTGGCACTTTCCCTGGGGTCGCCCCCGCCGGACGTTATCCGGCACCGTGTTTCCGTGGAGCCCGGACTTTCCTCCCCCCGCGGCCTTTCGGCGCTTGCGGAAGGCGGCTGCCCGGCCAACTGGCCCGCGTTCCTTAGACAAACCCTTTCGCTATGACCAGAGCAAATATGCCGAAGCGATACCCCGTCACCACATTCGGCACCGGCGCGTACGCTTTCCTATGTTCGGAACCGGACGGCGAAATCGGTCCGGTAGTCCGGCTCGTCGAGGTGCCCGCGCATCACAAGACTGGCCCCGACCCGGCCGATTTCGTCGCAGCTCTTGGCCGCAGCCCCGCAGCCGCCGGTCAGCACGGCAATGCGCTCGCCCGCGACGAAACCGGCATAGGGATAGCCGTGCGCGGTGAAGGTGGTCACGCAGGGTGCTGAAGAAAGGGAGACGGGCGAGAAGTCGGGAATGGCGCGCGCAAGCACCCGGCGCAGATGGGCCGCAGCCTCGCTGCCCCCATCCGTCCGGAACCAGTCCCTGACCGCGCTCTCCGTATGGAGCACCACGTCGCTCGGGTCTCCGCCGATCTTGATATAGAATTTCCCGTCCGGATAGCGGATGGGCGGCAGCAGATAGAAGTGCTCCTCCGGCAGCCAGCTCTCGTCGATCCAGCTCGGCATGTCGCCGAACCGCTCAAGGTCGCGCTCCGCCACCTCCGCGAAGAGCACTGTGCGCGCCTTGACCGTCAGATCCAGGGCACGAGGAAGCAGGCCCGGCGCAATCGTAAAGCCGCCGACAGCCACAAGCACCCGCCCCGCCTTTACCGTCCCCCCATCGCGAAGGGTGATCTCGACGCCTTCGGCGGTCTCGCCGATCGCCACGACCTCGGAACGAAACACCGAGGCGCCGCGCCTTTCCGCGCACGCGGTCTCGGCGGCCACCAGCGCCCGCGGATTGATGTAGCCGGCACCGTAGCGCTCGAACACGCCTGCCGACGTTTCAGGAACGGCGCACCAGGAAAATCGCTCCCCCACCGCCGCACGGTCCAGCACCGGCGCATCGGCCCCAAGCCGGTCGCGCGCAGCCACCACGGCATCGAGGTAGCCGCCCCCGCCCTGCGGATGCGGTCCGGTGATCAGGCACCCCGCCTCCGTGAAGAAGGAAATCCCGCTCTCCGCCTCAATCTCGCGGTATCGGGCGATCGAGCGATTGGCGAGCCTCGCCCAGTCCGCATCCGGATCGATGGTGCGCGTGATGCGCCCTTCGTCGTAGTGGCTGGCAAACACGCCGCCATGCCGCTTGCGGTCATGGGGCTCGTCCGGGCCGATCAGTGCAACGCGCGCACCGGCTGCAGCCAGATGCCTCGCGGCTGCTGCCCCCATCATCCCCTTGCCGACGACGGCGAATTCGAACTGGCCGATCATGCTTTTTCCACCCACGCTTGTCGTTCCGCCTTAAAACAACGGCGCCAGAAAGGGAACCTATCCGGCACGCAGACATTAATTCCTCGAGCAGACATTAATTCCTCGAAGAGGAAAAGGCATCGAGGCGAAACCATTGCGGCAGAAAAGGAAAAACCCCGGACGTTGCGGAATCCGGGGTTTGGCTCCAGGAGCGTGGAAGCAGGCGACGTAACTTAGAGTTCGAGCAGGTTCTGCACCTTGCCGCAATAGCGCTTGGAGACCGGGTTCATTCTCTTTGCGGCATGCCCGGCGTTGTATTTCAGGATCGTGCCGCAGGTCGTGCCGCCGCCGAGTTCGTGCGCCATGGAGAGGTACTTCATGCCCCACTTGATGTTCGTTTCCGGGTCGTAGAGCCCCTTGGCGCCACCGCGGTAGCCGAGCATCCGGGCCGTCGCCGGCTTGATCTGCATCAGGCCGATTTCACCGGCGCTGCCGCGCGCCCGGGGATTGAAATTGCTTTCCACGCGGACGATGGCGTGTGCAAGGTCGACGGGCACACCGTACTGGCGGGCATAGGTCTTGATCAGGGTGGAGTAGCCGGTGGGCGCGCCCATCATCGGATAGCCGGATGTGCGGGTTGCGGTCTTCAGGGGGCGGCTTTCGGTGGTTTCCTTCAAGGGACCGGCGTTCGCCGATACGGTATGTGCGAGAAGTGCAAGGATGCAGGCCGCCCCTGCGGCCACGATCGAATTCCTCATGTGTATCAAAGTCTCCAGTCATATGGGCGCACGGCTTGGCCTTGAGGAACCGGCCCATCGACCGGCACCCCGCGCAGGGATAAATCGTCATGGAATGGCCCGCGCCATCGGCCACGGACCCAGACAGTCGCGGAGGAGGCCCTACCTGCCGCCGCCGAATGCCCGGCGCCTCGATCCGTCTTCGCTGCGAGGTTCTTGGGAGCAACCTGCGCCGGCGGGACCGGAGGCAGGGCGGAAAAGACATTCCCAATCCGGTCAGGATGTGGCGAACGACTAAACTTGTATTAATGAGTGTAATATATCGTGATCACGCCTGAGCGAATTCGCCCCGATCCGGGAGGCTTTTCAACAGCCGATGCAACGTGTCGATCGTCGAGAAATCGGCGATGCCGTCGACCCGTGCGGGACGAAAATGACGCTGGAAAGCAGCGACATCCCCTTCCGTCCTTTCATCGAAATGACCAGTAATTTCAGTGGCATAGCCATAGAGAGACAGCATCGCCTGCAGGGCCTCGACGGGTGCGCCGGCATCTCCGCGCTGGAAGAACCGCCCACCGGCGATGGCGGCAGGCTCGACCCAGTGCCCGACACCACTTGCAAAGAGCCGGTCCCAGGGGAACTTTTCTCCCGGATCGACCTTGCGGATGGGGGCGACATCGCTGTGTCCGAGGATCCTCTCGGGCACGATCCTCCACCTTTCGCCGCAATTGCGACACAGTTCGACGACCGCCGCGATCTGCGCTTGCGGGAAATCGGGCAACCCACCGGGATGGCCGGCATTGACGATCTCGATGCCGATCGAGCGCGAATTGATGTCAGTGTCGCCCTTCCAGTGGCTCTTGCCAGCGTGCCAGGCGCGCCGGGCCTCTGGCACGAGCTGAAGGACGCGACCGTCCTCGTGAACGAAGTAGTGGCTGGAAACCTCGCTCTGTTCGGAGCAAAGCCAGGCGAGCGCCCCCTCCGCACTCGGCATCCCGGTGTAGTGGAGGACGATCATGTCCGGCCGGCAACCGTCCGCGCGCTCGCCATGGTTCGGCGACGGCGTGACCATCGCACCGGGAAAATCAGCTGTGAAGGCGGTCATGCCGCGAGGCGCTCTTTCTCGATTTCCGCATAGGCCGCATTGAGCACAGCCATGCGGTCATTGGCAATCCTCTGGAACTCGGCCGGCACGCCCCGCGCCATCAGCCTGTCCGGATGATGCTCGGAAGCGAGAACGCGGTAGCGCTTCCGGATTGTCGGGAAATCGTCCTCCGGGGAAACGCCGAGCACCTTGTAGGGATCACGGCCGTCGATGTGTACGTGACGCGCGGTGATCTGTTCGAACCGCCCATCCGCCATGCCGAAGATTTCCGCCACCCGCGAAAGGAAAGCCATTTCCTTATCGTGAATCAGGCCATCGGCCTTGGCGATATGGAACAGGCCGTCGATGATGTCTTCGAGGATCGGGCAATTGTTCTCGCAGGACACGCACAGGGCCGCCATCTTCTCCGCATAGGCCTCGTAACCGGCGACGTCCTGACGCGCGAGATTGTAGAGACGGGCGACATTGGCCGCCTGGTCCGCCGGGAACTTGAAGACGTCGCGGAATGCATCCACCTCGGCGGTGGTGACGACGCCGTCCGCCTTCGCCATCTTCGCCGACAGCGCGATCATGGCGACCGAGAACGCCACCTGACGGCGCGTCTCCGGGTCGCCTTCCAGAAGCGTGCGCACGGCCTCGACCACGCTCGAAAGCGCGTTGCTGGCGGCCGCAGCGACCATGCTGACAAGTCGGTCCCAGATGGAAGGCATCATGATCGGCCCATGGGTGAGAACATAAGGTGATCTTGATCAGACATCTGCGGCGAAAGCAAGTCGAGCCGCCCCGCAAAATGCCGCATAACGAAATTTTGATGGCCCTCAACAAGTGGACGCATTCCAATTATTGATGAGACGGCCACCCCATTGAATTTGACGCCCGGCGCCGCGAATGCGAGCAGAGGAGGACCGCTGCGAGCATTTTGAGGAGATCAAACGGTGCGTGTTCTGTCGAATCAGGCCGCCGGCATGCTGCTGGGCCTTCTGGGGGTGACGATCTTCGGCGGCACCCTGCCGATGACCCGCCTTGCGCTCGAGGGCTTCGGACCGGTCTTCATTACGCTTGCCCGCGCGGTTATCGCGGCTGCGGCCGCAGGCACCGCCCTTTGGCTTCTTCGCCGTCCCTTCCCCCGCGCGCACCTGCCGACGCTGGCCGGCGTCGGCCTCTGCGCCGTTTTCGGTTTCCCCATTTTCTCCTCCATCGCGCTGCAAACGATCCCGGCAAGCCACGGCGGCGTCGTACTCGGCATCCTGCCGCTTCTGACGGCCGTCTTCGCCGCAATCGTCGACGGCGAACGTCCCGGTCCCCTGTTCTGGCTGTGTGGCGTGGCAGGCGCGGCACTCGTCATCGCCTTCTCCCTGCGCGAAAGCGGCTTCCATCTCGGCGCCGGCGACTTCTGGCTGCTTCTCGCGGCGATGTCCGCCTCCCTCTCCTATGTCTTCTCCGCCAAGCTCGCCCGCCTCATGCCGGGCTGGGAGGTGATCGGCTGGGCGGTCGTCATCTGCCTGCCGGCGACGCTGGTCGGCACCGTTCTTGCCGCCGGCTCGGGCATTCATGACCCCGGCCCCATGCAGTACGGTGCCCTGCTCTATCTCGGGCTGATGTCGATGTTCGGCGGCTTCATCTTCTGGAACGCCGGGCTGGCGCTCGGCGGCATCGCCCGGGTGGCACAGGTGCAGCTCTTCCAGACATTCGTCACGCTCGCAATTTCGGCACTTGTGCTTGGAGAGGCGGTCGGCCCCGAGACGCTCGGCTTTGCGCTCGCCGTCGCCTTCGTCGTCTGGCTCGGGCGCAAGGCGAAGATCGGACGCGCGGCGCCGGCGGCCGGACGCGCCTGACCCTTTGCATCAATTCGTCATCGATAGCGGATAATTTTCGAACCGTGATTCCCCTGCCGGGGATTCTGCGTTAGACATCCGCCGACCGACCGGAAGGGCCGGCGAGGAGGTAATATGACGAAACAGAAAGTCGCTATGCTTACCGCAGGAGGCCTTGCGCCCTGCCTTTCATCCGCCGTCGGCGGCCTGATCGAACGCTATACCGACATCGCCCCGGAAATCGAACTCGTCGCCTACCGCTCCGGCTACCAGGGGCTGCTTCTGGCGGACCGGATCGCGATCTCGAAGGACATGCGCGAGAAGGCGCACCTGCTGCACCGCTATGGCGGCTCGCCGATCGGCAACAGCCGCGTGAAGCTGACGAACGCTGCCGACTGCGTGAAGCGCGGGCTCGTCAAGGAAGGCGAAAACCCCTTGCGCGTTGCAGCCGAGCGCCTTGCCGCAGACGGCATCACCATCCTTCACACGATCGGCGGTGACGACACCAATACGACCGCGGCCGATCTCGCCGCCTATCTCGGCGCCAACGGCTACAACCTCACCGTTGTCGGCCTTCCGAAGACGGTCGACAACGATGTCGTGCCGATCCGCCAGTCGCTCGGCGCCTGGACGGCCGCCGAAGTCGGTGCAGGCTTCTTCGACAACGTTTCCAACGAACAGAGCGCCGCTCCGAAGACGCTCGTCGTTCACGAGGTGATGGGCCGTCACTGCGGCTGGCTCACGGCTGCGACCGCGCGCGCCTACATCCAGAAGACCGCCGGCAACGAATATATCGATGGCCTGATGATGGACAAGGCGTTGAAGAGCATCGACGGTCTCTATCTTCCGGAACTGGCCTTCGATCTGCAGGCGGAAGCCGAACGGCTCCGGAAGGTCATGGAGACAAACGGCTTCGTGACGCTGTTCGTATCGGAAGGCGCCTGCCTCGATGCAATCGTCTCCGAGCGCGAGGCCGCCGGCGAAACGGTCAAGCGCGACGCCTTCGGCCATGTGAAGATCGACACGATCAATGTCGGCAACTGGTTCTCCAAGCAGTTTGCCTCGCTGCTTGGCGCCGAACGCGCCATGGTGCAGAAGTCGGGCTACTACGCCCGCTCCGCCCCCGCCAACGGCGACGACCTGCGCCTGATCCAGAGCATGGTCGACCTCGCCGTCGAAAGCGCGCTCAACAAGGTCTCCGGCGTGACCGGCCATGACGAGGCGCAAAACGGCAAGCTGCGCACGATCGAATTCCCGCGCATCAAGGGCGGCAAGCACTTCGACACCAGCGCCAAGTGGTTCGGCGAGGTGATGGACACGATCGGCCAGAAATGGAAGGCCACGGTCTGATACCGTCAGGCTGACGGTTTGCTATTGACGGCGCCCGGCGCCGGTGGCTTGCTCCCCGAAACAAACGTTTCCGGGGAGCATTTCATGTCGTTCGATCACTGGCTCGCCTTCGCCGCCGCCTCCGCCGTCATGTTGGCGATCCCCGGTCCGACCATCCTGCTGGTCATCTCCTATGCGCTCGGCCACGGTCGCCGGACGACCACGGCGACGGTCGCCGGCGTAGCCCTTGGCGATTTCACCGCCATGACGGCCTCGATGCTCGGGCTCGGGGCCCTGCTCGTTACCTCGGCTGAGATTTTCACCGTGCTCAAATGGGTTGGTGCTGCCTATCTCGTCTGGCTTGGGATAAAGCTCTGGCGCGCGCCGGTGGCAGGCTTTGCCGGTTCGGAGGATGGCGCGGCAAAGCCGGAAAGGCCGTTTCGCATCTTTGGCCACTGCTACGTGGTCACGGCGCTGAACCCCAAGAGCATCGTCTTCTTCGTGGCCTTCCTGCCGCAGTTCCTGGACCTCTCGCGGCCTGTCGTTCCGCAGATGGTGATCTTCGAGATCACCTTCCTCGTGCTCGCAACGGCCAATGCAGCGACCTACGCGCTGATGGCGTCTGCGGCCCGCGGAACGATCCGCAAACCCGCTGTCCAGCGCACCGTGAACCGCATCGGCGGGTCGCTTCTCATCGGCGCAGGCGTGCTGACGGCCGGACTGCGGCGGGCCACCGCATAGCCTTGAGCAAGGGGGACGGGTTGCCGGAGCAGGTACGATAGGATAATGGACGAAGCACGGTCGAAGCGCCGTTGATTTGCAGCCGTGTCGGAAACACGCGTTTCCGGCCCCTTCAGGCAACACGAGAGCGACTGATGACGCATAGTTTTCCGATCCGCACCAGGCATATTCTCTCTGCGAGCTGCGCAACGGCCCTTCTCGCAATCGGCGGATGCGCCAGCGTGATCGAGACCCCGTCGGAACAGATCGCCGCGGCGCAGACGGTCATGCCGCTCGCAAAGCCGGGCACGGAAATGACCGCCTACGCGCTCCCCGCTCCGATCGAGGACCCTTCGGCACCCGTGGCGGCAGGCACCCCGCAGACGATGTCCGCCGTCGTGGAGACCACGCGCGCCACCAGCGCCCAGATGGCGATCGCCGCGGCCGCCCCGCAAGCAGTGCCGATCCCGCAGGGCGAAGCAGCTCCGCAAGCCGCGGCCGTGCCCGTTCCGGCGCCGGGCACGCCCCAGGCGAAGTTCATGCCCGCATCCTTCGAGGCGGCCGTGATGGAGCCGGGCTTCGACACCGGCGCGCCGGAGGGACTGGAACAGTTGGTCGAGTCCCACCAGATCATCCCGATCGCAAAACCCACCTTCAGCACCGCCGCCCTCGCATCCGCCCCGGGCAACACCGTGATGGCCTCGGCCTCGCAGAAATTCGAACGGCCCGGCACCCCGCTCGACACGATGATCTCCAAATACGCCGCACTCTACGAGATCCCGGAAGCGCTGCTGCACCGCGTGATAAAGCGCGAAAGCCGCTACAATCCCAAGGCCTATAATTCCGGCAACTACGGCCTGATGCAGATCCGCTACAATACCGCCAAGGGCATGGGCTACACTGGTACGCCGGATGGCCTGTTCGATGCGGAGACCAACCTGAAGTATGGCGCGAAATACCTGCGTGGCGCCTGGATGGTCGCAGATAACCAGCATGACGGCGCGGTGCGCCTCTACGCCAGCGGCTATTACTACACCGCAAAGCGCAAGGGCCTGCTCGAAGAGACCGGCCTGAAGTAAGCCTCAATCCTTGTTTTCAAGAACGTCGACGACCCGCTTGACCAGTTCCTGCGGTCGATAGCCGAGCTTTGCCGGCGTCAACCCGAGGCGGACGACGGCGATATTCGCCGACGGAATGACCGCGATGGACTGGCCGTCATGGCCCAGCATCCAGAACGTGTCTTCCGGCAGCCCATACTTCGAATCCGGTTCGCGCCCCGGCCCGTCGATCCAGGTTTGCGCCTGACCGTACTCGCCGCCCGAGGCTGAGGACGGGGTGCCCATGGCGCGGACAAAGCCCTCCGGCAAAAGCCGCGTGCCGTTCCACACGCCGTCGTTCAGAAGCAACTGCGCAAAGCGCGCCCAGTCCCGCGCGGTGGCGTACATATAGGACGATCCGACGAAGATCCCCGTCTCGTCCGTCTCCAGCACGGCACTCTTCATGCCGAGCGGTGCGAAAAGCCCGGTCGTCGGATAAGTGAGCGCCCGCCAGCGGTCGCCGAGCGCATTCATGAAGAGGCGTGAGAGGAGTAAGGCGGTGCCACTTGAATAACTGAACTTCTCCCCCGGATTGGCTTCAAGCGGAAAGGAGGCGGCAAAACGGGACATGTTGGGCTCGAGGAACAGCATCCGCGTCACGTCGGTAACGTCGCCATACTCCTCGTTGAAGGCCAGACCACTCTGCATGGCCAGCAGATCGGCGATCGAAATTCTGGCGCGCGCATCACCGTTCCATTCGGCGAAAAGGCCGCGCTGGTCCGGGGCAAGACGGCCGTCCTGCATCAACCGGCCGACCAGTGCCGCATTGACCGTCTTCGTCACCGACCAGCCGAGCAAGGGTGTGTCCGGCGAAAAACCTTCGCCGTAATGCTCGCCCACCAGATGCCCGCCATGGACCACCACCACCCCGCGCACGCCGGGCCCGAGCAGCGCCTGATCTGCGAGAATGGCGTCGAGACGGGCGTCGGCGCTGAAGGCGTCCCCCTCCGGCCAGGGCGCATCGGGAACCGGCCGCGAAACGCTCGGCACCTCGACTTCGGAGATTGCCTGATGCGCTGCGATGAAATCGCCGTCGGGCACGCTCGCGCAGCCGAATCCCTCCCGGTAGGCCGCGTAGCCCGGCGCGAAAATTCCGAGCAGCGAGGCCGTCACCGTCTTCTCGCCATGGTCGACCGACTGCCGCATGAGGTGCAGAAGCGGGTGGCCCGGCGCCTGTACGTCCGTATCGAGTACAGCCCCAGCATCGCGCCCCGCGAGGAAGACGTTGGAGCAGACGATCTTGGCGGCATAGGAGGAGCCGACGCTTAGAAGTTCGGGCGGACGAACGATCAGCCAACTGGCCATGATCGCGAGGAAAATGAATAGCATATACAGGATTCTGGCGGCGATGCGTCGAATTCGGCCCATGCGTCTCCCCTTGTCGTCAAGAGACAATCAGGAATTGGCGCACAAGAAAAGCCCCTTCCGCGCGGGAGGGTGAACATAGCCGTCCATGCACGGCCATCGCGCCCTCGGCTGCGCCCCCATGCACAGCCGCAGTCATCAAACTGTAGCGCGAGGCGGCTATTGCCCCCAAAGGCCCACAGGACGAGACGAGTCATGAGCGAACTTGCCAGGAATGCCGGTTACGGACAGAACGAAAGACTGAAGTCAGCCCTCTTGCAGCACCGGGCATTGTCGCTAGACGGCTTGTCGGAACGCCTGTTCGGCCTGCTCTTTTCCGGGCTCGTCTACCCCCAGATCTGGGAGGATCCCGCGATCGACATCGAGGCCATGGAACTGGCACCCGGGCATCGCCTGGTGACGATCGGGTCCGGCGGCTGCAACATGCTCGCCTATCTCGCCTGTCGCCCCGAACGCATCGACGTCGTCGACCTCAACCCGCACCACATCGCGCTGAACCGGCTGAAGCTCGCAGCCTTCCGCCACATGCCCTCCCATGCCGACGTCGTGCGCTTCCTCGGCGGCGACCACATGGGTTCGAACCGCGAGGCCTACCAGCTCTTCCTGGAGCCCCGGCTCGATGCGCAGACCCGCGACTATTGGAACGGCCGCGACCTGACCGCCCGCCGCCGCATCGATGTCTTCAACCGCAACATCTATCGCACCGGTCTGCTCGGCCGCTTCATCCTGCTCGGCCACATCGTTGCCAGGCTGCACGGGCTGGACCCGCGCGAGTTCGTCAAGTGCGGCTCCATGCGCGAACAGCGTCAGTTCTTCGACACCCGCATCGCTCCCCTGTTCGACCGTCCGCTGATCCGCTGGATCACCTCTCGCAAGGCTTCGCTCTACGGTCTCGGCATTCCGCCGCAGCAGTTCGACGAGCTGGCAAGTGTCAGTGACGACAACTCGCTGGCGCCGGTCCTGCGACAGCGGCTGGAAAAGCTTGCCTGCCATTTTCCGCTGAAGGACAACTACTTCGCCTGGCAGGCCTTTGCGCGCCGGTATCCCTCCAAGTACGAGGGGCAACTGCCGGACTATCTCCTGACGCAAAACTACGCCGCGATCCGCGACAATGCCGAGCGCGTCAACGTCCACCACGCGAGCTTCACCGAGCTGCTTGCATCGAAGTCCGCCGCCTCCGTCGATCGCTTCGTGCTGCTCGATGCGCAGGACTGGATGAACGACGACCAGCTCAATGCACTCTGGACCGAGATCAGCCGCACCGCGGCGCCGGGGGCCCGGGTCATCTTCCGCACCGCCGCCGAAGCCAGCATCGTCGAAGGAAAGGTCTCGCAGCACCTGCTCGATCTCTGGCACTACGAGCACGAGCGCTCGTCTGCGCTGGGCATGCGGGATCGCTCGGCGATCTATGGCGCCTTCCACATCTATCGGAAGAAGCCCTGAATGGACCGCGCCTCGCTTCCCCTGCCCGTGCCGCCGGTCGACACCGATCACGCCGGCCTGATGGATCGCCAGTATCGCTACCAGCGCCACATCTACGACCTGACGCGCAAGTACTATCTCTTTGGTCGCGACAGGCTGCTCGACGGTCTCGACGTCAAGCCGGGCGAGAAGGTACTCGAGGTCGGCTGCGGCACCGGGCGCAACATCGGCCACATGATGGACCGTTATCCGGGCGCCTGGTTCTTTGGCCTCGACATCTCCCGCGAGATGCTCGAGACGGCGGAAAAGCGCTTCGCCAGACGTGGCGGCGCTCGGCCGCGGCTTGCGGTCGCCGACGCCACGTCATTTACGGCGGCCGACTTCGGCGAGGCGGGTTTTAACCGTGTCGTCGTCTCCTATGCCCTGTCGATGATCCCGGCCTGGCAGGAGGCGATCGAGCGTGCATTCGACGCGCTCGCCCCCGGCGGCTCGCTGCATATCGTCGACTTCGGCCAGCAGGAGCGGTTGCCCACACCCATCCGCCGCCTCCTGCAAGGCTGGCTTACGCGTTTCCACGTCACCCCGCGTCCCGACCTCTTCGAGGTGTTGCAGGCAGCGGCACAGCGGCGGGGAGCACACGTCGCAGCCGAGACCCCGTATGGTGGCTACGCCTGGCTCGCAATTGCAAAAATGCCTGACTGACGCAGTATTTTCGGCCAAACACGGCCCGATTTTGCTCTCCTTTCTGTGAAACCTCTTGGGCGCTGAGGGGTTATACCGCGTGTCGATGCCTCCGGGGTCGTATCGGCGCGAACGAAGCAGAAGGAAGATAATCATGAGATCATTCTACATCGGAGCGGCAGCACTTCTGACGGCCGCCGCGGCCGGCAGTGCGGCACGCGCGGCCGACCTCGCGCCGACAGAGCCTCCGGTCGCACCTGTCATCGAGGAAGTATCCGGCATCTACGACTGGAACGGCTTCTACGTGGGCGCCATGACCGGCTACGGCTGGACCGATGCGGAAACCAGGGACGCGGGCTTTTCCTCCAGCCCCGGCCTCGATGGATGGGCGCTCGGCGGCTACACCGGCTACAACTACCAGACCGGTCCCTGGGTGCTCGGCGTGGAAGGCGACGTGAAGTACGACTGGAACGAGGACAAGTTCGATCTCGGCGGCATTCCGATGGACCTCCAGACCGATTGGGGCGGCTCGCTGCGCGCCCGTGTCGGCTACGCCATCGACCGCACCCTCATCTACGGCACCGGCGGCTACGCCTTCACCAATGCCGAGCTTCGCGACCGCGACACGGGCGACAGCGAAAGCAAGACCTTCAACGGCTGGACGATCGGTGCGGGCCTCGAACACGCCTTCACCGACAATCTAATCGGGCGGGCTGAATACCGTTACACCGACTACGGCAACAAGGATCTGCTCGGGGTCAAAACCGACCTGAGCAGCAATTCGCTGATGCTCGGCGTCGGCTGGAAATTCTGACCGCTGCGAGGGCCGGCCGGCGGACCTCCAGGCCGGCCTCAGTCGCCTTTTGTAAGGCCGTCGTTTTCGGTTCCAATCGCCCTCGTTGCGCCGCGGCTCTTTCGGGCTCGCGGCGTAACCGCGACGCCCCTCTTTACCGAATCCCGCGGGTCGGGCAGTATCCGCGCATCGTCATCAGACCCGGGACAGTCATGCGTCGGCTCCTTCTGGCATTGCTGCCAATCGCGCTCCTTGCGACGTCGTGCTCCACGACCGAGTATGATCTCGTTTCCACCGAGCCTCTGAAGCCGCGCTTCGGCGACAAGGATCCGCAGGATTTCGGCTACCGCACGCCGCACAAGCACGAAGTGCACGGCATCGACATCTCCAAATGGAACGGCGATATCGACTGGCCGACCGCCAAGAAGTCGGGCGTCTCCTTCGCGTTCATCAAGGCCACCGAGGGCAAGGACCGGATCGACCAGCGCTTCCACGAATACTGGCGCGGCGCGAATGCGGCGGGCGTCGCCCACTCCCCCTACCACTTCTACTATTTCTGCTCGACGCCGGATGAACAGGCCGACTGGTTCATCCGGAACGTGCCGAAGGCCGCGGTGCAACTTCCGCCCGTCCTCGATGCGGAGTGGAACCCGCTTTCGCCCACCTGCCGCAAGCGGCCGCCGCCGGCGGAGGTACGCGCCCAGATGCAGCGCTTCCTCGACCGGATCGAGGCGCATTACGGCAAGCGGCCGATCATCTACACGACGGTCGACTTCCACCGGGAAAACATTGCCGGCCACTTCGGCAACTATCACCTGTGGCTGCGCGCCGTCGCAGACCATCCCGAAAACGTCTACGGCCGCAAATGGGTCTTCTGGCAATATACCAGCACCGGCATCGTTCCCGGCATCGACGGCAACACGGACATCAACGTCTTTGCCGGCAGCAGCAAGAACTGGTCGGCCTGGCTCGCACAGAACACACGCTGACCGATTTCACTTGCCCCCTCATGGCGGTCCGGTGACGGCTGCATTTTGCCCTCGGCCATCCCCGATTGCGCAAAACGGGCGACAGATTGGCGGGGTCACGACGAATTTGATCGGCCGGCGCTGAAATGCCGGCTTTTTCCTTCTTGCTTCCGTCTCATTATTCTGAGAAGCCGGGGCAACCGAATGAAAGGATCTACCCGCCATGCAACCGCGTTTCCTGCCGCTGGGCGCCCTTCTTGGGCTTTTTCTCTCGGGCACCGCGTTCGCCCAGCAGGCCGCACCGGCCGCCGCTTGCGGCGGCGAACTCTCCGCCTTTCTTCAGGGCGTGAAGGATGAAGCGTTGGCAAAGGGCATTCCCGCCGATGCGGTCGACAGGGCGCTCGCGGGTGCGGCGATCGACCAGAAGGTCCTGTCGCGCGACCGCGCCCAGGGCGTCTTCCGCCAGACGTTCCTCGAATTCTCCAAGCGCACGGTCAGCCAGTCCCGCCTCGACATCGGCCGCAAGAAGCTGCAGGACCTTTCTGACGTCTTCCAGCGGGCAGAGCAGGAATACGGCGTTCCCGGACCGGTCATCACCGCCTTCTGGGCGATGGAGACGGATTTCGGTGCGGTGCAGGGTGATTTCAACACGCGCAATGCGCTCGTCACCCTTTCGCACGACTGTCGCCGGCCGGAACTGTTCCGCCCGCAACTGATCGCAGCCATCGAGATGGTGCAGCACGGCGATCTCGATCCGGCGACGACGACGGGCGCCTGGGCCGGTGAGATCGGCCAGGTCCAGATGCTGCCGAGAGACATCATCGCGTTTGGCGTCGATGGTGACGGCGATGGCCATGTTAACGTCAAGCAGAGCGCTGCCGACGCCATCCTCACGGCCGCGCGCTTCATCCAGCACCTCGGCTTCACCAGGGGCCAGCCCTGGATCCAGGAAGTCTCTGTTCCCGATGAACTGCCTTGGGAGAAGACCGGCCTTCAGTCCGGCATGACGGCGGGCGACTGGTTCGCGCTCGGCGTCACCCCGCGCGACGGCAACACCAGTTTCCCCGACCTCGCCGCCTCCCTTGTGCTGCCACAGGGACGAAAGGGCCCCGCCTTCATCACCTACCCGAACTTCAACATCTATCTCGAGTGGAACCAGTCCTTCATCTACACGACGTCGGCCGCCTATTTCGCCACGCGACTGGCTGGCGCCCCGCCCTACCAGAAGGGCGAGCCCGAACAGGGACTGGACGACAGTGGCATGAAGGCGCTGCAGACGCGCCTGGCCGAACTCGGCCACGACGTCGGCAAGATCGATGGCATTCTCGGCTCGGGCACGCGCGCTGCTATCCAGAAGGAACAGCTTCGCCTCGGCATGCCCGCCGACGGCTGGGCCACGCCGGGTCTGCTGGGCGCGCTCTGACGGGCATGTTCGCCGGTCGGCGCAAAACAGCACACGCCGGTAGCTTGCGGTCACAGTTCATCTCCGTCGCCCCGGACTTGATCCGGGGTCCAGCGGCACCGAGTCGCGGTGCGAGAAATGTTTATCGCGCGAAGACTTGCGCGCGCTGGATGCCGGATCACATCCGGCATGACGCTGGAAAAGAGGGGAGCGCGGGAGACAGTCGGTTGCTCGGCCTGCGTTATACGCCAGCCACGCTCCGCCCCATACACGCCGGCTGAGCCGCCGCAACCCTCTCCCCGCCTCCGTCATCCGCGGCCTTGTGCCGCGCACGGCGCTGCAGATTGGGAGGGCATTCCACGCGGAAGACATTTATCCCGGTGCCCCCAGCCCGATGCATTGTCGCGCGTGCCCACAGGAAACGCGTCGCACCCGCCGCCTACTCGGGTGCGACGCCTGCAGCAGCGTTGCATCGGCCGCCGGCAGCGGAAAGGATACCGAATCGGGTGGCGGGAGATCGCGCGGGCCGTTAGGCCTGCGGCAACGATCGGAGCACCGATTGCATCCGGCATTGCGCTCTCCGGCAGGACCGCATGTCCGCGCCTTGGGGAGGAAACGTCTTGGCCGAAGCTGTTAAGCCCAACTATGTGATGACGCCCGCGACCTGGGGCATGCTGGTTCTGCTGGGCATGATCTGGGGCGGTTCGTTCTTCTTTGCCCGCGTCGCCGTCCAGCATATTCCGCCCGTCACGCTGGTGCTGTTGCGGATCGGGCTGGCGGCGGCCGCACTTCACATCTATCTCGCCGGCCGGCACGGCCTCTATTCGATCCTTCGGAAGCGCTGGCGCGCCTTTCTCGTGATGGGGCTGCTCAACAATGTCGTTCCGCACATCCTGATCTTCACGGGCCAGACGCAGATCGGCGCCGGACTGGCCGCGATCCTGAATGCCACCACGCCCATCTTCACCATCCTCATCGCCAACCGGCTGACCGAGGACGAGAAGATGACGGCCGCAAGGATCGCCGGCTGCCTCGTTGGTCTTGTCGGCACCGCCGTGCTCGTCGGCCCGCGCGCGCTGGCCCCCTTCACCGGCGACATCGGCGGGCCGCCCCTTTGGGCGCTGCTGCTGCCGCTCGCAGCCGCCATGTCCTACGGCTTTGCCGGCATTTATGGAAAGCGCTTCCGCGATATCGCTCCGGCTGTGACCGCCACGGGGCAGTTGACCGCATCGAGCATCGTGCTGCTGCCGCTCGCCGCCGTCGTCGACCAGCCCTGGCTGCTTCCCCTTCCGCCCGCCGGCACCGTACTCGCGGTCCTGGCGCTGGCGCTCGTCTCCACGGCCTATGCCTACATCCTGTTCTTCCGCATCATGTCCGTCGCAGGCGCGACGAATACGTCTCTCGTCACGCTCCTGGTGCCGCCGAGCGCGATCGTCGCGGGCATGCTCTTCCTCGGCGAGCAGATCTCGCCTGCGGGCGCCCTTGGCATGGTCCTTGTGCTCTCGGGCCTCGTCATTCTCGACGGGCGGGTCTTCCGCATGGTGAAGGGCGCCTGACGGCGCAATGACGCCGGAACGAATGGCGCAGGCGCTCGTTCTGCCCGGACCGAGTGATTCGTCGTGTCGCTTACCGGGACCGGCGATCACCGGCGTTAACCAGCGTGAAAATTTCGTGAACGCAAATCAGTCGATAAATACCTTTGAAGATCAGACATTTAGACATGTGGAAAAACTGTGGCGAAGCCTATGATGCCGCAATGCAACACATAAAGAACTTTTCAAAGGCGAAATTTCCAACCTATTATTCACCCGCAACGCAAGGGAGGTCAGCCGATGGGTATCACACATTCCTTGAATGTTCTGATGATCAGTGCAGCGTTCCTCTTCGTCGCCAGCATGATTTTCATCTGACGACAGCGTCGTCCTGAAGGACAACAACGCAGAGACTAATCGTTCATGAAAACGCATGGCCCCGCCGGGTCATGCGTTTTTCCCTATCAGGCGGCAGCACCGGTTGCAGCATCGGCACTGTCCGCATCGCGCCGCTCGAAGCCGAGGCGATCGAGGACCGCCGCGACAAGCACGGCCCGGTTCATCGTGTAGAAGTGGAATTCGTCGACACCGAGAGTAATCAGCCCCTCGATCTGGCGGGCGGCAAGCTCGGCTGCAACGGCTGCCCGCTCCTCCGGCCGTTCGGCCAGCGGATCCAGGCGATCGGCCAGCCATTGCGGCACGCTCGCGCCGCACAGACCGGCAAACTTCTGCACCTGGGAAAGATTGTGCACCGGCAGGATGCCCGGGACGATCGGGATGTCGATCCCGGCGGCGCGTACGCGCTCCAGATAGCGGGCATAAAGTTCGTTGTCGAAGAAGAACTGCGTCAGCGCCCGCGTGGCACCGGCATCCACCTTGCGCTTCAGCATGTCGATATCGGCGGGCACATCATGGCTTTCGGGATGCTTTTCCGGATAGGCCGACACCGAAATCTCGAACGGGGCGATGGAGCGCAGGCCAGCGACGAGCTCGGCGGCATTGGCATAGCCGCCCGGATGCGGCTGGTAGGCCTCACCGATACCGCCGGCCGGATCGCCGCGCAGCGCCACGAAATGCTTTACGCCGACCTGCCGGAACTCCTCGACCACCGCATCAACCTCCTGCCTGGTCGCGCCGACGCAGGTCAGGTGCGATGCCGCCGACAGCGGCGTGTCCCGAATGATCCGCTCGATCGTCGACTGCGTCGGCCCGCGCGTGGAGCCTCCTGCACCATACGTGACCGAAACGAAATCCGGCGCATAGGCCGAAAGCGCATCGATGGTCTGCCAGAGCTGGGCGTCGGCCTCCTCGCTGCGGGGCGGAAAGAACTCGAAGGACAGCCTCGGGGCGCGGCGCCTGGCTGGGCTGTGTGCGATCGTCATGTCAATTCCTCCGGCCGATGGCGATAAGGGGTTGGGCGTCCTCGGCGGCGTCTGCGGATCTCTGGTCGCGCGCCAGCCAGATCGTAACCGTCAGCGCATCGTCTCCGCCGCCGGCGGGCGTCAGGTCGACTGTCTGTTCGACGGCAAGGCCGGCCTGCTCCAGCCACTCACCCATCGCCTGATGCGAAAAGCCGAGGCGCAGATGGGCGTGGTCGTCGCGAAGATGCTCCAGCGCATGCGGCGCCAGATCGATGATCACCAGGCGACCGGACGGGCGCAGCATGCGCGCAGCCTCGGCGATGGCGGCTGCCGGATCGTCGAGGAAATGCAGCACCTGGTGAATGGTCACCACGTCGAACTCGTCACGCTCAAGCGGCAGGTTGAAAATGTCGCCGTGACGGATGGACGCCTTGGTGATGCCGGCGCGATCGAGATTGGCACGGGCGACGGCCAGCATGTCGCGGCTGGCATCGACGCCGACGCCGCGGCGATAGAGCCCCTCGAACAGTTGAAGGATACGGCCGGTGCCGGTTCCGAGATCGAGGAAAGCGTCGACCGGGCCGTCGCCGATGAGCTTCAGGAGTGCGGCCTCGACCTCGGCCTCGCTGACATGCAGGCGGCGCAATTCGTCCCACTCCGACGCGTTGCGGCTGAAATAGGCCTGCGCCTTTTCCGCCCGCGCCTTCTTCAGCACCGCCAGACGCTCGGCGTCGCGGGCAAAGACGGGATCGGCCACATCGATGCGCTCGAGAAGAAGCCGCGCCAAAGCGACCGCCTCACCCTCGTGCGCCAGCCTGAAATAGGCCCAGGCGCCTTCCTGGTACCGTTCGATCAGGACCGCCTCGGCCAAAAGCTTCAGATGGCGCGAAATACGCGGCTGGGACTGGCCGAGGATGTCGGTCAGGTCGGTTACCGTCAGGTCGCCGCGTGAGAGCAGTGCCAGAAGCCGCAGGCGCGTCGATTCGCCAGCCGTCTTCAAAACTTCTACAATGTCGTCCAATCCGAGCTTCGCCACGCGACCACCTGCGCACCATCAAGACATAAAGATATCTTTATGTCATGAAATTCGTGAGTGCAAGCCGTAATCTGCCGGAACGTAAAGATAGCTCGTACCCTCCACCGGATCGGCGTTTTGACGCGGATGGGGACTGGACCGATGACAGCGCCCGCATTTCGCGTGTCCCGAACCGGGTGCTGTCGATCGCGGCGGGCAACCGCGTCCGTCCTGCCGGCGCGTATTGCAATGGAGCGAAGCAACTCTGCGACCTGCCACCACAGCAAGCGATGACCCGCAATTAGTGATCCCGGCAAAGCTTGTGGCAACGCGCCAGCCAATCGCCTGGCATTTCCGATGACCTGCGCCGGCAGCAGGGAATTTAAGGTATCGCGCGAAAATGTGCTGCGGTCTTGCGTGATGACTGCGCAAAATCAAAGCCTTGAAACATCTGTTTCGGCCTGAAGGCGCGCAAAGCCTTTGCCGCCGCAAGGATCACAAACGCACCGGGCGCAGCCGCATCGCGACTGCGCCCGGAATGTCGAGAAGCAAACTGTCCTTAGCGCGTCAGGCGCTTGTAGGTCACGCGCTTCGGATTGACGGAGTCGGGGCCGAGGCGGCGGATCTTGTCCTGCTCGTAGTCCTCGAAGTTGCCTTCGAACCATTCGACATGGCTATCGCCTTCGAAAGAGAGGATATGGGTGGCGAGGCGGTCGAGGAACATGCGGTCGTGGCTGATGATGACGGCGCAGCCGGCGAAGTTTTCGAGAGCATCCTCGAGCGCACCGAGCGTCTCGGTGTCGAGGTCGTTGGTCGGTTCGTCGAGCAGGATGACGTTGCCGCCGCTCTTCAGCATCTTGGCGAGATGCACGCGGTTGCGCTGACCGCCCGAGAGATTGCCGACTTTCTGCTGCTGGTCGCCGCCCTTGAAGTTGAAGGCGCCGCAATAGGCGCGGGAGTTCATCTCGAACTTGCCGAGCTTCAGGACGTCATTGCCGCCGGAGATTTCTTCCCAGACGGTCTTGCCGCCGTCGAGATGGTCGCGGCTCTGGTCGACATAGCCGAGATCAACGGTTTCGCCGATGCGGATCTCGCCGGAATCCGGCTTTTCCTGACCGGTGATCAGCTTGAACAGGGTAGACTTGCCCGCGCCGTTCGGTCCGATGACGCCGACGATGCCGCCGGGCGGCAGCTTGAAGGTGAGGTTTTCGAAGAGCACCCGGTCGCCGTAGGACTTGGTGAGGTTTTCGGCTTCGATGACCACCTGGCCGAGGCGCTCGCCGACGGGAATGATGATCTGCGCCTCGCCGGGGCGACGGTTTTCGGCGGCTGCCACCAGTTCGTCATAGGCACGGATACGGGCCTTCGACTTGGCCTGGCGGGCCTTTGGCGAGGATGCGATCCACTCCTGTTCGCGCGACAGGGCCTTCTGGCGGGCGCCCTCCTCGCGATCCTCCTGTGCCATGCGCTTGGCCTTGGCATTGAGGTAGGCCGAGTAGTTGCCCTCGTAGGGGATGCCACGGCCGCGGTCGAGTTCGAGAATCCAGCCGGTGACGTTGTCGAGGAAGTAGCGGTCGTGGGTGACCATCAGGATCGCGCCCGGATATTCGCGCAGGTGCTTTTCCAGCCAGGCGATCGTTTCGGCGTCGAGGTGGTTGGTCGGTTCGTCGAGCAGCAGCAGGTCGGGCTGGCGCAGCAGGAGCTGGCAGAGCGCCACGCGGCGCTTTTCGCCGCCGGACAGCTTCTCCACCGACGAATCGCCGGGCGGGCAGCGCAGCGCGTCCATTGCCATCTCGACCTGGCTTTCGAGGTCCCAGAGGTTCTGGCTGTCGATGATGTCCTGCAGCTTGGAGCCCTCTTCGGCCGTCTCGTCCGAATAGTTCATCATCAGCTCGTTGTAGCGGTCGAGGATCGCCTTCTTGTCGGCGACCCCTTCCATGACGTTCTCCATCACGGTCTTGGACGCATCGAGCTGCGGCTCCTGCGGCAGGTAGCCGAGCGTCGCGCCGTCGGCGAGCCAAGCCTCGCCCGTCCACTCCTTGTCGAGACCCGCCATGATCTTCAGCACCGTCGACTTACCGGCGCCGTTCGGGCCGAGAATGCCGATCTTGGCGTCCGGGTAGAAGGAAAGGTGGATGTTTTCCAGGATCTTCTTGTTGCCGTAGGCCTTGTTGAGCCCGGCCATGTGATAGATGAACTGACGTGCCATAACGCGTGTGCTCCGCATCGAAAGGGATTTTGCCCGCTATGTAGGCGAATTCGTCCGCAGCGGCAATGCGGCCGCAGCCCGCGCCAGTGAATTGTCGCAAGAAC
The DNA here is from genome assembly GCF_013378445.1 of Mycoplana rhizolycopersici. GTDB lineage: Bacteria > Pseudomonadota > Alphaproteobacteria > Rhizobiales > Rhizobiaceae > Mycoplana > Mycoplana rhizolycopersici. Next base: position 121,656 of record NZ_JABXYK010000008.1, read on the forward strand.
ATCTTCGGCGCAGGCAGCGCAGCGATCCGGGCATCCGGCAGCCCGCGTTGCCGGTAAGCGTCGCGGAGCCTCCGCTCCATTTCCCCCCCCGAAGCCTGATGCGTCCACCCTTCACCGACTGCCGTCTACCACTCCACAGCTTCCCCGACCTTCCCTCCCCGGGGCGCCACGCAATCGCCCGCCATTGGCCACGGCTCCCTACTGGCCACCTGCGGCGGCAAGAAGCCCGGCCTTGCAATCCTGCTTCGTCGGGGCTGCCTTCAGGACCAGCGCCGAAAGCTCGCCTTCCGCAGCCGCCAGCCCGATCGTTACGCCGGTGACGATCTCCTTGCCGTCCACGCTGCGGCACCGCAGCCGCACCCGCTCACCGGCGCTTGCACCGAAAGCCTCATCGAAGGCTGCGCCCACCTCCGAAATCGTCACGGCCGTTCCTGCCCTGCTCGTGAAGAACGCTCCGACTGCCGAGCGGTTGACGGCGTCCAGCATGTCGAGGGAGCGGGAAAAATAGTCTTCGGCCGTCGCCGCATGGCAGGTTCCGTGCATCAGCCATTGGTGCCGGTCGAGACCGGAAGCGACACCGGGCATCGCCGCCGCAAGCCGCGCCTGTGTGCCATCCGAAAGAACGAGCTTCGGCAGATCATCCCAGTTTCGCGACCGGTCGCGTTTTTTCAGTTCCGCGTCGATGCCGCAGTAGCTCTTCTTCACCTGCCAGAGGCCATGCAGGCCGAGGCGCGGCGCCAGCCCCTGCCCAGCAGCCTTCTCGCATTCCGCAATCTTTGGCCGGACCAGGCAATAGCCCGGCTGCCAGCCGAGGGCCAGCACGTGGCGAGTTGCGGAGCCGTCGGCGCCGTCCGGCACTTCCGCCGGTAATGGCGCGGAAAGCGCCGGCCCCGACACTGCGATCGCAAGAGAGAAAAAGAAAGAAAAAAGCGCGCGGCCCCAAGAGCCGCACACAACAGTTCTGAGCCATGCAAATCCGGGTATCGCCATGACACGCTCCAGAAATAGAACAAAACATAAACATTAATCAACAAAAGCGCGAACCATGCAACCATAAATTTTACCACATCGACTGGTCGCCTGAAGGGCGCGATTGCAATTGCGGAGGAAATCAATTTGATGCTCGCGTCATCCCAACCGTCCCCGTCATCCCAACCGTCAAAGGCCCTTCGCACATGTTTTCGCAAACGCGCGCTCTGGAGAGCCCCACCGGCGCCACGCTTGCGCTGCGCCATGCCGGAAGCAGCGCCGGGTCAAAGGGTATCGTCCTCATCAGCCACGGCCTGGCGGAGCATGCCGGCCGCTATGGACCGTTCGCCGAACACCTCGCCGCCAGCGGCTTTCAAGTCTACGCCCACGACCATCGCGGCCACGGCGCCACGACCGCTCCGGACGCGCCGCTCGGCCGTTTCGCCGCGCGGGATGGGCACGACATGGCGCTGCGGGACATGCTCGCCGTGCGGGAGATGGCGGTGGCCCTGCACCCCGGCCTGCCGATCATCCAGTTCGGCCACTCGATGGGCGGCCTGCTCGCGCTCGCCTTTGCCGAGGCCTATCCCGAAAAGATCGACGCCCTCGCCGTCTGGAACGCCAATCACCGGCCGGGCGTTTCGGGCCGCGCCGCCCAGGCGCTACTGCTCGCCGAACGTATGTTCAAGGGTTCCGATGTGCCGAGCGACCTGCTGCCGCGTCTCACCTTCGCGGCGTGGGGCAAGGCCGTGCCGGATCGCCGTACGGAGTTCGACTGGCTCTCGCACGATCCAAAGCAGGTCGAGCTCTATCTGGCCGATCCGCTCTGCGGCTTCGATGCCAGCGTGTCGCTGTGGCTCGACATCTTCCGCCTCGCCTATTCCGGCGCCGACCGCGCGCGCCTTGCCCGGCTGCCGCGCTCCCTGCCCATCCATATCGCCGGCGGCGACGAGGACCCGGCCACGGATTTCGGCCGGGCGACAACCTGGCTTGCCCGGCGCATGAAGAATTCGGGCCTTGCCGAGGTGATGGCAGTGGTCTATCGGGGTCTTCGCCACGAAACGCTGAACGAGCGGCGGGATCTGCGCGAAAAGCCCCTTGAGGATTTCGTCCGCTGGTGCCTGAAGGTGGTTGCAACCCGAGAAACTTCCGGTGACTGACATGAGCACGCACGCCGCCTCCCCCAGAGGAGCCGTCCGCAACGAGGTCGGCCTCGGCCTTGCCCTGATGGTGGTTTCGGTGCTGCTGGCCCCGGTTATCGACATCTTTTCCAAACTCGCGGTGGCCGACGTGCCGGCAACGGTCATCACGCTGTGCCGCTTCGTGTTCCAGACGCTGACGCTGCTGCCGATCGTGCTCTGGCGCGGGTCGCTGCTCGACCTGACGCGCAAGAAGGTGGCGCTGCATGCCGTGCGCGGCCTGATGACGGCGATCGTCATGATCAGCTTCGTCACGGCGCTTTCGGTGATGGAGCTCGCCGATGCGCTGGCGATCTTCTTCGTCGAGCCGATCATCCTGACGATCCTCGGCGCGATCTTCCTCAAGGAGACCATCGGCTGGCGTCGCTACACGGCCTGCGCGGTCGGCTTCATGGGCGCCCTGCTCGTCATCCAGCCGAGCCTTCAGGAGGTCGGCCCGGTGGCGCTTCTGCCGATCGTCTCGGCCTTCTGTCTGGCCATATTCTTCCTGATCACCCGCATGGCCGCACAGAGCGAGGACCCGTGGTCGATGCAACTGCACACCGGCCTGTGGGGCGCAGGCTTCACTGTGATCGCGCTCGCGGCAGGCGTCCATTTCGGCTGGCCGATGTTCACCGCCGTGATGCCGCAGGGCGATACCGTGATCTACATCGTCGGTGCCGGCATCGCAGCAACGATCTCCGGCATCTTCGGCGCCTATGCCTACCGCCATGCGCCGGCCTCGGTGCTGGCTCCGCTGCAATATCTGGAAATTGTTTCGGCAACAGTGCTCGGCTGGTGGGTCTTCGGCGACCTGCCCGATGCGCTCAAATGGTTCGGCATCGGCATCATCATCGGCTCCGGCCTCTATGTGATCTGGCGGGAGCACAGGCTGCGCAGGCGGGCGATGCAGCCGCCACCGCTGCCGATTGTCTGAGGAGCAGCAGTTGTCCGGCGAGAATTGAGAAATGCCAGGCGGTTAGTCCGGACGCTCATCAACTCATGCCGCCATGGCGCTATCGCCGGCCGGCCAACTTTGGTATCCAGAACGCCCGTGCCGGCAGCAAGAAGCCGAAAAGGTCCCTCCGGCGCCGGCGAGGAGGATACCCATGGACGTGAAGACCCTGCCGCTCTCCGGCATCCGTGTCATCGAACTTGCGCGCGTGCTTGCTGGCCCCTGGGCGGGCCAGATGCTGGCCGATCTCGGCGCCGACGTGATCAAGGTCGAAAACCCCGACGGCGGCGACGACACCCGTGCCTGGGGCCCGCCCTTCGTCACCGGCAGAGACGGCGAGAACCTCTCCTCTGCCTACTACCATTCGACCAACCGCAACAAGCGCGCGATCACGCTGGATTTCCGCTCGGCGGAGGACCTCGAGGTCGCCCGCCGGCTCGTTCGCACCGCCGACGTGGTCATCGAGAACTTCAAGGTCGGCGGGCTTGAGAAATACGGGCTCGACTACAAGAGCCTTGCAGCCGAAAATCCCAGGCTCGTCTATTGCGCCATCACCGGCTTCGGGCAGGACGGGCCATATGCCGCCCGGGCGGGGTACGACTATATCGTCCAGGGCATGTCCGGTTTTATGTCGGTGACCGGTGCGCCGGATGGCGAGCCGATGAAGGCCGGCGTCGCCATTGCCGACATCTTTACCGGCATCTATTCAGTGGCCGCCATTCAGGCCGCCCTGATCTACGCCATGCGGACCGGCAAGGGCCAGCAGATCGACATGGCCCTGCTCGACGTGCAGTCCGCCGTCATGGCGAACCAGAACATGAACTACCTCGTGTCGGGCGTCGCCCCCACCCGGCTCGGGAACGCCCACCCGAACATCACCCCCTACGAGGTGATCGAGACGGCCGACGGCCACATCATCCTTGCGGTCGGAAACGACGGGCAATTCCAGCGTTTTTGCGCGATCCTCGGCCGCGAAGACCTGCCGGCAGACGAGCGCTTCTCCACCAACAAGTCCCGCGTCAAACATCGGGCTGACCTGCGCCCGCTGATCCTGGAGCAGAGCCGCAACTGGACCAAGGCCGACCTGCTTTCCGCCTGCGAACGCAACGGCGTGCCGGCCGGCCCGATCAACTCGATCGCCGAAACCTTCGACGACCCCCAGATCAAGGCGCGGGGCATGCGGCTGGATCTTGCCGACAGCGAAGGCAACACCATACCCGGCGTGCGCACCCCGATCGTCTTCTCCGAAACGCCGCTGTTCTACAACCGTCCGAGCCCGCGTCTCGGCGAACATTCGGCCGAGATCCTCGCCGAACTCGAAGCCATCGAAGAAAAAAGGAAGTCTGCATGAACGCGCCCGTGACGCATGGTTCGCCTGAGGCTTCCGGCGGCATCGCCCCCAGGACGGGCGGTCAACTCATCGTCGATGCGCTCGTCGCAAACGGCGTGAAGCGCCTCTCCTGCGTGCCCGGAGAGAGCTTCCTCGCCGTGCTCGACGCGCTGCACGACACCGATATCGACGTCGTCGTCTGCCGCCAGGAAGGCGGCGCGGCAATGATGGCGGACTGCTGGGGCCGGCTGACCGGCGAGCCGGGTATCTGCATGGTCACCCGCGGCCCCGGCGCCACCAATGCTTCCGCCGGCCTGCACATCGCCCGGCAGGATTCGGTGCCGATGATCCTGTTCATCGGCCAGGTCCAGCGCGAAGCCCGCGAGCGCGAGGCGTTCCAGGAGATCGAATACCGCCGCGCCTTTACCGAGGTCGCCAAATGGGTGGCCGAGATCGACGATGCGCGCCGAATCCCGGAATTCGTCACCCGCGCCTTTGCGGTCGCGACCTCTGGAAGGCCCGGTCCGGTCGTCGTGGTGCTGCCGGAGGACATGTTGACCGACACGGTGGAGGCGGTGGCAGCAAGGCCCTACGTTCCCGTCGAGGCCCATCCCGGCCCAGCGCAGCTCGAAACGTTCAGGGACCTGCTGGGAAAGGCGGAGCGACCGATCGCCATCCTCGGCGGGACGCGTTGGACGGAAGAGAGCGTCGCAGCCTTCACCGCCTTCGCCGAGCGCTTCGCCCTGCCTGTCGCCTGTTCCTTCCGCCGGCAGATGCTGTTCGACCACCTGCATCCGAACTATGCCGGCGATTCCGGCGTCGCCATCAATCCGGCGCTGGCAGACGAGATTCGCGAGGCCGATTTCGTCCTCCTGCTGGGTGACCGCTACTCGGAAATGCCCTCTTCCAGATATACGCTGCTGAGCGTGCCCTACCCGCAGCAGACGCTGGTGCACGTGCACCCCGATCCTTCCGAGTTGGGCCGCGTCTATCGGCCCGAGCTTGCGATTTGCGCAAGCCCGGCGGATTTCGTGGCGGCCCTTGCCGGCCTCTCGCCCGCTGCACCGCCGCGCTGGACGGAGCGGACTAAGGCGATGCACGCGACCTACCGCACCTGGTCGACGCCTCCCGTCACCGGACCCGGCGACGTCCACATGGGGCCGATCATGGCCTGGCTCGAAGAAAATGTGCCTGACGATGCGATCTTCACCAACGGCGCCGGCAACTATGCCGTCTGGGTGCACCGCTTTCACCGCTATCGCCGCTTCGGCACGGAGGCGGCGCCAACGTCCGGCTCGATGGGTTACGGCCTGCCGGCGGCCGTTGCGGCCAAGACGCTTCATCCGCAACGCGAGGTCGTCTGCTTTGCCGGCGACGGCTGCTTCCTGATGCACGGGCAGGAATTCGCCACCGCCGTCCGCTACAACCTCCCGATCATCGCGATCGTGATCAACAACGGCATGTACGGCACAATCCGGATGCATCAGGAGCGTGAATACCCCGGACGCGTCAGCGCCACCGGCCTCACCAATCCCGATTTCGCAGCCCTGGCCGTCTCCTATGGCGGCCATGGCGAGGTGGTGGCGAAGACGGAGGAGTTCGCGCCCGCATTCCTGCGCGCGCGCGAGAGCGGCAAGCCTGCCATCATCGAGGTGAAGCTCGATCCCGAAGCGATCACGCCCGCGCGCACGCTCTCGCAGATCAGGGACGGCCGCTAGAGCATTTCCAGCAGAGGCGGAAGTGTTGCATGAGTATGATATCCCCCGCTTCCGTCATTCCGGCCACGGTGCCGGAATCCAGCCGCCTTGCGCCCGCAAGGCGAAAAGATTAGTGCGATCAAAGACTTGATCGCACTGGTTCCCGGCTCAAGGCCGGGAAGACGGAAGCGGGTAGCATCTTTAATCACGACCAAGATCGAGACCGTCTAGCAAAGCGACCTCTTAAAGTGACCTCTGAATGTCGTGTACTATGGGCCCAGACTGCCGTCCCGGGACCACGTCAGCCGCGCAGGTGCTGCGTCTGGCCGTAGATGTTGGTGGAACGTGCGCCGGAGCGGCAGTAGCCCAGCATCGGCCGCGGCAACTCGTCCAGCGCGTCGACCATGTCGCGAACGGCGTCCGCCGTCACGCCCATGGTGCCGACCGGAATGTGGCGGATATCGAGGCCCAGCTCGCCAGCCCGCGCCGCAATCGCTGCGAATTCCGGCTGGTCGGGGCTTTCATGGTCGGGCCGGTGGCACACGATCGACTTGAAGCCCATCGCCTTGATCTCGTCCAGATCCTCGACGCTGATCTGCCCGGAGACCGAGTATTCGTCGTTGACCGCGCGAATGTCCATGATGCGTGCCCTTCCTGAGTTCTGCTGGCGTCCGATGTAGGCTCGCCCGCGCCGGACGTCAATTGCGCCCGGTTCAGCGCAGTTCGAAGGAAAGACCGTAGTCGACCGTCTCTCCGGGTGCGAAATCCTTCATCTCGCCGGATGCGATCAGTTCTTCGCGACCCGCCAGCCGGTGCGACACCGGCTCCAGCCCCATCACGTGGCAGCCGGGCGACTGGTTGCGCCAGACCTGCAGGTAGGGCAGCGTATCGACGCGGAAGCGCAGATGCAGGCTGCGCCCGCCGAGTGCCGCGATCGGGCCGATTGCAACCTCCGCCCATCCATGCTTTGCGCTCTCCGATGCGGAAACGCAGAAGATCCGCATGTCGCCCTCGCCAAACCGCCACGGCAGGCTGCCGCCCTCCAGCATCGCTCCGGTCAGCCGGGTTCCGTCATCGAACAGCCGGGTATTGAAATTGATGTGGTACATCGCGACCGGCGGCCAGCCGCGGTTGCCCGTATTCGCCACCTTGTCGTCGAGCGTGATATGGCCGGTCTTGCGATCGGCCCGCCACAGCCGCGTCATCTCCGCCGTCTCGCCATTTGCGAGCGCTACCGGAATACGCGCCGAACACACGACCTCGCCCTCGTCCTCCTCGAACAGGATGTCCTTGGCCGGATGCGACGACAGCGAGCCGTGCAACGGATAGCGCCGCCCGTCGGCCGCGCCCTCCACCGGCTCCGGATGACGGATGTGATCCGGGCCACAGGTGAACATGAAGCCCGGCAGCGCCCTGTCTATCCGCGGATCGCCGTCCGAGGGGATGGCCGAACCGGGCGCCAGATTGACGCCGCGGAAGACCGCCTCCCTGAGATCAAGGGCCGACCTGGGATCAAGCGCGATATCGAAACTGTGCACGCCGTTTTCGGCGGTCAGGGCGAGGGTCATGTCTTCTCCCGGAATCGTCTTTTGCGGCGATGCTAGCCCACCCCGGGCAAATCCGATACCGCTTTCGCCCTGTTGCGCCCCTCATCGGGAACACGTCGCAGCGGCGACGCGTTGTGGCTCCCATGCAGGGTGATGTCGGCGACAAGGATGGTCTGGCGGGACGGGCGATGCAAATGTTAGTAGTCCGTTAACCGTCATTTCACTTTTTCCATATTAAGGTCGAAATTGAGTGCGACGTCCCCAAAATTAGCGCTGACGACAGGTTGATTCCGTGAATTCCGTTTTGAAAACAAGCATTTCTCTGCTTACGCTCGCAGCGGTCCTCGCTGCCGCCCCCGCCAGCGCCCAGAGCGTCTACGGGGAACGCCGCGAACGGATGGTCCTCGTCACGCCGGAAGGCGATCTTCTGGACTACATCCCTGCAGACGGCAGCGTCCGCGCCGCCCGCGACGGCCAGGGACGGCGCGTCTATATCGATGCCTGGGGCAACATCGTCGCGACCGCGATGCCGGCCGAGCGCTATTTCGCGCGCGGCGAACGGCGCGACTTCCGCCGCGACCGCTACCGCCAGGTTGAAGGCTTTCCGGAGACCTCCCCGGACTATTTTCCGCCGGCTCCGGGCAGCGGCGATTTCGGCGACGATCTGACGACCGGATCCGTGCCCGACTATCGGGATCGCACTCCGGGCGCCGTCGATCGCTCGACGTTGTCCGAACCCATGCCCGGTGAAGCCTATCCGCAAGCCGAGTACCCGCCGGACGGCGGCAACGACATGGCGTCCCTGCCGGAAGCGCCCTTCGGCGGGCAGTCGGACTTCGTGCCCGGCCCACGCTTTCCGTCCGCAACCCCGATCGGCAAGAAGTCGTCGGCCGAGGTGACGGCACTCCAGGTGTTTCTGGATCGCGAAGGCTTCTCCCCCGGCGTCATCGACGGCAAGAAGGGCTCGAACGTCACCAAGGCCATCGAAGCCTGGCAGGTCGCGACCGGCGAAACGCTCGATCCCAACGACACCGAGGCAATCGTCGAACGGCTGCGCATGAACGGTGGCTTGCCCTTTATCACCTATGAAATCACGCCCGCGGACGCCGCCGGCCCCTATGTCGCCTCCATTCCGGAAGACTACGCGCACAAGGCCGCACTCCCCGCCCTCTCCTTCACCTCCACCACGGAAATGCTCGCCGAGCGCTTCCACATGGACGAGGCATATCTGAAGGAGATGAACCCCGGCGTGGACTTCTCCATCCCCGGCACCATCGTCAAGGTGATCAATGTCGGCGAGCCGAAGAAGGGCAAGGTTGCAAAGATCCTGGCCGACAAGGGCCGAAAGCAGGTGCTCGCCTATGACGAGGCCGGCACGCTCATTGCCGCCTATCCCGCCAGCATCGGTTCGGCCGACACGCCCTCGCCATCCGGCACGGTGACGGTGGAGCGCATCGCCCTCAATCCGAACTACACCTACAATCCGAAGATCAATTTCCAGCAGGGTGCCAACGACAAGGTGCTGACCCTGCAGCCCGGCCCCAACGGCCCGGTCGGCACGGTCTGGATCGCACTGTCGAAGCCGACCTACGGCATCCACGGCACGCCGGAACCTTCCAAGATCGGCAAGACGCAGAGCCACGGCTGCATCCGCCTGACCAACTGGGATGCGACCGAACTTGCCAAGATGACATCGAAGGGCGTGACCGTCGAGTTCGTCGACTGACGATCACGGAGATCGCTGAAGACGAGAAAGACGGTCTCAAATCCAGATGTCGTTTTGCGCTGTGCGGTCACCGCCAGCATGACCAGTGTTGAGAACGCCGCGCGGCTCGATGAGCAGGAGGTGAACTTCTTTCTCTGCGAAAGGCTTGTGTTCGACGCCTTTGGGAACAACGAACATTTCGCCGGGACCTATTGAAACGGCACCATCGCGAAAATCAATCCGTAGCTGACCGCGCAGAACGATGAATGTTTCGTCCGTATCGGTATGGTCATGCCAGATGAAATCTCCCTCGATACGCACGACCTTGAACTGGTAGTCATTCATTTCCGCAATGACACGCGGCTGCCAGAGATCCGTAATCTTTGCGAACTTTTCCGAAAAATTGATGGCTTGGTGTGTTTTCTTCATTTTGTCTTGCTCCATTGTCGAATGAGCAAAACTAGAGATTTCCGCCACTCCCATCTTGAACGATCGTGCAGCTCTCAGGCGTGGACCAGCTTTCTCCAGCGGGCGGGCGTCATGCCGAAGGCATTACGGAAATGCCTCGTAAAGTGCGCCTGATCGGCAAATCCGGCATCCAGGGCCGCCTGGACCAGCGGCTGCCCCTCGATGATTGCGACCTTGGCCCGATCAAGCCGGCGCAGGATCAGGTAACGGTAGGGACTGGTGCCGAACAGTGCCCTGAAATCGCGCGATAGCTTCCATCTGTCCCGCCCCGTAACCCGCTCCAGTTGCGCCAGGGAAACCGCCTCTCCTGCGACGTCTCGGATAAACTCGCGGGCCGTATCCGCAGCCCGATAGTCAAGCGGCGCGAAGTTTCGCGCGCCAGAGGGTGATGCGGCCGCTTGCAAGGCGTGAGCAAGATCGAAAACGGCATCATCGTATTGAAGCGCTTCCATCGGCTCGGACATATGAGCGACAATGCCGTCGATCGCCTTCAGCAGTCGTGGGTCGTCCGACACGCCTCCAGCAATGAACGGAAGCGACCTGCACCCCCCGAGAGCTTTTTGCACGAGCGCCGGATCCAGATAGATCATCCTGTAGTGAAAACCGTCCTCGGTCCCTGCTTGTCCGTCGTGCAGTTCGTCAGGATGCAGAACGATCGCGTTGCCGGGAAAGCCGTCACTGACCTGTCCCCTGTAATGGAACCGCTGGACGCCGGAAATCGTGCGCCCGATGGCGTAGGTATCATGACGGTGCGGCTCATAGGCTTGGCCGGAGAAAAACGCTTCGATGCGTTCGCACCCGTCCATGCCGGAGGCAAGACTGATCCAGCCAGCGGCGACACCGGCCGACAATTCCTCGACTGCGCCCGCTCCCGCATCCAAGCGACTATCCCTCCATCAAAGCCGGAATACTTCCCGCTAAAGCGGCGGTTTTACGACTGAAGCTTGCAACGTCGCGAAATAGGCAGTTCCGTGACAGGCAAGCAGAATGCGTCACGACGATATTCTCGGCAAGCTAACCGCCCATGCCGGAATGGAATTCGACATCCATATCCGTCGGATTCTTCATTTCAGTTGGGAGCTGGCCATAGGAGCCGTGCTTTTCGCCTCCGTAGTCTGAAGCATCGAGGGAGGAAGACGGCGCGGCTGGCGCCGTCTTCCGAACCCCGTCACGCGGCGCGGACGTAGCCGTTGGAGGGTGCTGCGACCGCCTGGCCGCTGGTGCGGAAGGCGCTGAGCTGGGTCGCGATCGAGGCCGCCTCCTGCGTCAGCGCCTGGCTGGCTGCATTGGCCTGCTCCACCATCGAAGCATTCTGCTGGGTGATCTGGTCCATGGCGTTGATCGCCTGGTTGACGGCCTGCAGGCCGGTGGCCTGCTCGGCCGTGCTGGCGCGGATCGCCGAGAAGACCGAGCTGACTTCCACCACCTGGGTGACGATCTGGCGGAGCGACTGGGCGACTTCGTTGACCGAGCGCACGCCGTCTTCGACCTGGCCGTGCGACTTGGCGATCAGGTCCTGAATGTCCTTTGCGGCATCGGCGCAACGCTGAGCCAGCGCCCGCACCTCGGATGCGACGACCGCAAAGCCGCGGCCCGCCTCGCCGGCACGCGCCGCCTCGATACCGGCATTCAGCGCCAAAAGGTTGGTCTGGAAGGCGATCTCGTCGATGACTTCGATGATGTTGGCGATGCTGGCCGACGACTGCTGGATCTCCTGCATGGCGGAGATCGCCTGCTCGACGACCTCGCCGCTGCGTTCGGCATTGCCGCGTGCGGCGACGACGAGCGTGTTGGCCTCGTTGGCGCTCTGTGCCGTCTGGCGCACCGTCGTCGTGACTTCCTCGACCGCGGCGGCCGTTTCCTCGAGATTGGCCGCCTGCCGCTCGGTGCGCTTGGCAAGATCGTCGGACGCGGCCGCGATTTCGCGGACGCTGACGTTGATCGAACCTGCGCCGGCATTGATGCCGCTGATGGCGGCAGAGAGCGCGGAGATGGCATGGTTGAAGTCGCTGCGAAGCGATTCGTAGGCTTCCGGCAGGCCGCCCTCGATGCGCGCCGTCAGATCACCGTCTGCAATGCGCTTCAACGCGGCACCGAAGCTGTCGCTGACGATCCGCCGCTCCTCGCCAACCGTCTTTTCCTGCACCGCCTGCTGCTTGGACACATCCGAGGCATCCATGTAGACCGAGATGGAAAGATCCATGTCGAGGAATACGGCCTTGATCAGCGCGGACAGGCGCGCCGCGGCTTCCGCAGCGCTGGTCTCCGAGCGCGAGAAGAGGCCGGCCTTCGGCCACATCTCCCTCAGGGCAACCGTCAGAAGATGCTCGACGATCAATGCATAGCCGCCGATGTACCAGCGCGGCTCCAGCCCGATACGGGCATGGATCTTTCCGATCGAAAGGACCTTGGCGGCGTATCCCGCGTTGAAGTCCGCGTTCCAGATGCTGCCCCAATGACCGAGCTGCGCGTTCTTCGCATGGTTTATGTGCGCATCGTTGGAGAACAGGTGGCTGACCTCCGGGCTCTTGCGGACCACGGTGTAGAACCGGTCGAGCGCGGGCGCGAGCTCACGCTCGAGGAAGGGTTTGAGCGAGCGCAGGTCCTTCAGGGCCTTCGCATCGAGCGCGAGGTATTCGAGACGACGCGCGAGGTCGGCATTGTTGCCGGTGGAGGAAGCGGCTGCGCTCATGGATCTTTCCGTGCTTAGGGGCTTGGCGATAGATTGCCCATTTTTCCGGAAACCCCGCCCCTTCCGGGCACGGTGTCATTCGCGCGATTCATGGCGCTTCGACAGGGGAAACGTGCCTGTCTGAAAAGTGGCAGTCGTCAATCTTAGTACTCCCGCGATGGTAAATTCTTCCTTTAGCAAATCCATTCATGCCGCGCTCCGGCATGCGCGTTTGGTCGCAGCCTCCGCTTCCGCACGCATGCAAGCCCAAACGCCTCCGTCACCCGTGGTGACGAAGGCGTTTAAAGCGCGGATGGACGCTGTGCCGCCCTCAGGCGGCGCGTGCGTTGTGCCGGACGGAACTGCGCGTCCCGGTGGAGCGCCGGACGGGAACGCGGCGCAGGACTTCCTCGGCGAAGAGCCGTGCATTCTCGCGCGCCTTGTCGAGGTTGGATATGCGCTGCGGATCCATCGATCGCAGCGTGCCTCCACAGTCGAAGATCTCACGAAACGCGACCCGCTCGGAGATCGGCGTGTCGAGGACGGCCACGCCGCGCTCGGCAAGCAGTTGCTTGATGGCGGCCATGGCACGCGTGGTGACGACGGTGCTCATTCTGGTCAGCACGACGGAATGGTCGATCCGTACACCCGCGCGCTGATCCATCTGCTGCAGCAGTTCGAGGATCTGCGCACCGCCGCGCGCATCCATCGCACAACCCTGGATGGGGATCATCACGTGGTCGGAAAGGCCGATCGCAGTCGCAACCAGCGCATCGCGGGTACCCGCCAGGTCGACGATGAAATAGTCGGTGGTATCGCGGTTCTCGCGGATGTGCGACTGCAGCGATCCCATCGAAACCTCGGAGATGACGCTCAGGTTGCGCTGCACGCCAGAGACTTCATACCAGCTGGTGATCCAGCGTTGCGGATCGGCGTCCAGAATGGTGACGCGGTAGCCTTGGGCCGCCAGTTCGGTGGCGAGTATCAATGCTGCTGTTGTCTTGCCCGCTCCACCCTTTGCGTTGGCGAATGTGATTACCGGCATTTCGAATTCCTCATGTAAGCGGCACGAGCCCCTCATCGCTCTGCAAAAGGCGCGAAGCGGGATGGCGCCCTGTTAACCAATCTTTCAGAACATGGTTAACGATTTGCAAACGGAGGATACGCCTGCGTTGACGGTCCGGGAAAGCCGCATTCGGGAGATCGAGATCAGTCACCTCAGCCGCGGCCGCCGGCAGCGTGCTGGTAGCACATCCGGGCGAAGGGCCCTGCAGCTTTACGCCCGCCGATTTCCACGCGCGCCATGACGTCGCGGACGAAGGCCTGCATGTTGCCCCGGGCCTTTTCGAGACTGCTCCGCCGCGCTTCATTCAGCGTGTAGAGCGTGCCGGAATGCTCGAACATCTCACGATAGGCCCCTCGCTCCGTGATCGGCGTTTCGATCATCGCCATGCCCCGGAGCAGCAGAAGGTCGCGCACCTTGCGCAGCGACCGCGTCGTGACCAGCGGGTTGACGCGCGAGAGCACGACGGCACGGTTGATCCTGCCGCGCGCATTGGCCTCGATGTACTGGATCAGTTCGATCACCTGCATGGCGCCCGCAGCATCCATCGCGCTGCCCTGCACCGGTACGAGAACGAGGTCGCAAAGGCCGAGCGTCAAGGCCAGCAGCACGTCGCGCGCGCCCGAAAGGTCCACGATCACGTCGCAGCCCGGCCTGTGCAGCCGCCTGAGATATTCCGGCAGGGTGGCGGGCGTGGCGTCCGTGATCGCGAATATGCGCCCGTCACCGCATCTGTCCGCCCAGCCGGCCGCAAGCCGCAGCGGATCGCAGTCTATGATGACGACTTCCGAACCGGAACGCGCGAGTTCCGTTGCCAGCAACACCGCTGCCGTCGTCTTGCCCGAACCGCCCTTTGCATTTGCTACAGCTATGACCGCCATCGGCCTTCCAACACCGGCATGCCCTGCCCGGGCCGCATGCCCTACCCCGTAGAAGGCTGCGCCAACGTTCCTAACGAGTGGTAAAGAAGGCGAAGTTTTGTGCCGGCGAGACGCGGCGTGCCACACGGCGGCCGCACATCGCGCAGGCCGTAGTCACCGGCCAGTTGCAGATCCGAGAACGCGAAGACCCGGCGCACGCGCACCGGGTCTTCGTCTTGTCGCTCGCCGTTCGGTCTCAGATGCACTCTGCGAAGAGCTTCTTCGCGGCATCGAGGGTCAGTTCGACCGGGTTTCCGCCTGCAGTCGGATCGACGATCGCCATGGCAGCCATTTCATCGATCCGGTCGGTGCCTACGCCAAGCGCAGACAGCTTGTCGGGAACGCCGAGTTCGGTACGCAACTGCAGGACGTAGTCGTAGAACCCGTCGAACCCGCCCGAAATACCGAGATAGGCGGCGGCTGCCGCGATCTTGCCTTCGATGGCCGGCCGGTTGAAGCGCAGCACCGGCGGCATCACGACCGCATTGGTCATGCCGTGATGGGTGTTGTAGATGGCGCCCACCGGATGCGACAGCGAGTGGATTGCGCCGAGCCCCTTCTGGAAGGCGACCGCGCCCATTGCGGCCGCCGACATCATGTTGGCGCGCGCCTCGATGTCGCTGCCGTCCGCATAGGCCCGCGGAAGATATTCCTTCACCAGCCGCAAGCCTTCCAGTGCGATGCCCTGGCTCATCGGGTGATAGAACGGCGAGGAGTAGGCCTCCAGGCAATGGGCGAAGGCGTCCATGCCGGTGCCCGCCGTGATCACCTTGGGCATTCCGACCGTCAGCTCCGGATCGCAGATCGTCACGGCCGGCAAAAACTTCGGGTGGAAGATCACCTTCTTCGTGTGGGTCTCGGAATTGGTGATCACCGAGGCGCGCCCGACTTCCGAACCGGTGCCGGCCGTCGTCGGCACGGCGACGATCGGAGCGATGCCCTCGACGGAGGCGCGTGTCCACCAGTCGCCGATATCCTCGAAATCCCAGACCGGCCGCGTCTGCCCTGCCATGAAGGCGACCGCCTTGCCGAGATCGAGGCCCGAGCCGCCCCCGAAGGCGACGACGCCGTCATGGCCGCCGTCGCGGAACGCCTTGACGCCGGCCTCGAGGTTCTTGTCGTTCGGGTTCGGATCGACGTCGGCAAAGATCGCCCGGCCGAGACCGGCAGCGTCGAGAATGTCGAGCGCGTTTTGCGTGATCGCCATCGGCGCCAGGCCGCGGTCGGTGATCAGCAACGGCTTCTTCATGCCGACCGCCTTGCAGTGGTCGGCAAGTTCCTTGATGCGCCCCGCGCCAAACTTTATGGCGGTCGGATAGCTCCAGTTAGCAGTGATCGTCATGCGAGTGCTTTCCTGAGGTGATAGGACTTCGGACGGGTGAGATTGTGGAAGCCGATGACGGAGAGCGAGCCGCCGCGGCCGGTCTCCTTGACACCGGTCCAGCACAGCGCCGGATCGAGATAATCGGCGCGATTCATGAACACGGTGCCGGTCTCAAGCTCACCGCCGAGGCGCGCGGCACGCTCGGCGTCCTGCGTCCAGAGCGAGACGGTCAGGCCGTACTTGCAGTCGTTCATCAGCTTGAGCGCTTCCTCGTCGCTCTTCACCTTCATGATGCCGACGGCGGGCCCGAAGGTCTCTTCCGTCATGAACTCCATGGAATGGTCCACATCGACAAGGACCTGCGGAGCGATATAGGCGCCGCCATCATCGGCCGGAAACAGCTTGGGATCGACCAGAGCCTTCGCGCCGCGCGAGACCGCGTCGGCGATCTGCGCCCGAACCGTCGCCGCAAAGCGCTTGTTCGCCATCGGCCCAAGTGTGGTTTCCGTGTCCAGCGGATTGCCGAGCTTGTAGTTGGAGACCCACGCGACCGACTTCTCGACGAACGCGTCATAGAGCTTCTCGTTGACGTAGACCCGCTCGATACCGCAGCAGCACTGGCCGGAATTGTAGGTGGCGCCGTCCATCAGCGTGTCGACGGCGGCGTCCAGATCCGCGTCTTCCATCACGTAGCCCGGGTCCTTGCCGCCCAATTCGAGCCCGACGGGCGTAAACGTGCCGGCAGCGGCGCGCTCGATCGCACGTCCGCCCTCCACCGAGCCGGTGAAGTTGATGAAATCGAAGCTGTTCGCCGCAATCAGCGCCGAGGTGGTGTCATGGTCGAGGAAGATGTTCTGGAATACGTCCTCCGGTACGCCGGCCTCGACGAAGGCCCGCACCAGCCGCTCGCCGACGAGCAGCGTCTGCGCGGCATGCTTGATGATCACCGTGTTGCCGGCCATCAGCGCCGGCGCGATCGTGTTGATCGCGGTCATATAGGGATAGTTCCACGGCGCGATGACGAAGACGACGCCATGCGCTTCGCGCTCGATGCGACGCTCGAAGCGGTCGCTATTTTCGATGATGATCGGCGCCAGCGAGGAATGGGCGATTTCGGCGACATAGTTGGAGCGCTCGTTGAAGCCCTTGAATTCGCCGCCGTAGCGCACCGGACGGCCCATCTGCCAGGCAAGTTCCGGCACGATCTCGTCGGCCATCTCGTTCAACCGGGCGACGCCCTTGAGCACCAGTTGCACGCGGTCTTCCAGCGGCCGGCGTGCCCAGGCCTTCTGCGCCTTGCGGGCGCGGGCGACGACGTCCTTCGCCTTGTCCAGCGGCAGCGCCTCGCGCTCGGCGTAAACCGAGCCGTCGATGGGAGATATGCATTTGATCACGGTCATGATCGGTTTCCTGTTGGTTCTATCGGAATTCTGGTTTTGACGCTCCGGCTGCCCCTCATCCGGCCTGTCGGCCACCTTCTCCCCGCAAGCGTGGAGAAGGAAATATGCCGCACCGCTTTCCTGGACCAGCACCCGTTCGCAGGCCAGGTCCTCTCTCCCCTTTGCAGGGAGAGGGTTAGGGTGAGGGGCAAATCCCGCGCCGTTATTACGCCCTCTCGAAGCCGCGCGCCACTTCCCAATCCGTCACACGGCGGTCGTATTCCTCCTGCTCCCACTCCGCAGCGCGCGTATAGTGGTCGATAACCTCCTCGCCGAAAGCCTCGCGCAGCATTTTCGACGTCGTCATGAATTCGGTCGCCTCGCGCAGGGTCTTGGGGATCTCGCGAATGCCCTGGCCGCCATAGGCATCGCCGACGAAGGGCGCCTCGAGCTCCAGATTGCCCTCGATCCCGGCAATGCCCGCCGCAAGCAGCGCCGCCATGGCAAGATAGGGGTTGAGGTCGGAGCCGCCGACGCGGCATTCGATGCGGATCGCCTTCGTGTTCTCGCCGCAGAGCCGGTAGCCGGCCGTGCGGTTGTCCTTGCTCCAGACAGCCTTGGTCGGCGCGAACGTGCCGGCCATGAAGCGCTTGTAGGAATTGATGTAGGGGGCGAGGAAATAGGTGATCTCGCTGGCATGGTTGAGCAGACCGGCGACATAGCTGCGCATCATCTCCGACATGCCGTACTTGGCCTCGGGATCGTGGAATTTGGAGGTCTTGCCGTCCAGGCTCCAGAGCGACTGGTGCAAGTGCGACGACGATCCGGCCGCGTTGTAATGCCATTTGGCGAGGAAGGTGATCGCCTTGCCCCGCTGCCAGGCGATCTCCTTGCAGCCGTTCTTGATGATGACATGCCGGTCGGCCATGGTCAGCGCGTCGGCATAGCGCACGTTGATCTCCTCCTGGCCGGCCGAGGCCTCACCCTTGGAGTTCTCGACCGGAATGCCCGCCCCCTGCAGGCCATTGCGAATGGCCCGCATCACGTCCTCTTCCTTGGTCGTCTGGAAGATGTGGTAATCCTCGTTGTAGCCGCTGACGAGCCGCAGGTCGCGGTAGCCGCTCTCGCGGGCGTCGTCATAGGTCTGGTCGAAGAGGAAGAATTCCAGCTCGCTCGCCATGTAGGCCTTCAGCCCCATCGCCTCCAGCCGCTTGACCTGCCGCTTCAGGATCGCCCGCGGCGAATGCGGAACCTCCTTGTGCGTGTGGTGGTCGAGCACGTCGCAGAGCACCAGCGCCGTCCCCTCAAGCCACGGAATGCGCCTCAGCGTCGAAAGGTCCGGCTTCATCGTGTAGTCGCCGTAGCCGGAAGCCCAGCTCGTCGAGCGATAGCCCGACACCGTCTCCATCTCCATGTCGGTCGCAAGCAGGTAGTTGCAGCTGTGCGTTTCCTCATAGGCGCCGTCGACGAAGAACTGGGCATGGAAGCGCTTGCCCATCAGCCGTCCCTGCATATCGACCTGGCATGCCAGCACGGTATCGATGCGGCCCTCGGCGACATCCTTCTTCAGTTCTTCCAGCGAATAGCCTGCGCTCATGATTTAAGCCCTGTTAACGGATTGCAGCCGCCCCTCCGGCGACCGGTAAGAAGGAGGCCGAACGCGCGGCCCCCGCTCGAAAATGCCCCTCAGACCTCACCGTCCACCCTTTCTGCGGGATGCCGGGAACCCAAGGCCTGCGCCCCATGACCGTCATGGGCGGTACTCCGCGGCATGCCACTCCCCGAGGCCTCGTTATTTTGCTGATGCCGGTGCCATGCTTTCCAGCAGCAGTCCCGTCAGATAGTCAGCCATGACCCCCTGGCTGGTGTCGTCCTGAATGAGGTCGTTGCGGACCTCGATCATCACGTTGAGCAGGCCGTTGGCCAGCCCGTGCACCTTCAGCGTATGCGTGACGCCGTCCTGCGGACCGTAGGGTTCGTTGCGGCGCGTGGCAAACAGCCCGGAGCGCCCGGCGGCTTCAAGCATCAGATCGGCCAGCCTTGCGTCCTCGTCGTGCAGAATGCCGACCTCGACCTGACGCGGCTTGCCGAAATAGATCGGCGTGAAGCTGTGAACGGTGACGAGGACCGGCGCCCTGCCTGCCGCGATGCGCTCGCGGACAAGGGCGGCGATGCGGTCGCGGAAAGGAAAGTATAGCGATTCGGCGCGCTCCAATCGAGCGGCGTCGCTAAGGGCCTGATTGCCCGGTACGGGATAGATCTCACTC
Source organism: Mycoplana rhizolycopersici (assembly GCF_013378445.1). Classification (GTDB taxonomy): domain Bacteria; phylum Pseudomonadota; class Alphaproteobacteria; order Rhizobiales; family Rhizobiaceae; genus Mycoplana; species Mycoplana rhizolycopersici. The sequence continues at coordinate 141,129 of NZ_JABXYK010000008.1, forward strand.
GTCTCCGGCATCGCGCCCGGTGCTTCCGGCGGTCTGTTGCAATCATAGGCCAGGCGCGAAAAACGCTGGTGGATCAACGTGGCGTCGAGGCTGCGGGACATGATGCGGGCGACCGCGAGCGCACCCGGATCCCAGGCAATGTGGCTTTCCAGCGCTTCCACTGACAGGCCAAGCGTGCCGAGCCGCTCCGGCATGAGCCTGGAGGCGTGCTCGCAGACCAGCACGAACCGGCTGCGGCCCTCGGCGTTTTCGACGATGACAGGGTCGCCTTCCCGAGCTGATAACATTCCCATGCAGCCGGTCCCCTCGATCGGCCAATCATATTTGTGAAGAGAATTCTTCACGTCGCTCCAGTTGTCAACGGGGACAGAAACTATCTCTTCAAAAAAACGTTTGACACCAATTGTGACAGCGATGTTTAATTTCACCGGAAGCCGACAGAGAGCGGCAGGCAGGGGAAAATCGTGACGTTGAATCAGGCATCCATGACGGTGTCCGACGTGATCAACGCCCATTTCGACACGCTCACGCGCGCCGAAAAGCAGCTGGCGACATCGCTTCTGGACAACTATCCGGTGTCCGGCCTCGGTAGCATCACCACCGTGGCTGAGAACGCCCGCGTCTCGACGCCGACCGTCGCACGCATGGTGCAGAAGCTCGGCTATCGCGGCTTCCCCGATTTCCAGTCGCACCTGCACCATGAACTGGAGGCGACGCTTTCCAACCCCATCGCCAAGCACGACCGCTGGGCAGCGAACGCCCCGGGCACCCACATTCTCAACCGGTTTGCCGATGCGATCATGGGCAACCTGCGCCAGACCTTGTCGCAGCTCGATCTGGCCGATTTCGACGGCGCCACGGCGCTGATCGCCAATCGCAAGCGCAACATCTATATCGTCGGCGGCCGCATCACCAAGGCTCTGGCGGACTACCTCTTCACCCACCTCCAGGTCGTCCGGCCAAACGTCACCCAGCTTTCGCCCATCCCGAGCGCCTGGCCGCAATATGTCCTGAACATGAAGCCCGGCGACGTTGTCGTCATATTCGATATCCGCCGCTACGAGCACGAGATGGAGACCTTCGCCCGGATCGCGCGCGAACGGGGCGTGGAGATCGTCCTGTTCACGGACCAGTGGGCTTCGCCGATCGCAAAGCTCGCCGCGCACGTCTTCCGCATCCATATCGAGGCGCCTTCCGCCTGGGACTCCTCCGTGGTCACGCTGTTCGTCGTCGAGGCGCTGATCGAAGCAGCACAAAGCGCCAACTGGAGCGAGACCAAGGAAAGAATGAGAACGCTGGAGGAACTGGTTGCCGCAAGCCGTCTCTTTCGCAAACCGGGATGATCCTGCCGCCGCGTTAACCAGAATCATCAGTGATCGGGAAAAGCATTTAAATACTGTCACATAAGCTTCATGCCGCACCAGTATCAGCTTCGCCGAAGCTGACTGACACACACAAAGGAGAACACCCGTGATGTCACGCACCCGCCGCCTGCTATCGCTCTCCACCGCGATCCTGGTCGCTACCACCGCTATAGCCGCTGCCGAGCCGAGCGCCGAACTGGTCGAAGCCGCCAAGAAGGAAGGTATGCTCACCACGATCGCGCTGCCCCACAGCTGGTGCGGCTATGGCGACGTCATCGCCAGCTTCAAGGCAAAGTATCCGGAAATCCAGGTCAACGAACTGAACCCCGACGCCGGCTCGGCGGACGAAGTCGAAGCCATCAAGGCCAACAAGGACAACAAGGGCCCGCAGGCGCCCGACGTTGTTGACGTCGGCCTCGCCTTCGGTCCGCAGATGAAGGCCGAAGGCCTGCTGCAGCCCTACAAGGTCTCCACCTGGGACGAGATTCCGGACACGATCAAGGACGCCGAGGGCTACTGGTACGGCGACTACTACGGCGTTCTGTCGTTCATCGTGAACAAGGACCTCGTCAAGAACACGCCGGCCGACTGGGCCGACCTGCTCAAGCCGGAATATGCCGCGCAGGTCGCGCTTGCCGGTGATCCCCGCGCTTCGAACCAGGCAATTCTCGGCGTTCTCGCCGCCGGCCTGTCGAAGGGCGCCAAGCCGGGCGAGGAATCCGGTAAGGCCGGTCTGGAATACTTCGCCGAGCTGAACAAGGCTGGCAACTTCGTTCCGGTCATCGCCAAGGCCGGCACGATTGCCCAGGGCGCAACCCCGATCGCGATCGCCTGGGACTACAACGCTCTCGCCTGGCGCGACGAACTGAAGGACAACCCGCCGGTCGAGGTCGTCGTTCCGAAGTCCGGCGTCCTTGCCGGCGTTTATGTCCAGGGCATTTCCGCCTACGCCCCGCATCCGAACGCCGCCAAGCTGTGGATGGAGCACCTCTATTCGGACGAAGGCCAGAACCTGTGGCTGAAGGGCTACTGCCACCCGGCTCGCTTCAACGCCATGGTCAAGGCCGGCAAGGTCCCGCAGGAACTGATCGACGCCCTGCCCCCGGCAGAAAGCTATGAAGCGGCCGTCTTCCCGACCGTAGAAGAGCAGAACGCCAACAAGGCTTCGGTCACCGGCGGCTGGGACGGCGTCGTCGGCGCAAACGTCCAGTAAAGTGAACCCGTGATCACAAGCCCCGGCCCGAACCTTCGGGCCGGGGCTTGTCATTCCCATTGCCGCCGCCTTAATTTGGCCGGAATTGAAATCGGCCCTCCCAAGCGATCCAGGACGATGAACCGAGCCCTCCATACGCTACGCCAGCGACTTCCGCTTACATGGTTGGGCCTGATGCCCTTCGTGATCTTCGTCCTGATGTTCCTGGTGCTGCCGACGATGCATATCGTCATCGGCGCCTTCCAGACGCGTGACGGCACCTTCACGCTCCAGAACATCATAGACCTGAACACCGGGACAATCCCGTCGAGCTACTGGATCTCCGTCAAGATCTCCGTGGCTTCGGCAGCCCTCGGCAGCCTGATAGGCTTTGCGATGGCGGCTGCGGTCGTCTTCGAAGCGGTCCCCCGCTGGATCAAGTCTCCGCTTCTGACATTTTCCGGCGTCGCATCGAACTTTGCCGGCGTGCCGCTTGCTTTCGCCTTTCTCGCCACGTTTGGGCCAGTCGGCCTCGTGACCCTGTTCCTCCGCAACAATTTCGGCATCGTGCTGCAGCGCGACTTCGGCTTCAATATCCTGAGCTTCTGGGGGCTGACGGTCACCTATCTGTTCTTCCAGATTCCGCTGATGATCCTGATCATCGCACCCGCTCTCGAGGGCCTTCGCCGCGAGTGGCGCGAGGCGGCATCGATCCTGGGCGCGACGGGCCTGCAATACTGGCGCATGGTCGCACTGCCGATCCTGTTTCCCTCGCTGCTCGGCACGTTTGCCCTCTTGTTCGCCAATGCCTTCGGCGCCGTCGCCACCGCCATCGCGCTTACGGGCTCGAGCCTCAACATCGTGCCCATTCAGCTCTTCGCACAGATCAGGGGCGACGTTCTCGGAAACCCGAACCTCGGCTACGCCATGGCCTTCGGCATGATCGTCATCACGGCTGTTGCCAATGTCCTCTACATCTGGCTCCGCATGCGCGCTGAGAGGTGGCTGAAATGAGTGTCTGGGCACGCATCGCCGGCTGGGCGGCACTGATCTTCGGCCTGCTATACTTCTTCGTCCCGCTCGGCGGACTGTTCGAGTTTTCGCTGAGGGCCCGGCGTGGCGTCTACAGCTTCGACGCCTATGCTCGCGTTCTCGCCGATCCGCAGTTCCAGGCAACGTTCACATACTCCGTCGTCATGGCTCTGGTGACGATCGCCATCGGGATCCTGATCGTCGTACCGACCGCTTTCTGGGTGCGGCTGAAGATGCCGTGGGCAAGACCCTATGTCGAATTCCTGACGCTGCTGCCGCTGGTCATTCCGGCCATCGTCATCGTCTTCGGCTACATCCGCCTGTACAACACCTCCAGTTGGTTGCCGCTGACCGGCTCGACACTTGGCACCAACATTCTGCTGGCCTTCGGCTATACCATTCTTGCCCTGCCCTACATGTATCGCGCCGTCGACACGGGCCTGCGCACAATCGACGTCGCCACGCTGACCGAAGCCGCACAAAGCCTCGGCGCTGGCTGGGCGACCATTCTCGGCCGCATCATCCTGCCGAACGTCATCGCCGCCGTCCTCTCGGGCGCCTTCCTGACCTTCGCGATCGTCATCGGCGAATTCACCCTGGCCGCTCTTCTCGACCGGCCGGCTTTCGGACCCTATTTGCAGCGCATCGGCGCCAACAAGGCCTATGAGCCCTTTGCGCTCTCTGTGATCGCATTCGCCATAACCTGGGGCTGCCTTGCGCTGATCCAGCTCGTATCCCGCTTCCAGAAAACCGCGCCCGCAAAGGCCTGAGGACACTATCCATATGACGTTTCTCTCACTCAGCCATATCCAGAAGTCCTTCGGGCAGGTGCAGGTCGTTAGTGATTTCAACATGGAGATCGAGAAAGGGGAGTTCGTCTCCTTCCTTGGCCCGTCCGGCTGCGGCAAGACGACGGTGCTGCGCATGATCGCAGGCTTCGAAACGCCGAGCGGCGGCACGATCACGGTGGCGGGCAAGGACCAGTCCGGCCTGAAGCCGAACCAGCGCAACATCGGCATGGTGTTCCAGGCCTATGCGCTCTTCCCCAACATGAACGTGTTCGACAACGTCGCGTTCGGCCTCAAGGTCGCCGGCCGTTCGAAGCCCGAGATCGAGGCACGGGTGAAGGAGATGCTTGGACTGATCAAACTCGAGCATCTTGCAGAACGCTTTCCCTACCAGCTCTCCGGCGGCCAGCAGCAGCGCGTGGCGCTTGCGCGCGCGCTGGCGCCCAAGCCTCAGGTCCTCCTGCTGGACGAGCCGCTCTCGGCGCTCGACGCCAAGATCCGCGTTTCGCTGCGTGAGGAAATCCGCATGATCCAGCAGCAACTCGGCATCACCACCGTCTTCGTCACCCACGACCAGGAGGAAGCGCTGTCGATCTCGGACCGGATCGTGGTGATGAATGCGGGCGCCGCCGACCAGATCGGCGCGCCGGCCGAAATCTACAATCGCCCCGCCACCCGTTTCGTCGCCTCCTTCGTCGGCACGCTCAACCTGATCGAGGCCAAGGTGATCGATCCGGTGGCAAACCGCATTTCGATCGGCGACCAGGGCGTCACGCTGCGCGAGCCGCTCGGCCCGGTCAAGGCCGGCGACACGGTATCGTTGGCCCTGCGTCCGGAGGCCGGCTCCATTGCAGAAGGCGCGAAGGGCGATACGGCGCTTGCCGGCGAAGTCGTCAGCAGCAACTTCCTGGGCTCGGTCGTGCGCACGCGCATGCGCGTCGGCGCCAGCGTCATATCCTTCGACATGTTCAACAGCCCCGGCCTCAGGCCGCCCGCCGTCGGCGAGACGGTGACGCTGCGCTTCACCGCAAGCGACCTGCTGATCATTCGCGACTGACGATACGGCGTGAGCGAAACGGCATTTTTCCAATCGCTGCCAGGTTGGAAAAAATCTGTCGCACCTCGTGTGGATTTCGTCGCTTGTGCATTTGATCCGCCGAAGCCGGCCATGTAGTGTCGGGATGTTCTCAGGGCGGGGTGGAATTCCCCACCGGCGGTATCGGACGGTCGAGGCGAATATCACTTCGATGCTCCGGAGCCCGCGAGCGCCTTCGACCTCCGTCGAAGGGTCAGCAGATCCGGTGAGACGCCGGAGCCGACGGTCAATAGTCCGGATGAAAGAGAGCAAGCAGGCGGGCCATCGGCCAGGCTTTGGCGTGTCCGTCCTGCGTGTTCGCCCAAGGGGATCATTGAAAAATGGCTCAACCCTTGAAAGGCCAAGGCATGAACATCTCTGCAAACCCCTCGACGAAGATCGCCGTCATCCGCGCGCGCTGGCACGCCGGCATCGTCGATCGTTGCGTCGACAGCTTCGTATCCGAATGGGCGGCCCTCGGCGGCCGGGCCGATGACGTCGAGATCGTCGACGTCCCCGGCGCGCTCGAGATCCCGCTGCATGCGCAGACGCTGGCACGCACCGGCCGCTATGCCGCGATCCTCGGCGTGGCCCTCGTCGTCGACGGCGGCATCTATCGCCACGATTTCGTCGCCGGCTCCGTCGTCGACGCGATCGTCCGCGTCGGCCTCGACACCGACGTGCCGGTGCTTTCCGCCGTGCTGACGCCGCACAATTTCCAGGAAAGCGAAGCGCACATCGCCTTCTTCCGCGACCATTTCGTCATCAAGGGCAAGGAAGCGGCACACGCCGCAGCCCAGATCATCGATGCGAGAGCCAAGGCCGCCCTCGTCAACGCATGATGCAGGACGCCCGCGCGAAACCTTCCTCCCGCGGGCGTTTCCGGCGCCGCTCCTCAAGCGCCTGAAGGTCTGGAATCAAACTGCCAGCCTTCACAGGCAACAGCCTGGAATGACTCGACAATTTGGAGACAAGCCGGACCGCATTAAACGGGCGGACGCCTGAAGCATGCGTTGTCGCAAGCCCTGCGCACGCTCGCGCGACTGCTTTAAGCCTCCAGGCTCTTCAGATAGACCGACAGCAGTTGCATCTGCGAGGAAATCCCGAGCTTGCGGTAGACGTTCCGACGATGGACCTTCACCGTGCCGGTGGAAATCGCCAGCGTCAGGCCGATCGATTCCGACGAGAAGCCCTGCAGCACCAGCTCGACGATCGCCGCTTCCCGATCCGTCAGATTGAGCTTCCGCCAGATCCGGTCAGCCGCGTTGGCAGGCTCGCGACGGCGTCTGCTGCTCCCCTTCGCAAGCGTATCGAAGCGGCGGGACAGCTGGGGCCACGCCATCCCCACGAAAGCCTCCACGAACGGCGCGGCGTCGGCAAGAAGCGAGAACTCGCCTGCCGGAAAGGTGCCACTTCGCTCGCGCCGCATCAGGGACAGCACCACCGTCACGCCGTCCGGACGCGCGACGAAGAAACCTGTCTCCTCGGCAAGCTTCGTCTGCGAATAGTAGGTGCGATAGTATTCGGAGGAAAAGAACCGGTCCGGGGCCAGTTCGCGCATCCGAAACACGCCGGTCTTGCCCGATCGCGCCGCATGGTAGAACGGATCCAGCAGAAAGGGTCCCGCCTGGTACAGGCTGACGAAGACCTCGTGGTCCTGCGGCCCGAAGGTGCTGAAGAGATCGATCGGCCGCTCCTTGCCCCGATAGGCGAAGATCACGACATCGTCAAAACGCACCAGCGCACGCATCGTCTTCATGAACAGCATGCCGGCGTCGGAATCCGTCATGCCGCTTTGGCCGAGGCAATCGGCGAGAGCCTGGAAGAGCGATGCAAAATCGACCCGCATGATTGCCCGGCTACTCCCTGTCCCGCGTCGGGCCCCGCCAATCTCGACGGGACGGATATACTCCTTCCACAGCAGCAAAAGCGAGAAAATACCTCCCACGGGGTATATACCTGAGCCCCTGTTCCTGACTAGCATCGGAACCAACACAGCGGCAAAGGCGGCCCAAGACCGCCGGCATAACCAACAGACCGCAGGGAACAGACGTGACATCGGTTGCAAACGACATCGAGTTCCGTTCGGTGAGCAAGCGCTATGGCGCCGTCACCGCCGTCTCGGACATCAATCTCGCCGTACCGAAGGGCGCTTTCGTCGCCCTTCTCGGCCCTTCCGGCTGCGGCAAGACGACATGCCTGCGCATGATCGGCGGCTTTGAGCACCCCAGCGAGGGCGAGGTCTTCGTCGGCGGCGCTGCGATGAACGGTGTGCCCGCCTACCGCCGGCCGGTGAACATGGTTTTCCAGCAATACGCGCTCTTTCCGCATTTCGATGTGGAGAACAACGTCGCCTACGGCCTGAAACAGCTGCGCCCGCGGCTTTCCAAGGCGGAGATCGCCCGCCGCGTCGGCGAGGCGCTGGAGATGGTGCGCCTCGGCGGCTATGCCGCACGCCGCATCCACGAACTGTCCGGCGGCCAGCAGCAACGCGTGGCGCTGGCGCGTGCGCTCGTCAACAAGCCCTCCGTGCTGCTGCTCGACGAGCCCTAGCAGCCCTCGACAAGAAGCTGCGCACCGCCATGCAGTTCGAACTGCAAAGCCTGCAGCGCGACCTCGGCATCACCTTCGTCCTCGTCACCCACGACCAGGAAGAGGCGCTGTCGATGAGCGATCTCGTCTGCGTGATGAATGCCGGCCGCGTGCGCCAGCTCGCCTCGCCGAAGGAAATCTACGACCGTCCCGCCGATCTCTTCGTCGCCGATTTCGTCGGCAAGACGAACCGGCTCACAGCGACCGTCGATCCGGCCAATGCCAGCGTGACGCTTGCGAACGGCAGGACGCTCGCGACCGCAAAGGCGCGCGACCTCAAGGCCGGCGCCGCGGTGGTGGCGCTGCGGCCGGAGGTCGTCCGGCTGACGCGGCCGTCGGGCAAGTCCAACGGCGCGCTGCTGGAAGGGACGGTGACGCACCGCATCTTCCTCGGCTCTTCGGCCGAATACTCCATCTCCGTGCCGGGACTGGGCGACCTGCTCGTCACCGCCGAACGGCACGGCACCGAAGACAGCGACCTCGTCGAGCCCGGCGAGACGGTCGCGATGAATTTCGATCCCGGGCAAGCGCATATCTTTCCGGCCTGAGGGGAACGGGCCGCCCAATTAAAAGAAGGGAACAGTGTCATGACGAAATGGTACAGAGAGAATGCTCCGATCAGCGCCGAACGCCTGATGGACGAGCTGATGCGCGTCAAGCGCGGCTCGGTCAGCCGCCGGCACTTCCTCGGCGTCACCGGTCTCGGCCTCGCCGCAGCCGTCATCGGCGGCCGCCAGCCGGGCGTCTTCGGTTCGCCCGCCTACGCCCAGGACCTCGGCTCGACCATGTCGCTCGCCACCTGGCCGAACTATCACGACCCGGCAACCTTCGAGGCCTTCACCGAAAAGACCGGCGTCGCCGTCGAGGTCAACGTGTTCGGCTCCAATGAGGAGATGCTGGCCAAGCTCCAGGCCGGCGGCACCGGCTGGGACCTGTTCGTGCCCACCAACTACACGATCTCCACCTATGCCGGCCTCGGCCTGATCGACCCGCTCGACCTTGCCCAGGTGCCGAACTTCGACCCGAAGACCCAGAACACCCGCTTCACCGCCGAGGGCACGGTCGACGGCAAGGTCTATGCGCTGCCCAAGAACTGGGGCACGACCGGCATCGCCTTCAACTCCGGCAAGATCAAGACGCCGATCACCAGCTGGAAGGAGTTCTTCGACGTCGCCATGGCCGAAGGCGACGGCCGCGCCATGGTGCACGACTACCAGCTGACCACCATCGGCAACGCACTGGTGGCGCTCGGCTATTCCTTCAACTCGATAAAGCCGGAGGAATTGGCCAAGGCCGAGGAACTGCTGATCAGGGTCAAGCCGCATCTCTATGCCATCAACAGCGACTACCAGCCCTCGATGCGCGCCACCGACGCCTGGATGACCATGTGCTGGACCAATGACGGCGCCCAGCTCAATCGCGACATGCCCGAGATCCGGTTCGTGCTCGGCAAGGACGGCGGCGAGATCTGGTCGGACTTCTATGCGATCCCGAAGAGTGCGGCCAACAAGCCGGCCGGCTATGCGCTGCTGAACTTCCTGATGGATCCGGCCGTCGCGGTGAAGGAGCACATCGCCAATGGCGCGCCGACCACCGACAGCCGCGTCATGGCCCTGCTGCCGCCGGAGATCACCTCCAACAAGATCGTCTATCCGGACGAGGCCTCGCTGACCCCGCTCGAATTCGGCGCCGCCGTGACGCTGACCGACCCGGCGCGCGCGGAACTGATGGCGCGGTTCAAGTCTGCGTGATGCGATGAGCAGCGGCGTCCGCGGTCACAACCTGCGCAGCCCCTCATCCGCCTGCCGGCACCTTCTCCCCGCGAGCGGGGAGAAGGACGATCGAAGCGCCGCCCTGTCCATATCGCAGCGTAGGAGCTGACCCGAATGCTCCCACACCGCTCGTGGGCACAGGCATCGGAACGGCCTCAGGGCATCTTTCCGGCGGACCTTCAAGCGAGAGGGCCTGACGCCTCCTCGATCGGGGCAGCCCGCCGCGGTGAACTCCTTCTCCCCGCCTGCGGGGAGAAGGTGGCGGCAGCCGGATGAGGGGCAGCGCCGATGTCGCCCTTCAGCGCCGCCGAACGCGAAATATACGCTAGCGGCCTGCGCCATGCGGGCACAGGCCCTGCAAACCGGCCCTGCAACCCGGCCCTGCAACGCGGCGCGGCGACCACGACGATAACGACACCGGCGGACACCTCCGCCCGTGCCATCCCTGAAGCCGCCGTACAGGCAACCACGCATCACGCCGAACCCGGAAAGCATTCATGCCCCTGGCCCCGAAAACGAAACGCAACCTCGTCACGACCGCGCTGCTGGCGCCGTCGGGCCTGTGGCTGTTCGTCTTCCTCGTGCTGCCCTTCGCAGCCATGGTGATCTTTTCCTTCGGCGAGCGGGCGCCGGCCGGCGGCTACCAGCCTGCCTTTACGCTGGCCCAGTATGCGAACCTTCCCGCCCGCGCCGCTGCCTTCTGGAACACGCTGATCCTCGCCCCCGTCGGCGCCTTCGTCTGCCTGCTCGTCGCCTATCCGGCCGCCTATTTTCTCGCCGTGAAGGCCGACCCGCGCTACCGGCTGATGCTGGTCTCGCTCGTGGTCGTGCCGTTCTGGACCAGCCTGCTCGTGCGCACCTATGCCTGGATGTACATCCTCGGCTCGCGCGGCATCCCGAACCTGCTGTCGATGATCGGCATCGAGGACGTGCGGATGCTGAACACGCCGGGCGCCGTGCTGCTCGGCATCGTCTACGGCTACCTGCCGCTGATGATCATGCCGATCTATGTCAGCCTGGAAAAGCTGGACCGCCGCCTGCTGGAGGCCTCCGCTGACCTCGGCGCCAAGCCGGTCTCGACCTTCTTCTCCGTCACCCTGCCGCTGTCGCTGCCGGGCGTGATGACCGGCGTGGCGCTCGTCACCATCCTGCTTCTTGGCGAATACCTGATCCCGCAGTTGCTGGGCGGCGGCAAGGTGTTCTTCATCGGCAACGCGCTGGTCGATCTGTTCCTGCAATCACGCAACTGGCCGTTCGGCTCGGCGATCGCCGTCACGCTTGTGCTCGTCGTCGTCGTCATCCTGATGGTGGCGATGCGGATCGCCTGGCGGATCTCCGGCTCCAGACAGGTGGATCTCGTCTGATGCGCGCCCTGATGACCGCAGTCTACGTCTTCCTCTATGCGCCGATCGCGCTGGTGGTGCTGTTTTCCTTCAATGCCGGCCGTAGCGCCAGCGAGTTCACCGGCTTCTCGCTGCAATGGTATGGCAAGGCGCTGGGAAACACCTTCCTGATCACCGCCCTGCAGAACAGCCTGATCATCGCGTTTACCAGCGCCATCCTCGCCGCCGTCTTCGGCACGATGGCCGCACTCGGCATGCAGCGGCTCGGTCCGCGAATGCGCGCCGTCTTCGAGGGGCTGATGGCGGCGGCGATCGTCGTGCCCGGCGTCGTCATCGGGATTGCCACGCTCGTCGCCCTCGTCGCCGTCTTCGGCGCGATCAACCCGGCAATCGCAAGCCTCTGGCCAGGCGAACGCCCGCCGCAGTTCGGCCTCGGCTACGGCTCGATCATCGCAGCCCACGGCCTCTTCACCATGGCGCTGGTGGCCATGATCGTGAAGGCCCGGATCGCAAGCCTCGGTCGCGACATCGTCGAGGCCTCGGCCGATCTCTACGCCACGCCCTGGACGACCTTCCACCAGATCGTGCTGCCGCAGATCCTGCCCTCGGTGCTGGCCGGCTTCCTGCTCGCCTTCACCTTCTCCTTCGACGATTTCATCGTCGCCTTCTTCGTCGCAGGCTCGAAGACGACGTTGCCGATCTACGTCTTCGCCTCGATCCGCCGCGGCGTGACGCCGGAGATCAACGCGGTGGCGACCATGGTGCTGGTCGCCTCGCTCATACTCATTCTCGCCGCACGGGTGCTGATGCGCGAGAGGAAGACAAAGAGCACCGAATAGACAGTCACTGGGGAGTGAGAAAGATGATCCTGAAGGAACAGGTCGCCATCGTCACCGGTGGCGGCTCCGGCATCGGCCGCGCAGGTGCCGAGATCATGGCGCGCGAGGGCGCCATCGTCGTCGTGACCGACCGTGACGCGGCGGGTGCCGCGGAAACCGTTGGTCGCATCACGTCCGCCGGTGGCCGCGCCGAGGCCGCGATCCTCGACGTTACCGACGACGACGCCGTCGCGGCAATGGTCGAAGGCATCCTCGGACGCTTCCGCCGCATCGACATCCTCCACAACCACGCCGGCGCGCAGGTGGAGGGCGACCTGGAGCAGGTGGCGATCGACGGCTTCGACCGGTCCTGGAACCTGAACGTGCGCGCCCATTTCATCGCCGCCCGGCTGGTCGCGCCAGCGATGAAGCGGCAAGGCAAGGGCGTCATCCTCAACACGTCCTCGTCCTCCGGCATCCTCTACGACCGCGAGATGATCGCCTACACGACGACCAAGCACGCCGTGATCGCCATGACGAAGCAGATGGCCGGCGACTACGCCCGCTTCGGCATCCGCGTCAATGCGCTCTGCCCGGGATGGGTCGACACCCCCTTCAACGCCCCCTTCATCGCGCAGATGGGCGGTCGCGACGCGATCGAGGCCTATGTCCGCGACAAGGTCCCGATGGGCCGCTGGGCGGATGTTGCCGAGATCGCCGAGCCGATCCTCTTCCTCGTCTCCGACCGCTCCAGCTACATGACCGGCCAGGCGCTGGTGGTCGATGGCGGGGAGACGGTGGTGTGAGGGCGGTACTCCGGTAGGTGGCACGCCACGCCGTGGCAGAGTGCTGTCTGCGTTCCGACATATGTCGCCGGAACGCCCCTCCTCCCGTCATGCCGGACTTGATCCGGCATCCAGCCGCGCAAGTCCTTGCGCGATAAAGCACTTTTTGCGTCGCGGACGCGACGCTGCTGGACCCCGGATCAAGTCCGGGGTGACGGAGAAAATAGACAGCGGTATCCAACAGTCATCCGTCCGACAGGCGCAGGGCCGGGCCTTCCGCAATTCCCTTCCCTTGCCTGCGCACTGGATCCTAAGCCACAATCAGCATCAGCCCCGTCCCTACGAGCACCGCCGTCCAGACCAGATCGACGTTGATCCAGCCGCTGCGCAGGATGCCGAGCCCGACGAAGCGGTAGACGGCGAAGGCGGCGGCCGCGGTGGCGGCCAGCATGGCGGCCGTGTGCACGCCGACCGCGGCGAGCGCCGTTGCCGCAGACGCGCTAGCATCGATGCCGGCAAGCGGCCCATCCGTGACGCAGAGCGGCATCAGCGCCGGCAGCGCCATCAGGCCCGCGCCATGCGCCGTCGCCATCAGGAACGACCAGACCGCGAGCCCGGCAAGGCCGGTCGTCATGCCGATCCGAACACGGCGCCGGTGTCCGTAGAGCAGATGAATGGCCGCCCAGCCGATCAGCATCGCCCCGGTGACAGTGCGCAATATCGCCGGGTCGACCACCAGCCCCGCCATGATCAGCACGCCCGCCACCACGGCAATCGAGGCCGCATGCCCGATCGCGATCGCCGGTACCGCACGCGCAACCGCGACCGCACTGCCGCGATGCACGCCCAGCGCCACGGCGAACAGCCAGCCCATCGCCGGGTTGAGGCCATGGAAGGCCCCGAGCCCCGCAAGCATCAGCCATGGCCAGAGCGTGTCCATGATCGCCTCATCTCGTTTCGTCCCGTCCCGGCGCCTCATCCGTGCAGGCGTCGCTTCCTGCAGGATCATGCGGTCCGTCAGGTCTCCTCCGCGTTGCCTTCGAACCCTCGAGACTTCTGCCGACGGCAACAGGGACTGGAGCGGTCGCCACCCGGCATTCCCACGCTCACGGATAGCAGTAGGAATCCGACGAGCAGTCGCCGCCCTGCAGGCGGACCTGGTGCGGCCGGTGCGACTTCGGCCATTCAACGAAGAACTTTTCATCGAAGGCGATGCCGCCCTCCGGCTTGGCATCGAGCTTCACCATCCAGCCGTCGATGCCTTCCGGATAGAACTGCTCGTCGATCGCGCCATACAGCGAGTTGGTGAAATAGACGCGCCTGCCGTCGCGGCTGACCTCCACCATCTGCGGCCCGCCGTTGAGCGCACCGTTCTTCGCCCCCGGGTGGCTGGCGCGCGAAACGATCCCGCCGATCCGCACCTTGCCCGTCTGCTTCGGCCTGAACGGATCGGAGACATCGAACTGGAGGAGGTCTCCCGTGCCCCAGCAGGAGACGTAGAGGAAGCGGTCGTCCATGGAGAGGTCGATGTCGGTGACGAGCGGCGGCACCGCGCCAAAACCTTTAAGCATCGGCGGCAGCACGTCCGGATCGGCTGGCTCCGCCGGGATGTCGATCACCTTCGTCACCGCCCATTTGTCGCCGTCGCGATGCCAGACCCAGATGGAGGAGGAAAGATCCTCCAGGCACACGACCGCGTTGACGAAACCGTAGGCCTTGGTCGGGTCATGGGCGGGGCGGAGCTCGAAGACGAGCTGGTACTTGTCGCCGAAATCGATCGTCTGCAAGTGCTTGCGCTTGTGCAGGTCCCAGAAATGCAGGCGCTTTCCGTATTTCGCACCGAGCAGGATTTCCGGCACGAGTCCGTTCTCGAACGTGTCCGGTGTGCCCCATTCGCTGGTCACCAGCGTATCGTGGCCGAGGTGCCACCAGACGTCGTAGGAGAGTTGTTGCGGCCCGCGGTCCATTTCCCAGCGGCCCCGCACCTCGAAGGTCTCGTGGTCCATCAGGAACACACCGCCGGGCGCCTTGCCTTCGGCATTGCCGAGGGCTGCGACATAGATCCCTTCCGGCCCGCAATGGACCGTGTGCGGCCGCGTATAGCCGGCCCGCTCGGCGACTTCCGGCGGCTCCACCACCTTGGCGATCGTCGGCCGCCGGGCGTCCGGCTTGGTGTCGACGATATGGATGCGCGAGGATTTCAGCCCCGGCACGACGAGATAGCGCCGCTCGGCATGCGGATGCGGCGCGTTCGGGCACAGGCAGGACGAACAGGCGTTCCAGCCGAAATGGTGCAGTTCGTCGCCGACATTCGGCATAGCCAGCGAATGCACGATCTTGCCATAGGTCGCAGACTTGGGATCGACGTCGACGACGGCGAGTTCGTCCGGTACCTGCCGCGTCGGATCGAAGGCTGCGACATAGGCGAGCGTTTCGGGCTCCGCTTTCATCGCCATGCGCGGTGACGGATAGAAGCTCGGATCGGGTTTCCAGGTTCCCAATGGATTTGCCATGTGAAGTGCTCCTGCGTTGCTGGACGACTTCATATGCGTGCCGCGCCGTTGGCCGGCGCATTGGCTGAGAGGGGGCGATGTCCGCCATGGCCGGCGAAGGATCGGCCGGGACGCCGGCGCCGCATACGGACCTGCCGGATCTTCGTCCCCATCCCCGTATCCTGCCAGAGAATGCAGCAAATGTGCAGCCGTTTCTGTTGCACGCCCATACGGAGGGACAACCACCAGGCAGCGCGCGGCAACCGGATGCGCAAGGCCGCGCATTCGCGGCATGAAAAAGCGAGGCGAAGTGCGACGCAGGCGCAACGATCCATCCGATGGCGGGCGACGGATATCGACGCCATGCGCGCGTACTTCCTTCCCGCCTCCCAGTTCGGTCGCCTCCCAGTCTGGTCGCATCCAAGGCATGTCTCCGCCGAGTCATGTCCCGCCGAGCCATCCGCCGGCCTTGCCTGACGCGTTCGCCGATCGCGAAGTCCTATTGCGTCGCCGGCCCCACCAGCACGCCCACGGTTGCCTTGCCGTCAGTGAAATAGCGGTCGCCGCCGCCGTTGCGGCCGTCCTGCGTCGGACCGACGCCATCGATCTCGTAGGTGGAGGTCAGCTGGCCGGCGGTCTGCAGGTCGCCGATCACGAGGTTGCGCTCGGCGTCGACATCCGGGCCGATATGGTGGGTGATCTGGCCGGTGTCGTGGCTGAGGCCCACGCCACGGTCGAAGCTTGCGGAACCGAGCCAAAGCGGCCGCCCGTCCTCGCCCGTTTGCTCGGTCTGCCAGAAACGGACATGGTTGCGCTGGTCGGCGCTCTTGCCCACCGGCTTCTCGAAGGCGAGATCCTGCTTGCGGCCCTCGAACAGTAGCGTGCTCACCGGCGCGTCGAGATCCGGCCGGTCGAGCACGACGGAAAGGCCGATGTCGATCGAGGAGCGCAGCGTGATCCTGTCGGCCGGGTCCCAATGGGCCGCGGCAAAGGCGCGGATCACCTCTTCCTTTGTCCCGACCAGCCCGACATTGATCGGATCGCCGGGAATGTCGTCGGGGGTGACGGTGACCATGCTGTCGAGGCTGCCGATCTTTTTCGCATCCCGGAAGATCCAGATCTCCGGCAACACGAAATAGGCGACGAACAGGTAGAGGCCCAGAAGCACCGTAATGCTGCCCACCGCCAGATGCGATTTTTTCCGGATCATGCTCCCGTCCCCCTCGCACGCCGCGCACCGCACGGGCGGCAGCCGCAAAGACTAGCACAGGGTTTGCGGGATGGCAGCAGGGGCAATACCGACCCACGAGGAGCAAATAGCGATACCTGGGAATCTGCTATCTATACCTCGAGATACCACCACGGACCGCACGTATAATTGCGATCCGACTTGGCCGGCGACACCCTAATACTCCGAGCAGAACACCTCTGCTTGCACGGTAAATGAAAAGCGCACGCCCCAGGTCTTCCTCCCCTGCCTATACCAGGACGGACGCATGGACCGGCGGA
Source organism: Mycoplana rhizolycopersici (assembly GCF_013378445.1). Taxonomy (GTDB): domain Bacteria; phylum Pseudomonadota; class Alphaproteobacteria; order Rhizobiales; family Rhizobiaceae; genus Mycoplana; species Mycoplana rhizolycopersici. The sequence continues at coordinate 157,891 of NZ_JABXYK010000008.1, forward strand.
TAACGACAGATCGAAGGAAACGGCAATGAAAGTTCTGACCGACAAAATTCTCTCCCAATCCGCCTACTCGCACGAGATCGACATCGCCCTTGAAAAGGTCGATATCGCCGATTGGCTCTTCAACCTGCCGGAAGCGGAATATCAACGCTGCTGCCCACCCGATCATATAGCTTGCGGCGCCACATTCACCGATAACGGCCGCCGGATGTCGATCAATGTTGAGAAGATCGGCACGGGCCTGGTCATCCAGCACTATGTCACAGAACAGGCGACGGCGTCCTACTGCAGGATGAACTCGATCTCCGACGTCTTCACGCCGACAGGCGACCGCACGCAGGTCAACGTCATCTGGGAACTGATCGCCGAATCGGTCAGCGCCAACCGTACGCGCTACACCAACCGTGTCACCTGCCATCCGACAGACGCCTTCATGACCTTCATCGAACAGCACGGCCAGACATTCGAGCAGGCCGCTGCCGCCCGTCAGGCCGCCGGTGGCGATCACAACAGCCGCGAAACGCCGCTTTTTGCGGAAAGCATAGCCCGCAAGGCGCGTGCTCAGGCGGCAGGCAAGTAGGAACAGTCTCCCCCGACAAGCGGGGCGGACGCTCTCCGCCCTGCCCAGATCACGCCAAAGAAGCCGCATCGGGGCCGATCGGACGCTGCAGGCCGAGAAACACCGAAAGCGGCTTTAGCAAGGCAACTCAAGCCAATCCGCCGGTGTCAGGTCGATCGCCGGGCGTCGCCCTCACCCGACCGTCACATGCCCGATCCCCTTGGCCGCAATCTCGTCGAATGACTCCTCGTACCCCGCATCCGCATACCGGATCACCCCCAGCGCCGTGTCGTTCGTAAGCGCGTGGCCCAGTCTCTCCGCCGCCGCGTCCGTTCCATCGGCCACCAAGGTAACCCCGCAGCTCGTCATGTAGCCGGCATAGCCGCCGCCGCCGGAATGGACGACGACGAGGTCGGCCATCGATGACGACAGCAGCATCGCGTCGAGCAGCGGCCAGTCGGCGATCGCGTCCGATCCGTCCTTCATCCGCTCCGTCATGATGTTGGGATGGGCCATGGCGCCGGCGTCGAGATGGTCGCGGGAAAAGGCGACAGGCCCTTGCAGTTCGCCGTCCGCCACCAGCCGGTTGACCGCCAGCGCCAGCGCCGTCCGCTCGCCGTGGCCGAGCCAGGCAATCCGCGCCGGCAGGCCTTCGAAGGGAACGTTCTCGCGCGCCAGCCGGATCCAGTTGGTGACGATGCGGTTGTCGGGATACATTTCGAGCACCAGCTCGTCGATGCGGGCGATGTCGCTCTCCTCGCCCGACAGCGCCATCCATCGGAACGGCCCGATCGCACGCGCAAACAACGGCCTGAGATAGGCCTCTGTGAAGATCGGGATATCGAAGGCGTTCTTGACCCCGCCTTCGCGCGCCTGGGTGCGGATCAGGTTGCCGTTGTCGAATACCTCCGCGCCGCGTTTCTGGAAGTCGAGCATGGCGCCGACATGCTCGACGATCGATGCGCGGCTGGCAGCCATCAACTGCCCCTGCCCGTCCTCGCGCAGAGATTTCACCTCCGCGAGCCCCATGCCCTTCGGCACGTAACCGTAGACGAGGTCGTGCGCCGACGTCTGGTCGGTGACGATGTCGGGAACGATGCCGCGCCGGGCGATCTCGGGGTAGATCTCCGCCGCATTGCCGACGAGGCCGATCGAGGTGGCGCGCTTTTCCTTCACCGCCGCCTCGATCATGGCGAGCGCCGTATCGAGGTCGGGCGCCACATGCTCGAGATAGCCGATGCCTTTCCGCTTTTCCGCCCGCTCCGGGTCGATGTCGACGCAGAGGATCGCAGCCCCCGCCATCCGGCCGGCGAGCGGCTGCGCCCCACCCATGCCGCCGAGGCCGGCCGTCAGGATGAAGCGGCCGGCGAGCGAGCCGGAAAAGCGCTTCTCGGCGATGCGCATGAAGATCTCGTAGGTGCCCTGGATCACCCCCTGGCTGCCGATGTACTGCCAGGCGCCCGCCGTCAGCCCGCCCCAGCAGATCAGCCCCTTGCGCTGCAACTCGTAGAACACCTCCGCCTTCGCCCACTGGCCGACGATGTTGCAGTTGGCCATGATGACGAGCGGCGCCTTCGTATGGGTCGTAAGCAGCCCCACCGGCTTGCCCGACTGGATCAGCAGCGTCTGGTCCTCCTCCATCTCGCGGAGCGCCCTGACAATCGCCCGGTGCGAGGCCCAATTGCGCGCCGCCTTGCCGAGCGCGGCGTAGACCACCAGGTTTTCGGGATCCTCGCCAACGCAGAGCACGTTCTCCAGAAGCCGCAGAAGCGCCTCCTGCCGCCAACCCTTTGCACGCAGCACCGGGCCGCCGGGGATGGGGAAATTCGGGTGGCGGGGATTGGGTCTGGGCATGGTGATCTCCTCGATATGGTCTCGGCCTTCTAGGACTTTTGGGCGGCATGCCCCTCATCCGCCTGCCGGCACCTTCTCCCCGCGAGCGGGGAGATGGACGATTGCCGCGCCGACCTCCCCCTCAAGGAGAGGATGAAGGAGCCAGCGCATACCGCGCGATCTCGATCCCCATCGCCTTCTCCACCGGCGGATATACGCTCGGGTCGAGCACGCTCGATGCCAGCGGAATGACCGTCTTGGGCACGTGCAGCACGAACACCCGCATCCCCACCTGGAGCTGCCCGACGCTCAAGGGCTCGCCTTCAGGCGACAGCGTGGTGATCACGTCGGGGAAGGTCGCAAGCCGAACGCCGAACGCCCGCTCCACTGCCATGTACTCGTTCATCACATGCAGGGTGACGGCGTCATCGCCGTTGCCGAGCGTCACCGTGCCGATGTCGAACGCTTCCTTTGTGTAGACGACCGACTTGTCGGTGATGACGCCTTCGGAAAGGATCGCCCCGCCGGTGGTCCGCACGATCGCATCGATGATCGCCGCCCCGCCCCGCGCCTCGGCCGCAAGGATCGCCTCGCCGAGTTCCAGAGCCAGCGAGATGCCGCCCAGTGCTGCGTTGGCCCGCACGTAGGATGCCCGGAGCGGATTGCGGCAGGAGGCGATGAAGCCGCCGGACTGGTCAGCGGCGGTGCGCAGCACCGGCGAGACCTTCGCCGTCGCCCCGCGCACGACGAGCTCGATGTAACGGTCCTCGGCGCGGTTGCCGCCGGCAGCCGTCTGGATCATCGGTTCGGGCGAGCCGGCCATGCCGATCGAGCCCATGTCGCCGGTCGGGTGCGCGCGCATGTCGCCGACCGCATCCAGCACCTTGGTGCCGAGGATCGCCGACGGCAGCCAGCCGTTCAGCGTCGAGGACTTGCCGTTCTGGCCGACCATCAGCGCCGCCACCTTCTGGCCCAGCGCCTCCTGCAGCAGTTGCACCGCGCGGACATAGTCGACGCCGCGCATTTCCCAGGGGGTGGTCGAGGCCGGCGCGCCGATGGCTGCCGCCGTCGCCACCCAGTCGTCGTCGGCAAGCTCTTCGATCGACACCAGCTCCGGCCGGCCGATCGAGACCGCGGCATGACCGAGCATGCGCCCGTGGTCGGCCCAGCCGCCGCCGCCGGCCGCATAGACCGAGCCGCCGCGCACCGCCGCCTCCACGTCTTTTTCCTTTAGAATCCGCCCCATCAGCCGGCCTCCTGATTCACTTCCTGAAGTTCGCCGTCCAGCTGGACAACCGCCTGGAGCAAAACGGCCGCACCCAGCGCGATGTCGTCGTTCTCGGCGAATTCCTCCGGCGCGTGGCTGCGCCCCTCCCGGCAGGGCACGAAGATCATCGCCGCGCGCGTCGCCCGCGCCATCCAGGCGGTGTCGTGCCCGGCCCCGGATGCCATTCTCCGGTTGCTGGCGCCGGCGGTGTCACAGGCCCGCTCCAACACGGCGAGGAGCATCGGATCGGCCGGCGTCGGCGGATTGTCGGAGATGCGGCGCGGCGTGGCGATCGCAGTCCCCGTCTCGCGGGCGATCTGCTCCGCCATCTGGTCGAGCGAATTGGCGAACAATTCCATCATCGCCCGCTCCTCGGCCCGCGCGTCGATCAGAAGCCGCGCGCGGGAGGGCACGACGTTGGCGGCGTTCGGCTCGATCGAAAATTCGCCGACGGTCGCGGTGAAATGGAACTTTCCGCCGGAAAACGATTTCGCCAGCGCCTCCACCCCCGTCACCAGCCGTGCGGCGGCGGCGAGCGCATCGGCGCGTCCGGCCATCGGCGTCGTCCCCGCATGGTCCGCCCTTCCGTCCACCACGATCTCGATGCGCGTGATGCCGGCAATTGCGGTGACGACGCCGATGTCGAACTTCTCCTCCTCCAGCACCGGCCCCTGCTCGATGTGGAGTTCGAGGAAGGCAGCAATATCGCTCCTCGGCTCGCTCGCGATCCGCGCCGGGTCGCCGCCCGCCTGGCGGATCCCTTCGCCAAGCGTCAGCCCGCCGCTCTCCCGCGCAAGCCATTCCTCAGGCAGCACGCCGGCCATGCCGCGGCTGCCGATGCAGGAGACACCGAAGATGGAGACTTCCTCGGCGAGGAAGTCGACCACTTCCAGATCGTGCTCCAGTTCAGTGCCACGGTCGGCGAGCGCGCGCGCCACCTCCAGCGCCGCGGCCACCCCGGCGATGCCGTCGAAGCGGCCGCCATCCGGCACCGTGTCCGAATGCGAGCCGAGCATGATCGTGCCGAGCCCCGGCACCCTTCCCGGCCGCCGGCCGATAAGGTTGCCGGCGGCATCGATGCGGGTCTCCAGCCCCGCCGCGCGGAAGCGCTCGGCCAGAAAGGCGCGGCCATCCGGAAACAGCGCCGAAAACGCCCGCCGCGTATAGGGCCGGCCCGGCTCGGTGATGTCGGCAAGTCCGTCGATCACCGCGGCGATCCGCGCCGGATCGACCGGCAGGTTTGTCCGCGGCGCGCTCATCGGCCGTGCTCCCCTGGCGTCAGCGTCGCCAACGGCCGCACGAAGGCGCCTGTGCCGGGCTCGGCCAGCACTTTTTTGCCATCGAAGGCGAGCCGGCCACGCAGGAATGTGCCTGCCACCCGCCACGGCAGCTTCATGCCGTTGTACGGCGACCAGCCGACGACGTTGTGGCCGCTCTCGGCGGCGTCGTAGGTGTAGGGTTCGGGCGTCAGAACGGTGATATCGGCGTCCTTGCCGGGCTCCAACGCACCCTTGACATGGTCGAGACGGAAATGCCGGGCCGGGTTGAGGCTCATCAGTTCGGCCGCTCGCGTCAGCGGGATGCCGCGCTCCAGGGCGCCCTTGACGAACAGCGGCACCATGACCTCCAGCCCGGGCACGCCGGACGCATTGGAGAGCATGTCGGCGTTCGTCTTGCGATCCTCCGACCAGCTGACATGGTCCGTCGAGACCAGCGTAACGTTACCGTCCGCCACGTGCCGCCAGAGTTTCTCCACCTCCGCCCGCGGGCGGATCGGCGGATTGATCTTCGCCTTGCCGCCGAGGCGGCGCACGTCGTTTTCCTCGTCGAGCGTGAGATAGTGGATGCAGCACTCGATCGTGGCGCGGTGCCCCTGCGCCCGGTAGGCGGCCGCGATCTCGTAGCCGCGGCCGAGCGAGCAGTGGACCACATGCGCCGGGCAGCCGGTCACCGCCCCCGTCTCATAAACCTGGCAGGTCGCAAGCAGTTCTGTCAGCGGCGGCCGCGACAGGCCATGCGCCCGCCAGTCGGAAATGTCGAGCGCCCTGACCTTCTCGATCGCCGCCCGCACCGCCTCGTCGTCCTCGTTATGCACGCCGGCGGTCAGCCCCGTCGGGGCGATCGCCCGGAAGCAGTCCTCCAGCAATGCGGCCGGGATACGCGGAAAGCGCTTCGGATCGGTGCCGAATGTGGAGAACTTGAAGGCTGCGACACCAGCCTCGACCATCTCGGCAATGCGCGCCGGCCCCTCATCGGGATCGATCGTGCCGTATAGGGCGAAATCGACCCGCGCCTGCTTGCCGGCATGCGCCACCTTGCGGGCGACCGCTTCGGCCGAGCAGACGAGATCGCCCTCGTCATAGGGCATGTCGACGATGCTTGTGACGCCGCCGGCCGCAGCCGACCGGGTCGACCAGACGAAATCTTCCTGGTCCTTCTGCGACAGGGAGTGCACCTGCGCGTCGATGGCGCCGGACAGGATCATCGCGCCCTTGAGGTCGTGGCGCTCGCGAGCGTCCGGCATCGCGCCCTGCCCGACATGGACGACCTTGCCGTCGCGGACGGCGACATGCCCGCCCTCGACGATGCGGTCGGGCAGCACCACCGTCCCCTTCACCACCAGATCGAAATCGGCCATCGGCTTTCCCTCCGTCTAGCTCAGCGCGAAGAACACGTCGAAATCGTCCATCGGCGCTGCGGCCACGAAGGAGGCGAGCGCGTCCGGGCATGCAAGGTCGCGGTCCAGCGCCTCGATCTCGGCCGACATCAGCCGGTCCTTGCGGTAGAACGCCGTCACCTTCCGCACGCGTTCATAGACGACCGCGGCGACGCCTTCGGGACTGTCGCTCGCAAGATCGATCGCCTGCGCCGACAGCATCCCCTCCAGCGCCGCCAGCTGGCGCAGGTCGCGCACCTGGCTCTCCATTCGCTCGACGATCAGTGGCAGGAAGGTCGCCTCCTCCTCAAGTCCGCCGGCGACGACGATCGACTGCGCCGAGATCGGCACCGCGAGCGACTGGATGCGCATGTAGAGCTCGACGGCGAGCTTGACCAGCGGCCCGAAGCCGGTGGCCGCCTCGCCGGGGGCGACGAGGTTGACCGGCAGGTTGCGGCGCACGCCGTTGGAAAGCAGCACGCAGCGGTTCAGGACGTTGCGGGCGAGATGGGCGAAGCCAGTCTGCGCCGCCTCGACATAGAGCGCGGTCGACAGCGGCAGCGAGCCGCCGGATGCCATCACGTGGTCGTCGAGCACGACGGGGTTGTCGTCGGTCTGCGCGGTCGCCTCGACGAGGCGCTCGGCGGCGTTCATCAGCGTGTCGAGGCAGGCGCCGAACACCTGCGCGGTCATCCGCAAACTGAGCGGATCGTGGATCGCCGAAGGCTTCGGCCAGGCACAGGAGGCGGCCTGCGCCGAAAACCAGCCCCCGGCCAGCGCCTCGCCATGGCCCGCAAGCCTTGCCGCCACCCGCCAGGGATCGGAGGAGGCACCGAGCGCCAGCGACGACAAGAGCCCGGTGACCATCAGGTTTCGGATCGCCTTGGCCGCCTCGCGGGTCACGTCGGCGGCGGCCGCGTGCGCTATCGCATTGACACTGAGGGCCGCCAGCGCATCGCGCGGCTGCATGCAGAACGGTTCCAGCCCGGCACGGGCCAGCGCGACCGCCGCCGGCAGCCGCTCGCCCTCGAAGTAGGCCTCACCCTCGCCGGTGAGTACGGCCGCGACCTGTCCCATCAGTCCGATGTCGGCGCAGCCCATCGAGCCGTGCCGGCGTACCACGGGGACGACGTCGCGTTCGAGCAGGCCAAGGAATGCATCCACCAGTTCGGGGCTGCAGCCGGAATAGCCGGACAGCGCGGTGTTGATGCGGATCGCCATCGCCTTGCGCACGATCGGCAGCGAGAACGGCTCGCCGGTGCCGAAATGATGCGCCCTGACCAGGTTGTGATTGAACTCCATCAGGTCGTCGACCGTCCAGAGCTTGTCCTTCATCGAGCCGACGCCGGTGTTGGAACCATAGATCGGCAGGCCGGCCGCGAGCCGGTCGGCGATGATCTTGCGCGAGGCGCCGATGCGGCTCATGCCGATCTCGCAGGCCATCGGCCGGCCGGCCGCACGCCCGATCGCCTCCAGCACCGCGAAGTCCAGCGGTTCGCCCGTCAGATAGAAGGTCTCGGCACTCGCCAGCATGGAAGATCTCCTGTGGCGATCAACTCTATGCAAGACGTAGAATTCGGATATATCCCAATATCCGTACGATATATGCCAATATCCGGACAAGCCGGAACCTGGAACTCGCCGATGGACCTTGCCACACTCTGCCTCGTCGAGGCGGTCCTGCGCACGCGCAGCGTCCGTGCGGCTGCAAGGCTCGAAGGCCGCCCGGCCTCCAGCGCCAGTGCTGCGCTCAAGCGGATGGAAGCGGCGATTTCCCTGCCGCTCGTCCGGCGGGAGGGGACGACACTGGTGCCGACGCTCGATGCACAGGTGCGTATGGACCGGCTGACGAAAATTGCCGTCGCCGCCAGGGATCTGTTGCATGTCGTCAACCGCGACAGCGAAGCCTCCCCACGCCTGCCGATGCCGCAGATCCCGCTTGAAGCGCTCGCCCGCCTCAGCGCCACTGTGCGCGCCGGAAGCATTCGCAGCGCAGCGCGCATGCTCAAGCTCGGCCAGCCGCAGCTGACCCGGCAACTGGCGCGGCTGGACAAGGAGATCGGCGCGCCCTTGCTCGCCCGATCCCGCAACGGCATCGCCTGCACGCCCGAAGGTCTCGCAGTGCTGCCGATCGCCGAGCGGATCTTCGAGATCTGGGCGAGCCTGTCGCAGGCCTCCGACGAACGCTTCCGCAAGAGCGCACGAACCTGGCGGCTCGGTTCGGTGATCCCCTTCGGACACGAAAGCGATATCGCGCACATGCTCGCACGGCTCGCCGCCGGCTGGCAGCGGTTGCGTCCGCGCCAGCCGCTGTTCATCGCCTCCACCACCGCCGACGAGCTCATTTCCGGCCTGCAGGCCCGCCGCTTCGACCTGGCGCTGCTGGACGTCGAGCACTATCCGGCCGAATTCGACGGCGCACTCGTCGGCCGCTCGCCGCTGGCGCTCGCCGTCGCCCGTTCGCTGGCCGCAGGGCATGAGCAGGCCGGCGACCTCCTGCGGCGTTATCCGATCGCCGTGCCGAGCGTCAGAAGCGGCCTGCGACAGATGACCGACCTCTATCTGGCGAGCACGCTCTCGCCGGCCGAACGGGCAAGGTTGACGCTGATCGAGGTCGATTCCATCCCCGTTATCATCAACCTCGTGCGCGAGCACGGGTACCTGTCGGTCCTGCCGGAACAGTCCGTTGCCCGCATCCCAGATCCCCCCACCCTCTTCCGCCTCGAGGCGCCCTTCCAGCAGTCGCTGAGCCTCGTCTGGCCGAGGAATGTGCTGGCGCGTGAGGCGGCCGACGCCGTGATGCAGATTCTGGCGCGGATCTAGAACGGCTTCGCCGCACCCCTCGATCAAGAAGGATGCGGCGAGAAATTGCGCATAGGCTGCCGCGAATGCCTGCGACGCGCTTGCGCTCCGTCAGGCGACGGCGGCGGCCGGACGCGGCCTGATGCCGAGCATGATGCCGATGGCAGCTACGGCCAGCACGACCCCGCTTGCCGTGAACACGCCCGCAGCACCGCTGGCGTCGAAGATGAGGCCCCCGACGGCAGCCCCCATGGCGATGGCGAACTGGATCGCGGCGACGAGCAGGCCGCCGGCGCTCTCTGCCTCGTCGGGAACGGTGCGGGCAAGCCAGGTCGACCAGGCGACCGGAACCGCGCCGAACAGCAGGCCCCAGAGCGTGATGACGGCCGCGTCAATGACCAGGGAGGCGCCGGTCGTGACCAGCACCGATGCGATCGCCGCCATCATCAGCGGCATCAGCGTCAGCGTCAGACGCAGGCTGCGACCGATCAGCAGACCCGCGAGCAACGTGCCGACGAAATTGGCGACGCCGAAGCCGAGCAGCACGGCCGAGACGGTCTCGATACCCGCACCGACATCCGTCTCCAGGAACGGACGCAGGTAGGTGAAGAAGGCGAAGTGGCCGCCGAACACCAGCGTTGCCGCCAGGATGCCGAGCCCCACGCTCGGCCGGGCGAGAACCTTGAGCGATGCCTTGAGGCTCGACGATCCGGTGGGCGCGAGGCTGGGCAGCGTCAGGAGCTGCATGACGAGCGTGACCGCGCCGAGCCCGGCGGCCAGCACGAACACCGTCCGCCAGCCGGCGACTTCGCCGAGATAGCTTCCGACAGGTGCTGCCACGATGGTCGCTGCGGACACGCCGCTGAAGATCATCGACAGCGCCCGCGGCACCGATGCCGCCGGCACGAGGCGCATGGTGATTGCCGTCGCCATCGCCCAGAAGCCGCCGAGCGCCACGCCCAGCAGCACCCTGCCCGTCAGGAGCAGGACCATGCCCGGAGCGAAGGCCACCATCAGGTTGGAGACGACCAGCAGGAGCGAGAAGAAGAGCATCAGGTGTCGGCGGTCGACGCGGCGGGCGAACGAGGTGATGAGCAGGCTTGCCGCCATGCCGACCACCGCCGTTGCCGTCACGGCCTGGCCGGCGGCCCCCTCGGTAATGTTCAGTTCGGCTGCGATCGGCGTCAGCAGGCTGGCGGGAAGGAATTCCGCCGTCACCAGGCCGAACACGCCGAGCGCCATGGAGACGACGGCGCCCCAGGCGGGCGCGTCGGCGGTTGCCCCGCTTTCGGAGGGATCGAAGATGGCTTGCATGAAACTAGTCCTTGAATCGTGAATGATGCAGTGCAACAAACCTAGGCTGGACGTTCCGGACGATCTATGGCACAAACGCCGTCATGCTTGATCATTCGTCCGAAAACGTGCGTGCCTCGACTTCCAGCGGCACATCACCGCGCACCATCGAGCCCGACCTTGTGAGCGAGCTGCTGCTCGGCATGCGGCTCGTCGGCCTCGACTATCGCCGTATCGAGGTGACGCCGCCCTTCGGCCTTGCGTTCGGGGAGGTCGATGGCCGCGCCCAGTTTCATTTCGTCGCGCGCGGCCCGGTCCATCTGCGCACGCCGGCCGGAATTCTCCACACGATGAACGCCGGAGACGCCGTGCTGCTGCCGCGCGGCGGAAGCCACGCCCTGCTCTCGCGCCCCGACACGAAGTGCCAGGACGTGCGCGCCCTCTCATCCGCCCCGCTTTGCAGCACCGTCAGCGCCATCAGCGCCTGCGACGGCGGGGGCGAATGCGAGGATGAGCGCGCGATCGTCTTCAGCGGCTGCATGGAATTCGATCTCGGCGGGCTGCATCCACTGGTGGCGCTGATGCCCGAGACCATGCTGGTCGGAACACTCATCGAGCGCTATCCGGAAATCCTGCCGATGCTGGAGGCGATGGAGCGCGAGGCAAAGGGTGCGCGCGCCGGCTTCGCCGGCATTCTCGCCAGGCTCGCCGACGTCGTCGCGGCCTTCATCGTGCGCGCATGGGTCGAATGCGGCTGCGGCGACGCCACCGGCTGGATCGCCGCCCTCCGGGATCCGCGTCTGGGCCGCGTCATCGTCGCCCTCCACAACCGGCCCGGCCACGACTGGACCGTCGCCGAGCTGGCCGAGATCATGGGCGCCTCGCGCTCGGTCTTCGCGGAACGCTTCCAGGAGGTCACAGGCATGACGCCGGTACGCTACCTGACCGAACTGCGCATGCGGCTGGCAGCGCAATGGATCGCCAAGGAACGGATGCCGATCGAGGCCGTGGCCCTGAAGCTCGGCTACGGCTCGCAGGCCGCCTTCAGCCGCGCCTTCAAGCGCATCACCGGCCACCCGCCCGGAAGCCATGCGCGGCCCCGATAGCAGTCACATATTGACACCGACGCGAGAATAGGGTTGCCTTACACTCAGGGTTGAAACCGTCGCGAGTAGGCACGTGTCCGGAATTGCATCGTACCTTTTACTCACCCTGGCGTTGCTCGGATACGGGGTATCGACCGGAAGCGATGCGCTGACTTTGGATGCGGTCACAAATGTGCCGATCGGAACGGCTGTGAGACTTGCGGATATATCGTCCTTCAACGCCGAGGCTGTTTGCATACTCGTCCCTTACCAGGATCGTCTGCATTCCGAAGATGCGTTCGCCGCCAGAGTAAATGACCATCTGGCCGCGAAAGGCTTTCGCGCGGACGAGGGACATTTCGCTCTGGTGTTCATAGGGAACCGGTCAATCGAGGTCGCAACTCTATCTCGCCGGCGGATTGATACGTTGCCCATGCACATGATTTCTCCGCCAGCCGCGCAGATGCTTCCAGAGGGTTTCACCCCTCAAAGTTGCACAAGTGGCGAGGTTGCCGCGCTTGCGAAGATCAAGTTCTTGGACAGAATTTATATCGTATTCGGCGTAGTTGATTGATGTTGGAATGATGGTCGCTGGCCAAGGGCAGGCCTCAACGCCTCCGCCCTCACCCCTTCCCCGCCGCCCTCAGCCGCCTTCGCGTCTCCGTCGGGCTCTCGTGGTAATGTGCGCGGTAGCTGCGGGAGAAGGCGGACGAGGAGTTGAAGCCGGTGGCGGCGGCGATGTCGGCGAATTCCAGCTTCGTCTCGATCACCTTGCGCCGCGCCGCGTTCAACCGCAGCGCAAGATAGTGCTGGTGCGGCGCAACCGCCATCGTCTCCTGGAACAGGTCCTGCAGATGGCGGGCGGAGATGCCGATGCGGCGCGCAAGGCGCGTCAGCGTCACCGGTGCCTCGACCGTCTCCTCCATCAGCCGCACCGCCTGGCTGACGCGCTGGTCGGCGACGCGCATGTTGCCGAGTGCGGGCACCTGCAGGAGGCCGCCGGTTCGCTCGTGCTCGTAGATGAACAGTCGCGAGACCTCGAGCGCGAGCGAGTAGCCCTGCCGCCTGCGGATGATCTCCAGCATCAGGTCGAGCGTCGGCAGCGAGCCGCCGCTCGTCATGCGCTTGCCGTCGATCACGTAGCGTTCGGTTAGCACCGTCACCTGCGGATAGGCGGCGGCGAAGTCCTCGCGGTCCTCCCAGTGGATCGTCACCGAATGGCCGTCGAGCAGGCTCGCCTGCGCCAGCAGCCAGCTGCCCGATTCGATCCCCGCCATCATGACCCGGTGGCGCGCGGTGCGCGACAATTGCCGCCTGAGCGCCGGGGTAGCGCTCTTCTCCCACTGGTAGCTGGAGAGGATGAACAGCGGCACCGTCTCCTGCTCGGGCTGAAATGTCCCGTCGACGGGGACCGGGATACGGCTGCGCGTCTCGATCGAGGCCCCGTCTGGGGAGAAGATGCGCCAGCGATAGAGGTCCTGCCCGGAGATGCGGTTGGCGGCGCGAAGCGGTTCGATGACGGAGGCGACGAGGATCAGGTTCGTCTCCGGCAGCACCAGAATATCCAGGTCGAGCGTCGCTGACGACGGATCGAGCATGTGGCATCACCTCCGCAAGATTGTTCCCGAAGTGTAAAGAATGGTGCCGAAATTGAAAAGCATGTGTCTTCCGCTTGGCCCGTAATGGCGTCAACGAACAATCCGGGAGAGACAAAATGCCCCTGACCATGAACCGCGACGTCTTCATCACCTGCGCCGTCACCGGCTCGGGCGACACGGTCGCAAAATCGAAGCACGTGCCGATCACGCCCAAGCAGATCGCCGAATCGGCGATCGAGGCAGCCAAGGCGGGTGCCGCGATCGTCCACTGTCACGTACGCGACCCGGAGACCGGCGCGCCCTCGCGCCGCAACGACCTCTACAAGGAAGTCACCGACCGCATCCGCCAGGCGGAGGTCGACGTGGTCCTGAACCTCACCGCCGGCATGGGCGGCGACATGATCTTCGGCGACGTCGAAAAGCCGCTGCCGCTGAAGGAACAGGGCACGGACATGGCCGGAGCCACCGAGCGCGTCTCGCACGTTGCCGAATGCCTCCCGGAAATCTGCACGCTCGATTGCGGCACGATGAACTTCTCGCTCGGCGACTACGTGATGACCAACACGCCGTCGATGCTGCGCGCGATGGCAAAGCAGATGACCGACCTCGGCGTCCGCCCCGAGATCGAGGCCTTCGACACCGGCCATCTCTGGTTCGCCAAGCAGTTGGTCGAGGAAGGCCTGATCGAGGATCCGGTGCTGATCCAGCTCTGCATGGGAATCCCGTGGGGCGCGCCCGACGACCTCAACACCTACATGGCTATGGTCAACAACGTGCCGTCCAACTGGACCTTCTCGGCCTTTTCGATCGGCCGCAACGCGATGGCCTATCCGGCCGCGGCCGTTCTCGCCGGCGGCAACGTCCGCGTCGGGCTGGAAGACAACCTGTACATCGGCAAGGGCCAGCTTGCGACCAATGCACAGCTCGTGGAGAAGGCGGTCAACGTCGTCGAAAGCATGGGCGCCCGCATCATCGGCCCGGCCGAGGTGCGCGAAAAGCTGAAGCTGACGAAGCGGTGAGGATACGGACGGAGGGTGGCGTAAGTCCCCCTCATCCGGGCCCTTCGGGCCACCTTCTCCCCGCTGGGGAGAAGACGGTGCCCGGCGCGTCCTACGCAGCATCCACACAGGCAGTTGAAATAGCCTCGAAGGCTGCGGCTACCTCCCTCTTCTCCCCTCGGGGAGAAGGTGGCCCGAAGGGCCCGGATGAGGGGGCCGCAGGACACCAACCAATTTGACGGGAACGACCATATGACCAAGATCAACAAGGCAGCCTGCATCGGCGGCGGCGTCATCGGCGGGGCCTGGGCGGCCCGCTTCGTGCTCGCCGGCATCGACGTCGCCATTTTCGACCCGCACCCCGAGGCCGAGCGCATCATCGGCGAAGTGATGGCCAACGCCGAGCGCGCCTATGGCATGCTGACCATGGCGCCGCTTCCTCCGAAGGGCAAGATAACCTTCGTGAAGAGCGTTGAAGAAGCCGTCCAAGGCGCTGACTGGATTCAGGAAAGCGTTCCCGAGCGCGTCGACCTCAAACGCGGCGTGATCACCCAGATCGATGCGGCCGCCGACCCCACGGCGCTGATCGGCTCATCGACGTCAGGCATCATGCCGACCGACCTGCAGCGCGACATGAAGCATCCCGAGCGCATGTTCGTCGCCCATCCCTACAACCCCGTCTACCTGCTGCCGCTTGCCGAACTCGTCGGCGGCGAGAAGACGGCGCGCGCGACGCTGGAGGACGCGAAGGCCAAGCTTGCGACGATCGGCATGAAGGGCGTGATCATCAACAAGGAGATCGAGGCCTTCGTCGGCGACCGGCTGCTGGAAGCCGTCTGGCGCGAAGGCCTGTGGCTGATCAAGGACGACATCTGCGACACCGAGACCCTCGACGACGTGATCCGCTATTCGTTCGGCATGCGCTGGGCGCAGATGGGCATGTTCGAGACCTACCGCATCGCCGGCGGGGAGGCCGGCATGCGCCACTTCATCGCCCAGTTCGGCCCCTGCCTGTCCTGGCCCTGGACCAAGCTCACCGACGTCGTCGACCTGACCGACGAACTGGTCGACAAGATCGCCAACCAGTCCGACGCGCAGTCCGGCGCCCGCGGCATCCGCGAGCTGGAGCGCATCCGCGACCAGAACCTCGTCGGCATCATGCATGCGCTGAAGGCCGGCGACGATGGCCGCGGCTGGGGTGCCGGCAAGCTTCTGACCGAGTTCGAGGACTATCTCTGGGCGAACGCCAAGAAGCCGGAAGTCGACCTCGGCGAGGTCAAGCCGCTGAAGATCCTGGACACCAAGGTCAGCGCCGCCTGGGTCGACTACAACGGCCACATGACCGAGCACCGCTACCTGCAGGTGTTCGGCGACACCTCCGACGGCGTGCTGCGCCTGATTGGCGTCGATCTGGAGTATGTCCGCGACGGCCACAGCTACTACACCGTCGAGACCCACATCCGCCATCTCGGTGAGGCCAAGCTCGGCGACGCGCTCTACACCACCTGCCAGATCCTGTCCTCGGACGATAAGCGCCTGCAGTTCTTCTCGACGATCTACAATGCGCAGACCAACGAGCCCGTCGCCACCGCCGAGCAGATGATGCTGCACGTGGACAGCAAGGCCGGCAAGGCCGTCGCCGCCCCGGCGCAGGTGCTGGACAAGGTGAAGGCGCTGACCGAAGCGCATGCCCGCCTGCCGGTGCCTGAGGGTGCGGGACGGCACGTGGGGCAGAAGCGCTAGCAGCGCAACGGCAGGGACGGGCTCGACGGGCCGCTGCCCCTCATCCGCCTGCCGGCACCTTCTCCCCGTGAACGGGGAGAAGGGACAAGCCGCAAACGACCCGTCGCTTCGCGGGAGAACGAGGCGACCGGTGCAAAAGTTGGAGAAGGAACTGGCAGACTGCCCGCGGACGGCCGCCGCGACAATCATTCGCGCCGAGCATTGGACCGGGCAACATAGCAAGCAGTGGACCGGGCAGCAGAGAACGAGGCGCCGCCGCAATTGCCTTCTCCCCGCCTGCGGGGAGAAGGTGCCGGCAGGCGGATGAGGGGCAGGCCAACACGCGCCGCCCTTAAAACACGAGGGAGAACACAATGAACTTCGCACTGACGGACGAACAGCAGATGATCGTCGACACGGTCCGCAGCTTCGTCGAGACCGAGATCTACCCGCATGAAAACGAAGTCGAGCGGACCGGCTTCGTTCCGCCCGAACTGGGCCAGGAAATCGCCCGAAAGTGCAAGGAGATCGGCTTCTTCGGCTGCAATTTCCCGGAAGAAGTCGGCGGCGCCGGGCTCGACCACACGTCCTTCACCCTGGTCGAGCGCGAGCTCGGCCGCGGCTCGATGGCGCTGACGGTGTTTTTCGGCCGCCCCTCCGGCATCCTGATGGGCTGCAACGACGAGCAGCGCGAGAAGTATCTGCTGCCCGCCGTGCGCGGCGACAAGTTCGATGCGCTGGCCATGACCGAGCCGGACGCCGGTTCCGACGTCCGCGGCATGAAATGCTTTGCGAAGAAGGACGGCGACGACTGGATCGTCAATGGCACCAAGCACTTCATCAGCCACGCCAATATTGCGGACTTCGTCATCGTCTTCATCGCCACCGGCGAGGAACAGACGCCGCGCGGCCCGAAGAAGCTGATCACGAGCTTCCTCGTCGACCGCGGCACGCCCGGCTTCGAGATCCGCGACGGCTACAACTCGGTCTCGCATCGCGGCTACAAGAACTGCATCCTCACCTTCGACGACTGCCGCCTGCCATCCTCGCAGATCCTGGGCGAGGTCCATCGCGGCTTCGAGCTGGCCAACGACTGGCTCTATGCGACGCGCCTGACGGTCGCCGCCACTTCGGTCGGCCGGGCCCGCCGCGTCTTCGACTATGCGCTCTCCTATGCCGCCGAGCGCAAGCAGTTCGGCAAGCCGATCGGCGCCAACCAGGGCGTTTCCTTCAAGCTCGCCGACATGATCACCGAAATCGATGCCGCCGATCTTCTGACCCTTTCGGGCGCCTGGCGCCTCGATCAGGGCCTGCCGTCGAACCGCGAGATCGCCTCTGCCAAGGTCTATGCTACGGAAATGCTCGCCCGCGTCACCGACGAGGCGATCCAGATCTACGGCGGCATGGGCCTGATGGACGACCTGCCGCTCGCCCGCTTCTGGCGCGACGCCCGCGTCGAGCGCATCTGGGACGGCACCTCGGAGATCCAGCGCCACATCATCAGCCGCGACCTCCTGCGACCGCTGGGAGCGTGACCTGATCATGACCCGCTCCCTCGACCGCCTCATCCGGCCCCGCTCCATCGCCGTCTTCGGCGGCAAGGAGGCGGGTCGCGTCATCGAACAGTGCGACAAGATGGGCTTTGCCGGCGAAATCTGGCCGGTCCATCCGACGAAGGCCGAGATCCACGGCCGCCGCTGCTACCGCTCCGTCGCCGAGCTCCCGCAAGCCCCAGATGCCTCCTTCGTCGGCGTCAACCGCAACCTGACGATCGAGATCATCCGCGACCTTGCCGCTCGCGGCGCCGGTGGCGCGGTCTGCTACGCCTCGGGCTTCCGCGAGGCGGTGACCGAGCTTGCCGACGGCGACGACCTGCAGAACGCACTCGTCGCCGCCGCCGGCGACATGCCGATCCTGGGGCCAAACTGCTACGGCTTCATCAACATGCTGGACGGCGCGCTGATGTGGCCCGACCAGCACGGCATGGTCAGGATCGAGCGTGGCGTCGCCGTGCTGACCCAGTCTTCCAACATCGCCTGCAACATCTCCATGCAGCAGCGCGGGCTGCCGCTCGCCTATATCCTGACGGCGGGCAACCAGGCGCAGACGGGCCTTTGCGACCTCGCCTGCGCCGTCCTCGAGGACCCGCGGGTCACCGCCGTCGGCCTGCACATCGAGGGCTTCGACAGCATCGAGGCGCTGGAGCGGCTTGCAAGCCGCGCCCGCGAACTGAAGAAGCCGGTGGTGACGCTGAAGGTCGGCAAGTCGGAACAGGCGCAACTCGCCACCGTCTCCCACACCGCCTCGCTCGCCGGCAACGACGCGGTCTCATCCGCCCTCCTTTCCCGCCTCGGCATCGGCCGGGTCGAGACGCTGCCGGAACTCCTCGAGACGCTCAAGCTCCTGCACCTGCACGGCCCGCTTGACAGCTTCGACATCTCGTCGATGAGCTGCTCCGGCGGCGAGGCCTCGCTGATGGCCGACGCGGGGGTGAAGCGCAAGGTCGTCTACCGGGCGCTCCGCGAGGAGCAGCGCCTGCCCTTGCGCGAAAGTCTCGGCCAGATGGTGACGATCGCAAACCCGCTCGACTACCACACCTTCGTCTGGGGCAACCGCGAGAAGCAGACCGAGGCCTTCACCGCGATGATGCGCGGCGGCTATGCTCTCAACCTGATCGTACTGGATTTTCCGCGCCTCGACCGCTGCGATGCGAGCGACTGGGTGACGACCTGCCATGCCGTCATCGACGCTTCGCGGGCCGCAGGCGCCCGCGCCGGCATCGTCGCCAGCATGGGCGAGAACCTGCCCGAAGAGACGGCCCTGATGCTGATGGAAAACGGCGTCGCGCCCTTCTATGGCATCGAGGAGGCACTGGCCGCGGCGGAAGCCGCAGCGACCATCGGCGCGATCTGGGAAAAACCCCTCCCCGCGCCGCTCCTGAACGTGGCTGCGGCAGACGGCGAGCCGATAACGCTGACCGAGCACGAAGCTAAAGAGGCGCTCGCCGCGTTCGGCCTGCCCGTGCCGGAGGGCCGCGTCGCCGAGACCGCCGGACAGGCGGCCGACGCCGCGGACGCTCTCGGCTACCCGGTTGTCCTCAAGGGGCTCGGCGTCGCCCACAAGACCGAGGCCGGCGCGGTGAAGCTCAACCTGCAGACCCGCGAAGCGGTGCTGGAAGCGGCCTCGGCCATGGCCGGCGTAGCCTCCGGCTACCTCGTCGAAAAGATGGTCGGCCGCCCTGTCGCCGAGGTCATCGTCGGAGCGATGCGCGATCCGGTCGCCGGTCCGGTGCTGACGGTCGGAGCAGGCGGAATCCTCGTGGAATTGCTGGAAGATTCGGCGATTCTGACGCTGCCGACCGATGAAACGGCGATCCGCGCGGCGATTTGCGGCCTCAAGGTCGCAAAACTGCTCCAAGGCTATCGCGGCGGCCCGCCCGGCGACGTCGACGCACTCGTCGCAGCCGTCGCATCGGCGGCATCCTATGTCGTTTCAAACGCTTCAATTGTCGATGAACTCGATATCAATCCTATCATGGTGCTTGCCAAGGGCGACGGTGTCGTCGCGGCAGACGCCCTGATCCGTCTGAGGAAGTAAGCCCATGACCGGACCAATCCGAAAGCGCCGCGAAGGCGGCATCCTGGAAGTCACGATCGATCGCCCGAAAGCCAACGCGATCGATCTGGTGACGAGCCGCATCATGGGAGAGATCTTCCGCGACTTCCGCGATGACGACACCTTGCGCGTCGCGATCGTCACGGGTGCGGGCGAAAAATTCTTCTGCCCGGGCTGGGACCTGAAGGCGGCGGCCGCGGGCGACGCGGTCGACGGCGACTACGGCATCGGCGGCTTCGGCGGCATGCAGGAACTGCGTGACCTCAACAAGCCGATCATCGCCGCGGTCAACGGCATCTGTTGCGGTGGGGGTCTCGAGATCGCGCTCTCCACCGACCTGATCCTCGCCGCCGAGCACGCCACCTTCGCCCTTCCCGAGATCCGCTCCGGCACCGTTGCCGACGCCGCCTCGATCAAGCTGCCGAAGCGCATCCCCTATCACATCGCCATGGACATGCTTTTGACCGGCCGCTGGCTGGACGCCGCAGAAGCGCACCGCTGGGGCTTCGTCAACGAGATCCTGCCGGCCGACAAGCTGCTCGACCGGGCCTGGGAACTGGCGAGACTTCTGGAGAGCGGGCCGCCACTGGTTTATGCTGCGATCAAGGAAGTGGTGCGCGCCGCCGAGGGCGAGACGTTCCAGACGACGATGAACAGGATCACTCGCCGCCAGTTTCCGACGGTGGACGTCCTCTATTCGAGCGAGGACCAGCTTGAGGGCGCGCGCGCGTTCGCCGAGAAGCGAGATCCGGTGTGGAAGGGCCGCTGAGCGGTTTTTTTTCCACATCGCTATGCCCTGAAATACCATGCTCGCGCCCGCCGCGGGCATTTGCATAAGGTGCATTTATGCACAGCGAAGGAAATTTAGGACGTTACATTCGCGACAAATTCAGTAATCTTATCAATCAGCAAGCGGTGGGAGCCGCAAAGGAAACCAAAGGAGAGTTGAATACCGACAAGGCGCCGGATCAGCGCCCCCCGCACAGCCGCCACGCGAAAAATCTTCGGCGGCAGACCAGAAATTCTACCAAGCAGAAGAAGGCCGGAACCGGCCGAACGAAGGGAACAGGGGAATGACGGACTTTACGAACTATCTCGCTCGCCAGGTCATGCTGGGCAAGATGAACCGCCGCGAATTCATGGGCCGCGCCGCCGCCTTCGGCGTGACGCTCGCCGCCGCCGGAACGATGTTCGACACCGCAGCGAAGGCCCAGGAACCCAAGCGCGGCGGCCATCTCAAACTCGGCCTCGAAGGCGCTGCCGCCACCGACAGCAAGGACCCCGCAAAGTCGCTCTCGCAGTTCACCTTCGTCATGGGCCGCAACTGGGGCGACATGCTCGTCGAATCCGAGCCTCTGACCGGTCAGCCGGTTCCGGCACTCGCTGAATCGTGGGAACCGTCTGCCGACGCCGCCACCTGGACCTTCAAGATCCGCCAGGGCGTCAAGTTTCACGACGGCAAGGAACTGACGGTCGACGACGTCGTCAAGACCCTGCAGCGCCACACCGACGAGAAGTCTGAGTCCGGCGCGCTTGGCGTGATGAAATCGATCAAGGAGATTAAGGCCGACGGCGGCAACCTCGTCCTCGTGCTCACCGAAGGCAATGCCGACCTGCCGCTGCTCCTGACCGACTACCATCTCGTCATCCAGCCGAATGGCGGCCTCGACGATCCGAACGCGATGATCGGCACCGGCCCCTACAAGGTCACGAGCTTCGAGCCTGGCGTGCGCGCCACCTTCGAGAAGAATGCTGACGACTGGCGCACCGACCGCGGCTATGTCGACACGATCGAGATGATCGCGATGAACGACGCGACCGCGCGTATCGCCGCGCTCTCGTCCGGCCAGGTCCACTACATCAACCGTGTCGATCCGAAGACCGTGGACCTGCTGAAACGCGCGCCGACCGTCGAGATCCTGAACACCTCGGGCCGCGGCCACTACGTGTTCATCATGCACTGCGACACCGCGCCCTTCGACAACAACGACCTGCGCATGGCACTGAAATATTCCATGGACCGCGAGACGATGGTCCAGAAGATCCTCGGCGGCTATGGCAAGGTCGGCAACGACTTCCCGATCAACGAGACCTATGCCCTCTTCCCCGAAGGCATCGAGCAACGCGCCTACGACCCCGACAAGGCCGCCTTCCACTACAAGAAGTCCGGCCACAGCGGCCCGGTGCTGCTGCGCACCTCCGACGTCGCCTTCCCGGGCGCGGTGGATGCTGCGGTCCTCTATCAGGAAAGCGCCAAGAAGGCCGGCATCGAAATCGAGGTCAAGCGCGAACCGGGCGACGGCTACTGGTCCAACGTCTGGAACGTGCAGCCCTTCTCCACCTCCTACTGGGGCGGCCGCCCGACCCAGGACCAGATGTATTCGACGGCCTACCTGTCGACCGCCGACTGGAACGACACGCGCTTCAAGCGCGAGGACTTCGACAAGATCCTGCTGGAAGCCCGCTCCGAACTGGACGAGGCCAAGCGCAAGGATATGTACCGCACCATGGCCATGATGGTGCGTGACGAAGGCGGCGTGATCCTTCCGATGTTCAACGACTTCGTCAACGCGTCCACCAAGCAGGTCAAGGGCTACGTGCACGACATCGGCAACGACATGTCCAACGGCTATGTCGCAACCCGCGTCTGGCTTGAAGGCTGATGACGGGCGGCGGATCGACGCGCGATCCGGCTGCGACGATGGCAGGAGTTGCGGGTTCCGACCCGCAACTCTCCCTCGCCGCGGGAACGGATGCGTCCACGGGAAATCAATCTTTGAATACAGCGACATCAAATGACCAGGGCGCGCTTTCGCCCTGGGGCAAATTCGTTAGAAAAAGCCCGCTTGCGGCACTCATCCTCCAGCGGCTGGCGCTCAGCGTGGGCCTTCTCTTTGCCGTCTCGATCATGATCTTCGGCGGCGTCGAGGCCCTGCCGGGCGACTTCGCCACCACCTATCTCGGCCAGTCGGCCACCCCTCAGGCCGTCGCCAACATCCGCAAGGATCTCGGTCTCGACCAGCCCGCCACGACGCGCTACTTCCAGTGGCTCGGCGGCGCATTGCAGGGCGACTTCGGAAATTCGTGGGCGTCCCGCAACTCGGTCGGCGAACAGATCGGCAGGCGCCTCGGCAACTCTCTATTCCTCGCCTTCTTTGCAGCGATCATCTCGATCCCGCTTGCGATCGGCCTTGGCATGCTCGCCGTGCAATTCCGCGACAGGATGGTCGACAAGGTCATCAACGTCATTTCGCTGGCGGCGATCTCGCTGCCGGAATTCTTCGTCGGCTACCTGCTGATCCTGTTCTTCGCCGTTCAGATGGGTGTCGCCACCTTCCCCGCCACCGTCTACGACAGCATGGGCCTGACCGAGCGCCTCTCGGCGATCGCGCTTCCGACCGCCACCCTCGTCCTGGTGGTGCTGGCCCACATGATGCGCATGACGCGTGCCGCGATCCTCAATGTCATGTCGTCGGCCTATGTCGAGACGGCCGAGCTCAAGGGGCTCAGCGGCCTTCGCATCATCGCGAGGCACGCGGCCCCCAACGCCGTCGCCCCGGTCATCAACGTGGTCGCCCTGAACCTCGCCTATCTCGTCGTCGGCGTCGTCGTGGTCGAGGTCGTGTTCGTCTATCCCGGCATGGGCCAGTACATGGTCGATGCGGTGACGGTGCGTGACATGCCGGTGGTGCAGGCCTGCGGCCTGATCTTCGCCGCCTTCTACATCTTCCTGAACATGGTGGCCGACATCCTCGCCATTGTCGCCAACCCGAGACTGAGGCATCCGCGATGAGACTGCGCTCCATTCCGCTCAGCGCATGGGTCGGCATCGCGGGTATCGCGATCGCGCTGATCTGCGCCATCTTCGCACCCTGGCTCGCGCCACATGGCGAGAGCGAGATCGTCGGCGACATCTGGTCGCCGATGGGCGGCGAGTTCCTGCTCGGCACCGACAATCTCGGCCGCGATCTCCTGTCACGGCTGATTTACGGCGCCCGCACCACGATCTTCGTGGCGCTCGCCGCGACCATCCTGTCCTTCAGCCTCGGCATGCTGCTTTCCTTCATCGCCGCCGTCACCGGCGGGCTCATCGACCAGTTGTTCTCGCGGTTCAACGACCTGATGATGGCGATCCCGACGCTGATCTTCGCGCTCGTCGTCCTCGCCGTCCTGCCGCAGCAGCTCTGGATCCTGATCCTGGTCATGGCGGTGCTCGACAGTACCCGCGTCTACCGCATCGGCCGCGCCGTGGCGCTCGATGTGGCGGTGATGGAGTTCGTCGAGGCGGCACGCCTGCGCGGCGAAGGCACGGGCTGGATCATCTTCCGCGAGATCCTGCCGAATACGCTGTCCCCGCTGCTCGCCGAATTCGGCCTGCGCTTCGCCTTCTCGATCCTGTTCCTCTCCACCCTCTCCTTCCTCGGCCTCGGCATCCAGCCGCCCGCCGCCGACTGGGGCGGCATGGTCAAGGACAACAAGGACGGCATCATCTTCGGCATCTCCGCAGCGCTCGTTCCGGGTGCGGCGATCGCCATCCTCACCATCTGCGTCAACCTCGTCGTCGACTGGCTGATGAAACGCACCTCGAGCCTGAAGGGAGGACGCGGCGATGCCTGAGCTGACAAGGACTGAACCGTCAAAGACTGGCCTGCTCTCCGTCCGCAATCTCAAGATCGAGGCGACCAGCTACCCGCCGGGCGAACCGCCGAAGACGGTCACCCTCGTCGAAGGCGTGAACTTCGACGTGCAGAAGGGCAAGGTGCTGGGCCTGATCGGCGAATCCGGCGCCGGCAAGTCCACCATCGGCCTCACCGCGCTCGCCTATGGCCGCGGCGGCGTGCGCATCACCGGCGGCGAGGTCAGGCTGAACGGCCAGGACCTCTTGCAACTCGACCATGCCGGCATCCGCAAGGTGCGCGGCGCCAAGGTCTGCTATGTCGCGCAATCTGCCGCGGCCGCCTTCAACCCCGCCCATCGGCTCGGCGAGCAGGTGATCGAGGCGACGCTGAAGCACGGCATCATGAGCCGCGCGGAGGCCGAAAAGCGTGCGCTCTATCTCTTCCGGGTGCTCGGCTTGCCCAATCCCGAGACCTTCGGCGAACGCTACCCGCACCAGGTCTCCGGCGGCCAGTTGCAGCGGGCGATGACCGCGATGGCGCTCTGCCCCAATCCGGAGCTGATCGTCTTCGACGAGCCGACGACGGCGCTCGACGTCACCACCCAGATCGACGTGCTTGCCGCGATCAAGCACGCGATCGAGGAGACACATACGGCGGCGATCTACATTACCCATGACCTCGCCGTCGTGGCCCAGATCACCGACGACATCCTGGTGCTGCGCCACGGCAAGATGGTGGAATACGGCTCGGTCAAACAGATCATCGAGGCGCCGAAGCAGGACTATACCCGCGCGCTTGTCAACGTGCGCGGCACCGCCCGTGAAGAGGCACAAGACCAGTCGGACACGCTGCTCAAGGTCGACAACGTCACCGCCGGTTATTCCAACGGCTTCAAGGTGCTGCAGAATGTCTCGCTGCACCTGCCGAA
This sequence comes from Mycoplana rhizolycopersici, assembly GCF_013378445.1. Taxonomy (GTDB): domain Bacteria; phylum Pseudomonadota; class Alphaproteobacteria; order Rhizobiales; family Rhizobiaceae; genus Mycoplana; species Mycoplana rhizolycopersici. The sequence goes on from NZ_JABXYK010000008.1 coordinate 182,863, forward strand.
GGGCCAGACGCTGGCCGTCGTCGGCGAGAGCGGCTCCGGCAAGTCGACGCTGGCGCGTGTGATCACCGGCCTGCTGCCCCCGCAGGAAGGCACCGTCAGTTTCGACGGCAAGCCACTGCCGCGCGCGCTGAAGGGCCGGAAGAACGAAGAACTCCGCCGCATCCAGATGATCTACCAGATGGCCGATACCGCGATGAACCCGCGCCAGACGGTGCGCAACATCATCGGCCGGCCGCTGACCTTCTACTTCGGCCTGCACGGCAAGCAGAAGACGGAGCGCGTGCGCGAGCTTCTCGACCAGATCGAGATGGGCGAAGGCTTCCTCGACCGCTTCCCGGCGGAGCTCTCCGGCGGGCAGAAGCAGCGCGTGGCGATTGCGCGTGCGCTCGCCGCCCGGCCCGATCTGATCCTCTGCGACGAGCCGACCTCGGCCCTCGACCCGCTGGTGGCCGAGGGTATCCTCAAGCTTCTTCTGAAGTTGCAGGATGAGACACAGGTCTCCTACATGTTCATCACCCACGACATCGCCATCGTCCGCGCGATCGCCGACTCGGTAGCGGTGATGCACCGCGGCCGGCTGGTGCGGTTCGGACCGAAGTCGATGGTGCTCTCGCCGCCCTTCGACGACTATACCGACCTGCTGCTGAAGTCCGTCCCCGAAATGGAGATCGGCTGGCTGGAAAAGGTGCTGAAGACACGGCGGATGGAGAGCGCGGGGAACTGAGCTTCCGGATCACTGACGAGAACATCGCCCGCATGCAGGTCATCCCCGATCTGGAGAAGGTGGTGGCCACCGGCGGCAAGGCGGGCGCCCATGGGAGGCCCCCTCACACAAGGGTGAGGGCTCCAGGCGCCAACGCTCTACCATCCGTCATGCCGGACTTGATCCGGCATCCAGCGCGCAAGTCCTTGCGCGCAAAAAGTTTCCTTTGAGCCGCAGACGCTGCGCGGCTGGATTCCGGCTCGGCGGCCGGGATGACGGAGGAAGAGGGTCGCCGCGGCTGCCTCCACTTGCGAGGGATGCCGGCGATCCAGCAGACCTGCCAGACCGTGCTGCTCTTGCGCGGTTCCACTTCCGACCTCGGCCGCAGTCGGGCAGGCGCGTGCCGCGGGTTTTCGCCCCCGCCACTTGCCGCCACGCCGGCGTCCCGGCACACTCCGCATCCTGTCACGTTGCGGAGAATCCCATGAACGACGCCACCGGCCAGCGGTCCTTGCGCATCCCCACCTTCGATGACGTGCTCGCCGCGCAAGCGCGTATCGCCGGCAAGGCGCACCGCACCCCGGTCCTCACCTCGAGAACCGCCGACGAGCAAGCCGGCGCGACCCTGTTCTTCAAGGCGGAGAACCTGCAACGCGTCGGCGCCTTCAAGTTTCGCGGCGCCTACAACGCGATCTCGGCGATTGCCCCGGACATCAGAAGGAATGGCGTCGTCGCCTATTCGTCCGGTAACCATGCACAGGCGATCGCGCATGCCGCACACCTGCTGGGCGTGCCCGCCACCATCGTGATGCCGCACGACGCGCCCGCCATCAAGGCGCAGGCAACCCGCGGCTACGGTGCGACGATCGTCTTCTACGACCGCTACACGGAAGATCGCGAGGCGATCGGCCGCCGGATCGCGGCTGAAACCGGTGCCAGCCTGATCCCGCCCTATGATCATCCAGACGTCATCGCCGGCCAGGGCACGGCGGCACTCGAACTGATCGAGGACGTCGGCCCGCTCGATGTGCTGGTGGTTCCGCTCGGCGGCGGCGGTCTGCTCGGAGGCTCTGCACTTGCAGCCTGCGCGCTTTCCCCCGATTGCGCCGTCTACGGCGTCGAGCCGGAAGCTGGCGACGACGGCCGGCAGTCGCTCGCAAAGGGCGAGGTCCTGCATATCCCGGTGCCGAAATCGATCGCCGACGGCGCCCTGTCCACCCATGTCGGCTATCACAACTTCCCGATCCTGCAGGACAAGGTGGAAGGCATATTCACCGTCTCCGATGCGCAACTGGTCGAGACGATGCGCTTCTTCGCCGAGCGGATGAAGATCGTCGTGGAGCCGACCGGCTGCCTGGCCGCGGCAGCGGTGCTCAACGGCATTGTCCCCTGCAGCGGCAAGCGGGTCGGCGTCATCCTCAGCGGCGGCAATGTGGATGTCGCAACTTTCGCACGCCTCCTTGCTGCAGAATAGCGCCGGATCCTCAAGCAGCGTCCGCTTGCTCCCTCGCCATCGTCATGGTCAGTCGCCGGATGGCCGCTCAGGCGGGCATGGCCTCAATAATCCGTCGGCACCGTCAGCACTTCGGCATCGGGGGTGTCGAGGAAGCTCCTGACGGTGGCGGGCAACTGCCTGGACGTGAAGGGCAGCACGCCGCAGCGTGACAGCATCTGGCGGAGGTCCGGCTCCTGGCCGATATGACGCCAGATCATCCGTGAGGCATAGGGCAGGTTTTCCTTGCGCCAGGAGACCCCCATGGTCGTACCGCGCAAGTACACGCGCTGGTGCACCTCGAATGGCATCAGGATCGTCTGGGACAGCATCGGCTGCTGGCCGACGCTGCGCTCGGCGATGAAGATGCGGTTGCGCCAGAAGGTGACCAGCCCGACATATTTCGAAAACTGGTGGATCTCGTTTACCGCGTCGTGGATGCGCTCGATCGACTTCACCCGGATCGCCCCGTCATCCTCATAAATGCGCGCGCAGGAGCAGACAACCAGCCCCGGCCAGGAAGGCGAAATATGATAGGTCTGGTAGTATCCGACATGCCGGCGGAGTGCTGCGAGGTCCCCGGGAAAGCCGTCGAGCAGCCCGCGTGCCGACGATCGGTCGCGATCAGGGCGCGTCAGCCGCGCCGCAAACAGTTTGGGCGCGAGGTCAAGGTCCTGCGGGGTTATGCCGAAGAAGGCGGCGATGCGTCCGGTATTGTGCGGCGAAGGCCGCGCCTCGCCGCTGATATAGCGGTTGAATTGCTGCCGGTTCAGCCCGATTTCGCGGCAGATCTGCGAGATCGACCGCCGTGTCGAGCAGGCGAAGCGCAGGTTTTGCGGGAACGGGTCGGGATCTGGCAAGACGCACCTCCGAGAGTATGGCCGCAACAGCGTAAACTAGCGTAATCTAGCATCAAGTCGCGAAATTGTGTAGCGCATATGAAGCGATAGGTTCCCCCGTTGAAACATCCAGTTAAGGGAACTTCAGCATGACCGACTTCACCAGGCGCCCCGACGGACTGATCGTCCCGACCGAGATCAATCGCCGCAGCTTCCTTGCCGGCACCGCCGCGCTCGGCATCGCCGCCGGCCTTGGCGGCACGCTGGTGGCCACGGGCGCGCATGCGCAGGAGCCGACGCGGGGGGGCCATCTGAAGCTCGGCCTCAAGGGTGGCGCCGCCACCGATGTGCTCGACCCGGCGACCTACAGCGCCTCCGTGCTCTTCGTCATCGGCCGTCTTTGGGGCGACACGCTGGTGGAGACCGATCCCAAGACCGGCGGCGCCCTGCCGTCGATCGCGGCGTCCTGGGAGCCGTCCGCGGACGCCTCGGTATGGACCTTCAAGATCCGTGACGACGTCTCCTTCCACGACGGCAAGAAAATGACGGTCGCCGACGTGGTCGCCACCCTGAAGCGCCATTCCGACGAAGGCGCCAAGTCCGGCGCACTCGGCCTGATGAAGTCGATCAAGACGATCGAGGAAAAGGCTGGCGACCTTGTCATCACGCTCAGCGAAGGCAATGCCGACCTGCCGCTGCTTCTGACCGACTATCACCTGATCATCCAGCCGAACGGCGGCGTCGACAATCCGGCGGCCGCCGTCGGCACCGGCCCCTACAAGCTTTCAAGCTACGAGGCAGGCGTACGCGCCACCTTCGAAAAGAATGCCGCCGACTGGCGCTCCGATCGAGGCTTCGTCGATTCCGTCGAGATCATCGTGATGAACGACGCGACGGCACGCATCGCCGCGCTTTCGTCCGGACAGGTCCACTTCATCAACAACATCGATCCGAAGACCGTGCCGCTCCTGAAGCGCGCGCCGCGCGTCGAGATCATCCGCAGCGCCGGCAAGGGGTTCTACTCGTTCCTGATGCACTGCGACACCGCCCCCTTCGACAACAACGACCTGCGGCTGGCGCTGAAGTACGCGATCGACCGCCAGGCGATCCTCGACCGCGTTCTCGGCGGCTACGGCACGCTCGGCAACGACTACCCGGTCAACGCCAACTATGCACTCGCCCCCGACGACATCGAGCAGCGCGCCTACGATCCCGACAAGGCAGCCTTCCACTTCAAGAAGTCCGGCCATGACCGTCCGGTCCTGCTGCGCACGTCCGACGCCGCCTTCGCCGGCGCAGTCGATGCCGCCGTCATCTTCCAGGAAAGTGCCAAGAAGGCCGGCATCGAGATCGAGGTCCGCCGCGAGCCGGAGGACGGTTACTGGACCAACGTCTGGAACGTCCAGCCCTTCTGCGCCTCCTACTGGGGCGGTCGTCCGACGCAGGATTCGCGCTACTCCACCTCCTACCTCTCGACGGCGGAGTGGAACGACACCCGATTCAAGCGCGAGGACTTCGACAAGCTCCTGCTGCAGGCCCGCTCGGAACTGGATGAAGCCAAGCGCAAGGACCTCTACCGCACCATGGCGCTGATGGTCCGCGACGAGGGCGGCCTGATCCTGCCGGTGTTCAACGACTACGTCATGGCCGCCTCGACGTCCGTGAAGGGCATCATCGACGACATCGGCAACGACATGTCGAACGGCTACATCGGCAGCCGCGCCTGGATCGCGGCATAAGGCGAAAGACGGATCGGAAAATGACAATGACCGAACGAAATTTTACCGTGATCGAGAACGAGTGGATCACGCTTGCGGACGGCACGCGGCTCGCCGCGCGCATCTGGATGCCTGATGGCGCCGAGCGTGACCCGGTGCCCGCCGTGCTCGAATTCCTGCCCTACAGGAAACGCGACGGGACCTGTGCGCGCGACGAATCCACCTATCCGGTGTTCGCTAGCGCTGGCATCGCCGGCGTGCGCGTCGATATCCGCGGCTCGGGCGAGTCCGACGGCGTCATCGACGGCGAATACACGCCGCTGGAGCTTGCCAACGCCTGCGAGCTGATCGCCTGGATCGCCGCGCAAGCCTGGTCGAACGGCGCGGTCGGTATGATGGGCATCTCCTGGGGCGGTTTCAACTGCCTGCAGGTGGCCGCCCTCAAGCCGCCGGCGCTGAAGGCGGTGATCTCGATCGCCTCCACCGTCGACCGCTATAACGACGACATCCACTACAAGAACGGCACGCATCTCTCCGCCCAGCTCTCCTGGGCGGCGACCATGCTCGCCTACCAGTCCCGCTCGCCCGATCCGGAGATCGTCGGCGACCGCTGGAAGGAGATGTGGCTGGAGCGGCTGGAAAACGAGCCCTTTTTCATGGAGGAGTGGCTGCAGCACCAGCGCCGCGACGAATTCTGGAAGCACGGCTCGATCTGCGAGGACTTCAACGGCTTCGACGTCCCGGCGCTCGTCATCGCCGGCTGGGCCGACGGCTACCGCAATACACCGCTGAAGGCCGTCGAGGGTCTCGGCTCCAAGGCCAAGGCGCTGATCGGCCCGTGGGTCCACAAATATCCGCACTTCGCCTGGCCGAAGCCGCGCATGGATTTCCACGCCGAAGCCATCGCCTGGTGGAACCGCTGGCTGCGCGGCGAGGAAAACGGCGCGGAGAACTGGCCGCAGGTGCGCGCCTATATCCAGGACGGGCCGAAGCCGTCTTTGCGGCGCGAGTTCGATCCCGGCACCTGGATCGCCAAGAAGGAATGGAGCGCACCGGACATGGAGTGCTTCTATGTCGAGCAATACGGCACGCTTGCGCCCGGCATGCCGATCGCCGGTGCCTCGAACCACGACCACTACCTGCGCTCGCCGCTCGACACCGGCACCATGTCCGGCGAATGGTTCACGCTGAAGCCGGATGCCGAGATGGCGCTCGACCAGCGCCTCGACGATGCCGGTTCGCTGGTGCTGGAGACGGCGCCGCTGACCGAGGCCCGCGACTATCTCGGCCAGCCGGTGCTGGACCTCCAGCTCTCCTGCGAGGCTGACATCGCAAACCTTTGCGCGCGCATCGTCGATATCCATCCGGACGGCACCGCCACTCGCGTCTCCTTCGGCGTGCTCAACCTCGCCCATCGCGACGGCAATGCCGAGCCGAAGCCGATGAAGAAGGGCGAGAAGACCGAGGTCCGTCTCGTGCTCGACGCGATGGGCTACCGTTTCCCGGCCGGCCACCGCATCCGCCTGTCGCTGTCCACCTCCTACTGGCCGACGATCCTGCCGCCGCCGACCGACCCCGGCCTGACGATCGATCTCGCCAGCCTCGGTCTGGCGCTGCCGAAGCTTGGGCGCCACGAGGCCATTTCGCTGCCGGAACCGGCCAACAAGGACCCGCTGCCGAAGTACAACGAACTGGAACCGGGCGAGACCGCCCGCAGCGTCGAGCGCGATCTCACCAACGGCCTGTGCGAGTACACGATCTACGAGGACACCGGCCTGTCGGAACACCCCGGCACGGGGCTTGCAACGCGGCAGGTGCGCGACGAGCTCTGGTCGATTGCCGATGGCGACCCGCTCTCGGCGACGGGCACTTCCACCTGGACCTGCGACATGCAGCGCCCCGGCTGGTTCGTCCGCACCATCTCGACGGCAACGATCGCGTGCACGCAGACCGACTGGCTGATCTCCGCCAGCATCCGCGCCTTCGAAGGCGAGGACGAAGTCTTCCAGAAGACCTTCGAAAAGAAGATCGCTCGCGATTTCATGTGACATGGTCGCCGCCCCTGCCGGGGCGGCACCAGCTTGCGGCGCCCGTGCGGCCTGCCGGCCCTATCGCAGCGGCTTCTGCCCGTCACGGTAGAGGATCATGCCGCCGTGGTGGAGCACATCGTCGATGAAGTCGCCGTCGGCGGTGAAACCGGTGTCGTCCCAGTATTCGATATGGTCGCCGGTCACCTCATAGCGCCCCTTGTAGGCGCCCTCGCGGCTGCCGCGCGCCTCGACGTAGCGGCCATTCGGCAGCAACTCGTGGCGGACGTGGCCGTCCTCGGTGATCCACATCCCTGCATAGGGATGGCTGTGGTGGGCATCGGAAGCGGTATTCATCTGGGCATGACCTTTCTGGACTGATGCAAGCGTTGCAGAAACGGCGATCACGCCCGCCGTGAAAATCTGTAGGCCGTTCATCCCTGCCTCCTCACTGCTGCGCCTCGCGGCGTTGGGAAAAGAGCTCGGAAAGCGTCTGCGACGCGGCGATCGCCTTCGGGAATCCGGCCGGCACCGTCACCATGTAGACGACCTCCTTCAGTTCCTCCTCGCTCACGCCGATGTTCAGCGCGTAGCCGGCATGGACCTTCATGAACACCCGCTCGCCGAGCGCCGCAAAGGCGGCGACCGCAGCCAGCTGGCGCGTGCGGTTGTCGAGGCCGGGCCGCGACCAGACGTCGCCGAGCGCATAGGCCTCGGTCGCCTCCGCGAGGAATGGAAACTCTTCCCGCATCCGCTCCAGCGTTTGCTGCGGAACGCCGTTGTTCAGGCTGCGAACGACGGCGTCGCCACGAATGAGGCGCTCCTCGGTGGTATCGGCGGCAGCGGCGAGCGGCATGGCGCAGAGAAGCAGAGCGGCGAAAATTCCGGTATCGAAACGCATGACAGGCCTCCTCAGGTGCTTGCGGTCGGACGGACGACGATCTCGCTGGTATCGACGTCGGCCGGCTGTTCGATCACGTGACGGATTGCGGCTGCGATCGCCTCCGGCTTCAGCGCAATGCTGCGATAAGCGACCATCGCCTCGGCGGCGGCAGGGTCGGTGATCGTGTCGGCCAGCTCGGATTCGACCACGCCCGGATAGACGCAGGTGACACGGATCTTGTCATTCTCCTGCCGGAGACCATCCGAAATCGACCGCACCGCATATTTCGTGGCGCAGTAGACGGCTGCCGTGGGAACGACGTACAGGCCGCCGATCGAGGAGACGTTGATGATCTGGCCGTGGCCCTGCGCGTTCATCGTCGGCAGCACCGCCGCGATCCCGTGCAGCACGCCGCGGATGTTGACGTCGATCATCCGGTCCCATTCCTCGACCTTCAGCGAGCTCATCGGCGACAGCGGCATCACGCCCGCATTGTTGACGATCACGTCGATGCGGCCGTAGGCGTCGAGCGCGGCGCGTGCGAAACGTTCCACGTCCTGCCGGACCGTCACGTCGAGCGCCCGCATGGCGATCGTGCCGCCGGCGGCCTCGACCTCTTCCTTCAGGTCGGACAGGCGCTCGGTGCGGCGGGCGCCGATCATCAGTTTCGCGCCGGCCTTGCCGAGCTCCCGTGCAAGCGCAGCGCCGATGCCGCTGCTGGCGCCGGTGATCAGGATCACCTTCTCGGATATGCTGGTCATCGTTTCATCCTTTCATCGCGAGCCGCGGCCGTTTCAGCCGGGCAAGGCAAGGATGGCGTCAACGCATGTCCGCGCGGTAGCATGGAGTTCCGCAGTTCTTGCACGATCCTCCGAAAGGCCTGCAGGTCCCATTGGCATACGTCCCTGATTGCGCGAAGCTGCGTCCATGACGAACTTGACGAACTTGACGGAATTGAAACAGCTGATCGCGCGGCACGCGCCTGACGAAGGCTTCTTCGACACGGCCGTGCCCGCCCTGACGCTGATCCGCTCGCAGGCCGTGTCCGATCCGGTGCATACGCTCTACGACCCATCGTTCTGCCTCGTCGCCTCCGGCCGCAAGCGGGCGCGCATCGGCAGCCGCGAGATGGTCTATGAGACCGGCGGATGTCTGGTTGTCGGCATCGACCTGCCGATCATCGGTGCCGTGATCGAGGCGAGCGCCGACGAACCCTATCTCTGCCTGAAGCTCAGCCTCGATCGCGGGACGATGGCCGATCTGCTTTTGCAGGATTCCCGATCCGGCGATGCTCCCCCGCCCCCCGAACGCCCTGGGGCCGCCGGCATCCTGGCCGCCACGCCGGAACTGATCGATGCCGCCGCGCGACTCGTCCGGCTGCTCGATGCGCCGCAGGATATCGCCGTCCTGGCGCCGCTGGTCGTCCGTGAGATCCACTATCGGCTGATGACCGGCCCGCAGGGGACGATCCTGCGCCAGATCGCAAGCGGCGAGAGCCATCTCGGCCAGATCGGCCGGGCGGTGGCCTATCTCTGCGACAACTATGCCGCGCCGACCCGGATCGAGGACCTCGCCCGCATCGCCGGCATGAGCCCCTCCTCATTCCACGAGCACTTCCGCACCGCGACCGCGATGAGCCCGCTGCAGTTCCGCACCCGCCTGCGCATGCACGAGGCGCGACGGCTGATGGTCGCAGAAGGACTGAGCGCCGCCGAGGCCGGGTTCCGCGTCGGCTACGACAGCCCTTCGCAATTCAGCCGCGACCATGCGCGCATCTACAGCCGTCCGCCGCGGCGCGACCTGTTGCGCATGCAGGCCGAGCAGGCCTACTGATACGGCTATCTCGATCACGGGCAGGCATGCAACGCGCACGAATTCGTGTTCGGCAGCGTACATGAATACGGGCCTGCCGCCGCCGGCTCGCCACTTTTCGAGATCAGCTTCGCCTCGGCAGCGATTCGCATGCCAGATGGGATCGATGCGTCTTTGGAGGAGGCGAGATAAACCTGGAAGTGTTGCCGGTGGCGCGAGACCCGCAAGGACGGCTAAAACTATTCCGCAAGACGGGCTGGAAACAGACTAGGGAATGATTATCTGAAGCCTTCGCAGGCCGGGCCTTGCCTTCGGCGAGCAGATCGCCGAAAGGACACCGCGCCACGGCCTGGAATTTTCCGGGCGCCGCGCCTGACCGCGGCGGACGTATAGCGACATTTTTATCTGCGCAGCATGACGCGGGGATCGGACGTCCCGGCCTGCGATGCTGCGCGAGGAGCAAACGATGACGATCCTGCAGCGCGCCATCGCGTCCGCGGATACCGCCCTTTCCGTCGAGCGCCGCTTCGACGCCCCCGTTCCGGTCGTCTACCGCTTGTGGACGGCGCCGGAACTGTTGGCGCTCTGGTGGGGACCGCACGACTTCACCACGCACTCGATCGTCATGGATTTCCGCCCCGGCGGAACGTGGTCGGCCGTGATCCGCTCGCCGTTCGGGGAAGACACGGTGATGTCGGCGCTCTACCGCGACATCGTCGAGAACAGCTCCATTTCGTTCGCGCTACAGAACGATGAAGGCGAGGAGAGCGAAGTCGCCGTGGCCTTTCAGGCCGTCAATGGAACGACGCGACTGACGGTCCGCCAGTCGCCGATGGCGCACCCTGCAGAAGCGGAAGCCTTCCGGGACGGCTGGAAGGAGTACCTGGACAGGCTCGAATCCTATCTGCTCCGCCGTCACTGGGGCGAGCGCTGAAAACGCCGGTCGCGGGCGCGCGGCAAGCTACCGCTATGCGCCACTCCCGGAGAGCGCTGTGAGGACCTGAAGCGCCCGCTCGCCGTCCGCCGCAGGCACGAACACGTGGTCATGGTGGAAGGCGGCAACAACGTTTGCGCTGATACCCTGGCGCGAAAGGGCGGTGGCGATGGCGGCTGTCAGGCCGACGGCCTCGAGCGAGGAGTGCACGCTGAGCGTGATCAGCCGCATCGGCGCGCTGCACGCAATCCCCTCGCCTGCCGCCACCGCGACAGGCAGGATCAGCGTCATCCCCTCTTCCTCCCTAAACGTCCCGAGCGCGTCGAGATGGCGCAACCGTTCCGCCTCTGCGAACGGCAGGCTGCAAAAGACGAACAGTCCGTCTTTCAGCGTCGGCCGCATCTCGCAGACGAGTCTGTCCAGATCGGTAAGGCCGCTCACGTCCCCTCCCGCCCGGCGAAGTCGGCAACGGCGCTGCACAGCGCCGCAAAACCTGTCGCCGCACCTTCGCTCATGTGGCGCGCCCTCAGCCAGGCATGGATCATCTGCGGCTCCTCGCGGAAGCGGACCTCCACGCCGGCCAGCGCAAGCCGGGCCGCATACTGGCGCGCATCGTCGCGCAGCGGATCGAAGAACGCCCCGGTGATGAAGGTCGGCGGCAGGCCTGAGAGATCCACATGGGCGAGCGGAAATGCGTAGGGATTGGCCTGCGGCGCCTGATAGATGTCGCGATAGTAGAGCACGTCAGCGGTCGAAAGCCCCGGTGCCTCGGCCATCTCCACATAGGAGCCGGCCGACGTATCGCCGCCGAGTCCCGGATAGACCAGCGCCTGGCCGGCGATGCCCGAAAGCTGTTCGTCGCGCGCCTTCAGCACGAGGCCGGCGACGAGATTGCCCCCGGCGCTGTCGCCGATCAGCACGACCGGCCCCTTGCCGCGCAGCAGATATTTCAGCACCTCGAAGCAGTCCTCGAACGCGGCGGGCCACACATGCTCCGGCGCCAGCCGGTAGTCGACCGAGATCAGCTCGGCACCGGCCGCTTCGGCAATCTCCGCGCAGATCGCGTCGTGGCTCTGTAGCGATCCGACGACGAAACCGCCGCCGTGGACGTAACAGAGCCGCGTCTCGGTCGTCACCCGCGCCGGACGGTAGCGCCGTGTGGGGATGCGGCCGAGCACCAGCGCCTCCTCGCGGATCATGCCGGCCGGCGACGGCTGGTCGAACTCGGCGCAAAGCGCATCGTACCATTGCCGCTGCTGGGCGATCGACGCATCGACGGCATCGGCGGGATAGAAATCCTCGCAGCGCTTGTGGAAGGCGAGAATGCCGGCCTCGGTGGGGACAGGTTTTGCGGGTACAGTCATCTTCTCTCTTCTTTCATGCACGCCGGATGGCGGATCGCGGCGATCGCAGGATAGGACACGCGGCGGCCCCGATCGCGACAGCAGGAATGCGGCGGCCCCTTGCCTGTCGTCAAGGCCCCATATTAACTGCCGGCCATGGCCTTTACCCTTCGTCAGTTGCAATATTTCGTCGCCGTCGCAGAACAGGGATCGGTGACCCGCGCCGCCCAGATCCTGTCGATCTCGCAGTCCTCGATCACCGAGGCGGTGAAGGAGCTGGAAAGCGACCTCGGCGTCGAATTGTTCGAGCGCCACCCGCGCGGCCTGACGACCACCCACAACGGCCACCAGTTCCTCCGGCATGCGACCAAGATCCTCGCCAGCGTCTCCGATGCGCGCCGTTCCTTTTCCGACAATCCCTCGACCGAAAAGCGGCAGCTCAATCTCGGCGTCACCTCACTTGTCGCGGGCTACGTGCTCTCCGATCTTCTGGCCCGCTATCGCCGCGCCTTTCCCGGTGTCGAGGTCAGCGCCATCGAGGACAACGGCTCATATCTCGAACACCTTTTGATCGGCGGCGAACTCGACGTCGCCGTCATGGTCATCTCCAACCTCCGCGACCGCATGGCGCTTCAGGCGGAGATCATCGAGACCTCACCCTATCGTCTCTGGCTGCCGCTTGGCCATCCGTTGGTCTCCGCCGAGATCATCTCGGTCGGGGACATCACCAAGGAACCGCTGATCATGCTCACGGTGGACGAAATCGAGGAAAACACCGGCAAGTTGCTCTCCGCCCTCGGCGCCCGCCCGCATGTGGCCTTCCGCACCCGCTCGGTCGAAGCGGTGCGCAGCCTGGTGGCGACCGGAGCCGGCATTGCGCTGTTGCCCGACCTCGTCTACCGCCCCTGGTCGCTGGAAGGCGACCGCATCGAAAGCCGCGACGTCTCCGGGGCGCTGCCGGTGGTGCAGGTCGGCATGGTCTGGCGCAAGGGCTCCAGCCTGCCGCAGTCGGCCCGCGATTTCGTGGGGATCGCCGAGGCGCTTCGCAGCGGCCGCGGACGCTGAAACACCCGCCTGGTCGTGTACGTCGCCTCGGGTGCTGCAGTTCCCGGTTGGCTGGAATGCCAGGCTGGGGCCGGGCGAGAGTGCTCGACCGCGCTGAGCGGTCCTGTATCCACATGCGTTTCGTAGCGCTTCCACTCGATTTCGGAATTTCCGATATCGCCATTCTGATTAATGAATTTGCGAAAGCGGCAGAAACGGGGCACGCTTCTTTCCGGGAACAAGACCGCGCATCAAGCGGACAAACCGGGAGATTATCATGAAGCGATTTTTGCATTCCTGCACCGCGCTGACCCTGTCGCTCTCATTCGCCACCGCCGCCGTGGCACAGGAGCCGCTGAAGGAACTCGGCGCGGGCGAAGGCGAGGTTTCGATCGTCGCCTGGGCCGGCTATATCGAGCGCGGCGAGACAGACAAGAACTACGACTGGGTCACCGACTTCGAGAAGAAGACCGGCTGCAAGGTTTCGGTGAAGACAGCGGCGACCTCCGACGAAATGGTGGCGCTGATGAACGAGGGCGGCTTCGACCTCGTCACCGCTTCCGGCGACGCCTCGCGGCGCCTGATTGCCGGCAAGCGCGTCCAGCCGATCAACACCGACCTGATCCCGAGCTGGAAGACGGTGGACGAGCGGCTGCAGAGTGCGCCGTGGAACACGGTGAACGGCGTCCACTACGGCACCCCCTACCTCTGGGGTCCCAACGTCCTGATGTACAACACCGAGGCCTTCAAGGGCGAAGCGCCGAAGAGCTGGAACGTCGTCTTCGAGGAGACGACGCTGCCGGACGGCAAGTCGAACAAGGGCCGCGTGCAGGCCTATGATGGCCCGATCCATGTCGCCGACGCCGCCAACTACCTCATGCACCACAAGCCCGAACTCGGCATCAAGGATCCCTACGAGCTCAACGAAGAGCAGTACAAGGCGGCCCTCGACCTTCTGCGCGTCCAGCGCACCCTGGTCGGCCGCTACTGGCACGACGCCATGATCCAGATCGACGACTTCAAGAACGAGGGCGTCGTCGCCTCCGGCTCCTGGCCCTTCCAGGTCAACCTCCTGAAGGCGGAGAAGCAGCCGATCGCCTCGACCTTCCCCGAGGAAGGTGTCACCGGCTGGTCGGACACGACCATGCTGCATGCCGAAAGCGAGCACCCGAACTGCGCCTACATGTGGATGGAACATTCGCTCTCGCCTAAGGTGCAAGGCGATGCCGCCGCCTGGTTCGGCGCCGTCCCCTCCGTTCCCACCGCCTGCAAGGGCAACGCGTTGCTGACCGACGAGGGCTGCACCACCAACGGCTTCGACAACTTCGAAAAGATCAGGTTCTGGAAGACGCCGGTGTCCAAGTGCGAGAGCCAGGGCGAATGTGTGCCCTATCACCGCTGGGTCTCCGACTACATCGGCGTGATCGGCGGGCGTTGAGGCCGTTTTATCCCTCCCCCTTGTGGGGAGGGTGGCCCGACAGGGCCGGGAGGGGTCCGCAAAGACCAAGTCCCCTCCCCAACCCTCCCCACGAGGGGGAGGGAGACCGTTTCCATGTGCCGCTCCGATCCCGGTCATTCACCGAGGACTGCCGCATCGTGCCGCACAAACTGTTGCTACCCGGAGTTCGACGCCCATGACCACCGCCGTCCTGTTCGACAAGGTATCCCGCCATTTCGGCGCCGTGCGCGCCGTCGACGGCGTCGACCTTGCCATCACCGAGGGCGAGTTCTTCGCCATGCTGGGGCCGTCGGGTTCCGGCAAGACGACCTGTCTGAGGCTGATGGCCGGCTTCGAGCAGCCGACGGACGGGCACATCGAGATCTTCGGCGAGACGGCCGAAGGCGTGCCGCCCTACCGGCGCAACGTCAACACCGTATTCCAGGACTACGCTCTTTTTCCGCATCTCTCGATCCTTGAAAACGTCGCCTACGGCCTGATGGTCAAGGGCGTGGCGAGGGAGGAAAGATTGAAGGCGGCCGAGGCGGCACTCGCCATGGTCAAGCTGCCGGGCTACGGCACGCGTCGGCCCGGCCAGCTCTCCGGCGGCCAGCGCCAGCGCGTCGCGCTCGCCCGCGCCCTCGTCAACCGTCCGCGCGTCCTCCTTCTCGACGAACCGCTCGGCGCGCTCGACCTGAAGCTGCGCGAGCAGATGCAGGAGGAACTGAAGACGCTGCAGAAGTCGCTCGGCATCACCTTCGTCTTCGTCACCCACGACCAGGGCGAGGCGCTGTCGATGGCCGACCGCATCGCCGTGTTCAACGACGGAAAGATCCAGCAGCTCGGCACTCCCGAGGAGGTCTACAAGCGGCCGCAGACCCGCTTCGTCGCCGATTTCGTCGGTTCCTCCAACGTTCTCTCGCCGATCTTCGTCAAGAGGCTCGGCTACCCCGCCCGCTACGCCAGCCTGCGCCCCGAGGCGCTGTCGCTCGGCGAAGGCACGGGCGGGCGCAAGAATGTGACCGGCAGGCTCGTGGCCACGAATTTCCTCGGCGCCTCGAACAGGCTGACGATCGAAGCCGACGAAGGCACGCGGATCGCCGCCATGGTCCCGGCCTCGATTGCCGTGCCCGAGCAGGGCAGCGGCGTCACCCTCTCCTTTGCTGCCGAAGACCTGCACCTGATGGATGATGCGGCATGAGCGCGATCACGGACAACAGCATCCTTGAAAGCCGCCCCGGCACGCTCAGCCGCTTGTCGGATTTCTTCTGGCGAAATCCGAAGATCCTGCTTTTTCTGATGCTTGCCCCCCCGCTTCTTTGGCTCGGCATCGTCTATCTCGGCTCGCTGTTCGCGCTGCTGCTGCAGAGCTTTTTCTCGATCGACGAGTATTCGGGGCTGATCAACTACGAGTTCACGCTGGACACCTACCGCCAGTTGCTGATCCCGTCGAACTTTGACATCATCCTGCGCACCGTCGTCATGGCGGCGCTGGTGACGCTTGCATCCGCCCTGATCGCCTTCCCGATCGCCTACTACGCCGCCCGCTACGCCCGCGGCAAATGGAAGGCGCTGTTCTACCTCGGCGTCATGCTGCCGCTGTGGTCGAGCTACCTCGTCAAGATCTACGCCTGGAAGCTGATCCTCGCCAAGGAAGGCATCCTCACCTGGATCTTCGCCAAGCTGCATCTGACATGGCTGCTCGATGGATGGCTGTCGCTTCCGATCGTCGGCGGAAACTCGTTGTCGATCAGCTACACCGGCACCTTCATCGTCTTCGTCTATGTCTGGATGCCCTTCATGATCCTGCCGATCCAGGCAGCCCTCGAACGCGTGCCGGGCAACCTGATCGAGGCTTCCGCCGATCTCGGCGGCCATCCCGCGCAGACCTTCCGCTACGTGCTGTTTCCCCTGGCGCTGCCCGGCATCATCGCCGGCTCCATCTTCACCTTCTCGCTGACGCTCGGCGACTACATCATCCCGCAGATCATCGGTTCGTCGCGTCTCTTTATCGGCCAGGCGGTCTATGCCCAGCAGGGCACCGCCGGCAACATCCCGCTCGCCGCCGCCTTCACCGTGGTGCCGATCGTCATCATGGGCCTCTATCTCTGGATGGCCAAGAAACAGGGGGCCTTCGATGCGCTCTGACCGCTCCACCTCCGCCCCCCTCGGCCTGAAGATCGCAGCCGGCGCCGGCCTGCTCTTCCTGCACCTGCCGATCCTTTTGATCTTCCTCTACGCGTTCACCACGGAAGAGAAGAGCTACCAGTTTCCGCCGCCCGGCTACACGCTGCAATGGCTCTCGGTCGCCTGGAACCGGCCCGACGTCTGGCAGGCGCTGGGCCTCTCCGTCCGCGTCGCCTCGATCGCCACCGCGATCGCGCTGGTGCTCGGTACGCTGTGTGCGGCGGCCGTCAGCCAGACGCGCTTCTTCGGCCGGGAGACGATTTCGCTGCTGGTCATCCTGCCGATCGCGCTGCCGGGCATCATCACCGGCATCGCGTTACGCTCCGCCTTCTCCGTTGCCGAGATCCCGTTCTCGTTCTGGACGATCATACTCGGCCACGCCACCTTCTGCGTCGTGGTTGTCTACAACAATGCGGTGGCGCGCTTCCGCCGCGTCTCCGGCTCGCTGATCGAGGCCTCGATGGACCTCGGCGCCGATGGTTTCCAGACCTTCCGCCATGTCATCCTGCCCAATATCGGCACGGCACTTCTCGCCGGCGGCATGCTGGCCTTCGCGCTGTCATTCGACGAAGTGATCGTCACCACCTTTACCGCCGGCCAGCAGCAGACGCTGCCGATCTGGATGCTGGAGGAACTGGTGCGGCCGCGCCAGCGCCCGGTGACCAACGTCGTCGCCATGTTCGTGGTGCTCGTCACCCTGCTGCCCATTCTCGCAGCCTACTACCTCACCCGCGAAGGCGACCAGGTCGCCGGCGGCGGCAAATAGAACAACGAATTGGACTAAGGGAGATTCCTGATGGACACTGAGATGCTGATCGGCGCACGCTTCGAAGCCGGCACGGAGAGCGAGGAGCACATTCTCAACCCCAAGACGGGCGAGACGGTCGCCGAGCTGCCCGAAGCCTCGCACGCCCAGATCGACGCCGCTGTCGATGCCGCCGAGAAGGCCTTCCGCGGCTGGTCGATGACGACGCCCGGCGAGCGCTCCGCCTACCTTCTGAAGATCGCCGACGCGATCGAACGCGATGCCGACGGCTTCGCGGCGCTTGAAGCGCTGAACTGCGGCAAGCCTATCAACGCCGTCCGCAACGACGAGATCCCGGCGATCATCGACTGCTGGCGCTTCTTCGCCGGCGCCGTTCGCTCGATGACGGCGACGGTTGCGGGCGAATACCTGCCCGGCCACACTTCGATGATCCGGCGCGACCCCATCGGCATCGTCGGCTCGATCGCGCCATGGAACTATCCGATGATGATGATGGCGTGGAAGCTGGCGCCGGCGATCGCAGGCGGCAATACCGTCGTCTTCAAGCCGTCGGAGCAGACGCCGCTGACGGCGCTGAAAATGGCGAAGCTTCTGGCCGACATCCTGCCCGCGGGCGTCGTCAACATCGTGCTCGGCCGCGGCGAGACCGTGGGCAACGCCCTGATCAATCACCCGAAGATCAACATGGTCTCGATCACCGGCGACGTCGCAACCGGCAAGAAGGTGCTGGCCGCAGCCTCGAAGACCGTCAAGCGCACCCATCTGGAGCTCGGCGGCAAGGCACCGGTCATCGTCTATGGCGACGCCGATCTCGAAGCGGTGGTAAACGGCATCCGCGCATTCGGCTATTACAATGCCGGCCAGGACTGCACCGCCGCCTGCCGGATCTACGCAGAGAAGGGCATCTACGACAAGTTCGTCGCCGAGCTATCCGCCGCCGTCGCGACCATCCGCTACAATCAGCCCGACGACACCGAAAACGAGATCGGCCCGCTGATCTCCAAGCGCCAGCGCGATCGCGTCGCGAGTTTCGTAGAGCGCGCAGCCGACGTGAAGCACATCGAGATCACCACCGGTGGCGCGCCCGGCAGCGACAGGGGTTTCTTCTTCCAGCCGACCGTCGTCGCCGGCGCAACCCAGGAGGATGAGATCGTCCGCCGCGAGGTCTTCGGCCCGGTCGTCTCCGTCACCCGCTTCGAGGGTGAGGAGCAGGCGATCGGCTGGGCCAACGACAGCGACTACGGCCTCGCCTCGTCTGTCTGGACGAAGGACATCTCCAAGGCAATGCGCGCTGCCGCCCGCCTGCAGTACGGCTGCACTTGGATCAACACCCACTTCATGCTGTGCAACGAGATGCCGCATGGCGGCGTCAAGCAGTCCGGCTACGGCAAGGACATGTCCGTCTATGCACTGGAAGACTACACCGCGGTCCGTCACGTGATGATCAACCACGGTTGAAAAGGCCCGCTCACCCGGCGGGCAAGGCTCGCCGGGTACTCCGTTTCCATGGCTCGCGGAACAATTTCCACTCTCAAGCGTATCCCTCTGCGGTTCAAGAGAGGACACTGCAATGCTGAAATGGGCCCTGATCTTTCTCGTGATTTCGCTGGTTGCCGGTTTCCTCGGCTTTCGCGGCGTTTCCTCGGCGGCGGCCACCGTCGCCAAGGTGCTGTTTGCGATCGCGCTGATTCTGTTCCTGATTTTCGTCGTGCTCGCCTTCATGGCAGGCAGCGCTGCACTTTAGCGATTCCCCGTATCTCTCCTTAAAGCTGAAAAAAGAAAGACCGCCACTACCTTGGCGGTCGCTTTTTTGTTGCGCATCGGCAACATCGCCACAAACATGACATTTTCAGTCATATAAACCTTGCACATCGCCATAACATGATCAGAACAGTCATCTTATCGACTTAGTAACATCATGAGATTTTGCCGATGCCACTGACCTCCTCGCCGATGCGCCGCACGCTTGTCCTTGCGCTTGCCGGAACCTCCCTCCTGACCCTGTCCCTTTCGGCGCGTGCGCAGGATCAGGCTGCCGCGGCATCAACCGAGGGCACCACCACGCTGGAGGAGATCGTTATCGACGGCGGCAGCGGCGGCGTGATCACGGCGGATGGCTACGTCGGCAAGAGCAGCGCGACCGGCGCGAAGGTCGATACACCCTTCCTCCAGACCCCACAGTCGGTGTCGTCGGTGACCAAGGCCCAGTTGGAGGACCGCAACCCGCAGAACCTCATCGACACGGTCGCCTACACCCCGGGTGTACGCGTCAATGCCTACGGCTTCGATCCGCGCTTTGATTCTTTTTCCGTCCGCGGCTTCGATGTCCTCTACACGGGCGTCTTCCGCGACAACCTGCGCCAGCCCGGCGCCAGTTCCTCGGTCTTCAAGACCGAGCCATACGGCCTTGAGGGTGTCTCGATCCTGCGCGGTCCCTCGTCCGCCCTCTACGGCGCGACCGGTGCCGGCGGCCTTTTCAATCTTGTCACCAAGCGTCCGACGGAAGAAACCCTGCGCGAGGTACAGCTTCAGTACGGCAGCCACGATCGTTTCCAGGGCCAGTTCGACTTTTCGGGTGCCGTGAACGACACCGATCCGTTCTACTATCGCCTCACCGGGCTGGCGCGCAATTCCGATACGGAGCAGGTCGGCGTCCCCGACGACCGGATCTACATCGCCCCGGCCTTTACCTGGCAGCCCGACGACGACACCCGCCTGACGGTTCTGGGCGAATACTCCCGCACCAAGACCGGCGGCACGGCGGCCTACTACTACGACTCCACGGCCGGCAAGGTCACGGACTTCTTCTCCGGCAACCCCGCCTTCAACGATTCGGTACAGAACCAGGGCCGCATCGGCTATGAATTCGAGCATCGCTTCAACGAGACCTTCACCTTCCGCCAGAACGTCCGCGCCTCGACGCTGAACATCGACGCCGACTGGGCCTTCGCCTATGCCCCGAATGCCGTCGATCCGACGCTGATCGATCGCAGCGCCGGCACCTTCGACGAGCGCCTGTCGGCCATCGTCATCGACAACCAGCTCGTCTCCGAGTTCGAGACCGGAGCCTTCAGCCATACGCTGCTGACAGGTGTCGACCTGATGAAGCTGCGCTACCGGTCGCTGGGCGGCTACGGCGTTTCGCCGCCGCTCGACACCAACGATCCGGACCGCGGCGACCCCGTCGATCCGATCCCGTTCAGCGAGCGCGTCGATCAGGACCAGTGGCAGGTCGGCACTTACTTTCAAGACCAGATCCGCTACAACGCCTGGACCCTGACGCTCGGCGGTCGCTATGACTGGGTTTCGACCGACACGGACTCGACCGATCTTCTGGGCGGCACCGTCACCACGCTCGACCAGAGCGACCGTGCCTTCTCCAAGCGCGTGGGCCTGACCTACGAATTCGACTTCGGCCTGGCACCCTACGCCAGCTATTCGACCGCCTTTGCGCCGAACGCAGGCTTCAACCAGGAAACCGACGCGCCGTTCAAGCCGACCGAAAGCGAACAGGAAGAAGTCGGCGTCAAGTATCTGCTGCCGAACAGCAACACCATGCTTTCAGCAGCCCTGTTCAACATCGACCAGGAAAACGGTCTCTACTACACGGTCGTCGACCTGCCGACCGGCCCGGCCAACGTCCAGGTCCAGCGCGGCAAGCTTCGCTCGCGCGGCCTCGAGCTCGAGGCCAATACCAGCCTGGACAACGGCCTGTCGCTGACCGCCTCCTACACCTACACGGCAATGAAGATCATCGAAGGCCCGGAAGCGACGATCGACAACGACGTCTCCTCCGTTCCGCGCCACCAGGCAGCCCTGTGGGCCTTCTACACCATGCCGGAAGACACCGCGCTCGACGGCCTCGGCGTCGGCGGTGGCGCCCGCTTCATCGGCTCCAGCTACGGAAACGACGAGAACACGATGGAGAATGGCTCCCGCGTCCTGTTCGACGCAGCCCTGCGCTATGACTTCGGCGCCCTGGACAAGAAGATGGAAGGCCTGGCACTGCAGGTCAACGCCACCAACATCTTCGACCGCCGCGATCCGGTCTGCTCGGCAGGCTTCTGCTACAAGGACCAGGGCCGCACGGTGATCGGCTCTCTCAAGTACACGTGGTGATCCATTGAGCGCTGTCCCTCCCAGGACTGACGAGACCGTCTTCGGGCCGCAAGGCCTGAGGGCGGTCTTTGCCGGTGAGCATGCCTGGTGCGGCGAGAAGATGATGCTGTCTTCCGAGCTGGCAGACGGCATCCCCGTCCGCCAGTTCTTCGAGGGCGGCGCGTTTGCGGACGGGCTCGAGACCTATTCGAAGGCGCACGGTGTGGACCGTCGAGCCGCCGCGTCGTTCTGGTCACTCTATTACTTTTCGGCGCTGTCGATCCCATACATCGTCGCCCGCCGCGCCGAACTCGCGCTTCCGATCGGCATCGACGAGATGACGATCGCGCTTGGGGACGACGGCCTGCCCAGGGCGTTTGGTCTGCCGCGTGTCGGCGACTGGTGCGAGAGCGGCGCGCCGACGGAGATCGCCATGCCTCTGGTGACCGGGCATCTGGGCGAAGTCATCGCCCGTTTGAAGCAGCACGCCGGCATCGCGCCCAAGCTTGGCTGGAACAATGCGGCCGTCTACCTCGACTACGCACTGAACAGCACCTCCACCGATCCCGCCGCCGGCCCGGATCCCTGGCCCGCTCGTGAATTGTTCGAAGAGGCCTGCCTGCCGGATGGCTCGCCCAACCCCTTCAAGGGTTGCCTGCGCCACGAGATGGACGGTGAGCAGATCCATTGCCGTCGCAAGGTATGCTGTCTGCGCTACATGCTGCCCGGTATTCCAAGCTGCGGCGAACTGTGTGCCCTGCCTGCCCAAAGGAAGCATTGACGTGCTGCGAACTGCCACCCTCTTCCTCTTCCTCGTGCTGCTGCCGTTGCATGCCTGCCTGGCGGACGAGCGCTGGCCGCTGACGGTGACCGACGCGCTGGGACGCGAGGTGACGATCCCCGAGAAGCCGAAGGCGGTTCTGCTCGGCAGCGGCTTCAACCTGATCGCGCTTTCCCTGATCCATCCCGATCCGGTCAGCCTGCTTGCCGGCTGGGCCGGCGACATGAAGGGCGACAATCCCGCCATCTACGAGAGCTTCCGCCGGAAGTTCCCTGAGATCGACGATGTGCCCCTGATCGGCGACGGCACCGGCAATTTTTCCTTCGAGGCCATACTGTCGCTGAACGCGGATCTGGCGATCCTCGCCAACTGGCAGGCCAATACCGAGCTGGGGAAGCAGGCGATCCAGTATCTCGAACAGATCGACGTCCCCGTCGTCGTCGTCGATTTCAACAGCGATGCCCTGAAGAACACCCCCGACAACATGCGTCTCCTCGGGCGGATTTTGGAGCGCGACGAGCAGGCGGAAGCTTTTGCCCGCTTCTACGAGGACAGGGTGAAGCTGATCCGCGACCGTGTCGCCGCCCATCCCGAACCCGGCCCGACCGTCTTGATGGATGCCTTCCCCAACGACCAGACCTGCTGCTATGCCTATGGTACCGGAGGCCTGGGGGAGTTCATCGGCATTACCGGCAGCAGGAACATCGCAGCCGACCTCCCCCGCCAGGGCGGCATGGTCAGCATCGAATACATCATCGCCGCCGATCCGCAGGCCTATATCGCCACCGCCTCGCCAGGCGGCACGTACAGCGCCTTCTCCGTCGGTCCGGGCGTTCCCGCAGACGAAGCGCGACAGACGCTGAAAAGGGCGACCGAACGACCGGTGCTGGCCGACCTTTCGGCTATACGGAACGGCCGCGTCTACGGGCTCTGGAACTTCTTCAACGCCGTCCCCCTGAACATCCTCGCCGCCGAGGCCTTCGCCCACTGGCTGCGCCCCGATCTCTTTGCCGACATCGATCCGCAAAAGAGCCTCGAAGAGATCAACGCCCGCTTTGCCGCCGTGCCCTTTGAGGGCGCCTACTGGATCAGCCTGAAGGAGTGAGGGCGTGGGCGACGGGGTCGCCCGGGCACACGTGGCATCGTCACTGCACTCCGCGAGAGCGAAACCATTGCCGCATCTGCGACCTCGTCCCCTCTCCCCGCCCGCGGGGAGAGCTAGGGTGAGGGGCAACCGCCCTGCCTGGCAGCACATCCTTCCGAGAGCCGACGGTCTCCTCAACCCCCGCCGTCTGCCTCCGCGAAGCAATCTCGTCGGAATGCATCGAAACCCGAACACAGCCCCATCACGAATGCGAGAGCCCATCCCCGAAAGCCCCGCTTCGCCTGCGATTTCCGTTCCGCCGACCCTTGCCATCCCCAATTGCGTGGTTGCAACGGTCTTTTGGCTTTGGTCGCAGCAGGCTATATGAAGGGTCGGGAGGATCTTGATGATCTGGGCATTCGCAGTCGTCGCCGTCGCCGTTCTCTATCTTGCCTTGCGCTTCAAGCGTTTCCAGAGCTGGGTCGAGCCTGTCCTCACCATCACGGTCGCGATCGGGCTGGCGAGTGCAGCGCTTATATGGCTGACGGACAGCCGCAGCGTTACGCCCGAACCGGTCGTCCCGCGCAATGCGGTCGCGCCTGAGGATATCATGCTCTCCGATATGAAATTCGCCGTCGGCCAGCCGGTCACGAGCTATCGTGTCACCGGCGTGATCACCAACAACAGCACCGCCACGCTGCAGTCGCTGCGCCTGAGCATTACGCTTGAGAATTGCCCCGGTGGCGCCTGCACGCCGGTCGGGACGGACGCCGGCCTCGTCGTGGCACGCGTGCTCCCGGGTGAGAGCCAGCCCTTCACCACCTTCGCCGTCTTCACCGGCAGCGACCTGCTGCAGATCACCGAGCCAAAGTGGACATGGGCCGTCAGCGACGTGCGCGCGCTGCCGCGTTCGATCCCGGCCCAATAAGGCGCCGCGACCGGGCTCCAACGTCCCGGCCCACCTGCCCTGCTCAGAAGTAGATGCGAAACTTCTCCCGTATCGCCCGGTCGATCTCGCGGTCGAACAGCGGCCCTCCCGCTTCGGCAAGGATCCGGTTCTTCCGCTCGATCGCCTTGGCCACGAGGTCAGGCCTGCCGATTTCCGCCCACTCCTTGGGGCTTGTCCGGTCCGCGACGGCCGGGTAGATGTATTCGGTCTGCATCAAGGAAAGCGTCTGCGGATCGCCCAGATAGTGCCCCGGTCCGCCGAGGCAGACGGAGCGCATCGTCTCCAGCGACACGGTGTCCTCGGTAACGTCGATGCCGCGGATGCAGCGCTGCACCTGGCCGAGCAGGTCGTCGCCGAGCACCAGGCTTTCCAGGCAGAAACCCAGCAGCGAGGCATGCATGCCGACCGCCTCGTAGACCATGTTGAGCCCGGAAAGCCCCGCCATGACGTTCGAGATCGCCTGTTCCCAGCCGGCCTGCATGTCCGGCAGCTTGGAATCGGCAATGCCGGCGGCGGCCCCGCCGGGCAGGCCATAGAACTGGTGCATCTGCGCGCAGCCGGCCGTGAGCAACGCCTGCTCGCCGGAGCCGCCCGACATCGCCCCGGTGCGAAGGTCGGAGACGAACGGCCAGGTGCCGAAGATCGCGGGATGGCCGGGCGCCATGGCGTTGACATAGACCACTCCCGCCAGGCATTCGGCCATCGCCTGCACGATCGCGGTCGCCAGCGGCGCCGGCGCCGTCGCGCCCGCCTGCCCCGCCGAGAGCAGCAGGATCGGCATGCCCGCGCGGATGCAGGCTTCCATGGTGATGCAGCTCTCCTCGGCGAACTTCATCGGCGGTACGACGAAGCAGTTGGAGTTCGACACGAACGGCCGCGCCCGCCACTTTTCCTCGCCGCCGGCCATCATGTGGATCAGGTCGAAGCAGCCGGCGACATGCGACGGATCCGAGAAGCTCGTGCCGACATGTTTGGAGGTACCCGCGCAGCATCCGTAGAGCGTGTTGATGTCCATCAGGAAATTGTCGGCCACGTCGCGGCAAACCATCGCCCGCTGGAAGAAGTGGACGTTGTCGAGATGATGAACGAGCTGGGCCGCGTTGTAGAGATCCTTCGCAGTCGATTCGCGATATTCCCGCTTCTCGACGTCGACGATGTGCACCGCCGCCCCCGCCGTGCCGTAATAGACGCGCGTGCCGGTCAGTTCGAGGTCGTATTTCGGGTCCCGGCCGTAGAGCGTGATGTCACGGGCGGCGAGCGCCAGCATGTCCTCAACCAGCGCGCGGGGAAAGCGGATGCGACCGTCTTCGCCGAGGATCGCGCCGGCGCCGGTCATGATCTCGATGCCGGACTTCGGCGCATTGGCAAGGCCGATGTTCTCCAGCGCGTCGAGTGCCGCTTCGTGGATGCGGCGCACAGCCGCCTCCGTCAACGGCTTGTATTGTCCGCCCGGCAGGCCCGGGCGAACGGGGCGGACGTTCTCCGCCAGCGGTGCCGCCCGCATGGCGACGCGCGCGGCGCGGCCGCCGGCGCGTCGGGACGTCTGGGTTGCGTCAGCTATGCTCATTGCGCCCTCCACCTGCTGCAGCTTTGCGCGGGCATTGCACGCGAAAGCAGATCCAGAACTTCAACTCGGCTGCCTAGTCCCTTGAATCGACTCCATTCCCATCAATCCGACGTCCTCCAGAAACGCCGGCAAGGCGGCATGTTCTCGCTCGCACCTGCAGCGCTGCTTGCCGCGACCGAGCCCACAAGCACCGTCATGCCGAACCCGATCCGGCATCCAGCGCGCGCAAGTCCTTGCGCGCGGGAAGTGCACTCTCTCACGCCGCCGACGCGGCGTGGCTGGACCCCGGATCTCGTCCGGGGTGACGGAGATGGACGGATGCCGGCACGACCGACACGGCCCGCATCCCCATGTCCCATCGCCCAGCACCTTGGCGCCACACCTCTCCACCCCGTCATGCCGGGCTCGACCCGGCATCCAGCGCGCAAGTCCTTGCGCGCGGGAAGTGCACCTTCTCACGCCGTCGACGCAGCGTGGCTGGCCCTCGGATCTAGTCCGGGGTGACGGAGGTGGGGCAGCGGCCCCGTATTCATCGCAACCTACCGCTGCGCCCGCGACGAACGCCCTCGCGGAATCCGCATCTGCAATGGGAACGGCCACTCGGACCGCCCCCTCACGCCCGGCTGATCTCGTCCAGGTACCAGTCGATATAGCGAAGCTCGTTGTGTTCCATCGGCGCGATCGGTCCGGACTCGAAGTAGTGCGAGCGAACGCCGCGTGCGGTGTGCTCGATGATCGCCTTGTCTTCGTCGGTGGTGACCTTCCACAGCCAGGTGAGACGATCGAGATTGTAGTCTGTCCCCTCCTCGGCCTTGCCGTCGACGAGCCAGATCAGTTCCATCTCGCAGGACTCGGCCGTCTTCGGGATGAAGCGGTAGATCATGCCGTGATCAGGGTAGCAGACGAGGAAGGTCGTGCCGCCGAGATGGATCGAGGTGACCCCGCCGTCGAAATCGGTGAAGCGGCCCATCAGTGGCGCCACCGCCGCGCCGTCCTCGCTGCCGCTCTTGACGCCTTCATAGAGCGCATAGCGGAAGGCGTGGATCGCCTCCTTGCCGTCCCCGGACGTCTGCCAGTGGTTGCCCGAACCCACCTCGATACCGAGCGCACAGGTGCGCTGCTCCATCGCCTGGTTCATCGCCTCGATCATGTGCAGCGGCTGCTCCAGAGCATGCGTCTGCGAATATTCGGGATGCGCCGGGCCGCAGTGGTAGCATTCGACGTAGTTCTCGACCGCGAGTTTCCAGTTGGCGTTGATCGCATAACTCTCCCGGTGGGCGATCTTGGCGCTCGCCCAGCCGTACTGGCCGCAGGTTGCATGCAGCAGGTGCTCGACCTCGGTGAAGTCGAGAGGTACCGGTGCAAACGAGATGAAGACGAGCCCCTCGACCACACGGACATGGAGCTTCCTCAAGCCATGATCTTCGCGTTTGAACTCCTTCGGCATCAGCCGCGCAGCGCGCAACGACCCGTCATTGGCATAAGTCCAGGCATGATAGGGACAGACGAACACACGGGCATTGCCCTTGTCTTTGGAACAGACCTCGGCGCCGCGATGGCGGCAGACGTTGAGCAGGGCATGGATCGAGCCATCGGCGTGCCGCGTCAGGATCACCTGCTCGTTGGCCATGCGGAACACCTCGAAGTCGTTGGCGTTCGCAATCACGCTCTCATGGGCGACACAGTGCCAGTGCCGACGAAACACCCGCTCGAGATCGCGCTCGTAGATGTCCTGGTCATGGTAGAAGGCGCGCGCCAGGCCATGGCCCGGCCGGTGCTCCGCCACAAGGCGGTCGATCCGGTCGCCGGAGGGCGTATTGAGGTCCTTGAGATCGGAAACGATCACCTGAAAGCTCCATGGAAAGAGAGATGAAACGGAGGAAGAAAAGGCACAGTCATTTTTCGGCCTGCTGGAAATAGGGTTTTGCCTTCAGGTGCAGCATCACCACCGGATAGGCCATCAGCAGCGCCCCGCCGATGAACGCGCAGAGGCCCGTTGCAAAATCGAGGTGTCCCTCTTCCGCCGCCTTCATGAAGATCGCCGTCCCGAGCGGCAGGAACAGCACCACCGCGGTGACAAGTCCGGGCGAGAAACGCCCTTTCGTGCGGATCACCGGCAGGATGTGGAAGAACACCGCATTGATCAGCATCAGTGCTGCGAAGGTCAGTGGGATCAGCGGCACGGTCGGCGCCAGTTGCGCCTGCGCGATGCCGATCGCGATCACTACCGCGTTCGTGACGTAGAAGTCGGCCCATTCGACCGGTAGCCCGATGACGCCCCGCGCCCAGTTCCGCCAGTCGAACGTATGTTCCTCCATGATGTGGACGGCATAGGCCGCCATCGCCAGCCAGGCGAGATCCTGCAAGCTCATCTGAACCCTCCAGCCAGGCCGCGTGCGGGCGGCAACCACAATCCGAAACTTCCGTCTGCCGTCTTGAATGCCAGTCTACTGTCGTGAACGCCTGTATGCTGCTGCCGTCTGCGTCTGCCTGTGTGCTTCTGGCCGCCTACATGCGCACCCGCGACGCCTTCGGGTCATACATCGGCGCGAGCGAGGCCTCCGCCTTTACGCGGACCCCGGCAACCTCGATCTCGTAGCGCGACGCCAGCACCTGCTCTTCGCTCTCGCCCTCACAGGGCACGTACCCCATGCCGATCGCGCCGCCGAGGAAGTGGCCGTAGTTGCCCGAGGTGATCGTCGAGACGATCTTTCCGTCGCGCACCAGCGCCTCGTTGTGGAACAGGAGCGGCTCGGGATCGGCGAGCTTGAACTGCACCATCCGCCGCCCCAGCCCTTTGTCCTGCCGGCGCAGCACCGCCTCGCGGCCGATGAAGTCGCCCTTGTTGACCCTGACCGCAAAGCCGAGTCCGGCCTCCAGCACGTGGTCCTCGTCGGTGATGTCGTGGCCGAAATGGCGGAACGCCTTCTCTATGCGGCAGCTGTCGAGCGTATGCAGGCCGCAAAGCTTCAGCCCGACATCCGCACCTGCCTCTTCCAGCGCCTCGAACACATGCGCCGTTTGGTCGGTCGAGACGTAGAGCTCCCAGCCGAGCTCGCCGACATAGGTGACGCGGTGGGCGCGGGCGATGCCCATGCCGATCTCGATCTCGCGCGCGGTGGCAAACGGATGGGCGCTGTTGGAGAAGTCGTTCGGGCTGACCTTGACCATCAACTCGCGCGCCTTCGGCCCCATCACGCAGAGCACGCTTTCCGATGCCGTCACGTCGGTGACGACGACGAACTCGTCCTGCAGATGCTTGCGCAGCCAGGCGAGGTCGCGCTGCAGCGTCGCGCCGGGCACGACCAGCAGGAACGCCGTTTCCGAAAGCCGCGTCACCGTCAGGTCGCTCTCGATGCCGCCGCGCGCGTTCAGCATCTGGGTATAGACGATCTTGCCGGGAGCCACGTCCATCTGGTTGGCGCAGAGCTTTTGCAGGAAGGCGAGTGCATCGCGCCCCTCCACGCGGATCTTGCCGAACGAGGTCATGTCGAACAGGCCGACGCCCTCGCGCACGGCCATGTGCTCTTCCTTCTGGTTCTCAAACCAGTTCTGCCGCTTCCAGCTATATTTGTATTCCCGCTCCTGGCCTTCCTTGGCGAACCAGTTGGCACGCTCCCAGCCTGCGACCTCGCCGAACACGGCGCCACGGGCCTTCAGGTGTTCGTGGATCGGCGAGCGGCGCACGCCGCGCGCGGTCGCCATCTGGCGATAGGGGAAGTGATCGGCATAAAGGAGGCCGAGGGTCTCCGAAACGCGATCCTTCAGGTAGGCGCGGTTCTTCTGGAACGGCTGCGCCCGGCGAATATCGACTTCCCAGAGATCGAACGGCGGCTCGCCGTCGTTCATCCACTGCGCCAGCGCCATGCCGGCGCCGCCTGAGGAGACGATGCCGATCGAATTGTAGCCGGCCGCGACCCAGTAGCCCTTCAGTTGCGGCGCCTCGCCGAGATAGTAGCGGTCGTCTGGCGTAAAGCTCTCCGGGCCGTTGAAGAAGGTGTGGATGCCGGCGGTTTCCAGCATCGGCATGCGGTTGATCGCGTTTTCGAGGATAGGCTGGAAGTGGTCGAAATCTTCCGGCAGCTGGTCGAAGCAGAAATCTTCCGAGATGCCGTCCATGCCCCAGGGCTTGGCCTTCAGCTCGAAGGCGCCGATCAGCATCTTGCCGGCATCCTCCTTGTAGTAGGTGCATTCGTCCGGCACGCGCAGCACCGGAAGCCGCTCAAGGTTCGGGATCGGCTCGGTGACGATGTAGAAGTGCTCGCAGGCGTGCAGCGGCAGCGTCACGCCTGACATGTCGGCGAGCGTCCGCCCCCACATGCCGGCGGCGTTGACGACGTTGTCTGTCTCGATCGTGAAGCTCTCGCCGTTCTGCTCGCAGGTGACGCCCGTCACCCGGCCATCCTTGGTGAGCACGGAGGTGACCTTCACGCCCTCGATGACCGTGGCACCGTTCTGCCGCGCGCCCTTGGCGAGCGCCATCGCGATGTTGGCCGGGTCGCACTGGCCGTCGAGCGGCAGGTGTACTGCGGCTTTCACATCCGCCGTATTGAGGTGCGGGTACAGCGCCTTGACCTCGTCGACCGAGATCTCGCGCACGTCGATATCGAAGGCGCGGGCGAGCGACGCCTGGCGGTAGATCTCCTCCTTGCGCTCCTCCGTCAGCGCCACGGTCATCGAGCCGCACTGGCGCATGCCGGTGCCGATACCGGTTTCAGCTTCCAACTTTACGTAGAGGTCGGCGGAATATTTCGCCAGCCGCGTCATGTTCTGCGAGGCGCGCAACTGGCCGATCAGGCCCGCCGCATGCCAAGTCGTGCCGCAGGTGAGCTGCTTGCGCTCCAAAAGCACCACATCGGTCCAGCCGAGCTTTGCCAGGTGATAGGCGACCGAGCAGCCGGAGACGCCGCCGCCGATGATGACCGCGCGGGCTTTGTTGGGAATGGGCTTGCTCATGCGCGCAGTCTTTCATTGTTGGGATCGAAGAGCGGCCCGTCCGGCTGGACGATGGCCTTGAAGCGGTCGCCGTAGATCTCGACCTCGACCTCGGTGCCGGGCTCTGCCAGATCGGCGTGCAGCATGCCGAGTGCAATCGACTTGCCGGTGCGATAGCCCCAGTTGCCGGAGGTCGTCTCTCCTACCACCTTGCCGTCGTGCCAGAGCGTCGACATGTACGGTGCGTCGCAGTCGCCGGCGTCGACGGTCAGCAACACGAAGCGCTTGGAAACGCCCTGCTGCTTCTCCCGCTCCAGCGCCGCCTTGCCCTTGAAATCGGGCTTGGACCAGTCGACGAAGCGCTCAAGCCCGCCCTGCAGGACGGTATAGTCGGTGGAAAGATCGCCCTTCCAGGCGCGGTAACCCTTCTCGATGCGCAGGCTGTCGAGCGCCTCCATGCCGAAGGGCTTGAGCCCGTGCTTCTGGCCGGCTTGCCAGATGACATCGAAGATGGCGGCGGTGTCCTCGACCTTGGTATGGATCTCCCAGCCGAGTTCACCGGCAAACGAGACGCGCACCAGCTGGCACCAGCGCCCGGCGATCTGGCAGCTCAGATGCGTCAGCCAGCCCTTGGCAAGGTCGGCATCGGAAACCTCGGCCAGGATCGCCCGCGAATTCGGGCCGGAGAGGATCTGGCAGGAGAAATTCTCCGTGACGTCATCGATCGTGAATGCCGCGTCCTTCGGCAAATGCTTCTGCAGCCATTCAAGATCGTGCCACTGGGCGGTTGCGGCGGTGATCAGGAAGAAGAAGTCCTCGTCCAGCATCATCACTGACATTTCCGTGACAATGCGGCCCTTATCGTCGGCAAAGTAGGCAAGGCCGATGCGGCCTGGTTTTGGTACCCGCCCGGTGATCAGCGAGGAAAGCCACGCCGTCGCCCCCTCGCCCTTCACCCGGTAGCGCGAGAAGCCGGGCAGGTCGAGGATGCCGGCAGCTTCGGTGACGGCGCGGCATTCCGCCTCGATCCGCGGCCGCCACGGCCCCTCCCGGTTCCAGGTCTGGGTCGCCTCCTCGGAGGTGTCGTCGCCGGGTTTCGCATACCAGTTGGCCCGCTCCCAGCCGTTGAACGGCTTGAACTGGGCGCCCAGCGCCGCGATCCGGTCGTGGATCGGCGAGAGCTTGCGGTTGCGTCCTGCCGGCCATGCGTGCTTCGGAAAATGCATCGCATATTCGTGGCCGTAGATTTCCATACCCTTGTCGATGCAGTAGTCCTGCTCCGAGGCGAAGCTTGTGAAGCGGCGCGGATCGCAGGACCACATGTCCCACTCCGTCTCGCCTTCGGTGATCCATTCGGCCAGCACCTTGCCGGCCCCGCCCGCCTGGCAGATGCCGAAGGTGAAGACGCAGGCCTCGAAAGCGTTCGGCACGCCCGGCATCGGCCCGATCAGCGGGTTGCCGTCCGGCGCATAGGGGATCGGCCCGTTGATCATCCGCGACAGGCCGGCAGTGCCGAGGATCGGCACGCGCTCGCAGGCGTCGTTCAGGTACCATTCGAGCCGGTCGAGGTCGTCCGGGAACAGCTGGAACGAGAAGTCGTCCGGCATCGGATCGCCCGGCGTCGTCCAGTGCGCCTTGCAGTTCTTCTCGTAGGGACCGAGGTTCATCCCGGTCTTTTCCTGGCGGAGATAATAGGAGCTGTCGACGTCGCGGAGCAGCGGTAGCTTGTGGCCGACTTCCTTTGACCAGGCGGCAAGCTCCGGGATCTCCTCGAATAGGATGTACTGGTGGCTCATCACCATCATCGGCACGTCGCGGCCGAACCATTTGCCGACCTCGCGGGCATAATAGCCGGCGGCGTTGACGACGTATTCGCAGCGGATCTCGCCCTGCGCCGTCGTGATCACCCATTCGTCGTTCTCGCGCCGGGCGCCAGTCGCCGGACAGAAGCGGAAGATCTTGGCGCCCAGGTCGCGCGCGCCCTTCGCCAGCGCCTGGGTCAGCTGCGCCGGGTCTATGTCGCCGTCATAGGGGTCGTAGAGCGCGCCGGTCAGCTCGTGAGTTTCCACGAACGGATAACGGCTCTTGATCTGGTCGGGGGTTAGAATGTCGAGGTCCATGCCCTGGTAACGGCCCATGCCGACGACGCGCTTGAACTCCTGCAGCCGCTCCCTGGAATGGCCGAGCCGGATCGAGCCGGTCACGTGGTAGTTCATCGGATAATCGACCAGATCGCCGAGCTCGCGGTAGAGCGAGGCCGAATAGCGCTGCATGTTCATGATCGACCAGGAGGAAGAGAATGTCGGCACGTTGCCGGCCGCATGCCAGGTCGAGCCGGCCGTCAGCTCGTTCTTCTCCAGAAGCACGCAGTCGGTCCATCCGGCCTTCGCCAGATGATAGAGCGCAGACGCTCCGACCGCCCCTCCCCCGATGATCACGACGCGTGCATGTGACGGCAAGTTCGACATTCTCTTCCCCTTGATTGCCAGCGATTTGTGGCAACCAATTCGACTCCCGGCAAGCTGCGAAAATCCGCTTTATTGATCGAGGATTTCGATTAGTGTCGGCGTGTCGAATTCATTCCTATCCGTGGAGGTTGCCCCTCATCCGCCTGCCGGCACCTTCTCCCCGTGAGCGGGGAGAACGACACGCGACGTAACGCCTTGCCCCATCTGACGGTTGAGCCAGAGCGGGTGCGGCGCTCCCCTTGTCCCCGCCTGCGGGGAGAAGGTCGCGGCAGCGGGATGAGGGGCAACGCCGGTAACCAGAGCCCGCCCATGCAGATCGAGCTCATCGAGACCTATCTGGACCTGATGGAGACCCGCAGCTTCAATCGCACCGCCGAGCGGCTGAACCTGACGCAATCCACCGTCTCCCACCGGATGAAGGCGCTGGAGGCGGTGCTGGGGCGGCCGCTGTTTGCCCGCAACAAGGGCGGCACCCAGCCGACGGCGGCGGGCCTGCGCTTCCACGACCACGCCAAGGCAATCCAGCACCAGTGGCACGAGGCCGCACGCGCGGTGGAGTCCGCTGGCGCCTACGAGCGCTCGATGCGCATTGGCCTGCAACACGACCTCGCCGCCCACTATGCCGGCGACTGGCTGGCGGCGGTCCGAAAGGACCTTCCCGGCACATCGATCTATCTGGAAGTGGACTATTCCAAACAGATGAACCGCGATCTCGCGGCGGGCGACCTGGATCTCGCGATCCTCTACACGCCGCACCATCTACCGGAGCTGCACTACGAGCCCATCGGCGACGTGCGCTACGAAATGGTAAGCAACAAGGTGACGCGGATCGGAGACGTGAAGCCGGAAGACTATATCCAGGCCGTCTATTCTCCCGCCTTCGATCGCCTGCATCGCCAGGCTCTTCCCCACCTGTCGACCGCGCCGATCGCAAGCGGCGAAACGACGGCGATCATGGCACTGATGGCGAAGCTCGGCGGTTCGGCCTATGTGCTGGCGCCCGATGCGCTCCGCCTTGCCCGCAGCGGGGCGGTCAGCCGCGTGCAGGATGTCGACCCGATCCCGCAGACCGTCTACGCCGCCGTCAACGTCCGCACCCGCCATGCGCACCAGCATCGCCGCATTATCACCCTTCTGCAGGCGTTGCTGGCAGCCTGACAGCGTCCCGACGCACGCTTCGCCGCAGCGCACGTCCCCGCCGTTGCAACTGCGTGCCCGCAGGCGCATGATTCGCAGCCTTCGGATCACGTGCGTCAAATCGCGGGTTCCGATTGCGACGAGGCGTACGCCATGAACTGCGCGGCATGCGGCTTCCAGGTCGAGGACGGTTTTGCCTTCTGCCCCAGATGCGGAACACCGCAGCAGAAGACGTGCCCTTCCTGCGGCCAGGTTTCGCCACCCGACTTCGCGTTCTGTCCCAAATGCGGAACGAGCCTTGTGCCTCCGGCCGGCGTGGCGAGTACGGCCAAGCCGCAGTCGGCCGGCGCATCTTCGGCTTCGCATCCGCAATCAAGGTCGCCGGCGGCGGCTCGGGAGACCGAATCCGACCGCCGCATCGTCACTGCACTCTTTGCGGATCTCTGCGGCTACACGACGCTGGGGGAACGGATCGATCCTGAAATGCTGCAGGCCCTGCAGAACGAGGTTTTCGAGGAATTGAGCGCCGCCGTCGCCGCCGAGGGTGGCTATGTCGACAAGTTCGTCGGCGATGCGCTGCTGGCCCTGTTCGGCGCCCCCGTCGCGCATGAGCGGGATCCGGAGCGCGCATTGCGGGCGGCACTGGACATGCGCGTGCGGATGGCCCGCATCGAGGAGCGCTGGGAGGCGCGTCTCGGCCAGCCGCTGGCACTGCATATCGGCGTCAATACCGGACCCGTCGTTGCCGGTGGCGTCGGCGTCGGCGGCAGCAAGTCCTACTCGGTGACCGGCGACACCGTGAACACCGCCCAGCGCCTGCAGGCCATGGCCGGGTCAGGCGAGATACTGGTGGGCGCGGTCACGCGCCGGCTGACCCAGCACGCCTTCGATTTCACCGCTCTCGGCACCCTGCCGCTGCGCGGCAAGGCCGGAGAGACGCCGGTCTTCCGGCTTGAAGCCTCGCTCGACGCGCCGCCGCCCGCCCGCGGCCTTGCGAGCTTCGGCATCGACACCGCCATGATCGGCCGCGATGGAGACCTTGCGACCCTCTTGCGATGCCTGGAGCAGGTCCGCGGCGGCGCCACGCAACTGGTGCGCGTGATCGGCGATGCCGGCATCGGGAAGACCCGACTGGTGGAAGCCTTCCTCGACCGTATCCGGGCCGCGCAGCCGGACATCACCATCCGCCAGATCGCCTGCTCGTCGCTCGGAGAACCCTCCTACGGCACGCTGGCGGCAAGCCTAAGGCAGGCCTACCGGATAGCGCCCGGGGACAATCTCGAGCGGTCCCGCGAGTTGCTCGTTGCCGGATTGACCGATCTCGGCCTTGCCGAGAACGAGATCGACAGGCTGCAGCCCCTCTTCCTCTTCGTGCTGGGCTTCGGCGATCCCGACGGCGCGCTGCGTTTCCTGGAGCCGGACCAGCTCCGGCGACAGATCTTCCATGCCATGCGCACCCTGTTTGATCGCCGCATGGAGCAATCGCCGCTGCTGGTGGTGATCGAAGACCTGCATTGGGCCGACAGCGTCTCCATCGATGCCCTGCGGTTCATCATGGACCGGATCGAGAGCCGCCGGCTGATGCTGCTCGTCACCCATCGTCCCGGCTTCGAGACCGAGGTGCTGAGTTCCGCCCGCGCCAGCCAGACGACGCTGCGGCTGAGCCCGCTGTCGGTCACCGAGACCGCCGCCCTCCTCGACGGCGCGCTGGACGGCTGCGTCCTACCGGAAGCACTGCGCCGCCGCATCGTCGAGAGGGCCGAGGGCAATCCATTCTTCATCGAGGAAATCCTGCGCACGCTGATCGAGACCGGGGTTCTGCATCGTGCAGCGGCGGGCTGGGAGGCGAGGACCGCAGCCGCGGAGACCGAGATGCCGCTCGGCATCCAGGCCATGATGCTCGCCCGCCTCGACCGGCTGCCGGCCGATGCGCGGCGCCTGGCGCAGGTCGCCTCCGTCATCGGCCACCGCTTCGACGTGGCTCTGCTGAAGGCGCTTCCCACGGGTGTCGACGACATCGAGGCGAACCTCCAATGCCTCGGCGAGGCCGACATCATCGAGGAACTGGCGGATATCCCTTCGCAGGCGGCCCCGCGTTACGCCTTCCGCCAGATGCTGCTGCACGAGGTCTTCTATGACAATCTGCTGCTGCGGCGACGAACCGAACTGCATGGCGCCATCGGCACCCTGCTGGAGCGCCGCCAGGGCGGCGTGCCCGAACATCCGGAGCAACTGATCGAGCTCGGCTACCATTTTGCCGCTTCGGCGGAAAAGGATAAGGGCGCGCAATACTTCACGGCCGCCGGCGACCTCGCACGCAAGGCCTATGCGAATGCCGACGCCATGCGCCTCTATGTGCGCGCGCTCTCGGCCGCCGAGGCGGCTGGCGGCGATGCCTGGCAGGTTCCGGGGGAGCGCTACGCCGACCTCTGCCAGCCGGTGGGCCGCGGCGAGGAGGCCCGTCATCTCTACGAGGACTTGCTTGCAGCCGCGCGCGAAGGCGGCGACGTGACCGCGGCCGCGCGCATCCTGCGCAAGCTCGGCCAGCTTGCCTTCGAAGCCGGTGACCGCGAGCGGGCAACTACCTGTTTCGACGAGGCCCAGAACCTGCTGGAAGGCGTCGATGCACCGATCGAGCTCGCCCACCTGATGCAGCGCCAGGGACACCTCGCCTTCCGCGCCGGCGACTACCGGCGGGCCGCCCTTTGGGCAGACAGGGCGCTGGAATGTGCCAATCACCTCCCACCACGGCCGAACGAGGCGGAGAAGGCCGATATCGCGCTCGCGATCGCCCGCGCCTTCAACACAAAAGGCGTATCGTTGGCCCGTCTCGGCCAGCCCCGGGAAGCGCTGCAGATGGTCGAGCGCAGCGTCGAGATCGCGCTTGGCGCAAACCACCTCAATACCGCCTGCCGCGGATACACCAATCTCGGCGCCCTCTACACGATGATCGATCCGGCCCGGGCGATCGAGGTCTGCCGGCGCGGCTACGACATGGCCAGGCAGATCGGCGATCTCGGGCACCAGGCACGCCTGCTCACCAACCTCGCCGTCGCATTCTGCACCTTTACCGACCGTTGCATGGCCGAAGGGCTTCCGGCCGTGGAGGAAGCGATCGCGATCGACCGCGCGCTCGGCCAGCGCGACCACCTGCCGGTCCCCCTGCTTGTGCTCGGCCAGATCCGCCAATGCCATGGCGCAATCGACGCCGCGCGCGAGAATTTCCTGGAAGCACTCGACCTCGTTCGTGACAGCGCGGAGGCGCAGCTGCTGTTTCCGTGCTATGATGGTCTGGCGACGCTCTGCCTCGAACTGAATGAACTGGAGAAGGCGGAGGAGTATTTTGAACTGGCGCAGCAGGTCTGTGCCAGACACGGCCTCGACCCTGATGCCCTCATCGTCCTGCCGTTTCTCGACTAGCCGCGTCTGCGGTCTTCGGTCCGCGGACGCGGCAAGCGAAAAGCAAACGAGAAGCGCCGCGCGTCCGGCCCCGACGTAAGGCGCTTCAGTCGGAGGAGCAACCAATGGCAGAGCATGCAATGGAACGCCCCCTTCGCCCCGGCGATCGCGCACCGAACGTGGTGCTGGATGCGATCAACCACGGCGGCAAGGTTTCGATCGACGATTTTCGCGGCCAGTCAGGTGTGCTGATCGGCCTTTTCCGTGGGCTGCAATGCCCCTTCTGCCGCCGCCATATCGCAGCCTCCGCCGAACTGGCCTCGTCGCTGCACGAAAAGGGCATCGACAGCCTCACGGTCGTCAACACGCCGATCGAGCGGGCGCGGCTCTATTTCCGCTACCATCCGCTGCCGGGCGTGATTGCCGCCTCGGATCCCGACAGCATCGCCCACCGCGCCTTCGGCCTGCCGAACCTGCAGTTCACCGAACATGAGGATGCCTGGCCCTACAAGGTCTCGATCCCGACCGTGATGTCGATGCGGATGGAGATGCCGGGCGAGTTGCCCGAGCCGATGAACCCGTTCGACGCCTCGACCTACCTCAATACGCTGGACGGCTACGAGAAAACGCCGGCCGACGAGAAGACGGAGGAGCGCACTGGCGGCCAGTTGGTCGGAGAATTCCTGCTCGACCGCAACGGAATCGTGCGCTGGTCGTTCACCGAGGTCGATGGCGACGGATCGAACATGTTCGCGATCCCGCGAGCCGAGGAACTGATGTCGGCGGCCTCGCAACTGCCGCATTGAAGCACGCCGCGCAAAAGTGTTCAGCGGTTTCGTGACAGCGACATGTGCAAAAACAATGTCGTAAAGCGTATCGCGTGAAGCCTTTTTCCACGCGATACGCGGCGCCGTTCCAGCGCGTTCAGGCCGGGGCCGCATCCGCAAGCGACGGTTGCCGCTGCCCGCCGGCGATCGAAAACCGCATCCGGTACTCGCTTGGCGAAATCCCGAGGATCTTGCGGAAGATCTTCCGATAGGCATTGCTGTCGTCGTAACCGCTCTGCCAGGCCACCTGCTCGATTGAGAGATAGGAGCGCTCGAGGAGTTCCCGCGACTTGGCGATCCTGAGGCGCTGGCAGTATTCGGTCGGATTGATTCCGGTGGCTTTCTGGAAGCGGCGCAGGAAGGTGCGCTCCCCGAGCCCGGCGCGATCGGCCATCATCTGCAGGGTGATGCCCTTGGTGTTTGCCCCGTGCAGCCAGTGCTGGATTTTCAGGATGACCTGGTCTCCATGGTCCATGCGCGGTGCGAAGACGCTGTAGTAGCTCTGTTCGCGCGCGCCGGGATCGACGACCATGAACCGGGCCGTCTCCAGCATCACCGTCGATCCCATGAAGCGATCGACAAGCTTCAGCCCCAGATTGATCCAGGCCATCATGCCGCCGGTCGTGATGATGTCGCCCTCGTCGATCATCAGCTTGTCGGTGTCGACATTGACCTGCGGGAAGCGGCGGGCGATCTGCTCGGCATGCGACCAGTGCGTCGTCAGCGCCCTGCCCTCGACCAGGCCGGATTCGGCCAGAAGATAGGCGCCACCGCAAACGGAACTGACCACGGTTCCCTCGGAATGCCTCTGCCGGAGCCATTGTGAAATTTCCGAAAGATCGCGCTTCAGCTGCAGCTCGACAGACAGGGTCGGCGGCAGGATAAGAGCCGACAGCGACCGGATTTCCAGTTCGGAATGGCTGTCGAAGCCGCGCCGCACCGACCCGTCGGAACCCAGCTTCCAGTGGCTGGTGCGGATCTGCGGCGCGTTCATGCCGTGCTGCTCGCGGCTTTGCAGATTGGCGACGTTGAACATGTCGGTCAGTCCGTAGACGGCCGACATCAGCGCCTCCTCGTGAACGACGATCCCGATCTCGACAGGCTCCACGGCCGTCCCCTTTGTCAATTCTGCCTCCATCGTTGTCAGCTTTGCCGGTCGAGAGATCCGGCAGGCGGCTGTATCTATTCAATCACAGCTTCGGAACGGAAGCCAAGAGTTGAAACAAAACAACCACCTGCTCGGAAAGGAACACAGTCATGGCAAAGGCAATAGCAACCACCGCGACCGCAACGCTCTCCCGCCGCAACATCCTGGCAGGGGCATTCGGCGCAGCCGCAACCGCCGCCGCAGTCGGCGCAGTCCAATCCCCCGCAAAGGCAGCTGACGCTGCCGCCCCCCAAACGAAGTCAGAAGGAGCAACGACCATGGCAAGCAGGATCATCACCCGCGACGGCGTCGAAATCTACTACAAGGACTGGGGTCCGAAGGACGGCCCCGTCGTCGTCCTTTCGCATGGCTGGCCGCTGTCGTCCGACAGCTGGGAGGCCCAGGCTTTCCACCTCGCCAACAACGGTTTCCGCGTCATCACCCATGACCGCCGCGGCCATGGCCGCTCCAGCCAGCCC
This sequence comes from Mycoplana rhizolycopersici, assembly GCF_013378445.1. GTDB lineage: Bacteria > Pseudomonadota > Alphaproteobacteria > Rhizobiales > Rhizobiaceae > Mycoplana > Mycoplana rhizolycopersici. Next base: position 222,920 of record NZ_JABXYK010000008.1, read on the forward strand.
TGGGACGGCAACGACATGGACCACTATGCCGACGACCTCGCCGACCTGATCGAGCAGCTGGATCTGAACGACATATTCATCGCCGGCTTTTCCACCGGCGGCGGCGAGATCACCCGCTATATCGGCCGCCACGGCACCGGCCGCGTCAAGAAGGCCGGTCTTATCTCCGCCGTGCCGCCGCTGATGGTAAAGACCGACAAGAACCCCGGCGGCCTGCCGAAGGAGGTCTTCGACGGCATCCAGGCGGCGAGCCTGAAGGACCGCTCGCAGCTCTACAAGGACATCGCTTCGGGTCCATTCTTCGGCTTCAACCGGCCGGGTGCAACCGCCTCGCAGGGCATGATCGACAGCTTCTGGCTGCAGGGTATGATGGGCGGCCACAAGAACACCTACGACAGCATCGTCGCCTTCTCGCAGACCGACTTCACCGAGGACCTGAAGAAGTTCGACGTGCCGACGATCATCATCCATGGTGACGACGACCAGATCGTCCCGATCGACGCAGCCGCCCGGGCCTCCAAGAAGCTCGTGCCCCATGCCATCCTGAAGGTCTATCCGGGCGCCCCGCACGGGATCACCGATACCCACAAGGACCAGTTGAACGCCGACCTGCTGGAGTTCGCGAAGTCCTGACCGGCACGGGCGCCAAGCGCATCGCTCTCACAAACCGGTATCGCTCCCATGGGGGCGGTGCCGGGCTTACCCCCAGACGAAGGACGACGCCGATGAACCACACCCTCGACCGCTCCGCATCCGCCTTCACCCGCCGCCAGCTTATGGCCGGCGGCGCCGCACTCGCCGCAAACGGCCTGCTTCCGAAGGGGGCATTTGCCGCCGAGGCCCATCGCTTCGACCACGGCCACTTCGACGTCACCGTCTTCAGCGACGGCTTTCTCACCCTGCCGGCAGAGGTCCTGCTTCCCGACGCCACCACCGAGGAACGCCTGCCGATCCTGAAGCGTCTCGGCGGCGACGCCGCCGGCGCCCCGGTGCAGGTCAACATCCCGCTGATCCGCGCGGGCGATGAACTCATCCTCGTCGACATCGGCTCCGGCACCAGCTTCCAGGACAGCGCCGGTAAGTTCGCCGGAAACCTGAGGGCCGCAGGCGTCGATCCCGACGCGATCACCAAGGTCGTGTTCACCCATGCCCATCCCGACCATTCCGGTGCGACACTCGGCCCGGACGGCAGGCTGCTCTATCCGAACGCCGACTATGTGGTCAGCGCTGCCGAATGGGAATTCTGGACCGACCGGGACTTCGAGAAGAGCCAGCCGGAGGCGCTGCACGGCTTCGCCCGCGGCGCAAGGCGCGACCTCCTCGCCGTCCGGGACCGGCTGCGGCTGGTGAAACCCGGCGACGAGGTCGTGCCCGGCATGACGGTCCTCGATACCCCCGGCCACACGCCGGGCCACATCTCGCTGCATCTCGACGGCGGCGACGGCCTGATCGTGACGGGCGACGCCGCCACCAGCAACGTCATCTTCTTCGAGCACCCCGACTGGCATTTCGGCTTCGACACCCAGGCCGAGACAGCGCTTGCGACCCGCAAGGCGCTGATCGACGAGGCGGCGAACAAGAAGACCAAGCTTCTCGGCTATCACTGGGCCTATCCCGGCGTTGGCTTCGCCGAGCGCAAGGGCGCCGCCTATCGCTTCGTCCCGGCATAGTGCCATAGCCGCTTCGCCCTGCCCTGCCCCGATTCTGGCTTTGCCAAGGGTCCGGGCTTTTCCTTTCGCCCATCGCTTCTATGTCTGTCCCTGTATAAAGGACGAAAGGGAATGGAATGAACGAACGACTGACGGTGGCGGCCGACACCATCCGCACCCTTGCGGTCGACCTGCCGGTCAATGCCACCTTCCACATCTGGCTGAAGGCGACGGGGCACAACAGCTTGGGCTCCGTCTCCTTCGCCAACGCCCGCGGCAAGTTCGCCGAAGTGTCGATCGCCAATGCCGAGGAATACGGCCTGCGCATCTATCAGGTCTTCGGCGGTGGTCACGTCGAACTGAGCTTCGACACGGCGACGACGTCGGTGTCGGTGATCTACTGGTTCACCGCGGCTGACGTGCTGGAGACCGGCATCACGGTCGTCCACACCAACCGCGGCAACGCGCCGCCGGAGCTTCCAGGCGGCTACCACTTCCGCCCGCCTTTCGGCTGGATGAACGATCCGAACGGCTTCGGCCGCTTCGACGGCCGCCCCCACCTCTTCTACCAGCACTATTCGCATGGCCTTCGCTGGAACACGATGCACTGGGGCCACGCGGTCTCCTCCGACTACCTGCGCTGGCGCCACCTGCCGATCTTCCTCTTTCCCTCCGAGGACCTGACGGTGCGCCCCGACAAGCGCGGCGGCGCCTTCTCCGGCACCACCATCCCGCTGGTCGACGGCCCCGGCATCCGCGTCTTCTTCACCGAGCAGGTCGCCGACCGACAACCCGAGCAGCAGATCCAGCTCACTGCCACCTCCTCCGACCTGATCACCGCCGGACAGGCCGAGGTGGTCCTTGCCGGTCGCCCGACCGGTGAGGGCCTGACGCCGGACTTTCGCGATCCGTACGTGTTCCGTGGACCGGACGGGCTATGGAAAATGCTGCTCGGCAGCCAGAGCGACGATGGCGGCGTCATCCTGCTCTACGAAACCGAGGACCGGGCGGCGGCGACCGGCTGGACCTATGTCGGCAAGCTTCTGGTCGAGGAGCGCTACCGCACCACCGCGATCGAATGCCCCTGCCTGTTGCCGCTCGACGGCCCGGCGACCAGCCGTTCGACCCGCTGGGTGCTCGTCTACGGGCTGATGAACAGCAAGGACGAGGAGACCGGCCGGCAGAACCTGACGATGGCCGATGTCGGCTGGTTCGACGGCCGCAGCTTCTCCAAGGAATTCGGGCAGGAGCTCGATTTCGGCACCGACAACTACGCCTTCCAGGCCTTCCTCGACGGCGACCGCGTGGTGGGGATTGGCTGGCTGGCCAACTGGGCCGACGCACATCCGGATATCGACTTCCCCACGGCCATGACGTTGCCACGCGCGATGCATCTCTCCGACGGCATGCTGCTGACGCCGCCGATCGGCGCGGCCGAAAGCCTGCGCAGCCGCATTCTCGACCGCACGCGGCTTTCGGCCGGCGAGACGGTTTCGTTCGACAACGGCTCCGTCGAGATCCTGTTCGATCTGGACGAGGCCGGGGCGACTTTCGAGCTGGAGCTCGATCACCCCGGGGCGGCGATCGCCGTCTTTCGCGACCAGCACGGCCTCGGCATCCGCTATGAGCGCGACGGCGGGCCGGCGTCGCCGCTCTACGTCGCCCACGGCGCCAATCCGCGGCGGGTGCGCGTCTTCCTCGACTACGGCTCGATCGAGGTCTTCGCCGACCGCGGCCGTTGGGTCGGGACGAAGCGCATCGACGGCTTCGAGCCGATCCGCGCCGCCCGCTTCAGTGCAGGCGCGCAAAGCGTGGTGCAGGCAACGGTTTGGGCCTTGAAGCTCTGAGAACGTCCCTCGCTCACGTCGCCCTGGCGTAGGCGAGGACGAAGAGGACAAGCGACCCGATCGAGGTGACCGTGCGGACGTGGTTCCACGCCGTCCAGCTGCCCAGATAGGTTTTCCACAGGGCCTCGCCTTCCGGGCTCGCCGGGTTCACCGCGGCGAGCGCGTCGTTCATCGGCACATTGAAGACGATGGTGACGCCGAGCGTGCCGACCAGGAAGAGCACAGCAGCACCGATCGCAAGAGCGCTGCCGGCAGTTCCGTTCAGCAAGGCAAGGACGACGATTGCCACCGCGAGCAAGGCCGTACCCATGAAGGCGGCAAAAAACAGCGGGTTCTGGATCACCACGTTGATCGCGTTCATCGCCGCGATGCCTTCGCCCGCCGGCAGTCGCGCCAGCGCCGCCATGATGCACACCGAAAAGATGAAGAACAGGCCGGCATTCAGGCCCGCACCGACCGTGGCGACGAGGAGAAGCAAGGTATAGGCGGCCACGGGATCCTCCGAATCTGCTGGCAGGGCGCAAGCATGCAACCCGGCGACAGCTATACCAGCTCTCGTCCGCGTGATCACCGACAGTTGAACGCAATTGCTGATCGGCCCCGGCAAATGCCTGTGCTACAGTCTTCGCTTGCACGGTTGGCGCCTGAACCGCGCCGCGCATCGCCGCCCTGTTCCGCATTTCCGTCCCGAACGGCAGCGGACGTTTCCGCAGGAGGGAAATGCAGGATGCTGCTTGCCGCACTCGCCATGTTCATCAGCGTGACCGCCCATGGCGAGACGTCTACCGTCGCCGCCGAAAGCGGGGCAGTCGTCGATCTGGAACTTGTTCTTGCCGTCGATGTTTCCGGCTCGATGGATCTGGAGGAGGCGCAGGTCCAGCGCGCCGGCTATGTCTCCGCCCTCACCCACCCCGAGTTCCTTGCCGCGATCCGCGAGGGCTATAACGGCCGCATCGCGCTCAGCTACTACGAATGGGGCGGTACCATCAGCGCGAGTTCGCGAATGCCCTGGACGCTGATCGAAACGGCCGAGGACGCACGGCGCTTTGCCCAGATGATCAAGGAGCGCCCATTCGCATCGATGCGCGGCACCTCCCTGTCGGCCGCGCTCGCCTATGGTTCCACGCTTTTCGAAGGCAACGGATATGCCGGCGCCCGGCGGGTGATCGACGTTTCCGGTGACGGACCCAACAATTACGGCGCGCCCGTGGCGCCGGCCCGCGACGCGGCGACGGCGCTCGGCATCGTGGTCAACGGTCTTGCCATCATGATCCGCCCTTCCGCCGGGTACGGTCCTCTGGACCGCTATTATGCCGACTGCGTCATCGGCGGCCCCGGCGCCTTCGTCGTCTCGGTGCAGGAGCCGGAGGACTTTGCGATCGCCATTCGCCGCAAGCTGGTGCTCGAGGTCAGCGGCCGCCTGCCCCCGCCCAACGTCTTCGCTGCGGCCGGCGACAGCGATTGTATGATCGGCGAGAAGCTCCGGCCGGGCTTCGACCAGTACTATCCGGAATTAAACCGCTGAGACGCTGAACAATTTCAGCTCGATGCCTGCCCCACTCCTGGCCACCCCGCTTCCGGCGCCCACTCTTCAGGCATGACCAGCGGTTGAAAGGCCGTCCGGCAGGCCTAGCGACGACGAACGGACGCACCGCGTCAACGCCTGTTTTGCCGCTCGAGGGGACTCCGCGGCAGTTGCCGGCAACAGTGACCGAGAGCCACCATCAGAACACGAGCTATCGCAACCTATTCCTTTCTTTATGAAAATATGTTATAATTGAATGAACGTTCAGCAAAATATGGGGAAGAAGATGAATGAAGTGATCCGTGACATCTCCATTCCGAACGACTGGGAACGCAGCGGCCTGCCGGGATGGTGCTACCACAGCGCCGCTCTGCTGGAGCTGGAAAAGCAGCATGTTTTCCGGGAGCACTGGCAGATCGCCTGCCACGTCTCCGACGTCGCCGAACCCGGCAACTACATCACGCTGGACGTGATCGGCGAGCGCGCCCTGATCCTTCGCGATCAGGACGGAGAGATCAAAGCGTTCCACAATATCTGTCGCCACCGCGGCTCGCGTCTCGTTGCAGACAGGAGCGGCACCTGCCGCAACGCCCTCGTCTGCCCGTTTCACGGCTGGGTCTACAATCTCGACGGCACGCTGCGCGGGGCCGCACGGCCCCGCTCCTTCCCGCCCATGGACAAGCACGAATTCGCGCTGAAGACGATCGAATGCGAGGTCTGGCAGGGCTTCGTCTTCATTCGCTTCGCCACCGGCCCGCAAGCGTCCGTGGCCGAAATCATGCGCCCGTTCGAGGCGGAACTGTCGCACTACCGCCCCGCCGAGATGGTGCCCGCCGGCGAAATCCACACGCAGGAAACGCCGGTCAACTGGAAGTCTGTGCGCGACGTGGACAATGAGGGCTACCACGTGGCGATGGCCCATCCCGCGCTGCAGGATCTCTACGGCTCGACCTATTACGACGAGCCCTTCGTCGACGGACTCTGCCGCTCGTTCGCCACCTACAATCCCCATGCCGGGCGCAGATGGAGCGTCGGGCGCTACGTCAAGATCGCACCCGAGAACAAGACCCTGCCGGACCATCTGCGCAAGGCCTGGATTTACTTCGGCATCTTCCCCAACGCCGTGATCGCCGTCACGCCGGAAAGCCTGCAGTTCTACCAGGAATTCCCGATCTCCGTCGGCCGCACCCTGCTGCGCGGCGGCGTGTACCGCTACCGCGACGAAAGCCGCGAACAGGCCGCCGCCCGCTATCTCGCCGCCCGCATCGACCGCGACACGCAGGCCGAGGACGTGCAACTGACCATCTGGTCGAACGAGGCCATGACCTCTGACGCCTTCGCCGGCTTCTATCTGTCGGACCTCGAATACGGCGTGCGGACGCACCACGACCACCTGCGGAAAGTCCTGCCGGTGATGAACCTGGCAGCCCCGCCGGCAGAGAGGGACATGGCGGAGAAAAATGCGGCCATGCGCTGAGGCGGGTGGCTGCAACATTCCCGCCATCCCCTTTCGGCACAGTCGCTAAAAAGAGAGCCCGCTTTCGCGGGCTCAAAATGTCGGGGTCGGGAATGAGTGACCCGACAGGCCGGCAGGGCGCGGCCTCAACCGCGCCACAGTCCTTCCCGAACAAGGTCGTCCATCGTCAGCTCGATGCCGCGGCGAAGGATCGCCGCCATGTCGTCGATCTGGCCGGTACTGATCGTCAACGGCGGCGACATCACGCACATGTTGATGAGCGGCCGCACCAGCAGGCCGAGTTCCTGGCAGTGATTGTCGATGCGCTTGCCCACCTCGAGGTCGAGCGTCAGCGGATTGTTGCTCACCCGGTCGGCCACACATTCCACGCAGGCCATCAGCCCCATGCCACGCACTTCGCCGACCAGCGGAAGTTCTTCCAAAGCCTTCAGGCTGGATTGGAAATGGCCGGATACCGAGCGTGCGTGCTCCAAAAGCCCGTCTTCGAGAAGATCGAGGTTCTTCAAGGCCACGGCGCATCCGACCGGATGGCTCGAATAGGTGAGCCCGTGCGCGAACATCGCCTCCGAATGATTGGAGCGGCGCAGTTCCTCCAGAAGACGCCCGGCGATCATCACGCCGCCGAGCGGGAAATAACCTGACGTCACGCCCTTGGCGAAGGTGATCATGTCCGGATCGAGGCCGAATACCTCCTGCGAGGCAAAGACGTGCCCGAGCCTTCCGAAGGCGGTCACCACCTCGTCGGCGATGAAGAGGATGTCGTTTTGTCGGCACAGTTCGCGAATGCGTCGCAGATAGCCGTCCGGCGGAACGATGACGCCGCCCGATGCCATCACCGGTTCGGCGACGAAGGCGCCGATGCGCTCGGCGCCGACCGTCTCGATCACGTCCAGGAACTCGGCCACCAGATAGTCGCAGAACTCCGCCGCCGCCACGCCGTCCGGCCGACGGAACGGATTGGGACAGCTCAGCTTGACCACCTGTTCGCCGGCGCCGTCCATCCAGTCCTGGTCGCGCGGCCGCCCGTTCAGCGAGGCCGAGAGATAGGTGGAGCCATGATAGGCACCCTGGCGCGAGACGATGAGCTTCTTCTCGCCCCGTCCCTTCACATTGTTGGCAAATTGCATGAAACGCAGCGCGGTCTCCACCGCCGAGGAGCCGCCGGTCGTGTAGAACACGTGGTCGAGCCCGTCGGGCGCATGGCCGGCCAGCCGTCCGGACAGGCGTGCTGCGGGCGCGTTGGTCGTGTACCAGGGCGAATTGTAGGAAAGCTCCATCGCCTGCGCCGCCATGACTTCGGCCAGTTCCTTGCGCCTGTGCCCGGCATTGACGCACCACATGCCGGCAGGTCCGTCGATCAGCTTGCGCCCGGCGGCGTCGGTGACGTAGATGCCATCGCCGCCCTCGAGCCGGCCGCGGGCTTCCGCACCGATAGAGCCCGACACGGGCCAGGGCTGCACCAGATGGCGCTCGGCCAGCAGCGTCAGTTCGTCCGCAGCCTCCTCCACCTTTGCCCCGCCCTGCATTCCGGTCGTCTTCGGTATCGCGGCCATCCTACGCTCCAGATATGTTGAAAACGCCAAATCATCATTCAACGCAATGAAAAGAATATTCTTTTCACGACATATTGAATGTTCGTTCAATCAATATTGCAGAATTAGCGCTTGATTTCAATGGCGGTTTGCGCTCATCTTTCGCCAGGGAACAGCAACAGCCGAAAAGGCGGTCGAAATGAAATCGGCATCACAGGCAGACGGGCTCTGTCCCGGGTTCCAGATTCGGATGCAGGGCCGGATCCGCATGCAGGGAAAGGCTCATATCCAGGGAAAGCCCCGGCGATGAGCACCGCGGCCATCGTCAGCGCGCCGGAAAAACCGGCACCCGCCAAGGGCATCCGCTGGCTACACGGCGAAGAGGCCCGCGGGCTGGCGATGATCTCGCCGACCCTGCTTTACGCACTTGCGCTGCTGCTTCTGCCTGTCCTGCTGGTGATCGCCTACAGCTTCTGGACCCAGAACTATCTGGACATCGACCGCACCTTCACCTTCGAGAACTATCGCCTCGCCCTGACCGAGCCGATCTACCGCGACCTTTTCGTGCGCTCGCTGTGGATCTCGCTGCTGACCGCCGCCATCACCGTCGGCTTTTCCTATCCGATCGCCTGGTACATTTCCTTCCACGGCGGCCCGCACAAGAACCTCTGGCTCTTTCTCGTCACCATTCCCTGCTGGACCAGCTATCTCCTGCGGGTGATGTCGTGGAAGGTGATCCTCGGCTATGGCGGCGTTCTCAATACCGGCCTGATGGCAACAGGCATCATCGAACAGCCGATCACTTCGCTGCTCTACAATGCCAATGCCGTCGTCATCACCCTCGTCCACAGCTGGGCCGCGTTTGCGATCCTGCCGATCTACGTCTCGCTGCAGAAGATCGACCGCTCGCTGATCGAAGCCGCGCGCGATCTGGGCGACGGCGCCGTGCGCTCCTTCCTCCGCGTCACCCTGCCGCTGTCGATGCCCGGCGTCATCTCCGCCTTCCTGATCGTGATGATACCGACGGTCGGCGACTACGTGACGCCCAAGCTGGTGGGCGGCAAGGACGGCGTGATGATCGCGACCGCGATCCAGGCGCAGTTCGGCAAGAGCGCCAACTGGCCGCTCGGCGCGGCGCTGTCGGTCACCACCATGGTGCTGGTCTCGCTGGCGGCGGCAGCCGTCGTCCTTGCCCTGCGCTTTGCCGTACGGAGGATCCGCTGATGCTGCAGAGGATACGCTTTCTGCCGTTCCTGCCTGTCTACGTGGCGATCTATTTCCTCTTCCTCTATCTGCCGATCCTGCTTCTGCCGGTCCTTTCCTTCAACGACGCGGCGACGACCACCTTCCCCCTCGCCGGCTTCACGACGAAATGGTACGCCTCGCTGTGGGGCAATTCCGTGCTGCTGCAGGCTGCGCGCAACAGCCTCATCGTCGGCGTCTGCGTCTCCCTGCTCAGCACCATCCTCGGCATCTGCGCCGCCCGCGCCATCACTCGCTACCGCTTCCGCGGCCAGCGCGCCGCAGGCGGGCTGATCATGGCGCCGCTGTTTCTGCCGGAGATCATCGTCGCCGTATCCCTGCTGATGATCGCGCTTCAGTTCGGGCTGCAGCTGTCGCTCGTCACCGTGATCCTTGGCCAGGTGGTCTTTTGCATCCCCTATTCGATGTCGGTTCTGGTCTCCGGCTTCGAAGGTTTCGACCGCAGCCTGGAGGAGGCCTCCTACGATCTGGGGGAGACCGCCTTCGGGACGTTCCGTCGCGTCACCCTGCCGGTGGTCGCACCTGCAATCGTCTCCAGCCTGCTCGTCACCTTCACGATCTCGCTCGACGAGTTCATTCTCGCCTTCTTCCTTTCCGGCACCGAACCGACGCTGCCCGTCTACATCTGGGGACAGCTCCGCTTCGCCGCCAAGCTGCCGGGCGTGCTGGCGCTCGGAAGCCTGATGATCCTCGCCTCCGTCGTCCTGCTGACCGTTGCCGAAGTGCTGCGCCGGCGGGCCGAACGGCGCACGCAAGCCGCACTCGCACACTGACAGGAGCCCGCATGGCTGACCGCCCGATGATCTCCATCGAAAACGTCTCCCGCTATTACGGGGTGTACAAGGCGCTCGACGACGTATCGCTGCAGATCGGCGAAGGCGAGTTCTTCTCGCTGCTGGGGCCGTCCGGCTGCGGCAAGACCACGCTGCTGCGCTCCATCGCGGGCTTCGACGTGCCGACCAGCGGCGAGATCCGCATCGACGGCGTCGCCTCGACCCTGCTGCCGGCCAATCGTCGCCCGACCAACATGGTCTTCCAGAACTATGCGATCTTTCCGCATCTCGACGTCGGTGAAAACGTCGCCTACGGACTGAAGCGGCTGAGGCTCGATGCCACCGAGGAACGACGGCGCGTCTCGGATGCGCTCGACCAGGTGCGGCTGACGGGCCTCGACCGACGCAAGGCCGACGAGCTTTCGGGCGGCCAGCGCCAGCGGGTGGCACTCGCCCGCGCCCTCGTCATGCGCCCCAAGGTGCTGCTGCTGGACGAGCCGCTCTCGGCGTTGGACAAGAAGCTGCGCGAGCAGATGCAGGTCGAGTTGCGCAGCCTGCAGCAGGCCGTCGGCATCACCTTCATCCTCGTCACGCATGACCAGTACGAGGCTCTCGCGCTGTCGGACCGCATCGCTGTGATGTTCGGCGGACGCATCGCCCAGGTGGCGACGCCCAAGGAGATCTACCAGCATCCCCGCACGCGCAAAGTTGCAGATTTTCTCGGCGGCATGAATTTTCTCCGCGCCCGCCTCCTTGCCGACCGCAAGGGCGACGTATCGGTCGACGCGGCGCAATTCGGCACAGTGAACCTGGCAAAGCCGGCGGGGTTCACCGCGTCGGACGGGCACGTCACGGTCGGCATCCGGCCCGAGCGGCTTCGCCTGCTCTGGGACGACGAAAGGGCGCCGCACGAGCTGACGGGACGCGTCGAGAACCGCGCCTATTTCGGCGAGGTGACGCACCTGACGATCGGCGTCGATGGCCTGGAGCAACCGCTTTCCATGATCGAGACGAACGACTACGGCGCCGACGACCTGCCGGTCGGCGCGGAGATCAGGCTGGCATACGACCCCGACGCCTTCGTGCTGCTGGCGGATGACGAAATGGCCCTGCGGGCCTGACGATGTGCCGGCGCGGCCATGGCCGAGAGACGGCACTTTTCGCGAGCCTTTGCCGCTCGACAATGGCTACAGGGCGTCCTGTCCGACCGCCGCCATGATCTCTTCCGCTGCGACCCGCCCTGCCACGATCGCCCCCTCGATGTAGCCGGGATAGGAGGGTGACAGCTCCGAACAGGCAAACCGGATGCGTCCTGCGCCCGCGCGTAGCACGTCTTCGGCATCCTGCGCCCGCAGGTCGCAGACGGTATCGCTGTAGCCGCCGCCGCTCCAGGCGTCGCCGGTCCAGTCCCTCACCGCGATGGCGGTCGCCGTGCGGGCAGTCTCTCCCAGCGCGGTTGCAAGCTTTGCCAGTATCATCTCCTCAAGCGCCGCCGGCGGCATCGCCTGTGCCGCGATCGCGAGCGGACCGCCGACGAAGACCACCAGCGCGGCACCGAGCCCTTCGCGGCTGACGTCGCAGGCAAACAGCCCAGACGGATCGAGCCAGGACACCATGCCGCTCAGGCCGCGCTGGCGCCAGAACGGCCGCGGATAGCGCACCAGCGCCTTGATGACCGCCCCGCTCTTCCATACCGAAAGCGCCCGCCTGAGCGCAGCCGGCAGGTCCGGTTCGAAGCCGATGCGCGACGCGGCCACCGGCGGCACGGCGACAAGCACGTGCCTTGCGGAAAATAGAAGGTCCCCGGCCTGAACCTGGACGCGTTCCGCCCTCGCCGAAATCCGTGTAACCGGCCTGCCCGTCAGGACCCGGCCATCGAGACCCGCTGCCATGTCCTCTGCCAGCGAATGGATCGTCTCCCCGACGAAATACTCGATCTCCGATTGCCGGTTGGTGATCCGTCGGTCGTTGGAGACGAGGTACCAGAGCGGCAGTTCGCCGATCGGCCGGCACCACAGCCCCTCGACCGTCGAGCGGAAGGCTTTTGCGGCGTCGGTGCTGACGGGCTGCGCGGCCAGCCAGTCCGCAACGCTCATGCCGCCGATGGCCGGATCGCGCGGGTCGAGCGCCCGCATTCGCAGACGCAGGGACCGTGACTCGGCATAGGCCCTGTCCGGCGCGTCGATCTCCGGCTGGACGACGAAGGCGCCCTCGACCGGTGTCTGGACCAGCGTCTTGCCGTAGCGGCGGATCAACGCCATCACGTTCGTCATGTCGTCGCAGACAAACTGGCCGCCCTTATCGACGCGTGCGCCGTCCGCAAGGGTGTGCGCCTCGGCGCGCCCGCCGACGCGCATCTGCGCTTCCAGCACGGCAACATCAAAGCCCCGCTCGGCCAGCATGGCTGCGGCCGAGAGGCCTGTGAACCCGGCCCCGACGACGATCACGTCATGATGCTGCGCCATCAGTAGCCGGACTTGATCTTCTCGAACTCGGCGATCATCTTCTGGCGCAGTTCGGTCGGCAGCGGCGACTGGAACAGCGTGTCCTTGACGAACTCGTCGATGTCGCCATAGCCCTTCTGGTCCAGCAGCGCCGCATCGACCGCGGCCATCCCCTTGGCGTTCGAATGCCCATAACCCCAGGATTCGACCATGTAGTTGGCGACGGGCGGATCGGTCAGCGCGTTCAGATAGTCGTATGCCTTGTCTTCGCTACCCTCGCCGCCCTTGAGCCTGACGTAGCCGCAGACCCAGGTCGACAGTCCCTCGCCCGTGTCGCGCTTCATGTCGACGGGCACGCCGTCTGCCTGCAGCGTAACGGAGGTTTCGTTCCAGGCCCAGGCGAGGTCCACTTCGCCGCTCGCCATCGCCTGGCTCAGCTCGGTGTTGTCGGTCCAGTAGAGGCGAATGTTCTGGTGGACCTGGCGAAGGAAGTCCGACGCCTCCTTGAATTGCTCATCCGTCATCTGCGACCAGTCCTTCAGCCCGATCGCAAGGCTCGCCAGCGCATAGGCATCGTCGACATTGTCGCCGATCGAGACCCGATCCTTGAACTTCGGATCGGCGAAAGCCTTGAGCGATGCCACCTCCTCCGGCTTCACCGTGTCGGTGCGGTAGGTCAGCACGGTGTTTCCCCACTCGAACGGAATGAGCCAAGCGGTGCCGTCCTCCGATGTCATCAGGCCCTTCATCGCCTTGAACCCCGGAAGCACGTCGTTCCAGTTGTGAAGCTTCGACGTATCGAGCGGCTCCAGCAATCCCGCCTCCCGCCACTTCTCCACGCTCTGCGCACAGGGATGGGCGACATCGGCCTTGAAGCCGGCGCGCAGTTTCTGGAAGGCCTCCTCCTCGTCGCCGAAGAAGCTGAAGTCCGGCGGCGTCTCGTGTTTTTCCATAAAGGCGGGGAAGAAAGCCGGATCCTCGTAGCCGGACCAGTCGAAGACGGTGAGCCCGTCTCCGGCCTGTGCAGGCAGGGCGGTGGAGACCGAAAGTGCAGCGGCGAAAGCGGCAACGAGAAATTTGCCCGTCCTGTAGCTGATGCTCATGCTCATTCCCCTTTTTGATGTTGGCTATTTGGGTCCCGTTCGCGCGATATGCCTCGGGAACATGGCGGTGATGGCTTCGACGGCGGCCTCGTGGGCCTTCTCGCGGGTCAGCCCGTCGCCCATCATCAGGCGCAGCCAAAGGCCTTCCAGCATGGTCGAGACGGCAAGCGCCATGGGCTCGACGACATAGTCGTAGCCGCCCTCCTCCTTGAGGCGCGCACACAGGGAGACGACGATTTCCTGATACTTGACGTCGCGGGCGCCGCAGAGCGCCTGGTAGGTCGGCCGCGACTTCGCCTCGCCCCAGAAGGCGCACCAGGCGGCAAGCTTGCGCTTGGTGCAGATGCGGCGGTCGAAATCGGCCGCAACCAGCGCCCACAATTGGTCAGCCGGCCGCTCGCCCGCCTTTTCCAATGCGGAGTACCAGTGATTGGCATATTCGTCGGCCATGAACTGCAGCGTGGCAACGAGCAGCTTTTCCTTGCTCTCGAAGTGGAAGTTGACGATGCCGCGCGAAAGCCCGGCACCGTCTGCGACGTCGGCAAGCGTGGTGTCGGCATAGCCGCGCCTGGCAAGCGAATCGATCGTCGCCTCGATCAGTTGCAGCCGCCGCGTTTCCTTGGATGCCTTGCGGCCCTTCTTTTCGACTTCCGTCACGTCCTTCTGCGCCGCACCTGCCCGCATCTTCACCGCCGTTCTCATTTTGGGATTTCGCAGCGCCTCGTTCACGGATGGCCTCCGCCCGGCTTGCTGCCGCGCAGATGAGTGGGGCAATGCTCGCCGGTGTCAAGCACCTTCTGCATGGCGCCCCAGGTGCGGATGTTCTTTGCCACGTATTCCTCGCCGACGGCGGCCACGGCCTGCGCATGCAGCGGCCCCGACAGCCGCTCGAGCTCGCCGCGGGCGACCTCCCGATACCAGGCATTGCGGTTTTCCGCCGATACGTCGACGAAGCCCGCTGCCGTCATCGCCTGCAGATAGCGCTGCGGCGAGGCCATGCCGAAGCGCAACCCCTCGGCGGCGATGTAGTCCTGCATCTCGCTCGACGGCTCGCCGTCATGCGCGATCAGCCAGTCGGACGCGGCCAGCCGCCCGCCCGGCTTGAGCACCCGGAACAGTTCGGAAAACAGCCACTCCTTGTCGTCCACATGGATCATCGCGTCCTTGGAGAAGACGAGGTCGAACTCGTCGTCGTCGAAGGGCAGCGTTCCCGGCGGCGTGGCGATGAAGCGCACCTGCGCCGTCAACCCCTCGCGCACGGCGGCCAGCCGCGCCCGGTCGATCACCGGCTGCTCGACGTCGTAGCCGACCACTTCGGCAGGGTTGTACTTCTTGGCGATATGCAGGGTGATGCCGCCGGCTCCGCAGCCGAAGTCGAGCACCGACTTGCCGGCAAGATCGAGCCCGGAAAGCACGCGATCGACCTCCTCCGGGCCACCGGGCGAAAGGTATCCATCTCCCCAGACCACCGCCAGAAACCGGATCGCCGTGTCGTCATATTCGGGTTCGTGCTCCGCTCCGCTCTCGCTTTCCGCCGTCATGCGCCCCTCGAAACCAGCCACGTCCTCTTTGCGTCTGACACGAAATTTTACCGGATTATCAGCGGATTGCAACATACTTGCTGAATATTCATTCAAAATATCTGGACAAGCTTTTGGCTTTGATGCAGCCTTTTGGCAACTGAGGGAGAACGAGCATGCAGCGATATGACGTCCTCGTGGTGGGCGGCGGCCATAACGGCCTGGTCACCGCCTGCTACCTGCAGCGGGCCGGCCTGAAGGTCGCAGTGCTGGAGAAGAACGGCTGGGTCGGTGGCGCTGCCACCAGCCGCGAACTGACCCCCGGCTTCCTCTATTCCAACTGTTCCTACGTCTGCTCGCTGTTCCGCCCGGAGATCATGCGCGACCTGGAGCTGCCGAAACACGGCCTGCAGGTGGTCGCCTACGAGGGCGGCGCCGTGCTGACCCGCGACGGCGACTATCTCGCCTCCTACCGCGACCACGACAGCCACCGCCGCGAATTCGCCCGCTATTCGAAACGCGACGCCGAGGCCTACGAGCGCTACGCCCGCGACGTCACCCGCCAATGCCGCTTCATCCAGCCGCTTCTGATGCGCACCGCGCCAGATCCCTTCGGCTTCCGCCCGCGCGACATCGCCGAATTCGTCTACCTCGCGAAGAAATTCGGCGAGTTCAGCCCGAGCGAAATGGCCGAGACGCTGCGGTTCTGGACCATGTCGATCTCCGACTTCCTCGACGAGTATTTCGAGACCGACGTGATCAAGGCCTATCTGGCGATCTCCGGCATCATCGGCACGGCACTCGGGCCGATGTCGCCCGGAACGGCCTATGTGCTCCTGCACCACTACATGGGCGAGGTCGATGGCTCGGTCG
This sequence comes from Mycoplana rhizolycopersici, assembly GCF_013378445.1. Classification (GTDB taxonomy): domain Bacteria; phylum Pseudomonadota; class Alphaproteobacteria; order Rhizobiales; family Rhizobiaceae; genus Mycoplana; species Mycoplana rhizolycopersici. Next base: position 238,926 of record NZ_JABXYK010000008.1, read on the forward strand.
GTGCCTGGGGCTATGCCCGCGGCGGCATGGGTGCGGTCACCCAGGCGCTCGCAAGCTCCTTCCTCGCATCCGGCGGCACGATCCGCACCGATGCGGAAGTCGCCAAGATCTTCTCCCGCGGCGGCCGTACCACCGGCGTCGTTCTGGAGAGCGGCGAGGAGATCCGCGCCGGTCTCGTCGTCTCCAACGCCGACGTGAAGCGCACCTTCCTGAAGCTCGTCGACGAGGCCGATCTGCCGGAAAGCTTCGTCCACCGGGTGAAGCACTTCAAGATGCGCGGCTCGTCCGGCAAGGTGAACATCGCCCTCGACAGCCTGCCGGAGTTCCCCGCCCTGCCGAAAGGCTCATCCTGCATCCGCGGCGACTTGCACTTCACCGACAGCATCGAGCGCATGGAACGCGCCTATGACGACTGGAAGGCCGGGCGCTGGTCGGCCGATCCCATGCTCGACACGATGATCCCGACCACGCTCGACCCGACCATGACCTCGCCCGGCAAGCATTTCATGAGCTGTTTTGTGCAATACTGCCCGCCGAAGGTGGAGGGCCGCGACTGGACCGATGCCGACCGCGCAGCCTTCGCCGAGACCGTCGTCAGCCAGATCGCCGACTATTCGCCCGGCTTCCGCGACCGCATCGTCCACATGGAGGTGCGCACGCCGCGCGAACTCGAAGCCGAAGTCGGGCTGACCGAGGGCAACATCTTCCAGGGCGAACTGACCTTCGACCAGTTGCTGTTCAACCGCCCGGTGCCCGGCTACGCACAGTACCGCAGCCCGATCGCCGGCCTCTACATCTGCGGCTCCTCCACCCATCCCGGCGGCGGCGTCATGGGCGCGCCCGGACGCAACGCCGCCATGGAGATCCTCCGCGACCTCAAGCGCAGCCCCGAAACGATGAGCAACGCCCATGACGTCATCTGATGCGCCCCTGAAATCTTCGAAGACACCCGCAAACGCCTACGACGCAATCGTCATCGGCGCCGGCCATAACGGCCTTGCCGCCGCCGCCAAGCTCGGTCGCAGCGGCCGGAAGGTGCTGGTGCTCGAGGCGGCGAACGCACCGGGGGGCGCGACCCGCGGACGCGAGTTCGCCCCGGGCTTCCGTTCCGCCGGCCTCGCCCACCTCGTCAACCGGCTTGATCCCGAGGTCGCCCGCGACCTCGGCCTGACGCTCACAGCAAAGCCCGGCCATGCCATGCCGACCGCAGTGCTCGACGGCATGAACGAGCCGGCGGTCCTGCGTGGCGCCTATGGCGAGACGATCGATGGGGTGACGCCCGAGGAGGCCGCAGCCTTTTCCCGCCTGCGCGACAAGCTGACCTTCCAGGCCGGCATCCTCAAGCGCTTCCTCCGCCGCCCGCCGCCGCAGCTCGGCGCGATCGGCATCGGCGATGTCTCGACACTCATGGCCGCCGGTATAGGCCTGATACGGAAGGGGCGCGCCGAGGGCCGCGACTTCTTGCGCATGCTGCTGATGAACGTTGCCGACGTCGCCGACGAATACCTCGACGACGGCCGGCTGAATGGGCTCCTGTCCTTCGACGCCACGCTCGGCATCCATCTGGGGCCTCGCTCGCCGACCTCGCTGCTCGGGCTCTACTATCGCCTGACCGGCGAAGTCGACGGCAGGGCCGGCGGCCAGTTTATCCCGGAGGGCGGAATGGCCGCCGTGGCACCCGCCTTCCTCAAGGCCGCCAAGGGTGCCGGCGTCACCGTTCGCTGCGGTGCGCGTGTCGGCCGCATCCTTGCCGATCGCGGCAGTACGCGCGGCGTCGTACTCACCGACGGCTCGGAACTGACCGCCCCCGTCGTCGTCTCGGCGATCCATCCGCAGGCGACCTTCCTGCATCTGGTCGATCCGGCCGAGACCGGCACCGCTTTCCTGCGCGCCATCCGCCATGTCCGCTCCGCCGGAAATGTCGCCAAGCTGGACCTGGCGCTCTCGCGCATGCCGAACTTCACCGGCCTCACCGGTCGCGACCATGCCGGCCGCATCGTTATCGTCCGTTCGATGACGCATGTGGAAGAAGCCTTCAACCCGGCCAAGTACGGCGAGTTCTCGCAGGACCCGGTGATGGAGATCGTTCTTCCGAGCCTTGCCGATGCCACGCTCGCGCCCGACGGGGCCTGCACGCTCTCGGCACTCGTGCAATACGCTCCCTACAAGCTGCAGCAGGGCTGGGAAGCCGGCAAGCCGGCCTTCCTGAAGATCGTGCTCGACATCCTCGAGCATCACGCTCCAGGTCTCGGGCGCACGATCGTCGCGGCCGATCTCAGCACGCCGATCGACATCGAGGCCGAATACAATCTTCCCGGTGGGCACTGGCACCACGGCGAATTGCAGGCCGACCAGCTGCTGATCAACCGCCCGACGGGTGCGGCGTCGGGCTATGCGACGCCGATCGAAGGGCTCTACCTCGCCAGCGCCGGCGCGCATCCCGGCGGCGGCATTTCTGGCCTCGCCGGATGGAACGCCGCCCGCCACATCCTTGCCGGAGGCACCCGATGAACGCCCTGACGAAGCCGCTGAATGCCACCGAAGCCCGCCGCACTGCCCGCAACCACATCCTCACACCCCGGCTCGAGACGCCGTTCCATCCACGGCTTGTAGCCCTCGACGAGGTCAACGACTGGTACAATTGGGCCGGCTACAAGGCGCCGCATTCGATCTTCGACGAGGAGCTGGAATATTTCGCCATCCGCTCCACCGCCGCGCTGTTCGACATCTCGCCGATGGTGAAGTACCGCATCACCGGTTACGACGCCGAGCGCTACCTGAACCGGCTGACGCTGCGCGACGTGCGCAAGCTCGGCGTCAATCGCGTGCACTACACCGCTTGGTGCGACGACCACGGCCATGTGCTGGATGACGGCACGCTCTTCCGGCTCGGCGAGAAGGACTTCCGCCTCTGCTGCCAGGAACGTCACCTGCCCTGGCTGCTGGACAGCGCCTTTGGCTTCGAAGTCGAGATCTTCGAGGAGACCGACGAGATCGCCGGCCTCGCCCTGCAGGGGCCGACAAGCCATGCGGTGCTGGCCGAGGCGGGCTTTGCCGGCACCGAGCGGCTGAAGCCGTTCGACATTGCAAGCTTCGCCCATGAAGGCGGGGCGGTCACGATCTCGCGCACCGGCTTCACCGGCGACCTCGGCTACGAGCTGTTCGTCTCCCGCGCCGCGGCCGTGTCGCTGTGGGACCGGTTGTGGAATGCCGGTGCCGAGCACGGAATCCGCGCCATCGGCTACTCCGCGCTGAACCGCACCCGCATCGAGGCGGGCTTCATCGTCGCCAATGCCGATTTCGTCACCGCCGAGGCAGCCCTTCGCGCCGACCGTGTCCGGCTGCCTGACGAGATCGGCCTCGACTGGCTGGTCGACCCGGACAAGCCGAACTTCAACGGCCGCCGCGCGATCCTCGACGCTCGCCGGAATCAAACTCTGAAGCACATCCTGGTAGGCCTTGAAATCGAAGGCAATATTTCGGCCGAACACGCGATCGTCTACCACCGCGGCAAGCGCGAGGCCGGCCTCGTCACCGCCGCCACCTGGTCGCCGACCGCCAAGCGCAACATCGCCATCGCCAGCCTGACGCGCCCCTACGGCACGAAGTTCGTCGACGACCTGTGGGTCGAGATCTACGCGATGCGCGAGCTGAGTTACCAGAAGATGATGAAGCGCGCGAAGATCGTCCCCCGCCCATTCGTGAAGCTGGCGCGGCGGACGGTGACACCGCCGGGGCTGCGATAAGGGAATTTGCAGCGGCGTGGGATGTGAGATGCAAAGCCGATGCAGGCGCCCCTCATCCGCCTGCCGGCACCTTCTCCCCGCAAGCGGGGAGAAGGGCGATTGCTGCAACGTCTCCGGCCCCTATACCGCCGGTGGCAGCAAGGACAGTCGTGGCCACTGCATTACCGGTCCGCCGGACAGAAAAAGTCAGGCGGCCACAACGTCTCCGCTCCCTCTGCCCGCCTGCGGCGAGAGGGGCAGGGTGAGGGGCATTTCAATCCACCCACCGTAAACGAGTGGACACTGATGGACGAAGAAACCCTTAAGCAATGGGAACTGATCCGGACACCCGCAGGCGTCGAATGGTCGGGGCGCGCCCGCTATGCGGCGGCAATGTACTTCTATCAGAAGGGAGCAATGGCTCCCGAGGTGCTGGAGGTCTACCGCATCTGCTCGCGGCTTGATTCGGAAGATCCGCTGTCGGTGCTGAGACGCTGGAAAATCGGCGAAGACTGGATCGAAAAGGTCGAGACAACGGCCAAATGACCTGTTGAGCGACCGCAGATAGCCGCCTCAAGGAAGCACGCCCGGCGGGCGCGGCGCGCCCGTCCGATTTACTTCGCCGCCTGAAGGCTGCCGATCAGCCGCCGCAGCCCTTCCCGCCCTTCGCTGGCCAGATCGAACCGGCGGCCGAACAGCAGCCATTCCGAGCAGATGCCCTTCATCATCCAGCGCAGCGCCGAGGCCGCGGACTTCGGTGTCCAGCAGGTGCCGAGCTGGCCCTTTTCCGCCGCACGCGCGAATGCCGCCTCCAGCGTCCGCATATGCCCGTCGTCCACGCTCTGCTGCTTTTCGAGCACCGCAGAGAGCTCGCCGGTATAATCGCAGCGAAGCAGGATCGAAAGGATGCGCTGTCGCTGCTCGTCATTGGCCAGCGTATCCAGCCACTCCGCCGCGACCCTCTCGATCACCGTCAGAACCTCAGCGTCCTCGGATTCGAGTTCACGCGCGACCATGTCCTCCTGCGGCAGCGGCACCGACTTGTAGAGTTCCATGAACAGATCGGTCTTGTTGGCAAAATGCCAGTAGATGGCGCCGCGGGTCACGCCAGCGGCATGGGCCACATCCTCCATCGTCGCGTTGGAGACGCCCTTCTTGAAAAACACCCGTTCGGCCGCGCAGATGATCTGCTGGCGCGTCGCCTCCGCTTCGGCCTTCGTCCGTCGCATCACACTTCCCCTTGCGGAAATGCCCGCCTTGCGGCGGGCATTTCTCTTCTCATTCGCCAGCCGCCGGTGCCGCTTCCGCGGCCGGCACTGTCTTCTTCTTTCCATAGCCGAACAGCTTCATCACGAAGACGAAGAAGACCGGGACGAAGAAGAGCGCCAGCACCGTCGCGCTGATCATGCCGCCGAGCACGCCGGTACCGATGGCGCGCTGGCTGCCGGAGCTCGCTCCTGTCGCGATCGCCAGCGGCACCACGCCGAGCGTAAACGCCAGCGACGTCATCAGGATCGGCCGGAAGCGCAGGTGGCATGCCTCAATCGTTGCATCCATCAACGACTTGCCGTCCTCCATCAGCTCCTTCGCGAACTCGATGATCAGGATCGCGTTCTTCGCCGACAGGCCGATGATGGCGATCAGGCCCACCTTGAAGTACACGTCGTTGGGCATGTCGCGCAGGGTCACGGCCACCACCGCGCCGATCACGCCGAGCGGAACGACGAGCATGACGGCAATCGGGATCGACCAGCTTTCGTAGAGCGCTGCAAGGCACAGGAACACCAGCAGGCACGAGAGGCCTATAAGGATGGGTGCCTGCGATCCGGACTGGATCTCCTGCAGAGACTGGCCGGTCCACTCGTAGCCGAAGCCCGGCGGCAGCTGCGCGACAAGCCGCTCCATCTCGGTGATGGCGTCACCGGACGAAAAGCCCGGCTTGGTGTCGCCGCTGATGCGCACCGATGGGTAGCCGTTATAGCCGACGGTCTGCGTCGGTGCCTTGATCCATTCGACCGTTGCGAACGCCGAGAGGGGAACCATCCCGCCATTGGAGTTACGCACGTTGAGGTTCAGGAGGTCGGCGATCTGCATGCGCTTGTTCTCGTCCGCCTGGACGGTCACGCGCTGCATGCGTCCCGCATTCGGGAAGTCGTTGACGTAGGTCGAGCCGAGGTTGGTCGCGATCGTCGAATTGATCTCGGCGAAAGTCACGCCGAAGGTATTCGCCTTTTCGCGGTCGATCACGACGTCCACCTGCGCCGCATCCGGCATGCCCTCGAAGCGGACACCTGCGAGCACCGGACTCTGGGCCGCAAGGCCGAGAAGCTGGTCACGCGCCTGCGACAGCGCCTGCTGGCCAAGCCCTGCACGGTCCTGCAGGCGGAAGGAGAAGCCGCCCGTGGTGCCGAGACCCTGGATCGGCGGAGGCGAGAGCGCAAAGCTGATCGCATCCTTGATCTGGCTCATCGCCATGGTGGCCCGCCCCGCGATCGCCTGCGCGGCATTCTCCGGCCCGCGTTCGCTCCAGTCCTTGAGCGTCACGAAGGCAAGGCCTGCGTTCTGACCGGCACCGAAGAACGAGAAGCCGTTGATCGCCACGATCTTGTCGACCGCCTCTTCCTGACCGAAGATCTTCTCGGTCTGCGCGATGACTTCGTCGGTACGGTGCCCCGTCGCTTCCGACGGCAGTTGCATCATGACGATGACGAAGCCCTGGTCTTCGTCGGGGAGGAACGAAGACGGCAGGCGCATGAACATGTAGCCGAGGCCGACGAGAATCGCGAGATAGATCACCATCACGCGTCCGGCACGGCGTCCGAGCCAGCCCACGCTGCCGCTATAGCTCCGCGAAGTCTTGTCGAAGCCGCGGTTGAACCAGCCGAAGAAGCCGCGCTTGGCATGATGATGCCCCTTCGGAACCTGTTTCAGGAAGCTGCCGCACAATGCGGGCGTCAGTGACAGCGCCAGGAAGGCGGAGAACAGGATCGACACCACCATGGTCAGCGAGAACTGCTGGTAGATGACGCCCACCGCGCCGGGGAAGAAGCCCATCGGGATGAACACCGATGCAAGCACCAGCGTGATGCCGATGACGGCGCCGGTGATCTGCTTCATTGCCTTGCGGGTCGCTTCCTTGGGGGTCAGCCCCTCTTCCGACATGATGCGCTCGACGTTCTCCACCACGATGATGGCGTCGTCGACGAGAATGCCGATCGCCAGCACCATGGCGAACATGGTGAGCACGTTGATCGAGAAGCCCATGGCGAACATCACCGCGCAGGTGCCGAGCAGTGCCACGGGAACGACGAGTGTGGGGATGATCGTGTAGCGTATGTTCTGCAGGAACAGGAACATCACGAGGAACACCAGACCGACGGCTTCCACGAGCGTGTGCAGAACCTTTTCGATCGACACCTTCACGAAGGGCGACGTGTCGTAGGGGATGGAGTACTCGAGCCCCGGCGGGAAGAACTGTGACAGTTCCTGCATGCGCGCCTGGATTGCCTCGGAGGTCGCCATGGCGTTGCCCGTCGGCGAGAGCTGCACGCCGATCGCTGCGGAAGGCTTGCCGTTGAGGCGCGTGCTGAAGGAGTAGCTTTCGCCACCCACTTCGATGCGGGCGACGTCACGCAGGCGTACGGCCGAGCCGTCCGCATTCGCGCGAAGCACGATCGCGCCGAATTCGTCCGGGCTGGACAGCTGCCCCTTGATGTTCACGGGTGCGGCGATCTGCTGGGTGATCGGGTTCGGTTGCGCACCGATGCTGCCGGCCGGAATCTGGGCGTTCTGCGCCTCGACCGCCGCCGTTACGTCGGCCGCCGTCATGTTCAGGCCGAGCATCTTGTCGGGGTCGAGCCAGATACGCATCGAGCGCTGGGTGGCAAAGAGCTGCGCGCGACCGACGCCGGGAACGCGCTGGATTTCGCTCAGAATGTTGCGGTTGAGATAGTCGCCGAGACCGATCGCATCCATCGAACCATCGGTCGAGGTCAGCGAGATGATCAGGAGGAAGCCGGAGCCGGCCTCTTCGACCTGTACGCCCTGACGGCGAACGGAATCCGGCAGCCGCGGTTCGACGCGGCTGATGCGGTTCTGCACGTCGACTGAGGCCTGGCTCGGATCCGTGCCGGGCGCGAAGGTCACGTTGATTTCGACCGAACCGGCAGCGCTCGACGTGGATTCGAAGTAAAGCATCCCGTCGACGCCGTTCAGCTCATCCTCGATAAGCTTGGTGACGCTCTGATAAGTGTCCTGCGAGGACGCGCCCTGGTAAGTAGTGCTGATCGAGATCTGCGGCGGGGCGACGTCCGGATACTGCGAGATCGGCAGCATCGGAATGGCTATGGCGCCGGCGAGCATGATGAAGATCGCCACCACCCAGGCAAAGATTGGCCTGTCGATAAAGAAACTTGGCATTATTCAGGCCCTCACTTCGCCTGCTCGGTCGCATCGGCGGCGGGAGCGCCGTCAACGGCACCCGTCTTGTCGGCATCGTCCGCCTTGGGCGCTTCGGCGCCGGCAGCCGGCGCATCCGCACCGGCGGCCGCGTCTTCCGGCTTCCAGTCAGCCGGAACCACTTCGGCGCCGGGCTGCACCTTCTGGAAGCCCTCGACGATCACCCGCTCGCCGTCCTTGAGACCGTCGGTGATGACCCAGCGCGTATCGACCGCGCGGCCGATGCGGACAGGCCGAATCCCGGCCTTGTTGTCGGCGCTGACGACGTAGACGTTGGCGGTGCCGGCGCTGTCGCGCTGCACGGCCTGCTGGGGAACGAGCACCACGCCCTTTTCGCTGCCCTGTTCGATCTGCACGCGCACGTACATGCCCGGCAGCAGGTCGTTGTCCGGGTTCGGGAACTCCCCGCGCAGCGTCACCTGCCCCGTCGAGGCATCGACGGCCGCTTCGGAGAAGAGAAGCTTGCCCGGCTGCGGGTAGGCGCTGCCGTCGTCGAGGAGAAGCCGCACATCGGCGGAGTTGTTCTCGATCAGGTCGCCCTCTTCGAGCGCCTTTCTCAACCGTATCAGGTCGGTCGCCGACTGAGTGAAGTCCGCATAGACCGGATCGAGCTGCTGGATCGTTGCCAGCGCCTCGGTGCCGGTCGAGCTGACGAGCGCACCCTCGGTGATGAGGGCCCGGCCGATGCGGCCGCTGATCGGCGCCTTCACATCCGCATATTCGAGGTTCAGCTTCGCCGTTGCGAGCCCTGCTTCGGCGATCGCCACATCCGCGTCGGCCTGGGCAAGCTGGGCCACGGCGTCGTCATACTGCTGCGCGGAAGCGACGTTCGACTTCTTCAGTTGTTCCTGCCGATCTGCCGATTGGCGCGCCTGCAACTGCACGGCCTTGGCGCGGCGCAGCGTGGCCTCGGCGCTGTCGACCTGCACCTGGAACGGCTTGGGATCGATGCGGTAGAGGACATCGCCTTCCTTGACGATCGAGCCCTGCTGGAACACCCGCTCTACGACGATGCCGCTGATCCGCGGCCGCACTTCGGCGGTGCGCGTCGCTGCAATGCGGCCGGGCAGTTCGTTGATGATCGGCACGGTTTCGGCGGTGGCCGTGATCACTGCCACCTGCGGCGGCGGAAAGCCGCCGGCGCCCTGCGCCTGCTCCTCCTTCTGGCATCCGGCCAGAACGAGAAGGCTGCTCATCGTTGCAATCACGAAAGGTCTCGTCAAACGCATGGGTTCTTCCACAAAGAGGGGTCGGCGCTGGCCTGACGGTCGAACATACCGCCGGAAGGCCTTGAAATGATTCGATGCGGAAGGCCGGTAGGCCCCCGCATCGCAGCTTTACAGTCAGGTGTGTATGTTAAATGCTGACAAAGCGCAACGCATCTATCGCGCTGCACAATCCTGATCACGAGTTTGTGATGAGGGTCCTCATAGTATGGCTTCACCATTTGCATTGAAACGATGCAACTGTCCGGAATTTGGCGTTGCATACACGATTTCATCCGCTTCGTAGTGGTGTTCCCCGAACAGCCGCGCCGTCAGCAGGCCCGTTTTTTCGCTGTCGAGATAGACGATCGTGTCGGCGCCGAGATGCTCGACATGGACAATCGTCCCCCTCCATTCGCCGGCCTCGCGCGACAGGCTCATGTGCTCCGGGCGGATGCCGATCGTGGCGGCGTCGCTGCGCCCGAGGCGGGCTGCATCGATGAAATTCATGGCGGGCGAACCGATGAAGCCGGCAACGAACAGGTTGGCCGGCCTGTTGTAGAGCTCCATAGGTGAGCCGACCTGCTGGATCACGCCGCCGTCGAGCACGACGATCTTGTCGGCCAGCGTCATCGCCTCGACCTGGTCGTGGGTAACGTAGATCATCGTCGCCTTCAGCTCGCGGTGCAGCCGAGCGATCTCGAGCCGCGTATTGACGCGCAACGCCGCATCGAGGTTGGAGAGCGGCTCGTCGAACAGGAACAGCTTCGGCTCGCGCACGATGGCACGCCCAATCGCCACGCGCTGGCGCTGCCCGCCGGAGAGTTCGGCCGGCCGCCGGTCGAGATACTTCTCCAGCGACAGCATGGCAGACGCCTTCTTCGTCCGCTCCTCGATCTGCGCCTTCGGCGTGCCGGCCTGCTTCAAGCCGAGCCCCATGTTGTCCTTGACGCTCAGGTGCGGATAGAGCGCATAGGACTGGAATACCATGGCGATACCGCGCTTGGCCGGCGGCACGGCGCTGACTTCGGCGCCGTCGATCAGGATGTTGCCCGAGGTCGCATCCTCAAGCCCCGCGATAATGCGCAAAAGCGTCGATTTCCCGCAACCCGACGGCCCAACGAAGATGACGAACTCGCCGTCCTTCACGTCGAGGTCGATGCCCTTGAGCACGTCGACCGGCCCGAAGGACTTGCGCACGGATTTGAGTTGCAGGGAGCCCATCGTCGTTCCTTCCTTACAGCTTTACCGGCCGGCCGGTGCGCACGCTCTCGTCGGCGGCAAGGCAGATCCTGAGTGACTGCACCGCATCGTCCATGTGCCGGGTCAGGTCGATATCCTCGCGGATCGCCTTCAGCACATAGGCCTGCTCCCGGTCGCAGAGTTCTTGGTGTCCCGGCTCACCGGTCATCTTCAGATCCTCGTCGGCCTTCAGAAAACGGCCGTCCGGCCCGGTCTCGGCATTGTGGAGGCGGATCACGGCGGTCTTGGTGTGCGTATCGATATCGTCGGACTTGGCGTTCGGGTCCATGACGATCGACACAGAACCCTTCGGCGACATCACGTCCTTCACGAAGAAGGCCGTCTCCGAGATCATCGGTCCCCAGCCGGCTTCGTACCAGCCGAGCGAGCCGTCGTCGTAAAGCACCTGCAAATGCCCGTAATTGTACATATCCGGCGCGATCTCGTCGGACAGCCGCAGCCCCATGCCGCGCACCTCGACGGGCCTGGCGTCGGTGATCTGGCACATCACATCGACATAGTGCACGCCGCAGTCGACGATCGGCGGCGTCGTCTGCATCAAGGCCTTGTGCGTCTCCCAGGTCGGCCCGCTCGACTGCTGGTTCAGGTTCATGCGGAACACGTAGGGGCCGCCGAGCTTGCGGGCTTCCGCGATCAGCCGCATCCACGAGGGATGGTGGCGCAGGATATAGCCGACGACGAGCTTGCGGCCGTTGGCCTTGGCGCAGGCGACCACGCGCTCTGCATCCGCCACCGTCGTCGCCAGCGGCTTTTCGACGAACACATGCGCGCCCGCCTCCATCGCCATGACGGCAAAGTCGGCATGGCTGTCGGAATAGGTGTTGATCGAGCAGAGATCGGGCTTCAGCTCCTTCAGCGCCTGCGGGAAGGAAGGCAAAATCTCGTAGCCGGTCAGCGCCTCCGGGAGTTCGACCTTCGAGCGGTTGACGAGGCCGACGATCTCAAAGCCGGGATTCTCGTGATAGGCGAGCGCATGGCTGCGGCCCATGTTGCCGAGGCCCGCGGAAAGGACGCGGATCGGGTCGGACGAATGGGTCATTTCACTGCTCCTGAGGTAATGCCGCGGATCAGTTGCCGCGAGAAGGCCAGATAGAGGACGAGAACGGGCAGGATCGCCAGCGACAGCGCAGCCAGAACCGCGTTCCAGTTGGTCACGAACTGGCCGATGAAAATCTGGGAACCCAGCGTGACGGTCTTGGTCGCCTCGCTCGGCGCCAGGATCAGCGGGAACCACAGGTCGTTCCAGATCGGGATCATGGTGAAGACCGCGACCGTCGCCATCGCCGGCCTTACCAGCGGCAATACCAGGCGGAAGAAGATCGCGTATTCCGACAGCCCGTCGATCCGTCCCGCATTCTTCAGGTCGTCGGAGACGGTGCGCATGAACTCCGACAGGATGAAGACGGCGAGCGGCAGGCCCTGCGCCGTATAGACAAGGATCAGCGCCGTCAGCGTGTTGACGAGCCCGGTCGCCACCATGCCCTGCAGGATCGCCACCGTGCCGAGCCGGATCGGGATCATGATGCCGAGCGCGAGATACAGCCCCATCAGCGTATTGCCGCGGAAACGGTATTCGGACAGCGCGAACGCCGCCATGGCCCCGAACAGGAGTACAAGCGCGATCGACACGACGGTGACGATGAGGCTGTTCTGGAAATAGACCGCAAAGTCCCCCTGCCCCAGCACCGTCTGGTAGCCCACCAGGTCGAAGGTCGACGGCGTCGGCAGCTGCATCGGGTTGCGAAAGATCGCATTGCGGTTCTTGAATGAGTTGATGATCGTCAGGAACACCGGAAAGACCGCGACCAGCGTATAGGCGATCAGGGCGGCGTGGACGAGAGCCGTACGGGACAGCGAGGCGCGTGCCTTGGACATGGTCGGCTCCCTCAGAACTGGTAGCGGCGGATGCGCCGCTGGATGACGAACAGGTAGAGCGAGACGCCGGCAAGGATGATCAGGAACATTACGGTTGCAATCGTTGCCCCCATCGAACGGTCGCCGAGTTGCAGCTGGAAGCCGAAGAAGGTGCGGTAGAGCAGCGTGCCGAGGATGTCGGTCGAGCCGTCCGGCCCCGCCAGCGCCCCCTGCACCGTATAGACCAGGTCGAAGGCGTTGAAGTTGCCGACGAAGGTCAGGATCGAGATGATGCCGATCGCCGGCAGGATCAGCGGCAGCTTGATCTTGAAGAACTGCGCCCAGCCGGTGACGCCGTCGCATTCGGCAGCCTCGATCACCTCCTCGGGAATGTTGAGCAGGGCCGCGTAGATCAGCATCATCGGGATGCCGACATATTGCCAGACCGAGATCAGCGAGACGGCGATCAGTGCCGAATTCGGCTTGCCGAGCCAGGGCGCAAACAGCGACTTCAGCCCGACGAGATCCAGCAGGTAGGGCGAGACGCCCCAGATCGGCGACAGGATCAGCTTCCAGATGAAGCCGACGATGACGAAGGAGAGCAGCGTCGGCAGGAAGATGGCGGTCCTGTAGAAAGCAGCTCCCCGCAGCTTCGGTATCGACAGAAGTGCGGCAAGCGCAACCCCGATAGGGTTTTGTACCAGCATGTGAATGACGAAGAAGATGAAGTTGTTCTTCAGCGCGTTCCAGAAGTCGGCAGCCCAGCGCGCATCGCCAAACAGCGTCTTGAAATTGGCAAGCCCGACGAAGGCGGATTGCCCGTCGACGGTGTTGTAGAAGGAGAGCCGGAGCGTCTCGAACAGCGGCAGGATCATCACCGCGCTGTAAACGACGAGCGCCGGCAGCAGGAACACGGCGATGTGCCAGCGGCGCGGACGGCTCGCCGCCTGCATTTCGCCCTGAGAAAGTGTGGCATCCGTCATGGTTCTTTCCCCGCTGCCCCGACCGGTGGTCCGTAGCGCCCGCGATAAGCGGACGGCGCCACACGGCCGGTCCTGCCGCATGCCGCCTTGCCGGATGTCCGGCAGTGACGTTCAGCTTACACGTTTTTGCGCGGAAGACGCGGGCCTGGGCCGCAATCAACGGGACGTCGCGCGCCCCTCATCCGCCTGCCGGCACCTTCTTTCCGCAAGCGGGCAGAAGGACAGTTGCCGCGCCGTCCCCCGACCATCGTCGCGAAGGGATCAGCAATTGCTGTGCAAGTCCCTCTCCCCGTCTGCAGGGAGAGGGTAGGGTGAGGGGCAATCGCCCTACCCGATGTCACAAGCCTCACTTCGCCGGCTTGAACCAGCTGTCGAGGCCCTTCTGAAGCTTCTCGGCGGCTGCCTCCGGCGTATCGGTGCCGTTGATGACATTGGCCGACATGGTCCAGGTCTCGTTTTCGAGGTTCGGCGTGCCGCGCGACAGGATCTGGTAGGTCGAGCGGATCGTCGGCTGGCACTTCTCGCGCCAGGAGACGAATTCCTGCGCCAGCGGATCGGCCATCTTGACCGCAGTCGAGTTCAGGCTGAAGAAGCCCGGCAGCGAGTTGGCATAGATGTCGGCGAATTCCGGAGAGGCGATGAAGGTAAGCAGCTTCTTCGCAGCTTCCGGATTGACGCTCTTGGCGTTCAGGCCGATGCCGATGTCGTTGTGGTCGGAGATGTAGCAGGTGTCGCCGGCCGTCTTCACCGGCGGCGGGAACGCGCCCATCTTGAACTGCGCCTGGGTGTTGAACAGGCCGATTTCCCACGAACCTGCCGGATAGATCGCGGCACGGCCGAGCGTGAACAGGTTCTGGCTATCGGGATAGGTCTGGGCCTCGAAACCGTCGCCGAGATAGTCCTTCCACTTCGCCAGCGTCTTGAACGGCTCCACCCACTGCGGATCGGTCAGCTTCTGTTCGCCCTTGATCAGCGCCAGACGGCCTTCCTCGCCCTTCCAGTAGTTCGGGCCGATGTTCTGGTAGCCCATGGTCGCAGCTTCCCACAGATCCTTGGTGCCCATGGCCATCGGAATGTAGTTGCCGTCGGCCTTGATCTTGTCGAGGGCCGCGAAGAACTCGTCTTCCGTCGTCGGAACCGCGATGCCCAGCTGGTCGAACGCGTCCTTGTTGTAGATGAAGCCGTGGATCACCGAAGCCATCGGCACGCAGAAGGTCGCCGAGCCGTCGTCCGTCGTCCAGGCGGACCTGGCGACGTCGGAGAAGTTCTCCATACCCGGCAGGTCGTTCAGGCTAGCCAGATGCTTCTTGTTGTAGAGCTCGAGCGAGGCGTCGAACGGGCGGCAGGTGATGAGATCGCCGGCGGAGCCCGCGTCGAGCTTGGCGTTGAGGGCGGCGTTGTACTCGGTCGGCGCCGTCGGCGCGAAGGTCACCTTGATGCCCGGGTTCTTCGCCTCGAAGGCCGGGATGATCTTGTCCTTCCAGATCGAAAGGTCGTCGTTGCGCCAGCTTTCGATCGTCAGCGAGACGTCCTGCGCCTGGGCTATCCCGGCCGTGCCGAGAATGCTGGTGGCAAGGAGCAGTCCCTTGATCAGGTTGCGTGTCATGACATTCTCCCTTTTGTGCGCCCGTTCGGCGCGTTCCCGTTATCGGAGGTTCTTCAGGGCGCGCCGCAGGCTCTGCCCGGAATTGTTGAGCGCCGCCTCTGCCGCGGCCTTGTCGGTTGCGCCGGCTGAGATCAGCACGGCCGCCTTGACCGAGCCTTCGGACTGCTCCAGCAGCCGTTCCGCCTCGTCGAAGCCCACGCCGGAAATGCCCGAAACGATGCGGGCCGCCCGGTCCTTCAGCTTGATGTTGTCCGCCTTGAGATTGACCATGTAGCCGTCATGCACGTGGCCGAGCTGGATGCCGACCAGCGTGGAGAGCATGTTGAAGGCGATCTTCTGCGCCGTCCCCGCCCCCATGCGCGTAGATCCGGAGACCACTTCCGGCGGCGTCTGCAGCAGGACGGAGATGTCGGCATAGGCAAAAAGCGGCGCACCGGGATTGTTGGCGAGCGCCACGACCTTGGCTTCGTGCTCCCTAGCGTAGTCCGCGATCGCGATGGCATAGGGCGTGGTGCCGCTGGCGGTGACACAGATGACGCAGTCGCCCTTGCCGATGCCGGCGCGCTCCGCATCCGAGACTGCAAGCTGCTCGTCATCCTCGTAGCCACCCGCGAGATCCTCAAGGCTCGCCGCCCCGCCCGCAAGCAGAATGACGATGCGGTCGCGCGTAATACCGTAGGTGCCGGGAAGCTCCAGCGCGTCGGCCATGCCCATCAGGCCGGAACTGCCCGCTCCAACATAGACAAGGCGGCCGCCTGTGCGCAGGGCTTCCGTGGCGAGCTTGGCCGCCTCGGCGATATCCTCGAGCGCACTGTCGACCGCGCCGGCGGCCTGCTGCTGGGCCGCGGACAGGACCTTCAACACATCCACCGCAGGACGCTCGTCGAGCCCCTCCGCCTGTTCGTGCCTTGCTTCAGTTCTGGCAGATGCCATCGCATAGTCTCCCTTGCGGAGGATTTAATGCCAAAAACATACCAATTGTCCATAGGAAATTAACGTGCATGAATGGAAAAATCCCGCCTTCATATTTTATCACTATATTTCAATAATTTAGAACAGAATAGTCAATCGCCATCTGTTTTCCGCTTGGTTAATGGTATTTTTTTGGTATTGTATTTTCCGGAGGTCCCCATGGCAGATTTCATCATCGGTATCGATGGCGGCGGAACGAGTTGCCGCGCGGCGGTCGCGGACCCGCGGGGCGTCGTCCTCGGGCGGGGCAAGAGCGGCGCGGCCAACATCCTGACCGATCCCAACAACGCCATTCAAAGCATCACCGACGCTGCCGAGGCCGCTTTTCGCGACGCCGGCCTGCCGCCGGAAGAGGTGCGCAATGCCGACGCCTTCCTCGGTCTCGCCGGCACCAATGTCGGCAACCTCACGCAATATGTGCGCGAGCGCCTGCCCTTTCGCCACACCGACATCGATTCCGACGGCCTGATCGCTCTGCAGGGTGCGATCGGCGAAGCCGACGGCTCCGTCGCCATCCTCGGTACCGGCACGATCTTCATGGCCCGACGCGACGGCAAGGTCCACTATATCGGCGGCTGGGGCTTCACCATCGGCGATCTGGGCGGCGGCGCCCGCCTTGGCCACGCGCTGCTGCAGGAGGCGCTGCTCGCCCATGACGGCATCCGCGAGCGATCTGCCGTGACCACGGCCATTCTCGACGAATTCCGCCACGACCCGACCGCGATGGTCGAGTTCGCCCGCCTCTCCAAGCCCGGCGACTTCGGCCGCTATGCACCGCTCGTCTTCCAGCATGCGCAGGCCGGCGACACGGGCGCGCTGGCGCTGCTGCAGGCCGCCGCACGCTCCGTCAACGAGGCGCTCGACGCGATCACCCGGATCGGCGGCCACGAGCGGCTGTGCCTGCTCGGCGGACTGGCACCGCTCTACCCCGCATGGCTCGAAGAGCACCACCGGACAATCCTGGTCGAGCCGCAGGCGGACGCGCTGACGGGCGCAGTCGCGCTGGCCGCAAAGCGCCACGAAACCAGATCCCGCAACGGCGAGGTCCGGCAGGATCGAGCCCAGAATGACGGGGCCCAAAGAGACGGGGCCCAAAAAGACGGGGCCCAGCAAGACGGAGCCGGAGACGCCTCATGACGGCACTGCTGGCCACGATCCTGTCCCCCGAGCGCCTGCAGGCTGGCGGATCCGGCCCGCTGTACCTGAAGCTTCGCCAGACGCTGGAAGAGGCGATCAACACCGGCAAGCTCAATCACGGCGACGCCCTGCCGCCTGAACGCGACCTTGCCGATTACGCCAACATCAGCCGCGTGACGGTCCGCAAAGCGGTGGACGACCTCGTCAAGGACGGGCTTCTGGTGCGCCGGCACGGCTCAGGCACCTTCGTGGTCAAGCCGGTCTCGAAGGTGGAACAGTCGTTGTCGCGGCTGACCTCATTTACCGAGGACATGGCACGGCGCGGGCTGACGACGCGCGCTCAATGGCTCGACCGCGGCCTGTTCCACCCCTCGCCCGACGAGATGATGATCCTTGGCCTGCCGGCCGATGCACTGGTCGCCCGGCTCGGCCGCCTGCGTATTGCCGACGACATGCCGCTGGCGATCGAACGCGCCTGCATTTCCTCGGAATTCCTGCCGGACCCCGCACGGGTGACGGGCTCGCTCTATGCCGCCCTCGCGCAGCGCGGCTGCCGGCCGGTGCGCGCCGTACAGCGCATCTCGGCATATAATATCAAGGAGCCGGACGCGGCCCTGCTCGGCGTCCCCCCCGGCGTGGCCGGGCTGTCGATCGAACGCGTCTCCTACCTTGCCTCCGGCAGGGTCGTGGAATTCACCCGCTCGCTCTACCGGGGCGATGCCTATGACTTCGTCGCGGAACTGACGCTCTCGGATACGTGAGCGTACCGCTGGAACGGAAAGACCAGACCATGCAGACCAACATGCGCCGTGAAGTGAACGAGATCCCGGAAGCCGCCGCCCGGCTCCTTTCGGAGCAGAAGGATGCCATCGCCCGCGCCGGAAGCGCGTTGAAGGCCGCCGATCCGCGCTTCTTCGTCACCGTCGCCCGCGGCTCCTCCGACCATGCGGCCCTGTTCCTCAAATATGCGATCGAGCTGACCGCCGGGCGCCCCGTCGCCTCGCTTGGCCCCTCGCTCGCCTCGATTTACGGCGCAAAACTGAAGCTGGATGGCGCAGCCGCCATCGCGATCTCGCAGTCCGGCAAGAGCCCCGACATCGTCGCCATGGCAAGGGCTGCGACGGATGCAGGCGCCATCTCGATGGCGCTGACCAACACCATCCCCTCGCCGCTTGCAGACGCCTGCAGCCACCCCCTCGACATCTGTGCCGGCCCCGAAATCAGCGTGGCCGCCACCAAGTCCTACGTCAACTCAATCGTCGCGGGTCTTGCGATCCTGGCCGAGTGGACGAGCGATGCAGCACTGAAGACGGCGGTCGCAGCCCTGCCCGACCAGTTCGCAAAGGCGATTGCGCTCGACTGGAGCGAACTGATCGCCGATCTGGCGGAAGCGAAATCGCTCTACGTGCTCGGCCGCGGCCCCGGTCTTGCCATCGCCAGCGAAGCGGCGCTGAAGTTCAAGGAAACCTCCGGCCTGCATGCCGAAGCCTATTCGTCCGCCGAGGTGCTGCACGGCCCTGTCGCTCTGGTCGGCCCCTCGTTTCCGGTGATCGCGCTTGCCGCCCGCGACGCCGCCGAACAGTCGGTCACCGGCATGGCCGACGGGCTTGCCGCGAAGGGCACCTATGCCTGCGTCACTTCCGCCGGCGCCATCGCGGCCAAGAAGCTGCCCTTCGTTGCCACCGGCCACCCGATCACGGATGCGCTGGCGCTGATCGTCCCCTTCTACGGCTTTGTCGAAGCCTGGTCGCGCGCCCGCGGCCTCGACCCCGACAAGCCGGTCAACCTGAAGAAAGTCACGGAGACAAGATGAGTGCCCTGACCGCAATCACCGGCGCCCGCATCTTCGACGGCGACCTCTGGCACGACGACGCCGCGCTTCTGATCGAAAACGGCAAGATTGCCTCAATCGTCGCCGACGCCGATATCCCGGCCACAGTCCGGCGCCAGCCTGCCGCCGGCTCCCGCATCGTCCCCGGCTTCGTCGACCTGCAGGTCAACGGCGGCGGCGGCGTGCTCCTGAACGAACAGCCGGATGTGGACGGCATTCGCACCATCTGCAAAGCGCACGCCCGTTTCGGCACGACGGCGCTGCTGCCGACGCTGATCACCGACACACCGGAAATCACCGCCCGCACGGTTGCGGCAGGCGTGGCCGCACGCGAGGCGAAAGTGCCTGGCTTCCTCGGCCTGCACCTGGAGGGACCGCATCTGTCGATCGCCCGCAAGGGCGCGCACGATCCGAAACTGATCCGCCGCATGGAGGCAGACGACCTCGCCTGCATCGTTGAGGCGCGCGGCCGGCTCGACGCCCTGTTGACGACGGTCGCGCCGGAAAGCGTGACCGACGAGCAGATCGCATCTCTGGCGAAGGCGGGCGTGACCGTCAGCCTGGGGCACTCGGACAGCGGCTATCGCACCGTCGGTGCCGCAGCTGCGGCCGGCGCCAGCATAATGACCCATCTTTTCAATGCGATGAGCCCGCTCGGCCATCGCGAGCCCGGAATGGTCGGCGCAGCACTCGACATTGGCCACCTCAATGCCGGACTGATCGCAGACGGCTTCCATGTCGACCCGGTGTCGATCGGCGTCGCGCTGCGCGCCAAGAAGGGGCCGGGCCGCATCTTCCTCGTCACCGACGCCATGTCGCCGATCGGCACCGACATGACCGGCTTCACCCTTAACGGCCGCGAGATCTTCCGTAAGGACGGGCGCCTGACGCTTGCCGACGGCACGCTCGCCGGCGCTGATATCGACATGGCCTCCTGCGTCCGCTTCATGCACGAGAATGTCGGCCTGGACCTGGAGGAAGCCCTGCGCATGGCCTCGCTCTATCCTGCCGAGGCGATCGGCATGGTCGGGCGGAAAGGCCGGCTCACCCATGGGCATGACGCCGATTTCGCAGTGCTCGACGAAACACTCGCCGTGCGTGCGACCCATATCGGCGGCGAAGAGGTGTTTCGCGCCTGAGGCCTTTGCCGATGCTGGCGCAAGGCGGCTCTGCTGCCGTGAAGACACTGAAGCGTCGGGCATTTTTCCTGCGGCAAGGGTGCGAAGCAGCATTGCGTCCGGAATTGCAGAAAAACGAAGGAACAGCGCTTTTCCGGTGATCCCGTTTTCCACGGATATGCGCTAGGGTGCGCCTTGTCTCATTCCATAAATGGGCCCGGATCGATCATACCCGGCGCCCTCCCCGGCATCTTTGACAGGTAAGCCATGCAACTGATTTTTGACGGGCACAATGATGTCCTGCTCCGACTGTGGACCAACATGCAGGGCGGAGGCGATCCGGTTGCCGAATTCCGCGACGGCACCGACCAGGGACACATCGACGCCCCTCGCGCCCGCAGCGGCGGCCTGGCAGGCGGCCTCAGCGCCATCTACATTTCCTCCGGCCACTACGGGCCTCGGCAGCCCGACGCGAACGGGCACTACGCAACCCCGCTCGAGGCGCCGCTGGAACGTCAGCCGTCGCTCGACATCGCGCTTGCCATGGCCTCGATCGCTCTCCGGATCGACCGCGCCGGCGCCTGGCGGCTTTGCCGTTCGACCGACGATATCCGCAGCGCCTTCGAGGACCGCACCTTCGCAGCGGTCCTCCACATGGAAGGCTGCGAGGCGATCGACAGGGAGCTTAAGGCGCTGGACACGTTCTATGCCGCCGGCCTGCGGTCCCTCGGCCCGGTCTGGAGCCGCAACAACATCTTCGGCCACGGCGCGCCCTTCGCCTATCCCGCATCGCCCGATTCAGGCCCCGGCCTGACCGAGGCCGGCTTCGACCTCGTGCGCGCCTGCAACCGGCTCGGCATCCTTGTCGATCTTTCCCACATCACCGAACAGGGCTTCTGGGATGCGGCGAAGACCACCGACCAGCCTCTGATCGCCACGCATTCCAACGCCCACGCGCTGACCCCCGTCGCGCGCAACCTGACCGACCGGCAGATGGATGCGATCCGGGAGAGCCACGGGCTCGTCGGCCTGAACTATGCCACCACCATGCTGCGTTCCGACGGCCAGGAAAACGCCGACACCCCGATGTCGGACATGGTGCGGCACGTGGACCATATGGTGAAACGCATGGGCATCGATTGCGTGGCGCTCGGATCCGACTTCGACGGAGCGACGATCCCGGCGGGCATCGGCGATGCGGCCGGCAGCCAGCAGATCGTGACGGCACTCCGGGCCGCCGGCTATGACGAGGATGCGCTTGCGAAAATCTGCCGCGAGAACTGGCTGCGCGTGCTCGGCAAGGCCTGGCACGAAGGCTGACGGAAGATGATGGAAGCCGCCGCGAGCATAGCGGCGGCGGCCCTCAGGAGGCTGGTCAGTCCGGCAGGCGCGCCTCTCCGAGATCGACACCCAGAACGCCCGCAAGCCCATCGGCGACGATCGCATGGTCGATGCGTTGCGGCACGCCGGAAACCGTCACCGAGCCCACGCAGCCGAGCCCATCGACCAGGATCGGAAATCCACCGCCATGGGTGGCGAAGTCGGAGAGCGGCAGGTTGTGCGCCTCCTCCTGGCCGCGGTGCGCGAGCGCCAGCCGCCGGCCGACGAGATAGGATGAGTGCCACAGCCGCAATACGGTATTGCGCTTGCGCCGGATCCATTCGGCGTTGTCGGTCGACGTTCCCTCGATGACGGTGTGGAACAGGATGCGATCGCGCAGCGAAATGTCGATCGCAATCGCCGCACCGCGCTCCAGCGCGATCTCGCGCAGGATATTGCCGAGCCTCCAGGCGGTATCCGTGTCGAAGCGTGAAAACCGCAGCAGTTCCTCCTGTTCCTCGAGCCGCGCGATGTCGCTCTTGAAATCCTCGGTCATGCCTGTCTCCTCCCCAGTCCTGTGCTGCCTGTTCCGTCTGCGTAGCCTGCGGCCAGTCCAGGCACAAGTGCCGATGGCGGAACGAAGGAGCGCATTGCTCCGGCGCGTCTATCTGCGGGTTATGCAGCGGAAGCCGATATGGGTCGTCGCCGCGTTCTCCTCGTGCGCATGCCGCGCGGCCGGCCGATAGCGTCGGCAATAGTTGGGGGCGCACAGGTGAGAGCCGCCCTTGACCACACGGCGCGCGATCATCACGTCCGGCAGGCGCGGATCACGGCTTTCCTCCACGCCGCCGCCGCGCGGATTGACCGGAACGCAGCAACTGCTCCCGGCCGGTTCGGGATGGCGGGACGACCAGAAGTCGCTCGTCCATTCCCAGACGTTGCCGATCATGTCGAAGAGCCCGTAGCCGTTGGGCGGGAAGCTTCCGACCGGTGAGGTGCGCTCGAAACCGTCGGGCTTGAGGTTTTCCGTCGGGAAGATGCCGTGCCAGGTGTTGGCCATGAAGCGTCCGTCAGGCACCAGTTCGTCGCCCCAGGCGAACTCCGTCCCCTCCAGCCCGCCCTTGGCGGCATATTCCCACTCTGCCTCCGTCGGCAGATCCTTGCCCGCCCACTCGGCATAGGCCATGGCGTCCAGATAGGACACCTGAATGACGGGATGGTCGTACTTGCCGCGAATATTGCTCTGGCCGCCGAACGGCCGGCGCCAGTTCGCGCCGAACTTGTAGTGCCACCATTGCGAAGGATCCGGCCCGGTTATCCGCCTCGGCGGATCGAAGATCACCGAGCCCGCCTTGAGCATCTGCGGTGCGGCGCCGGGATAGTCCTCCGCACTTGCCCGCTTCTCGGCCACGGTGACGTAGCCGGTCGCCTCCACGAAGGCCATGAACTGGCGGTTGGTCACCGGCGCGACATCGATCCAGAAGCCATCGACGCGAACGGGGTGTGCCGGCGCCTCTTCGGGATAATGGCGGTCGGATCCCATGACGAAGGTGCCGCCTTCGATCCAGACCTGGCCCGCCGGTGCAATTGCACCGCTTTCGCCCTGCTCTACCTTCTGGCCCGCCACCTGCCCCGACTGGGAGAAGCGCTCGTTCATTCGCCGTTCCTCCGGCTGGATACACTGCCGGCAGGGTCGTTCAATCCGCAGGCGAGATCAAGGGGCTACGGCAACTCCCGTCATGTTCACGCCCGCGCAAGAAGCTGCAGCGGTCCGCACGCATCGGCCGTGCAATCGGCAGCCTGCCTGCAAAGAGGGCGCTCGACCCTTGCGGGGAGCGCCCTCATCCTGTCGGAACGCTTCACGGCTCGGCAACGCCGATCCCATGACCCTCCGTTTTGCAGGCAGGCAGCCGATATGTGAATATTCGGCGCATGTTTCAAGGGTGCCTGGCGAGGAATCGCGCGGCATGCGTAGCGGTCCACAGATTAGTCCGACACCTCGCGCGCCGTTCTGCGCGCAAGCAAGCGCCACAAACGACGGTTCGGCGGAACGCAGACCTTGGAACCGTCATCGCCGTTGCGAAAAAATGCAGACTTTACGTTTCGGCAGGCAGCATACATGGTGCTCTCCCGCTTTCGAAACCACTGCTGCGTGCAAATCGTTCCGCCCCGCCACCGCCCGTAAGGAAACCAGTCATGAGCGACAAATTCCTGTTCGACGGCCCTGCCCATTCAGAAACGACCATCCTCCTGGCGCACGGCGCCGGCGCTCCGATGGACTCCGCGTCGATGACGGCGACCGCGCAGGCGCTCGCAGGCATCGGCTTTCGCGTCGCGCGCTTCGAATTCGCCTACATGGCTGCAAGGCGCGTTTCCGGCGAGCGCAAACCGTCGCCGAAGGGCGAGACGCTGAAGCCGGAATACCTGGAGGCCGTCGCCAGCCTGCCGGCATCCGGGCGACTGATCATCGGCGGCAAGTCGCTGGGGGGACGCGTGGCGAGCATGATCGCGGATGAACTTTACGCAGCGCGAACGATCGCCGGCCTCCTCTGCCTTGGCTACCCGTTCCATCCGCCGGCCAAGCCGAAACAGCTGCGCACCGCGCATCTGGTCGACCTGAAGACGCCGACGCTGATCTGCCAGGGCACCCGCGACGAGTTCGGCACGCGTGAGGACGTCGCGCACTATCGTCTCTCGCCCGCGATCCGGATGCTCTGGCTTGAGGACGGCGATCACGACCTCAAGCCGCGCAAGACGATTTCCGGCTTTTCCGCTGCCGATCATCTGCAAACGCTGGCGCAGACGGTGAAGGATTGGTCTGAAGGGTTGACGGCTTGAGCTATGCGTCCGGGCCACGGGCGGACGGATGCAGGATCGGGGAATAACCGGCTGCAAGCGCTGCAAGCGTCGACGGCGGCGTCAGCAGGCCGTCGATCACGTCCGGCAGCGGCACCGGGCGATAGCTATCCGGTTGCCAGAGAAAGGTTTGTCCGCTCCTGATCAGAAGGGCCGATCCGCCGGCCGCCACCATCGCCCCGTCCGGCAGCGCTCCCACCGGACGGCGGAGGGGATGAAGCCGCTTGCGCCCCTTGTCCAGCCGCTCCGCGTGCAGCGCGGCATCGATTTCCGCCGCACCCGGCGCCGCAACCGCGCGCCCCACGCTCCATGCCTGCCGGAACGCCAGCGCCGCGTCGCGCCGGCAGAGGAAACAGGGACGATGCCCCGCAGCCAGCGCCGTCGCTTCGTCCAGAAAGAACAGTTCCGTCCAGCTGCGCCGCGCCATGACCTCGCGCCGGATGCCCTTGTATTCGCAAGCGCAGGTGATCCACGCCTTCGTCGTCCATCGCCGCCGTGTGAGCGAGCGCGTTTCAGGATCGTGAAGAATGCCGCGATTGCCGGTGAAGAGGCCGCGCGCCTCGACGGCGACGATGTCTGCGAAGGGGGTTACGCGGTTTTGCAGGGGCATGGAAAGCCTTTCGAACACGAAAATGCGAAAACTGGACAGTGGAGCCAAGTAAAGCCCGCGGATGCACAGAGATTCAAACATATCGCCGACAGCAGAGCGCACAATGGGCGGCGTCTCTCTCCCTGCAATGCGCGCTCCGTACTGCTTTCGGCTTGATCGACAGCGATTCCGGCAGGTGTTACCATTGTGGCACTTCCAGCAGGTTTATGTCCTCGAATGCCATGGCAGGCATGAGAGTGGCCGAAAGCAGAGATCCGTTCTTGATGATTGTTTTGTCATTCAGCTGATACATGCGCCCCGGGGGATCTGGATCACGCATGTGCTCCGGGATCAGGGAGGCTGTTCGGCATGGCGGACCGTCACCATCGGCAATCGCCCGCAACGGCCAGGGCCCGCCCTGCCCGCACATCGGGGCGTTCGCCCGTTGCCGATAGCATCACAGTCTGCCCCGTATCGCCGGAACATCGGAGCCCGGCGGAGCACTATTCCTATCGCCGATGCTTCGGCATGCTGCCCGATCACCTTCATCCCTCGATCGAACACCTTGTCGCTCTGGGCGCCGCCTTCCGCTTCAACGACACCAACCAGGAAGCCGAAACCGACATACCGGTCGGCTACACTTACCTCTGCCAGTTCGTCTTCCACGACCTGACCCTGATGGTCGTGCCGGCCGCCGGTGCGTCGCCCTTCAACCGCCATTCCGGCCGCCTCGAACTCGATAGCGTCTTCGGTGAAAGGTCGGCACGCGACGGGCGCGCCGTTGCGCTGCCCGTCGGCAGGACCATCCCGCGCGGCCAGCCTTGCGACCTGCCGCGCGACGGGACGGGACGTGCGGCGATCTGCGATACCCGCAGCGACGACAACCTGCCGCTGGCGCAGACGCATGTGGCCGTCCTCCGCTTCCATAACGCCATCGTGGCCGCCTGCCCCGGCCTGTCGCGGAGCGACGCGCGTGCGCTTGCCGTCGCCCATTTTCAGTCCGTCGTCATCCACGACCTGCTGCCGCGCCTCATTGATCCGGCGGTGTATGAGGACGTCATGGCCAACGGTCGCTGCGTCGTACACGCCGGGCCGGAAATCGACGGCGATTTTGCAATACCGCTGGAGTTCGCCGCCGCCTGCGCCCGCTTCGGCCACGCGATGATCCGCAATCTCTACCGCTGCTGGAATGCGGAAAATCCCGGAGCCCGGCTCTATGCCTTCTGGCGCAACACGTTCAACAGCAGCGACAGGCCGCTGGACGGAACCGGCGATCTGGCCCGCACCCGCCTGTTCGACGACTGGATTGCCGACTGGACCCGCCTGCTTGGCGATCCGCCGGGACGCTTCGGCCTGCCTCCGTTGCTGGCGTCGCGCATCGACACGGTCTTCGCCCAGCCCCTGTCGCAGATCCCGCATCAGGCACTACCACAGCTAGCGGCCAGCAGCCTGCAGCCGTCCTCCAACATCGCCGCGCTTTCGCTGCTGCGTGGCCTCTCGCTGCGCCTGAACAGCGGGCCGGCGGCGGCGGCGCGAATACTGGCGCGGTTACGGACGCAGGGCCGGCCCTGCTTTCGGCTGCTTACCTCGAAAGAGATGCTTCGCGACGAGCCCGACGAGGCCCGGCGGCTTCTGACGCTGTCGATAAGAGATGGCGGCGGCACGCTTGCCGAGCACCCGCCGCTCTGGCTCTACATCCTCAAGGAAGCCGCCATCCTGCAAAACGGTATGCGCCTCGGGCCGGTCGGCAGTCGCATCGTCATGGAGACGCTGCACGCGGCGATCGAAGCGGCCCGGCCTTCCATCCTTGGCAGCGGCTGGCGCCCCGATCCACGCCTCCGCCCGTCCCACCCGGAACGATACAGCTTCCCCGACCTGATCGCATTCGCAGGCCTGTCCACCCGATGACCAACCGAAAGAGGAAAGGATGACGACATGTCAACGTTCAAGGTGCGCCTAAACGGAAGCGAGTTCGAAGGCGGCAAGCTCGCCGCCAAGGAATACAACCGCCTCTATCCGGACTTCTCCAGCGGCGCCGTGTCGCCCAGCGAACTTTTCGAGGAATGGATCAAAACCCTCGTCAACACGGCCAATGTGCTCGTCACCTACGGCATCAACGACTGGCCGGTCACCCTTGACGGTCAGGGCCGGCTGATTGCAACACCGACCACGGGACGCTCGTTCCGCCTCAAGCTGAGATCGGACGACGACAATTTCGGCCTCCGCAAGGTGGTGATGATTACGCCGTCGCAAAAGCCGGAGCTGAACGAGCAATACCTCTCCGACATCGTCACGCGCATCAAGAATGCCGCCAAGGAGACGGATGCCATGGCCTATCTGCTCGGGACCATCCTGCTGCGGCGCTGCAGATGAGGAGGCCTCGCCTGAGATGACGCCGGAAGCCTAAGCGTGTCCCGTCTGCTCCGGCAGAATGGCTCCAAATAGACGCGACACGCGTTAAACAAAGGGCACGTCGTTCAATTCGGCGATCGTCCGGGGGCGGCCGCACCATCCCAGTTGCACCGGCACGTCGAACAGGCGGCCGGCCGCAAAGCGGGCGGAAAGCGGCCGAAGCCCCGGCACGATGACGCGGACGACCGGGACGCCGAGACCGGCGCGTGTCATGTCGATCATCAGAAGACGCAGGCCCCGATCCCGGCAGAGGCGGACGCACTGCTCCAACGTGGCCGGCATCGGCCCGGCGCCATCGGCGCCGGAAGCCATCGGTCCGGCCGGCACAAGGTGCGGCATCGCTTCGTAGCTGACCGTGTCGAGCCAGAACTGGAACGGATCCCCCGCTTCCGCCGGCATCGCCCGGCGCAGGTCGAGCGAATAAAGCGTCTGCATCATTTCCGTCATCGCCGCCGTCGCGGCCCGATGCGGATCGAAGTGCGCAGCAACACCGATCGCGACCGTCCCGCCGTGCTCGCCTGCGGAAATCGCCGCACGCACGGCGATGCCGAAATCCGGGGTGAGATCCAGGAGATGGCAGGTCCGCCCCCGACCTCCCAGCCAGGCGACGATTGCGGGCGCCCCCGCCACCCCGTCGAGGGGCACGGCGGGCCGCCTATGCCGGCCATACCACCACAGCGCCGTCGCGTCGCGCTCGACCAGTTCCAGGAAGGCTGACACAGCTGCGTCCTCAAGCGTCCGGCCGGCCGCACACCCATTGCTGTCGGCGAAGGCATATGTGCCCGCCGCGCCGGCTTCGCTGTAGCCGATATAGGCCTGTGCAGCCGTGACATAGGCCCGGTCGGACCCGTCAGGCGAAAAGGCCTCCACCCATTCCACTTCCGCATGCTCGTCGAAGCGTTCCGGCAGCCAATCGTAACCGCCATGGCGGAGGTTCCAGCTCTCCCGCAACTCGTATTGTTCATCGCTTGCAAGCAGCAGGGATGCCGGATGAA
This sequence comes from Mycoplana rhizolycopersici, assembly GCF_013378445.1. Classification (GTDB taxonomy): domain Bacteria; phylum Pseudomonadota; class Alphaproteobacteria; order Rhizobiales; family Rhizobiaceae; genus Mycoplana; species Mycoplana rhizolycopersici. The sequence goes on from NZ_JABXYK010000008.1 coordinate 267,250, forward strand.
CCGCAGCCTTGCCCAGGCTCGCAAAGGAGGCGCGAACAAGGGGCTCGTCGCCCCAGGCGGCACAGGAGACGAGCTCCGCCGCCTCTCCGGCACAACTCACGCGCGCCTCGTCCGCCGCAAGCCCGCGCCCGGCAACCAGCCGCCCGCTTTCGGGGCGGGCGGCGTCCGGAAGCCACAGACCGCTTGTCTCGCCCGGCGCGCGCGGCATCCCAATGGTCAAATGCACCGGAAACTCCGGCGGATTGATCGGGACGATCTCGAAGAGAGACTGGAGAGCGGTTTCGACGCCTGCATCCATGGCCACCCCGCTCCGATCGTTCGCTATTGCCCGTAGATATCGAAGGAGAAGTACCTGTCCGTGATTTTCTTGTACTTTCCATTGGCGCGGATCGCCTTGATCGCCGCGTTCAGCTTCTCCCGCAGCGCGTCGTCGCCCTTGCGCAGGCCCAGGCCCGCACCCTCACCCAGGAGATCCGGATCATCGGGCACGTCGCCCTTGAACTCGCAGCAACTCCCGGGTTCGGATTCGAGGAAGGCATCGAGGCCGATCGCCTCTGCCTGCAGCGCGTCGATGCGACCGGAAACGAGATCCTGCTGCGCCTCGTCCTGGGTCTGGTAGATCTTGATCTCGGCGACGCTGTCGGCAAAGTGCTTGTGGACGTAGTCCTCATGCGTCGTCGCAGCCTGCACGCCGAGAACGAGGCCTTTGAGACCGGCGGCGGTCGCCTCCATCTGCCGGTTCTTCGGGCCGACGATGCGAACGGGGGAGCGATAGTAGGGTTCGGAAAAGTCGATGAGCTTCTTGCGGTCCTCGGTGATGGACATGGAGGCGGCGATGATGTCGATCTTGCCCGTCGTCAACGCGGGAATGATGCCGTCCCAGGCGACCGGCGTCAGGACGCAATCGATCTTCGCCTCGGCGCAAAGCGCTTCCATGAACTCGATTTCCCAGCCGCCCCATTTGCCGCTGGCATCCGACGAGGCAAACGGAGGATAAGGCTCGGCGGCAATTCCGACCTTGACCGTCTGCGCCAGCGCGGTCGCCGTGCAGAGCAACCAAAGCGACATCATGAAGGCGATCGTCTTGCTGAACGCTCTCATCACACCCTCCAAACGGCAGGTACAGTTCTCTGTAGGTCGATCGGCGGCGCATGGCGGCAAAGGGCGAAACGCAGCAGACTGGCGCCGATACTCTCCTAGACGCGCCATCACCCCATAAAATTCTAGGGAACCATTTCCTGCACTTTTGCCGCTTATACCAAGTCTCGATCTTAGGAACCGATAGCACCGGCTCGATCGGGCTTTCTGGCTCACTCTACGGCAAGGCCGGCGAGATGAAGGCCGCGCACGAGCCGCTGCCGCGCCCTGTCTTCCTTGAAAGGCAGGCCATGCAGTACCCAGGAGACGATTCCGCGGTCGTCGGGTGCTGTCTCTCCCCATTGCCGGCGCACGGATGCAAGCAGTTCATCTCCGGCCACGCGGGCCTCGTCGGATCGGCCCAGATGAGCGAGTGCGGCCGCCCGCCAGGCATGCAGGTCCAGCATGCTGCCCGTTCCCTTCTCGGCCGCCGAGACGCTTCCGGCATAGTCGCCCGCGATGAAATGAATGCCGGCGATATAGCCCCACTGGTAGGACGCGATCACCGGCGAAAGCTCCAGCGCCAGCCGCTCCATCAGTTCCGCCCGGGCAGCATCGCCCAGGAAGGCGAGCCCGTGCGCGCAGGAAAGCAGCGTGCGCGGATTGTTCGGATTGAGCTCGAAAGCGAGGTCGTAGTGGATCGCCGCCTGCTCGAACCGGCCCGCCATGATGCAGGACCAGGCAAGCGTCAGGTGGGCGCGCGTTTCGAGCGGGTCGAGCTGGACTGCCGTCTGCGCCAGCCGAAGCGCCTCGGACGCAAGCGCGGGATCCCGCCGGAACCCCGGCACGATCAGGTGGCGCACGTTGAAGATGCTGGCAAGGCTCGAATAGGCGGGGGCAAACTGCGGCATCGCCTGGATGACATCTCGAAACAGCCCCTCCGCCTCGGTCTCCGCTTCCGGCGCCCAGCGCAGAAGCAGGTTTTCGCCGCGTAGCCAGGCGTCATAGGCGGAAAGCGAAACGTCGCGCCGTCCGCCACCGCCGGCCACGCGCTCGACGGAAAGATAGATATCGAGCGTCGCCGCAACCCGACGCGCGATGCCGGCCGATGCTGCAATCCAGTTGTCGAGCGCCAGCGGAAAGCGCTCGCTCCAGAGCACATGATTGCTCCGTACATCCGTCAGCGTGATGACGATCACCCCCTCGCCAACCGGCGTCCGCGCATCCAGCCGATAGTCGATGGTGGACCCGTCCGCATCTGCCGACCCCTCGCCGCGGTCCTCGATGATTACCCATTCCCGGAATTTGGTCAGGCATCCGACGATATCGGCGCGGAAGCCGCTCAACAGGTGCGCCGCACCGGCGGCCTCCTCCGCTCCGTCGAAGGGCCGCACCTCGATTACCGGCAGCCGCCCGCTCTGGATTCGCGCGGCAACGGCGCGCGGACCGCTGCCATTCGCATCAGATCGCCCCGAGCGGATCAGCGCGACGATCTCCTGCGCCTCCCCCGATGGCCCGATTCCGAATTCGGAGGCGAGCACGTCGTTCAGGTTGCGATAGACCCGCAGGGCCGCAGCCGCCTGCCCCTCGGCCACGAAGGCGCGCATCAAGATGCAGGCGGCGCGCTCATGGGTCGGATCGATGGCAAGCAGTGCGGTGGCGGCCGGCTTCATCGCCGTGAGATCACCCGAAAAGCGCTCCACGCACTGCTCCAGTTGCTCCACCAGCCGCTCGCGCCAGCGGTGGCGCGCCACCCGCAGCCATGAGGCGAACACCTCGTCTACATGATCGAGCCCGGCCAGGATCTCGTCCGGCGAGGCGCGGCCGTCGAGCAATTCGCGCGCGATCGCGCCTTGCGCCAGCCCTTCGCTGATCAGGTGCAGATCCACCTCGATGCTACCGGGCGCGACGCTGACCTTTCCGAGATCGGTGGCCGGCGCCTCGCACTGCCCTCGCCTGAACACCTCGCCGATCTGTTTCAACGCAGCGCTCAGCGCGTGCCGGGCCGCCGCATGGCCACGGTCGCTCCACAAAAGCCCCGCCAGCCGCTCCCGCATCTCGTGCGAGCGATGGCTGAGCGCGAGATAGCCGAGAAGCGCGCGAACCTTGGGCGAGTTCGGTGTCAGTTCCTCGCCCGCCTCGCTGAAGGCCGCCATCCGGGAAAGCACGGAAACCGAGAGCTTGCGCCACAGGCGGCGTTCGCGCTCCCCGCGCCTGTCTTCGCCGCCGACGACCTGGTAGGCGACAACCGGCCGCGGTATGTTCTTTAACGCCTGCGGGCCGAGATTGCGGAAGGTGGCGACGACGTGGCGGTCGACCTGATCGAGTACCGCCTGCGAAACGCAGATGCCGCCCGGCTCCGCGAGCGATTGCAGGCGCGCGGCAACATTGACGATGTGGCCGAAGAGTTCGCCGTCGCGGAACTGCACCTCGCCGAGATCGATCCCCATGCGAAAGCTGATGCGGCGTTCTTCCGGCAGGTAAGCGCCCAACTGGCGAAACCGCTTCTGCACCTCCAGCGCAAACCGTAGCGCCTCGACCGCGGACTCGAAATCGGCCAGTGCCCCGTCCCCCATCGTCTTGAGGATTTCGCCGCGATACAGCGGGGCCAGTTCGCGAAATACGTCGAAGCAGCGCTGGATGAATTCGACGGTGGATGGCTCGTCGTGCGCCATGTGCTGGCTGTATTGCACAGCGTCGGCAAACAGGATCGCCTTGAGCAAGCTTTGCTGCATCGTTACCTGCCGCGATCTTGGCTACAACCATAACCGACGTTGAAAGCTCCGCCGTGAACGCGGCAGGCTTCCGGATGGAACTGCATCAAAACAAAGAGATAGCGCAACGTCCGGATGTCGGGCCGACGACCCGCGCCATTCTGTCGTCACAGGCTACTGTGCGGCCCGGTAGAAAGACACCGCTCAACGGTTGCGGAGTTTCAGCGGATCACCACCCGCCGCATTGCGAAGCCACATTTGCCCGGCGCACAGGATGCAGCGGTCAGGACCGCTTGCGCTTTCTCAAGAGCGAAGGCTTCAGCCTGCGCAGAAAATTGTCGGCAGCGCGGATGATATTCGTCAGCGAGATCAGCTTGTCCACCTCCGCGTCGGTATTGGACAGCCGCTCCGACAGCACCTCGGATGCGGCGAGCGCGATCTCGGCCGGTGGAATTTCCGGGAAACGCTCGGCAAGCTTCTGGTAGGGGTTCGATCCGGCGCCGCCATGGATGGCAATCTTGCCGAGACGGGAAAACAGCCGCAAAAAGACCTGCTCGAAGCTCCAGTCGTGAACCGAGACCACGCGCCACTTCTCGCTGCGGCGGGCGGAAAAGCCGGCAAGGGTGATCCGCCCCGGCAACCGCAGTTCGCTCAGCCAGATCGCCATGGCAAAGCCGCTCGTCGGCACCTTGCCTTCGGTGTAGAGCGGATCGAAATGCCCGCGCAGATCCAGATGCCCGGTCGGCGCATCGTGGAAATCGGCGGCCGTGTTCGGCTTTTCGTCTTCCGCAAGGCGGATGTTCATGATGCCGAGGAAATGCGCCTTGTCAAAGAACGACAGAACCTCGTCCACCTCACCGCGATAGACTATCCCCGCTCCGCGCGGCTGCCCGCGCGTGATCAGCAGCGCATGCCCTTCGAACGGCTGGTCGAGAACCTTGAAGACCTTGTTGAAGAACACGAACAGCGTGTCCGCCGGATACTGGGCCCGCAGCTCGCGAACGTTCGACGCCGTGCTGTTGGCGACGAGCACGATGTCCGAATATGAGGAAAGGAGCTGACGCCATCCATCCGGCTGCGTCAGCCCCGAAGTTGCCCCCCGCGGCGGCAGGGCGCCGTTCGCGGAATCGGCCATGGGAGTATCGGGCGATTGCGCCAAGAACTATGCCTTCTGCTGCACCGAGAGCACGCGGTCGCGCATCGCGAACCACTCCTCGGCATAGTCGTCGTCCTTGTATTCGTCGAAGTAGGGACCACCGTCGGTGAAGTGTACGATCTTTGCATCGTCGCGATAGTCGTACTCGTTGACGAGATAATTCCATTCGACCGGCACGGAGCCGATCTGGTCGTCGCTTTCCAGCCACTTGAACTGGTGAAGCTGCAGGCCCGTTGCGGTGTTGACGAACTCCTTGCTCAACGCCGTGCACTTGGCATTGTTGAAGAGGATCATGCTCGACCAGTTCTTCTTCTCGTACTTGGTCTGCGTCTGGCCGAGGAACTTCGTTTCGATCTTCGGAACGTAGTCGTGCTTGACGCACATTGCGGCGTACTTGTCGTCGCGCAATGCCCACAACTCTGCGATGTCCGCGCGCGCCAGCATGTCGCAATCCATGAACATGCTCCAGCCTTCGAAGCCGCTGAGATAAGGCACGAGGAAGCGCGAGAAAGAAAACTCGGTCGACTGCAACGCGTTGCGTTCGCGGTAGAACATCGGGCCAAGATTGTTCAGAACGATCGGTGAAAACACCACCGGAATGCTGGAGCGTTCAATAATGCTCTGGCAAAGAACGTGATAAGCTACAACTTCCTTGGAATCAAAACCGACAAAAATACGTGCGACGTCATCTCTCATGTCGAAGCCTTCCGCTTTTCTACCCGTCCATGGGGCATTTCAGCTTGTCTGTTGGCAAATCTCAATTTGCCACCGCGCCGCGCGTCGCGGGCCGGCAGCGGGGGTATCGTGTGCATGAGGAAAGAAGCGATGTCAATGCGACAGAAGGCCGGAGCGGCAGGCACAAACGCCTATCTTAGGCCAGCCACTGGCCTGTAATGACAATGCGCAATATATAGTGCGCCGGTCGTGCGACCGGGCATGAAAACGGGACTTCTGGAGGCGGAATGCGCTGGTTCGGAAAAAGCAAGAGCGGCATAAAGGCCCTGACCATCACGCCGCCGCCACCCGCCCCGGACCGGCACGGCATCGCCATTGCACTCTGCGTCAAGAATGAGGCGAGCTACATCGAGGAATGGCTGCGGTTCCACCGGGCCGTCGGCGTCCGCCACTTCGTCGTCTACGACAACGGCTCGACCGACGAGACCTGCGCAATCGTGCGCGACGTGCTTTCGCCGGGTGAGCTGACGCTGATGCCGTGGGCTGGCCGCGTCGTCGCCACCAAGGCCGAGCAGCTGATTGATGGCCAGGTGCTGGCGCACGCCCACGCAATCCTGAATTTCGGCGGCAACTTCCAGCGCATGGCCTTCGTCGATGCCGACGAATTCCTCCTGCCGCGCAAGGGCGCGACGATCGAGGAAGCCCTGGCCGCGACCGGCGGGTTTCCCAACGTCTCGCTGCCCTGGCACATGTTCGGGACCAGCGGCCACAAGAGACGGCCGGACGGCCCGGTCACGCTGAACTATACCCGGCGCGGCGCCGAGCCGATCAGCCGCCAGGAGCACTCGACGAACTTCAAATGCATCGTCGACCCCTGCGAGGTGGTGGAGGTGACGATCCACCAGTTCAAGACGCGTCAATTCGGCGATGCGACGGTCAACGATGCCGGCTTCCGCACCAGCCGCGACGGCCGCAAGGACCAGAAGTTCTATTCCAATGCCTTCCTCCAGCTGAACCACTACTACAGCAAGTCCGAAGAGGAGATGCTGGCGAAGATGGCGCGCGGCTCGAACTACGCCGTTTCCGCCGATCGGCTCGAGGAAAAGATGCGCACCACGCTGAGCAACATCCAGCAGGCGGAAACCGAAGATCGCAGCATGCTCGATTTCATTGCCGCGCACGGCATCCGGCTTTCGTCCGCGCAACAGCCCCGCCCCTCCGCAGGCGCTGCCACGTCTTGAGGCCCGCACCACGCCGGCTGGCTGCGGTCTTGCCGCGTCAGGCCCGTCTCTGTCAGGCGCGCCCCTGCCAGAGCGGCAGGCCCGACGTCTCGGCTACTTCGGGATCGGCGGTGAAGACGGGATAGCCCTTTTCGCGCAGCCGCTGCAGGACCTTCTGGTCCATGTCGCGATGAAACCGCACAAGGTTTTCCTGATTGTAGACGTGTCCGGTGGACTGCGGATTGATGCCGGTCAGGATGACCGCCGGTGCCCCGTGATAGAGGGCGAAGAGGGCCGCGTTGATGCCGTTCGAGCATTTGCTCTCGGCATCCAGCTCGTCGCTCTTGAAGCCGCAGATACGATCGAGCAGCGCCATGCGCTGGTATCGATCGACGATGGTGAGGTTGTCGTAGCCATAGTCGAACGCCTTCAGCCCCTCCTCCAGCGACGACCGCCCGTCACGCCACAGAAGGACGTAGAGGGCTCCGGTCCTCTGTCCCGACAGAACGCGGCGCACCTCCACCGCATTGGTGTTCGTGCCGCGCACCTGGTTGAACATCATGAAGGTGATATCCGGCGCCTTCAAACCCCAGCGCTGCGTGACGGTTTGCGCACCGTTGATGGTGACGACGCGGAAACTCTCGTCGAAACCTGCGGGCTTGTGGGAAACCGGCGCGGAGCCGACGACGACGACCGGACCGTCAAGTGGCACGACGGTGGCCGGAGGGGCGGGACGCAGGAGATTGTACTTGATCCGCCGGTAAATCCGGGTCTTTGCGTCTGAAAATGCCACTCTTGCCGTCCATCGAAGATCTGTTTCTTCTCCGATAAGATGCAGCCGGTGGCGCGGCTGTCAATGCGCGCCGCTGTTTCGACCGCGCTCGGCGCGTACGCTTGCAAGCTCGATCGGCGGCGTCTTGCGCGCGCCGCGCATCTTCAGAAGTCGCGCTGGCGCGCCGCCGTAAACGCCGAAGGGCACCGTCGTGCCCTTGACGACGCTGTTTGCGCCGATGACGCAACCCCTTGCGATATGGCTGCCGCCGAGGATCTTCGCGCCGGCGCCGATCCAAACGTCGTCCTCGATCACGATCGGCTTCCTGACGATAGGCTGGCGGCGGATGGGCAGGTCCACATCGTCATATCCGTGTTCGAAGGAAGCGATGACGACATGCGCGGCGATTCGGACGTCGTCGCCGATTCGGATGCCGCCGTGGCCAAGCAGGACCGAATGATCGTTGATGGATACGTTGCGGCCGATTTCGATGTCGCCGCTCTGCGCGTCGATCACCACGCCCGATCGTGTCGAGATGCGATCGCCGATCCGGATCGTGCCCTGGCGCCAGCGAAAACGCGGCAGGTACGGCATCTTCGGTCGCCTGCCGATTTTCAGCGACCCCCGCGAAAAGAAAGCCCGCAGCTTTACCAAGCGCCCGAAATTCAACATTTTCTGCCGTCCCATATACTGCAATTTGGCGTTGGCGCCGCCGCCCCTCATCGCTCGGTACCTGCCGGGCGGCAACTGAGGAAGCGACCCCTTAGATAAAGACCGCCAGACCATGCGCAAGGCTGACATCGCTTATCCGCCATCAGCGCGGCGGAATTTCGTCCTTGCGCGCACGTTCGCGTGATCGGCCAGGTTCGCGTACACTCGTCAACGGCTCGGCGGAGGGTAAAGGATGGCGATGAGGCACATTCTTCTCGCACTGGCGCTGACGGCCTGCACGTCGGCAGGGCCCCTGACCGAGCCTCCGGCCGAAAAGCGCCCGCATGACATGACCAGCTGGCAGATGCAAAATTGCCCGGATTGCCGCGATGGCGGGCCGCGCCCGCCTGTCCAATGACCGGTCTGCTGCCGGAGGCCTGCGCGAGCAATGCTGTCGTCTCGCCGTGCGGCCGGTATCGCTATGCTCTGCGGCGCCGATGGTCGGAGACCGGCGGCATCGTCGCCTGGATCATGCTGAACCCGTCGCAGGCCGACGCCAGCAGCAACGATCCGACCATCCGGCGCTGCCTATCCTTCTCCCGGCAATGGGGCTACGGCGCAATGATTGCCGTGAACCTCTATGGGCTTCGCGCGACGAACCCGGACGAGCTCTACCGAGAAGTGCATCCGATCGGTCCCGAAAACGACACCTACCTCGCCATGGCATGCCGCGAAGCCCGCACCGGTGCAGGCGGCAGAGGCGCCGTGGTCGCAGCCTGGGGTTCGCATCCCCTGGCCCGCGCCCGCGCAGGCGACGCCCTGCGCCTCACGGGGAACCACTTGCATTGCCTCGGCACCACGGCGAACGGTTCCCCACGGCATCCGCTCTACGTTCCCTCCGCGCAACCGCTCGTTTCCTATCGGCCGGCAGCAGACGCATAAAGTGCCGCAGTCGCACCGAAAAAGCCGCCCATCCTGCGATGAGCGGCTTCGATGTGTTTGCGGCCTCACGGCCAGCCGGTTCGGCCGATCGTGCGCCCGTTGCCGTTACAACAGGAAGTCGTCCGCCTTGAAATTGACGAGGTTGTCGATGTGGATGGCGAAGTCGGACTTGCCGTCACCGTTGACGTCGCCATAGACGTAGGTGTCGGCCTTCTCCTTGAAGTAGCGCAGCTCGCCGGCGGTCTTGGAGAACTTCTCCGTGCCGATGAACGAGAACGCCTGGTTGCCCGACTTGGTGGTGACGGCGTCGATGCCGGTCAGGTCGATCAGATCCTTCTCCTTCTGCGAGAAGTCGAAGATCGTGTCGGTCTTGGCCTTCGAGCTGGCGAGGTCTGCGAGCGACTTGAACAGGAAGGTATCCGCTCCCTTGCCACCATAGAGGTCGTCCGCCCCCTTGCCGCCGATCAGCGTGTCGTTGCCGGCCCCGCCCTTGAGCACGTCGTTGCCGGCGCCGCCGGTGAGGATGTTGGCCTTGCTGTCGCCGGTCAGCTTGTCGGCGTATTTCGAGCCGGTCAGGTTCTCGATCGAGACATAGACGTCGCCCTTGGCGTCATTGGTGTTGAGCGAAGGCTTGGAAAGGCTGGCGGTGACGCCCTTCGCAGCCCCCTGGTAGGAGGCGGTGTCGTTGCCCGCCCCGCCGTCCAGCCGGTCGGCGCCCTTGCCGCCAATCAGGATGTCGTTGCCCTTCTCGCCCTTCAGGTGGTCGTTGCCGGCATAGCCGTAGAGCGTGTCGTTGCCGGCCCCGCCCTTGATCAGGTCGGCGCCGATGCCGCCCTTCAGCGTTTCGCCCTTCGAAGACCCTGCGATCGTCTCGACCACGTCGGTGACCTTGATGGTGAAGGTCTTCTTCGCGCTCGCCCCATCCGCATCGGTGACCTGAAGCGTCACCGTGTCCTTCTGCACCTTCTCGTAGTCGATCGCCTTGGCGGTGACGAGATTGGTGCCCGACAGCTTGAACAGGCCGCCGGCATTGTCGGTCAGCTTGTAGCTCAGCGTCTTGCCTTCCGGATCGACGGCCGAGAAGGTGCCGACCGTTGTGCCGGTCTTGACGTTCTCCTTGACGCTCGACTTCGACAGCGCAAGCGACGTCGGGGCCTTGTTGACGTCGTCGACGTCCTCGATGGCGATGGTGAAGGTCTTTGCGACCTTGTTGACGCCGTCGGAGACTTCGACGGTAACCTTGCCGGACTTGACCGCCTCGTAGTCGACCGCCTTGGCGGTGACCAGCTTGTTGCCATCGAGCTTGAACAGGCCGCCGGCATTGTCGGTCAGCGTGTAGCTCAGCGTCTTGCCTTCGGGATCCTTGGCCGACAGCGTGCCGACCGTGGTACCGACCGCGACGTTCTCCTTGACGCTCGACTTCGACAGGGCAAGCGACGTCGGGGCAAGGTTGGTCGAACCCAGCTTGGTCAGATCGACGCTGCCGTCCGAGAACTTCGCGATCTCGATGTTCTTCAGTGTGTCCCGACCGTCGTTCGCGCCCGAGCGATTATCCTTGACCGTCACGGTGCCATCGGCGTTCTTGGTCAGCGTATAGTTGCTTTTCGCACCGGAATAGACGGCGACGTCCTTGCCCGTCCCCCCGTCCAGCACGTCGTTGCCTCCATTGCCGCGAATGGTGTCGTCGTATTTCGTCCCGGTGTAGCTATCGGTGCCCGCCGATCCGACGACATTGTGCCCCTGCCCCCAGACGAAAGCGTTGAGCGCGGCCACCTGCGAAATGCCGCCGCTGTCATGGCCTCCCCCCATGAGGCCGTAGATCACCTCGTGCATCTCGCCCTTCACGCCCTTTGCATTGGAGATGTTCAGCCCGCTGATCTCGATCGGCGTCAGGACATTGGTGATATGGCCATCCTCCATATCGAACGAACCGTTGGAGCTATTATAGCTGTCGCCCAGCGTCGAAAGCCTGACAGTCGTGAGTGTGCCGCTCAGCGTGTGGCCGTTGAAGTAGTAGTCGAAGTTCTTGCCGTCGAGGATGATGGCTTTGGTATCGGATTCCTTGCCGGAGACGATCTTGTCCAGCAGCACGATCTGATCGCCCTGGAAATTGGTGGAGCCGCCCAGGATGTAGGGCCAGCCGGTCGGCACAAGGCCGGAGAAGAACTTGGCGTACTCCGTATTGAAATCGACGCCTGTGGAAGAGCCGAGCTTGGCCGTTAGCTTGATCGTAATCGTCATGTCGTTGCTCCGCGTTGCATTCCCTTGCCCGGCCGCCATGCGTCCGGCGGCGGAATCTGGTCGCTAGAATTTCATCGTCAGCGATGCCTTGGCGTTGAAGCCGGGGCTCGGATCGGCGTTGAGATACTGGGTATACTGGCGGTCGAAGATGTTGTTCAGCGCCAGGTTGGCCGTCGCCGTCTCGTTGATCTCGAACTGCGCAAAGAGGTCCACGAGCTGATAGGCCTCGCCGACGAACCCCGTTGCGGCGGCATCGTCCTTCTTGCCGACAATCGTCAGCCGGGTGCCGGCACTCAGCCGTTCGTCGAAGGCGCGGAAGCCGAGCGTCGTGACCGCCCGGAAGGGCGGCACCTTCTGCAGCGGTCCACCCGTCGTCAGGTTTTCGCCGTCGAGGATCTGGCCGGCCAGCCCCGCGAACACGCTGCCCGCATCATAGCTTGCCTCGAACTCGAAGCCCTCGATGCGCGCCTTTGCGATGTTCTGGTACTGGTATCCCCCGGGGATGGGGAACATCACGAAAACCTGGTCGATATAGTCATCGACATTGTTGCGGAAGATGCCCAGCTTCACGCCTAGCTGGTCGGAGCCGGTGAAGATGTCGTTGAAACGCAGGTTGACGCCTGCCTCGATCGTATGGGCGACCTCGGGCCTCAGGTTCGGATTGGGGAAGAACTGCCCCATGACCGGTGGCGGATGAAAGCCCTCGATGAGCGTTTCCGTCAGCGCCGGCGCGCGGTATCCCTCGGAGTAGCCGCCGTAGAAGGTCACGGAATCCCAGGGGGTAACGCCGACGGTGAGCTTGGGCGACAGGCGGCTGCCGTCCGTCTTCGTCTCGTCATTCTCGAGGCTGTAGCCGTCGTATCGAAGCGCGCCGATGACCTCCAGCCACTCATAGGTAAGCTTGTCCTGAACGAACGCGCCATAGGCGACGCGGGTACCCGGCGGCGTCAGGTCGTCGCTGCTGCCCAGCTCGTCCTTCGTGTTCACCTTGTCGCGGAACACATCGCCGCCATAGGTGACTTCATGGGTCACCGCCCCGGTATCGAAGGTCGAGGTGTTGAAGATGTCCATGCCGGTCGTGCCGACCTTGAACGACTGGCTCTCGCCGGCGATGTCACCCGTCCCCTGCTGATCCGACAGGGTGCCGCTGTAATAGATCTTGGCGCTGAGGTCCCAGAAATCGGAATCGGGCGTATAGCGGTATCCGGCGGTCAACGTATCGACGGTCACGTCGATGTTGCGGATGAGCGTGCTGCCGTTTTCGAACGAGTTGAAGTAGCGCGACGCCGAAAGCGTGATCTCCTGGTCGTCGGTCGGACGGAAACGAGCCTTGGCAAGGCCAGAGCGCAGGTCCTGCGCCGAATCCACCTTCGTACCGTCGCCGGATTTGTAGTCGTTCGGCTTGTACCAGGTGCCGGCGACGACGAAGTCCGCGCTGTCCTCGATGCGGGCTGCCGCCTCGCCGTGGATGGTCGGCCCGGGGCCGTTCGTGTCGAAGCCGAGCTTGACGCGTCCGCCCTTGGTCGCCCCCTCGCGCAGCACGTCGTCGGCATCGATGGTGGTGAAGCTGATCACCCCGCCGATTGCGCCGCTGCCGTAGACGGTCGCCGCCGGCCCGCGGGTGACCTCCACGCTCTTGAGCATGTTGGTGTCGAGATAGAACGTTCCGTTCGCCTCGTGGCCATTCTTCTGGAAATTCTGCCTGGCACCGTCGACGAGCACATTGACCCGCCCGAAATCCTGCAACCCGCGTATGTTGATCGCAGTCCCGGGATCGTCCGCGGAAGTCTGCGTCGTCACGCTGGGCATCAGGGTGACGATCTGTGAAACCGGCGCGCCGGGCATCTCGACCTCAAGCTGGTCGCGACCGACCGCGCTGGAGCCGGAAAGCGTCTCATACACCCGCTCGCCGACGCGGGTGGCGGTTACGACGATCTGCTCGAGCACCGTCGGCTCGGAATTGCCGACAGCTTCGGCGTCGGCCTCGGTCTCTGTTTCCTGGGCATATGCCGGACCCGCCACCGCCGCCAGCACGGCAAGTGTCGAGACGCCGAGCCGCAAGCGATCCACCGGGCGACAGGCGATCCGGTGAAAAGCCTTGAGGGAGTGGCCTTGCCGGCCGCTCCCCGCTTTCGAATGATGCAATGCATGCTGCTTCACAGCAGGAAGTCCCC